>JBDSWR010000038.1:0-100914 GCA_039926605.1 Rhodanobacter sp. | reverse complement strand
TCGATCGACTCGAACAGCGCCTGGAAGTTGCCTTCGCCGAAGCCTTCGTTGCCCTTGCGCTGGATGATCTCGAAGAAGATCGGTCCGATCGCGTTCTGGGTGAAGATCTGCAGCAGCTTGCGCTGCTTGGTTTCCTTGTCGGCGTCGATGAGGATCTTGTTCTTCGCCAGACGCGGCACGTCCTCGCCATGATTGGGCACGCGCACGTCGATGACGTCGAAGTAGCTGTCCGGCGTATCCAGGAACTCGACGCCGGCTGCGCGCATCCGCTCGACGGTCGCGTAGATGTCGTCGGTGAAGCAGGCGATGTGCTGGATGCCCTCGCCCTGATACACATCGAGATATTCGTTGATCTGCGACTTCGGATCGTTCGACTCGTTCAGCGGAATGCGCACGATGCCGTCCGGCGCCGTCATCGCCTTCGACACAAGACCGGTCTTCGCACCCTTGATGTCGAAGTAGCGGATCTCGCGGAAGTTGAACAGGCGCTCGTAGTAGTCGGACCACTTCTGCATGTTGCCGAAGTAGAGGTTGTGGGTCAGGTGATCGATGAAGGTCAGGCCGAAGCCAGGCGGATTTGCTTCGGCCCCTTCGATCGCAACGTAGTCGGCGTCATAGATGCTGCCGGTGCTGCCGTAGCGATCGATCAGATAAAGCATGCAATCGCCAATGCCCTTGACCACGGGTGCGTCGACTGCCTTGCTCGCCTCCTTGTGATCCATCGCCTCGCCACCGTTACCGAGCACGGTCTTGAGGACTTCGGCAGCCGGTTTGGCGAAGCGAATTGCGAAGCCGCAGGCACAGGGCCCATGCGCCTTGGCGAAATCGGCAGCAAACGAATCGGGATCTTCGTTGACGAGGAAATTCACACCGTTCTGACGATACACGGTGATGGGTCGCGATTTGTGCTTTAGCACCGCGCTGAATCCCATGCGCTTGAACATCGCGTGCAAGTCGGCGGCGCGGCCATCGGGGGCGGCGAATTCGACAAACTCGAAGCCATCGATGCCCATCGGGTTGTCGAAGGTGGTGACCTGCATGCCGAGGTTGGGCTGGGCGTTCATCGAGATGCTCCGGAGTACATTGACGGCTGCATTTTTTTTAGAAAGTGCGGCCAGGGGTGATCGCTTCTTGCTCTTCGCGATTCTGGAGGATCGCAAAGATCACCCAAAGCGCGACTGAAGAAGACTACGTCTCGATCTTCACGATCATGGACGCCTGCCTCAAATTATGGTTTCATTTGAAACCAGTTGCAAGACCCATCGCCGCATGCCCGACCACGCCCCGCTTGAGCTCGAACGCTTCCTGCCCTATCGGCTGTCGATCCTGTCTAATCGGATCAGTCAGGCGATCGCGCGCGCCTACCAGGATCGTTTCGACCTTTCGATGACAGAATGGCGCGTGATCGCCGTGCTCGCGCGCTACGACGGGCATGGATTGTCCGCCCGCGAGGTGGCTGGGCATACCGAGATGGACAAGGTGGCGGTCAGTCGTGCCCTCACGCGCCTCGTCGCTGCGAAGCGCGTTGCACGACGCACGCACGACGGGGACAAACGCCGCTCGGTGCTGCGCCTGAGCACAGCCGGCTGGAAGATCCACGATGCCGTAGCGCCGCTCGCGCGGGCGCACGAGCGCAAAATGCTGGCCGCTCTCAGCGCAGAGGAACGGCGTGCGTTGCAGGGAATCCTGGACAAACTCGCGCCAGTGACGGAAAAAGCCTGATCCGGGATGTCGCGCCGACGCGAACGCGGATCGCCGCCGGTGCCCGCAGGCACCAGCGCGAGGCGCGAGCAGCGCGATCGTTACTTGACGCCGTGCATCAGCTTCTGCACCAGCGGCGAAATCAGGAACAGCAAAATGCCGGCGATCAACAGGATCCAGAAGCCCTGCGTATAGGCGGTAAGCGCGCTGCCCGTGGTCATGCCGGTTTCACCGCTGGCTTCACCGGCGAAGATGCCAGCGAGATTGTTGCCAATCGCGATCGACAGGAACCATGCGCCCATGGCGAAACCGGTCAGGCGTGGCGGCGCCAGTTTGGTGGTCATCGACAGGCCGATCGGCGACAGACACAGCTCGCCGACTGACTGGATCACGTAGACCATGAACAGTGTCCAGAACGGGATCTTGCCGTTATCGGGCGAGATGAGATGGGTCAGCGCATACATCAGTAGCAGGAAAGCCAGACCATTGAAGATCAGGCCGAGACTGAATTTGCGCGGGATCGTCGGATTGGCACGGCCCATGCGGATCCAGATCCACGCGATGATCGGCGCGAACAGGATGATCGCGACCGAGTTGACGGACTGGAACCAGGACACCGGGAATTCCGGCACGCCAGCGAGCGCATTGAACAGGCCGTGGAAGCCGATGTCGCGGTCGATGATCTTCTCGGCCAGGAAGTTGAACGAACTGCCGGCCTGCTCGAAGTAGCACCAGAAAAACACGTTGAAGGTGAGGATGATCAGCATCGCGATAACCTTGTCGCGCGCGACCTTGCCTTCCTTGACACCTTCAGCGAACAGCATGATCGCCGGACCGACCAGCAGGGCCATCAGGATCACCTGCAGAATCGTGGCGTCGATCGTCAGCAGAAAATAGAACACCGGGATGCCGACCAGCACGCCCAGGGCCAGCACGATCGAGACATTGCGCAGGCTGCCCTGGTGTTCCTGTGGCAAGCCAATGCCTTTGAGCTGGCTGCGGCCGAGGTAGAACCAGATCAGGCTGAAGATCATGCCGATACCGGCAGCGATGAACACGATCTTGTAGGCCGGCATGTTGTCGATGCCGAACACTTTCTTGGCCAGATACTGGGTAATCAGCGGCGCGACCAGTGCGCCGAGGTTGATGCCCATGTAGAAGATGGTGAAGCCCGAATCGCGGCGCTCATCCGACTGCGCATACAACTTGCCGACCAGGGTCGAGATGATCGGCTTGAACAGGCCGTTGCCAACGATGACGGTGGCGAGGCCAAGCTTGAACAGGAACTCGCTCGGCAGAGCCAGCATGAACAGGCCTGTGGCCATGATCCCCGCACCGAGCAGGATCGATCGCTGGTAGCCGATGAGTTTGTCAGCGACGTAACCGCCGAAGATCGCACCGGCGTACACCAGCGCGAGATAAGCGCCGTAAAGTTCACTGGCCGGCTTCTCGCCCGTGCCCTGGCCGTTGTAGAACTGCGCGACGACATACAGCACCATCGCCCAGCGGATGCCGTAAAAAGCGAACCGCTCCCAGAACTCGGACATGAACAGCATCCACAACGGCGCCGGATGGCCAAGACGCTGCGGAAAGGCAGGCGGCGCGGCAGAGGCGCTGGCGCTGGTGTCGGACATGAAATTCCCTTGGATATTGCGAGTCGCAAACGTGTAACCGCTGGCGCGCGTCGCGTCAAACTGCAACGCAGCGCGACGCGCCGGGACGAACGTGTTATGCGCTGGCTACCGGCGCGCCAATTTCGGTGCGGACATCGATCAATTCCGGGAAAAAAGTCAGGTCCAGCGCTTTTTTCAGGAACGCGACGCCCGACGACCCGCCGGTGCCGCGGCGGAACCCGATGATGCGCTCGACCGTCTTCATGTGGCGGAAACGCCAGAGCTGGAAACTTTCCTCGATGTCGACCAGCTGCTCGCACAAATGATATTCCGGCCAGAATTCCCGTGCGTTCTCGTAGATACGCTTGAACACCGGCACCAACTCGGGCGTGCGCTCGTGCGGCAAACTGAAGTCGCGTTGCAGGGCGGCGGCCGGAACCGCATGGCCGCGGCGTGCGAGATAGCGCAGCACCTCGTCGTACACGCTCGGCGTTTCCAGCGCTTGCGCCAGTTCCGCCTGTGCGGTGGGATCGTGGGCAAAGACCTCGAGCATGCCGGCGTTCTTGTTGCCGAGCAGGAATTCGATCATGCGGTACTGCTGCGACTGGAAGCCCGAGGCCGGCCCGAGTACGTGGCGGAACTCCAGGTATTCCGACGGAGTCAACGTCTCCAGCACGCCCCACTGAGCAAACAATTGCTGCTGCACCTGTTTCACGCGCGCAAGAATCTTCAACGTGGTATCGACATCATCCTGGCGCAGGCGCGCGATCGCGGCGCGCAGCTCATGGATCAACAGCTTCATCCACAGCTCGGCGACCTGATGCTGAACGATGAACAGCATTTCATCGTGATGTGGCGGATCACTCAGCGGTTTTTGCGCAGACAGCAGGATCGGCAACTGCAGATAACCGCCATAGGTCGTGCGGTCGCGCAAATCGAGCTCGATGCCCTGTTCGATCGGGCGCAAATTCGGCGTTTCGTTCATTGCGATGTCACAATCGGGAAGTCGATCAGTGTACCCGGCCGTCGCCGCGGGATGTTGCGCCGGGCCTTGCGGATGCGCAGTCGTCTTGCTTACTGTTTTGGTCCAATATCTCTGGTCTGCCGCCACAAGCGGCTATTGCCATCGCCGAACCATCGGCCAGATCCACCAACACCCCACGCGCTCGCGCGCCGTGCGTCCCAAGCAACGGAGGCCCCTTGTCAATCGCCGCCACGTTTGAAATTGAATACCTGCAATACCTCGACGCCGACGGCAAGCTCGTCCGCGACGACCTGCCCGCGATCGCACGCGATGTGCGTGCACTCGTTGACCTGTACAAGCAGATGCTGTTCGTGCGCGTGTTCGACGCCAAGGCGGTTGCCCTGCAACGCACCGGCAAGCTCGGTACCTATGCTTCCTGCCTAGGCCACGAGGCCGCGCATGTCGCCATCGGCAGCGCGATGCAGGAAGACGATGTGTTCGCGCCGATGTACCGCGAATATGGCGCGCAATTCTGTCGTGGCGTGAAGCCGCGCGAAGTGCTGCTGTACTGGGGCGGCGACGAGCGCGGCAGCGATTTCTCCGGACCCGCACACGACTTCGCCTGGGCCGTGCCGATCGCAACGCAATGCCTGCATGCAGCCGGCGCGGCGCTTGCATTCAAGGTGCGCAAGGAACCGCGCGTCGCAGTCACCGTGGTCGGCGATGGCGGATCTTCGAAGGGCGATTTCTACGGCGCCATCAACGTAGCCGGCGCGATGACCTTGCCGCTGGTCGCGGTCATCGTCAACAACCAGTGGGCGATCTCGGTGCCACGCAGCGCACAGACCGGCGCCAAGACGCTGGCGCAGAAAGGCATCGCAGCCGGCCTCGAATGCCTGCAGGTCGACGGCAACGACTTGATCGCCATGCGTTCGGCCATGGACTACGCCATCAAGCGCGCGCGCCACGGCCACGGTGGCATGGTGATCGAGGCGGTCACCTACCGCCTGTCCGACCACACCACCCCCGACGATGCGCGCCGCTACCGCGCCGATGACGAGGTCAAGGCCGCTTGGGAGCGCGAACCCATGAAACGCATCAAGGCGTATTTGATGTCGCTGAACGCGTGGATCGAAAAGGAAGAAGAAGACTGGAAGACCGAGTGTTCAGCCAAGGTCGATATCGAGGTGAATGCGTATCTGGAAACAAAGTCGCAACCGACCGAAGCGATGTTTGACTTCACCTGGGCCGAGTTGCCAGCGGACCTCGTGGCACAGCGCGCAGCGGCGCTGGCGCTGGACAAGGCGCACTGAATTCCCGTAGGAGCGGCTTCAGCCGCCCCCACATTCCCGGTACATTTGATCCATACAGAAACGGATTCCGCCGAATGGCACAAATCACCCTTATCGAGGCCGTCACCCAGGCGCTCGCCTACGAAATGAAACACGACCCGAGCGTGGTTGTGCTCGGCGAGGACGTCGGCGTCAACGGCGGTGTGTTTCGCGCAACGCAAGGATTGCAGCAGACCTTCGGCGCGGACCGCGTGATCGACACGCCACTCGACGAAACGACGATTGCCGGCCTCACCGTCGGCCTCGCGGCGCAAGGCATGAAGCCGGTGGCTGAAGCGCAGTTCGAGGGCTTCATCTACCCGATGATGGAACACATCGCCTGCCACGCAGCGCGCTTGCGTACACGCACGCGCGGGCGCATGAGCTGCCCGGCGGTGTTCCGCGCACCGTGGGGCGGCGGTATCCGCGCGCCGGAGCACCACTCCGAGGCGAACGAACATCTGTTCACGAACATCCCCGGCCTGCGTGTCGTGCTGCCTTCATCGCCCGGCCGCGCCTATGGACTATTGCTCGCGGCGATTCGCGATCCGGATCCGGTTATCTTCTTCGAGCCCAAGCGCATCTATCGCCAGTACAAGGAAGAAGTCGCCGACGACGGCGAGGCGTTGCCGCTCGACGTCTGCTTTGTGCTGCGCGATGGCAGTGACGTGACTTTCGTGACCTGGGGCGCGCAGGTGAAGGAAACGCTGGAAGCCGCCGATGCGTTGGCCGAAGAGGGTATCAGCGCCGAAGTTATCGACGTCGCGACGTTGACGCCGCTCGACTTCGACACGATCCACGAATCGGTGCGCAAGACGGGTCGCTGCGTCATCGTGCACGAAGCGCCGCGCACCGCAGGCTTTGGCGCCGAGATCGCCGCACGACTCGCCGACGAGGCACTGTACGACTTGCTCGCACCTGTCGAACGCGTGACCGGCTACGACACGCACATCCCCCTCTATCGACTGGAAATGAAATATCTGCCAAGCGTCGAACGCATCGCCGCGGCAGCGAAACGCACGTTGAGTGTCAGCTGATCATTCCAATCGGATCTGGGCATGCACACGATAACGAAAGTGTTCATTGGCCTTGTCGCCGCGTTGCACATCTACTTTCTCGTGCTCGAGATGTTCCTGTGGGATACGCCCTATGGACGCAAGGCCTTTCGTTTGACGCCGGAATTTTCGGCAGCGTCCAAAGCGCTCGCGGCGAACCAGGGCCTGTACAACGGCTTCCTCGCTGCGGGACTCATCTGGGGCCTTTGGCTTGGGGCTGAAGGCTGGCATGTCGAGATTTTCTTCCTGTCTTGCGTGATCGTCGCCGGCCTGTATGGCGCGTGGACGGTCAGCCGCAAGATTTTCTTTGTGCAGGCCGTGCCAGCGATCATTGCGCTGGTGCTCTTGCATATCCACTAAGCCGGTTGCCCGCACGCAGCCGCAACGACGAGCTATCCATGGCCGACATCAAGACGTTCTACCTGCCCGACCTCGGCGAAGGCCTGCCCGACGCGACCATCGTCGAGTGGCTGGTGCAAGAAGGCGGTACCGTGAAACTGGACGAGCCGATGGTCTCGATGGAGACCGCGAAGGCAATCGTGGAAGTGCCCTCGCCGTATTCGGGCAAACTTTCGAAAGTGCACGGTGGCGCGGGTGACGTGATCGCAACCGGCGCGGCGCTGGCCGAGTTCGAGCTCGATCCAAAGATGCCGCAACGCGCCGAAGCGGAGGCAACCGGGCACCACCACGGTCCGCCGAAGACCGCCCCATCGAAGGGCGCCGGAAGCGAGGCGCCGGACAAGAAAGGCGTGATCGCCTCCGACGAAGGCGGCGAAATTGTGGAGAACGATAACGCCGGTCGTGCCGATGAAGGCACCGTCGTCGGCGCGATGCAATCGAGCGACCGCGTGCATGCGGAACAAGCGACCAGTGTCGGCGGCGTGAAGGCAGTGCCCGCTGTGCGCGCCCTGGCGAAGAAACTTGGTGTCGACCTGGCACGCGTTAGACCTAGTGGCGCTGGCAGCGTGGTCACATTGAAGGACGTGAAGGATGCAGGTGCAGCGGGCACGGCGCGCGTAGGCTCTGGGGGAACGACATCGACCGCGATACCCGCGGCACAGGCGTATTCGAGGAGCATCGCGGCTGAAGCCGCTCCCACGACAACTGCCGCGCAACGCACGACATTGTCTGCGGGCGGCAAACCCGTGCGCACGACACCGCACACGGTCCATGCGACGGGACAACCAGAACAGCTCAAAGGCGTTCGTCGCAATATGGCGCGCGTGATGGCGGCAGCGCATGCGCAAGTGGTGCCGACCATGCTGTGCGACGACGCCGACATCCATGCCTGGTTGCCCGGCAACGACATCACCGGCCGCCTCGTGCGCGCGATCGTGCGCGCGTGCAAGACGGTTCCGGCACTGAATGCATGGTTCGATGGCGAGAACCTCACGCGCACGCTGCATCCGCAGGTCGACATTGGTATCGCCGTCGACACCGACGATGGTTTGTTCGTTCCGGCTCTGCGCAACGCCGATGTGCTTGATGCGGCCGGCGTACGCGCTGCCGTCAATCGTCTGCGCACGCAGGTTGAGGAGCGCAGCATTCCGCGGTCGGAGCTTTCGGGCTACACGATATCGCTGTCGAACTTTGGTGTATTCGCAGGTCGCTATGCCACACCAATCGTGGTGCCGCCGTGCGTCGCGATCATTGCGGCCGGCAAGGGGCGTCATCAGATGACGCCGGTGATGGGCGGCTTCGAATCGCATCGCGTGATTCCGCTGTCACTGACCTTCGACCATCGCGCCGCAACGGGCGGCGAAGCTGCGCGCTTTCTCAAGGCGATGCTCGACGATCTCGCGCAGTCACACTGACGACCGATGAAACCCAATACGACGCGTGCGCAAGTCGATGCGGAATTTCCGGGGCTGATTGCGGCAGCCGAAGCCGCGATGGGTCGCGCGCACGCGCCGCATTCGCAATTTCACGTCGGTGCCGCCCTGCTGTTCGATGGCGACAAGGATTTCGTCAGCGGCTGCAATGTCGAGTTCGATGTCTACGGACTGACGATCTGCGCTGAACGCAATGCGGTGTGCGCCGCGATTGCGCAAGGCCGCGGCCATCCACGCGCGCTCGCGGTGATTGCTGACACGACCGAACCCGTCGCCCCGTGCGGCGCCTGTCGCCAGGTTCTGCACGAATGCGACGTCGAGCATCGCCTGCGCGTATTCCTCGCGACTGCGGCTGGCGACGCAGTGCGTGAATGCACGACGGGTGCATTGCTGCCAGAGGCATTCGCGCTGCACGACGCACAGGTGCCGAAACGCAGCCCCTGGAGCTGACCGCATCGCACCGCAGGATTACTTGGAACACCGCCATGCATCGAAGCCGTCTTTGCACGATCGTGATCGACTGCCAGGTCGATGATCTCGCTCCGGCTGCCGAATTCTGGAGTCGCGCATTTGGCAAACCGATCGCGAGCGTTGACCAGGATGGCGATGGCCGCTACGCCGAGCTTGAAACCGCGGACGACGAGCCAATCATCTTGCTGCAAAAGGTTGATCACCCATCGCGCGTGCATCTGGATATCGAGACTGACGATCTCGAAGCCGAAGCCTTGCGCCTTGAATCGCTCGGAGCGGAACGCGTCGCGCTCTGTCACGACCGCTGGTGGATCATGCAGGCACCGACCGGTCACCGGTTCTGCATCGTGCGGCGCCAGCGCAAGACCTTCGGACCACACATCAACACTTGGCCAGCCGCATGACAAAGCGGGTTCTTGCACGCACGTCGCTCATGGCGACGTTGTGTTCGACGGGCTGCCAGGTCGCACGCCCGCCGTTGGAACTCACCGTCACGCCGCAAGGGATTGTCGGCGATGCCGCCGACGCGAGAATCGCCTGGTTCTGCAATATCAACATGGCCGACAAGACGCTGTGTCGCGGACGTGCGGATTACAGCCGGATTACCTTGCACTACCTGGGACACCCGCCGATCAGCGTGCTGTTCGGCACTGTGATGCTCTATCGCAGCGAAGATCGCATCGTCGGCATGCAGCTGCATCATTCGAGCGCAGACACGCAGACGATGCTGGACACATTCGGTAGCCTCATCGAGAACCGCTTCGATACGGGCTGACGCCTGCGTTGCGCGCCTGCGGAAGGAACGACCCCAGAACAGCGATGGGTCGGTCCCGGCCAAATGTGAATGTAGTGGAAGCAGGCATCTGCTCCGATGTCGGCGATACGATGATCAGCTGGCGGTTCTACCGGTCCATGGACGATGCCGATTCCCGGCGCTCGGTACAACTCACCGTGCGCGCGCCGGGCCTGAGCGGGCCGGACAGCTGGTGGTTTTGATGCACGCACGCCCAGCGCAACGCGGGCGAATCGGCAGCGCAAATCGGCAAGTAGCGACACGGATGTCTTGCTCTGAAGAACTGACCGGATTGACAAGCCGCTCGGCCATTCAGCGGCCGTACTGCAATTGAAACCGGCGCCGTGTATCATGCGCGCCCTACGATTCATCCATCCATCCGTATAGAAGGATATTTGCCGCGATGAGCAGCTACCTCTTTACCTCCGAGTCGGTCTCCGAAGGCCATCCGGACAAGGTCGCCGACCAAATCTCCGATGCCGTCCTTGACGCCATCCTCGTGCAGGACAAGCGTGCGCGCGTCGCCTGCGAAACCATGGTGAAGACCGGCGTTGCGATCGTCGCCGGCGAAGTCACCACGTCGGCGTGGATCGACCTGGAAGCGCTTACGCGCAAGGTCATCCTCGATATCGGCTACAACTCGTCCGAAGTCGGTTTCGACGGAGCCACCTGCGGCGTGCTCAACCTGATCGGCAAGCAGTCCCCAGACATCAACCAGGGTGTGGCGCGCAAGAGACCGGAAGATCAGGGCGCTGGCGATCAGGGCCTGATGTTCGGCTACGCCACGAACGAAACCAGGGACATGATGCCGGCAGCTATCTACTACGCGCACCGGTTGGTCGAGCAGCAGGCAAAAGTGCGCAAGGCGAAGAAGTCACCACTGCCGTGGCTGCGGCCGGATGCCAAGAGCCAGGTCACGCTGCGCTATGAGAATGACAAGGCCGTCGCGATTGACGCTGTCGTGTTGTCGACGCAACACGACCCGAGCGTCAAGCAGAAAGACTTGATTGAAGCCGTCCGCGAGTTGATTCTCAAACCCGTCCTGCCTGCGAAATTGCTGCACAAGGGCACCAAGTTTCACATCAACCCGACCGGCAAGTTTGTCATCGGCGGGCCGGTGGGCGATTGCGGCCTGACCGGGCGCAAGATCATCGTGGATACGTACGGTGGCTGGGCACGCCACGGCGGTGGCGCGTTCTCGGGCAAGGACCCGTCCAAAGTGGACCGTTCGGCGGCTTACGCCGCGCGTTATGTGGCCAAGAACATCGTCGCGGCGGGTATTGCCGACCGCTGCGAGGTACAGGTGAGTTACGCGATCGGTGTGGCCAAGCCAACCTCGATCTCCGTTACCACGTTCGGCACCGGCAAAATCAGCGACGACGCCATCGAGAAGCTCATCCGCGGCAACTTCGACCTGCGCCCGTTCGGGATTCTGCAGATGCTCGATTTGATCCACCCGATGTACCAGCAGACGGCCAGCTACGGCCACTTCGGACGCACTCCATACGAAATGAAGGACGCCAGTGGCAAGACGTTTACCGCATTTTCCTGGGAGCAGACCGACAAGGCCGAGGCGTTGCGCAAGGCCGCGAAGCTGAAGTAAGACCAGCCGCGGAAGCTACCGCGCGCTGAAACAAAACCCCGCAGTGCATCGCGGGGTTTTTCATTGTCCGCTGCCAGCCACCGCGCATACAGCCGGCAGTGCCCGTGATACCTGCAACGGTCTGGATACCCACCGGAGATCCGGGCATGCGCGCGCGAGCAAAGCCAACTTGTCGCCGGCTAACGGTCGCCATGACCACGCGAGGCAACGACCATCGGCTTTTTGCCGCTGTGCCGCGCCAGCCGCGTAGTCGTTCGCGGCGCATGGGCTATCGTGTGCTTGCGACGAACGCAAGCGGCGCCACGACGGGCCTGACACGCATTGCGCACCGCTGCGACAACGCGCTTGCCCCGACGGCGATGGCGCGATTGCGCAGGCACCGTATCCGCTGCGGCGCTCTGGATCGGCGACAACGCCGCCAGCAGCCGACCCGTTCTGCTGGTGCGGACCACGCCGGCTTGTGCAACCAGAACTTCCGGGGTCTCTTGGTGCGAGAAGCTGTCATCCAGCAAGCGCGCCATCAGATCATCGCGTGCCGCTGCCGTGCGCCCGCCCATGACCACGGCAAACAGACGACGGCCATCGCGCACCGCTGTCGAAGCCAGGTTGAAACCTGCGGCAACGGTGTAGCCGGTCTTCAATCCATCCATCCCGGGATAGCGATCCATCAGGTGGTTGTGCCCACGCACCAGCTTCCCCTGGAATGTGAACTGGCGCGTGGCGAAAAAAGCCGCCTTCTGCGGAAAGTCCCGATACAACGCCATCGCCAGCTTCGCCAAATCGCGCGCGGTAGTCGCGTCGTACGAATTGGGCAGCCCGGACGCATTGGCGAAGTGCGTGGCGGTCATGCCCAGCAGCAGGGCTTGCGCATTCATCATGTCGACAAAGCGATCCTCCGAGCCGGCAATACCTTCTGCGGCCACCGTCGCAGCGTCGTTGGCCGATTTGGTAACCATGCCCAGGATGCAATCCTGCACCGAAATGG
This sequence comes from Rhodanobacter sp., assembly GCA_039926605.1. Taxonomy (GTDB): domain Bacteria; phylum Pseudomonadota; class Gammaproteobacteria; order Xanthomonadales; family Rhodanobacteraceae; genus Rhodanobacter. The sequence goes on along the minus strand of JBDSWR010000038.1, from coordinate 88,566 downwards.
TCGTGCCCGGACGCAAGCCGAGCTTGGTCGGCGCCCGGCCTGCCGCCCACGCGGACACCGGCAACTGTTGATCGAGTTTGAGTCGCCCGGCTTTCAACTGCGCAAATGTGAGGTACAGCGTCATCATCTTGGTCAATGAAGCTGGATGATTCTGCTCGGTGGCATTGACTTCATTCAGCACCTGGCCGCTTGCCGCATCGACTACGATGGCCGCATAGCCGGCATGCGCCACACCGACGAAGCCGACACACGCGGCCAGCGCGAACAGCACCGCCAGACACCGACTTCGGTGCAACGGCCACCCTGCCCCCATCGATTCAATGGCCAACCTGAATTCCTCGTGCGCGAAAGACCACATCAACCAGTGCGATCGAAACCATAGTGCACAGCCCGAACAACATCCGCAAGTGATACGTGAATCGCCGATGCCAAGTTCATGTTTTCTCAACGATTGTCAACACGCATCCGTCGTGCCAGACCTCCACTTCGTGTAAGCATCCTCCCCCCCGCAACTCCAGCCTTCCCGACCGTGGTTGAGCCATCAGGGCGAGTCGCCCCGCTACAATGGGCGGATGTCCCTTATCCAATTGCAACACGTCGACTTCAGTATCGGCGGCCCGCTCCTGCTCGAACAAGTGAATTTGTCGATCGAGGCGAACGAACGCGTATGCATCGTCGGCCGCAATGGCGAGGGCAAATCCACGTTGATGAAGCTGATCACGGGCGAGCTGCATGCCGATGACGGTGAGGTGCGCCTGCAGAACGGCGTGGTCGTGGCGCGGATGGCGCAAGAAGTGCCGCAAGATACCGCTGGCAGCGTGTTTGACGTCGTAGCCGAAGGCCTGGGCGACTTGGGCCGGCTGCTCGCGCGCTATCACCAATTACTGGCGCTTGGCGATTTCGATGCGCTGGGCGAGGTCCAGACGCAGATCGAGGCACAGCACGGTTGGGATCTGGATCGGCGCGTGGACGAAGTGCTGTCGCAACTGGAATTGCCTGGCGACGCAGATTTTGCCGCGTTGTCCGGTGGCATGAAGCGCCGGGTGTTGCTGGCGCAGGCGCTGGTGCGCAAGCCCGACGTGTTGCTGCTGGACGAGCCGACCAACCATCTGGATATCGAGGCGATCGACTGGCTGGAAACCTTTCTCAAGCAGTTTGCCGGCAGCATCATCTTCATCACCCATGACCGTAGTTTCGTGCGTGCACTGGCGACGCGCATCGTCGAGATCGATCGCGGCACGGTTACCGACTGGCCAGGTGATTACGAAAACTACCTGCGTCGGCGCGAAGAGCGCTTGCACGCCGAGGCACAACAGAACGCGCTGTTCGACAAGAAGCTGGCGCAGGAAGAAGTGTGGATTCGCCAGGGCATCAAGGCCCGGCGCACCCGCAACGAGGGCCGTGTCCGCGCGTTGGAGACGCTCCGCAGCGAGCGCGCCAAACGCCGCAACCTCACCGGCAACGCAAAGATGACAGTCGGCCACACGCACGCGTCCGGCAAGAAAGTGATCGACCTCAAACATGTGACGCACGGCTTCGACGGTCGGGTTTTGATCAACGACCTGAGCACCACGGTGCTGCGCGGTGACCGTATCGGCATCATTGGCCCGAATGGCGCGGGCAAAAGCACGCTGCTGAAAATCATGCTCGGTGAGTTGATTCCGCAGCAGGGCACGGCCGAGCTGGGTACCAGCACGCAGGTCGCCTACTTCGATCAGCACCGCCTGCAACTGGACAACACGCTCAACGCGGTCGACAACGTGGCGGGCGGCCTGGAGTTCATCGAACTCAACGGGCAGCGCAAACACATCATTGGCTACCTGCAGGACTTTCTGTTTTCACCCGAACGTGCGCGCGCACCGATTACGCGGCTGTCCGGCGGCGAGCGCAATCGCCTGCTGCTGGCAAAACTTTTTTCCCAGCCATCTAACCTGCTGGTGATGGACGAGCCGACCAACGACCTCGACGTGGAAACCCTGGAGTTGCTGGAAGAACTGCTGACCGACTACAAGGGCACGCTGCTGCTGGTCTCCCATGACCGCGCGTTTCTCGACAACGTCGTCTCCAGCACCCTGGTACTGGAGGGCCACGGCCGGATCGGCGAATACGTTGGCGGTTACACGGACTGGCTGCGCCAGCGCCCACGCCACGAACCCGTTGTGCCCGCAACGGACGTGGCGGGTCACGCCGCACCTGCACTCGCCACACCACCGGCCGGCACCAGGCGCAAGCGCAGCTTCAAGCTGCAGCACGAGCTTGAACAGTTGCCGAAGAAGATCGAGGCACTGGAAGCGGACATCGCCACGCGCACGCAAGCCATGAACGCGCCGGCCTTTTTCCAGCAGGACAGCGCCGCCATCGTCAGCACCAATGAAGCGCTCGCTGCGCTGCAATCCACGCTGGATGCAGCCTACGCCCGCTGGGCCGAGCTGGACGGCTGAACAGCATCCTGGCCCCGCCTGTGCTCCGCCTCGCAAGCAGGTGGGAAACGAAATGCCTGTGCTGCTGCGGACAGCGCTTTCACCAGCTCCCGCGCCGGGTATCATGCGGCTTCCATCTCGCGGATAGCTGACCATGCTCACGCTTTACTACAGCCCCGGTGCCGCCAGTATGGTCGTACACCTGACGTTGCTCGAACTCGGGCTCCCGCACACGCTGCAGCGCATGGATCTGGACGCGGGGCAGCAGCGCAGTGCAGCGTATCTCGCGCTGAATCCACACGGCGTGGTGCCGACGCTGGTGGTCGACGGCGTCCCGCACGGTGAAGCCGCAGCGCTGACGATGCTGCTCGCCGAGCGCCATGCTGATGCGGGTCTGGCACCGGCACCGGGCAGCGCCGCGCGTGCCGATTACCTGCAATGGATGTTCTATCTGGCCAATACCTTGCAGCCCCTGTTTCGCCAGTGGTTTTATCCACGCGATCACCTGCCTGCGGCGGCGGACAGCATCAAGGAAGCCGCACGCGTCGGCATCGAGGCGTCGTGGTCGCGCATCAACAGCCACCTCGGCGCGCACGGCCCGTATTTGCTGTGCGACACGTTCAGTGTCGTCGACCTGTACGCGCTGATGCTGATGCGCTGGTCGCGCAACATGCCGCACCCGGCAACCAACTGGACCAACCTCTCGTCGCTGGCCGACAAGCTCAAGGCACGGCCCGCATGGAAACAAGTGTGTGACGCCGAAGATCTGGTCGAGTGGGCGTGAGTGGATCGCGTCAACGACGCTGATGCGACTGGCGCCGACTTGCCCACCCCACCGGCCGAGCCGCTGCCCGCGCCTGACCTTGACGGTAACGCGCCAGTTCCACCAGACCGTTGGGCGGTGTACCTGATCGAGTGCATGGACGGCCGCGTCTACACGGGCATCGCCCGCGATCCCGAGCTGCGTTACGCCAAACACGTCAGCGGCAAAGGCGCCCGCTTCACCCGCTCCAATCCACCACGCCATCTGCTGGGTTGGGTCTGGGTCATCGGCCATGGCGACGCGCTGCGCCTGGAGATCGCGTGGAAGAAGTTGCCACGTGCGCAACGCATCGCGGCCCTCACCGCCAAACCGTAGCCGTGGGAGTCCACTCGCGGGCTGTATATACCGCCAGCGATGCAATGATCAGCCGGTGTTCTGCAAACCCTGTGAGACCCCGTTGACGCAGGCGACCAGTGCATGGAGCAACGTGTCATCGGTGCGGTTGCCCCCCCGCCAGCGCCGCAGCAGGTCTACTTGCAACAGGCTCATCGGATCGACATACGGGTTGCGCAGGCGAATCGACGCGGCCAGACGCGCGTCGCCCTCAAGCAACGCCTCGCTGTGCTTGAGTCGCAGCAAAACAGTGCGGGTGCGTACGAACTCGGCGCGGATCAAGGCAAAAAATTCGTCGTGCAACGGACCGGCGAGCGCCGAGAAAGCTTCAGCGATATCCAGGTCGCACTTGGCCAGCACCATTTCCACGTCGTTCAGCGCGTTGTTGAAGAACGGCCAATCGCGTGCCATCTCGCTCATCGCCTCGGCACCGAACTCCTGCACGCCATATTCCAGCGCACTACCCAAACCGTACCAGCCGGGAATGATGGCTCGGCACTGCGTCCACGCAAACACCCACGGGATGGCGCGCAGATCCTGCACGCCGTGCATGCTGCGGCGGCTGGCCGGGCGCGAACCGAGTGTCATCTGCTCGATCACGTCGATCGGCGTTGCCCTACGAAAATAATCCACAAAGTGTTCGCGCTCGACAAACGCGCGATAGGTTTCCCGACTTCTTGCAGACAGCGCATCCATCTGGCCGCGCCAGCGCTCTTCGCGCGGCTCGGCCGCGCGTGGGCGCAAGCTTGCGCGCAGCACCGCGCCGACGGTCTGCTCGAGATTCCGCAACGCGAGCGCCCGGATACCGTACTTGCGGTGAATGACCTCGCCTTGTTCGGTCACCCGCAACACGCCAGCCACTGCCCCGCGCGGCGAAGACATCAGCGCCGGCGTCATGCGCCCACCGCCACGGCTGGCCGAACCACCACGACCATGGAAAAACGCCAACTGGATGTTCGCCGCGTGCGCCACTTCCAGCAGCCGCACCTGCGCGCGCTGCAAACCCCAGCGTGAAGCCAGCGTGCCGCCATCCTTGCCGCTGTCGGAGTAGCCCAGCATCACCCACTGCTGATCGTTACGCGCGGCCAGGTGTTGGCGATACACCGGATCATCGAGCAGCGCCTGCAACGTGGCGGGCGCGTTGTGCAGGTCGTCAACGGTTTCGAACAACGGGGCAATATCCAGCGGGACGCCAGCGACGCCCTGAGTGCCAATCTGCGCATCGGCCCTGGGCGATGACACCAGACCACCCCGACGCGCCAGCGCCAGGACCGCCAGCACATCAGCGACTGAGCGCGCCATGCTGATGATGTACAGACCAGTGGCGCCGACCCCGTGCTGCTGGCGACTGTCGCGCAAAACCGTGAACACAGCTTGCAACGCGGCGGCCTGCGGGTCCGCACACGCGGCGAACACCTGTGTACCGCTGGCATACGGACGCAGCCGATCCACACGCTCCGTGGCGCTGCGGGTTGCCCAGTCAGGGTCGCCAAGCAGTGCTGCGAGCGCATCGTCATGCACACGTGAATCCTGTCGCGCGTCGAGTCGTGCCAGATGAAAGCCGAAACTGCGAACACGCCAGATCAAACGCGCGACGGCATAGGTACCGGCATGCAGACCACGATGCTCAACCAGACTGGTAGCGATCAACTGCAAGTCATCGAGCAACTCGTCAGGCGTCGCATACCCGCCTGCCTCGGCCTGCGTGGTGGCATGCAGGCGAGCGCCAATGAGATGCAAAACACAGCGGTAAGGCATGTCCGCGTGCCGCGGGCGAATCAGTGCGGCAGCGACCGGATAACGCACCAGATAAGCGTTCAGCCGCGCGCGCAGCGGTGGCGCTATATCGACCCGGTCATCGGTTTGGCTGAGCTGGCGCGCCAGCGCCGCCACTTCCTCGGCGTAGCGCTCAAGCACCGTTGCCCGCTGCGAGGTCAGGCAGGCGGCCAGCGTATCGGCGCCGACACCGGGATTGCCGTCCATGTCGCCACCGACCCAACTGGCAAAGCCGAGCAGGCGCGGCAATGTCACCGCCACTCCATACACTTCATGCAAGGCGCGGTGCAGCGACTCATAAAGTGCCGGCACGACCCGATACAGCGGATTCGCCAGATAAAAACCCACATGCTCGTACTCGTCCTGCACACTCGGTCGCACGCTGGATGCTTCGGCGGTTTGCCAGCCGGCGGACAGCGCGACAAAGATGCGTTCGGCATCGTCCGTGCGCTCCTGCGGTGTGCGCTCCGGGTCGAAGCCATCGATCAGCGAGCGCACGATGGCCTGCTCCTTTTCCAGCAAGGAGCGACGCACGGCCTCAGTCGGGTGCGCGGTAAACACCGGCTCGATCCACAACCGGTCCAACCAGCCAATCAGCTCGTCAGCACCCACGCCCTGCGCCTTCAGCCCTGTCAAGACGTCGAGCAGGGACTCCGGTTGCGCGGCGCTGCCTTCACGCTGGTAATCGCGCCGGCGACGAATTCGATGCACGCGCTCGGCAATATTCACCACCTGGAAATACGTGGCAAATGCGCGTGCGAGTGTCTCCGCCAGCGCAGGTTCCAGCCCAGCCAGGGAAGTAGCGAGGGCGTCGACCGGCGCGCCATCGTGGCGCCGCTGGATCGCAGCGAGCCGCACCGCCTCAACGCGCGCAAACGCCGCCTCCCCGCTCTGCTCGACCACCAGCCTGCCGACCATCGCGCCCAGCCGGCTCACGTCTTCGCGCAACGGGCCATCTGGCGGCAAAAATTCCGGTTCGCGCTGCTCACGCATGCGATCACTCCCGTTGAAGATAGGCTCCCAGCGTAACCAATCGCGCAGCGGCAAGGCATCTGCGCGCGTCTGCTATTACAATAACGCCCTTCCACTGCCCGCTGAGGGGCGCTGCGACCGTTCACGACCCGGGAGTTTTCCGCCGTCGCAGGAGCGGCCAGGCTCGGCACGGCACATCCCACAACGGCGCTCAGTATGCGAGTCCCTTCGCAGTAGTCCGGAAATCCATGGTCAGGCTCCCCGCAAGAACTGCGAGCAGTCTGCACGGAATTCCCCCAGCCAAGGCCGGACTGCGCGCACGCGGCTCGCACCAACCGGAGATGCCCATGAACGCTGCAAGCAAAGTAATACCATCCCAAGACTTCAAAGTCGCCGACCTGTCGCTCGCCGACTGGGGCCGCAAGGAGCTGGATATCGCCGAGCACGAGATGCCCGGATTGATGTCAATCCGCAAAAAGCACGCGCAGAGCAAACCGCTGCGTGGCGTGCGCGTCACCGGCTCGCTGCACATGACCATCCAGACCGCCGTGCTGATCGAGACGCTGAAGGATATCGGCGCCGACGTGCGCTGGGCGTCGTGCAACATCTTCTCCACCCAGGACCACGCGGCTGCCGCAATCGCGGAAACCGGCACGCCGGTGTTTGCGTGGAAGGGTGAGACGCTGGAGGAATACTGGGACTGCACGTTGGCGGCCATGAGCTTTCCCGACGGCAAGGGCGGTTTCCTCGGACCGCAATTGATCGTTGACGATGGCGGCGACGCCACGCTGCTGATCCACAAGGGTTTCGAGCTGGAGAACGGCAACAAATGGGTGGACGAGAAGGCCGCATCGCACGAAGAGCAGGTCATCAAGAATCTGCTCAAGCGCGTGGCCGTGGAGCGTCCGGGCTACTGGCACGCCGTGGTCACGGACTGGAAGGGCGTCTCCGAAGAGACCACCACCGGCGTGCATCGCCTGTATCAACTGGCTGCGGCAGGCACGCTGCTGGTCCCGGCGATCAACGTCAACGATTCGGTGACCAAATCCAAGTTCGACAATCTGTACGGTTGCCGCGAGTCGCTGGCCGATGGCCTGAAGCGCGCGATGGATGTGATGCTGGCCGGCAAGGTGGCCGTGGTCTGCGGTTACGGCGATGTGGGCAAGGGCTGCGCACACTCCCTGCGTGCGTATGGCTCACGTGTCGTCGTCACCGAGATCGACCCGATCAACGCGTTGCAGGCGGCAATGGAAGGCTTCGAGGTCAACACGGTCGAATCCACCCTGGGCCGCGGCGATATCTACGTCACCACCACCGGCAACTGCGATGTGCTGACGCTTGACCACCTGAAGGCGATGAAGGATCAGGCAATCGTGTGCAACATCGGGCACTTCGACAACGAGATCCAGGTCGACGCGTTGAACAGCATGGCTGGTGTGCAGAAAATCAACATCAAGCCGCAGGTCGACAAGTACGTGTTTGCCGACGGCCATGCGCTGTTCCTGCTGGCCGAAGGTCGGCTGGTCAACCTGGGTTGCGCCACCGGCCACCCGAGCTTCGTGATGTCCAACTCGTTTTCCAACCAGACCCTGGCGCAGCTCGACTTGTGGGCACACAAGGACAGCTATGAGGCCAAGGTCTACATGCTCCCGAAGAAACTGGACGAGGAAGTTGCACGCCTGCATCTGGACAAGATCGGCGTGAAGCTGACCACGCTCACCGCCGACCAGGCGGCGTACCTTGGTGTACCAGTGGACGGCCCGTACAAGTCGGATTTCTACCGGTACTGACGCTGGATGAAGCCGGCGGGTAGTGCGCGCTCTGAGGGCCGAAGGCTTTCGCAGGGGCGCGCTGCCCGCCGTTCGTGCGCACGTCACCGTGCGATACACCACCCGAGCTATGCACGGCGATACAGGAGATCCCACACGCCGTGACCGAGATCCAGCCCGCGGCGTTCAAAGTGAGTTTCGATGCGCCACTCGGGTTTTTGCGCAAACGCGGCCGGCCCGGTGACGTTGCTCCAGCCAGGCGCAGTCTCCATGACCGTCAACATGTGTCCGGCATATTCCTCCCAATCCGTGGCCAGATGCAGCAGGCCTGCGGGAGCCATGCGTGAAGCCAGCAGCGCAATGAATTCCGACTGGATCAGGCGCCGCTTGTGGTGGCGCTTCTTGGGCCAGGGATCGGGAAACCAGATACGCACCTCGCTTAGCGCACCAGGTGGAATATCGTGCTCGAGCACCTCCACCACGTCATGCCGAAACACGCGGACATTGCGTGCGTTGCGCGCGGCCAGCGCGTTCATCAGCCGGCCCACCCCCGGCCCATGCACTTCCACGCCGATGAAGTCACGACCTGGATCGTGTTCACTGGCCCACGCCAGCGCCTCACCATTGCCGAAACCAATCTCCATCACCCGCGCCGCGCGACGCTCGAACAATGCGTCCAGATCCTGCTCCGTCCCGGCGTAGTCAACGCCGAAGCGCGACCAGTAATCGTCAAAGGCACGCTGTTGCGCATGCGTCATGCGCCCTTCGCGCAAGACGAAACTGCGAATGCGGCGCAGCCGCTCGACGGGCGCGGCAGCGTGGATATCTGTCATGGGCAAGCTCTGGTGACGACGTAAACGCGGTGTTGTGTGCGTGTGAGCCGACCGGCGCGCATCCAACTCAGGCGAAGGCTGAGCACACTGTGCGCCACGATGCAGATGCATCGTGGAACCCGACCATTGTAGCGGCGTGCAGCCAACGCCCGGGAAACACGAAGCCCGGACATGCCGGGCTTCGTCAGCACGCTGGCGTCGACGCTCAGTTCTGCTGCTCTTGCTGTTGCGGGCGATCGTTCGGCCGGGATGCGGGGCGCGCCTTGCTTTCGCGGTCCGCTGGCGCCGCACGCTCGCGGCGTGGCGGTGGCACCGTCATGCGCGGTTGCGGCATTGCTACGGGCGCGTTGCGTACCTCGCGTTGCGGCTGATACTGGCGCACAGGTGCCGCATTCGCCTGCCGTGGAGCTTCCATTTGCGGCATGGCTGCAACGGTACTGCGAGTGGGTTGGGGCCGCTCGAAACGCGCCGGCAAGTCGTTGCGCTGCATGGTCCTTGGACCCATCGGTGGGTTTTCCGGCATCACGCGCTGTCGCCCTGCAAACTCTGCCCGCCGTTCGGCCGACAGCCCACCGGCATCGTCCATCACGCCACGCTGGAATCGCTGCACCTGGGGAAGCCGTTGCGGGACGGACACGTCGCGATTGTCCACGGATGGTGTTGCGCGCTCTGTATTATCGCGCGGGATAATGCTCAAGCCCGGGCGCTGAGAGCCATCCCGCTGATTACGCCGCGAGTCCATGGCAGTCGCCGCAGGCACGGTGCGATCAGTGGTGCCCATCGCAGCGCCAGCAGACCGTGACTCATCGGTGACGGTGCCCGCCATGCGCCGCGCAGATCGGGCAAAGCCTGCGGAGCGCAATTCCCCCGAGCGTACCTCGTCTGCCGGGCGTATTGGCGCCACGTTCGGCAACCTGCCGACACCCGCCGGCATCGGCCGTATCGCTGCAGCATCCCGATTACGGACAAGATCGCGATTTGCACGCTGCTGCTCCACGCGCTCCTGCACGGGCTCCCCCCGGTTCGCCGACACACCGTTGCGGGCGCCGAAACGACTGGTGTCGGCAGGTCTCGCATCGGCCGCATCTGCCACCCTGGTTGACAGCACCCGTTGCGCTGGCGAGCGCGCGGCCTCTGCCACCTCCGGCGTCAACAAGCGGACCCGCGCGGGTGTCGCAAGCTGGCCCCGGCTGCCGCCGCGCGGGGTGCGCGTCGATGCATTCAAGGGGTCGACAAACCCGGCCGATGGCGCGCGCCGGGCCACCACCGCCCGATCGAAGCCGCCGACCGGTAATGAACGCGTATGGGCGTTGCGCGGCAGCGCCCTACGGCCAGCAGCCGGCCGCGCCGCGATGCCCCGCGGCAACACCGCAGCGGTGGCAAGCTCGCGCTGATCAACCTGGCGTACGCCGCCGCGCACCTGTTGCCCACTGGCAAAAGTGCGTCCTGACACAGCAGTGAAACCGCGTGGCGCATGGCGGTTGACGTAGCTTTCGCCACGCACCGGCAAATCTCGACGATAGTGGTCGTAGTGGTTGTCGATGTCGCGGTGATAGCGGCTGCGGTCATACCCGCGGCGTACATAAATGTTGGTGATGTTGACGTTGGTGTAGTAATTGCGACTGGTGCGATACCACGGGTTGTAGATCTCACCCGGGCCCAGCGGAAACCAACCCACCGGCCCATTGCCAATCCCGACCGACCAGCCACCACCGCCCACAAACGCAACCAGCGCCGGCGCATAGATCGGACGCACATCCATTGGACCCGGAATCCAGCCCCAGCGCCCGCGCATGTTCGCCCAACGACCGTAGTGATATGGCGCAAAGCCCCACGCCGAGGAATCCACCCAGCTCCACCCCCACGGCGCGATATAGGCCCAATGGCCGTCGCTGTACGGCGCCCAGGTGGACGAAACCTGGGTCGGATACCACACCGCGCCATAGTCGTTGTCAGTCTGCCAATCCCCGTATTGGTCCAGATCCTGGTAGCCCACCATAGCGTCCGACACATACTGGCGACTTACTGATTGCGCATAACGTTGATCGCGATCGCGACCCCACGCGTCAAACCCATCGCCGCCACCCAGATCACTGATGACCACGCTGCTCAGTGCGCTGTCGTCAAACCGGTAGCTGCGTCCGGCAACCAGATTGCGCTGCGCACTGTTTTCGCCGTAGACCACGGCGCTGCCCTCGAGCACTGAAATTCGCGTGCCACGCGCTCCATCACCGACATCAACACGCAAGCTACCCGGGCGATCAACGACAAGTGCCACCGTAGGCGTGTCGATTTCGACATTCTGGCCGCTACCCAGATCCCGCACGCTGAGGCCTAACGTGCCTTGCGTGAGCTCGATCTGTGCCACTTGCTCGTTCAGGTCCAACACCCCGAAATCAGTGTCGCCGTCCATGCGCAGATTGCTGCCGCCAAACTCCATCTCGGCACGCGCACCGGCACCGGTGGACAGCCGATCCCCGGTAGTCAGCGGGCGATTGATACTGGCGTCACTCCATGTGGCGGCACCGGCAGGCAGCAAACCGACATCACCTGCCAGGTAGGACAAGCGTGCGACGCGACTGGGCGGATCCGTGGCGTCACTGAAAGCCGCCGGCTGCGCCTGTGCCCAACCCGCGGCACCACACATGAGCAACATTGCCACCGTGCGCCAGTGTCTGCGCAGCACCGTGGGAACCTCGACGAAACTGCGCATGGTGCTCTCCGGACGACGAAATTGATTGCTGGACCACGATGACCGGGCTTCACGGTCCCGTCATGCGCAAGTATTGCTCCCCTTGCAGGGGTTGCAATGGCCGCGCGCATCCCGGTTCAGCTTGCCGCCATGAACCATTCACGCGCCGGCAGGCTGCCGGTTGCAGCACCCCCTGCATCGGCAAGTTTCCAACTGCAGCTGTGTCGAGTTACCATCTTGCGCCACGCGGGTGTAGCTCAATGGTAGAGCTGTAGCTTCCCAAGCTACTGACGAGGGTTCGATTCCCTTCACCCGCTCCACTGCCTGACACCCACCATCTCATGTCAGATCCGACGCTCGTCGAAGCGGTCACTGCTGATCCGCTCGTGCTGGGGTGGCGCGAATGGTTGCTGCTGCCGCAACTCGGCCTGGGTCCACTCAAGGCGAAGCTCGACACCGGCGCACGCAGCAGCTCGATGCATGTCGATACGCTGGAAGAGTTTCACCGCGACGGCGCACATTGGTTGCGTTTTACCGTGCGCCTTGGCCGGCATGAACCACGCGAGATCTGTTGCGAAGCGCGATCCACCGATCGTCGCGCGGTAACCGACACGGGCGGGCGGCGCACCGAACGCTGGTTCATCCGCACTGGTGTATTGCTGGCGGGGCAAATGTTCGAAATCGACGTCAACCTGACCAACCGCCGGCACATGTTGTTTCCCATGCTGCTTGGACGCACGGCGCTGAGCGGGCGTTTTGCCATCGACCCATCGCGTTCCTGCACACAAGCACGCCCGCAGCAGTGAAACTGGAATTCCCCATGACGGCCGGCCCATGAAAATCGCGATCCTGTCGCGCAACACACGTTTGTACTCGACGCGACGCCTGATCGAGGCAGCGCGCAAACGCGGACATGTGGTGCGGGTGTTCGACCCGCTGCGCTGTTACGCCCGCGTGGCGCCCGGCGCGCTCGCGTTGCGCTACAAGGGCAAGGCCGTGCACGACATCGATTGCGTCATCCCCCGTATCGGCACCAGCACCACTTTCTACGGCACTGCAGTGCTGCGCCAACTGGAAATGATGGGCGTCTATACGCCGAACCCGGCCGAGGCCGTACTGCGGGCGCGCGACAAGTTGCGTTGTCTGCAACTGCTGGCCGCGCAGGGCATCGCCATGCCGACCACGGTGTTTGGCGACAACCCGGATGACACTGCCGACGTGTTGGCGCTGATTGGCGAGCCGCCGCACGTGATCAAACTCAACGAGGGCAGCCAGGGTACCGGTGTGGTGCTGGCAGAAAAACGCAGCGCATCGCAAAGCGTGATCGAAGCGTTTCGCGGGCTGTATGCGAACTTCCTGGTGCAGGAGTTCATCCCGGAAGCCAACGGCAGTGACCTGCGCTGCTTCGTTGTCGGCAGCAAGGTGGTGGCATCCATGCAGCGCGAAGCCAGTCCGGGGGAGTTTCGCGCCAACCTGCACCGCGGTGGCCATGCCAGCGTGGCGACGCTGAGTGTCGAGGAACGCCGCATCGCGCTGCGTGCGGCCCGAGCGCTCGGCCTTGGCGTGGCCGGAGTCGATCTGCTGCGTTCCCGGCGCGGCCCGTTGCTGCTGGAGGTCAATGCCTCGCCCGGGTTGGAGGGCATCGAAGCCGCCACCGGCGTGGACGTTGCCGGCGCGATCATCGATTTGCTGCAGGACCATGTTCGAACCCGGTCGCGTTGTGCAACCGCTTCAGTGCAGCCTGCAGCACGGAAAGTCATCACGCAAAAGCGTTAACCTGCCGCCAAGGCACGTCTCATGGCTGCAAGTATCGTGTAAAGTCATGTTACCAGCGGCATCCGTCGCGCACTTGGACATCCTGTATGCATCACCGGGGCTGGATCATGCTTGTCGTGTTGACGATGGCGCTACTGCCACTGGGCGCCGCCATCGCGTCCACGCCGAAGCCGGACGTCAAGGCCGACAACAAGGCCGCGTTCACTGCAGTAAGTAGCGCTGTGCAAGACGAAATGCGCCCTGGTGGACGCTATGAATTCCTGGACAGCGCCGAACACGACATCGTGATCAAGCGTTTGAGCGACATGCAGGCGCTGTTTGACAGCTACGGGACTGTGGCGCAGATGGACAGCAACAAACGCGCGCAGTTGCTTACCGATCAGGAAGACGTCAATGCCATCCTCACCCGACGCGACGACCGCCGCATCATCTGCAAATCCGAGCGACCGATAGGTTCGTTGATCCCGCAACGCGCCTGCCGTACATACGGGGAGTCTGAACGCGCCCGACGCTCTTCCCAGGAATTCATGCAGGAACAAGCGCGACCTGGCTACGTGAACGGTGGCCATTGACAAGACTCCTAGTCCGCGCCGCGCTTGGAGGCGACATGCTCCATTTTCCAGACCTGGCTCGCGTACGGCATCAGCTTCACCCGGCATTCCCGTGACACGCGCGGCCCGCGTTCAGACTATTCGCGTCGCTGGTTGCCCGGCTTCCCCCCAAGATTGTTAAGCTGGTGACTCCAGCCGGCCCGTGTGCCGGTTGTGCAGGAGTGACACATGCGCGTACTGGTCATCGAAGACAACACCGACATCGCCACCAATATCGGCGATTACCTTGAAGACCGCGGTAACGTGGTCGACTTTGCCGGGGACGGCGTCACCGGTTTGCACCTCGCGGTCGTCCATGATTTTGACGTCATCGTGCTCGACCTGACCTTGCCCGGCATGGATGGCCTGGAAGTGGCGCACAAGTTGCGCCACGAAGCCCACAAGCAAACCCCGATCCTGATGTTGACCGCGCGCGACGCGCTTGAGCAGAAACTGACCGGCTTCGAATCCGGCGCCGACGATTACATGACCAAGCCGTTCGCCTTGCAGGAATTGGCTGCACGGCTGGAAGTGCTGGCGCGTCGTGGCAAGGGCCCGCAGAGCCGCGTACTCAAGGTGGCCGATCTCACGTTCAATCTCGACACGTTGACGGTTAACCGCGAAGGCAAGTCGATCCAGCTCAACCCGATCGGCTTGAAGTTGTTGCAGGCACTGATGGAAGCCAGCCCGTCGGTGGTAACCCGGCAAGACCTGGAGCAACGTGTGTGGGGTGAGGAACTACCCGACAGCGACTCGCTGCGGGTACACATCCATGGTCTGCGCGCGGCGATCGACAAGCCTTTCGCCACGCCGCTGATCTACACGCGTCACGGCATTGGTTACCGGATGGTCGAGCCGGATGCAATCCAGGCGTAAGCTGCGTTTTCGCCTGGTCGTCTCGTTCACGCTGTTCGGCTTCGGCCTCAGCGCGTTGTTTGCGGTGGCGGCGTTGAACATCCGCGCCAAGGTCGAGGACCAACTGGTTACCGCCAGTCTTCAGCAAGACGTTGACCAATCGGTCGACCAGGTCATCGCCAACCCCGATCAGATTGCTCATTCGCAACTACTCGAAGGCTTCATCAACAGCGACCGCACGCTGTACAAAATGCCGTTGGCGTGGCAAAACCTTGCCCGGGACCCGAACGCAAGCGGTGTGTTCGATATCACCGACGTTGACGCCAAAGGCCACACGAAACGCTACAAGCTGGCCGTCCGGCGCAAGCAGGGCATCATCGGCTTCGTTCGCTATGACGTATCGCGCGAGGAGCTCGGCAAGCAGCAACTGTTGACCAGCGTGATTGGTGCAGTGTTCCTGTTCGGTCTGCTTTCGCTGGCCATTGGTCTGTGGCTGTCCCGCAAGGTGCTGAAACCGGTCACGGAACTGGCCAATCGACTGCGCGGTTTCCGGCAGACAGGCAAGGTCGAACCGCTGGCGCCACATTTCGCGGACGATGAAGTGGGTGAACTCGCGCACGCGCTGGATGAGTATTCGACGCGACTCACAGCCATGGTTGAACACGACCGCGAATTCAACTCCGACGTCAGCCACGAGCTGCGCACACCGCTGGCGGTCATCGCCAGCACTACCGAATTGCTACAGGGTTCGGCCGACCTCACGCCAAAGCTGAGCGAACGCCTCAATCGCATCGAGCGGGCATCACGCCAGGCAACCGAACTGATCGAGGCGCTGTTGTTGCTGTCCCGCGCCGAGCGACGTGGCCCTACGCGCGGAGAAACTACCGAGGTCGGCAAGGTTGCCGCCGACGTCATCGAGAGTCAACGTCCGCAACTTCGTGGCAAACCGTTGGTGGTCGAGCTGGTGGTGCGCTCCCCGGTCAGCGTCAACGCGCCAGCATCGGTGCTCTCGGTGGCGCTGACCAACCTGATCAGCAATGCGATCAAATACACGCTCGAAGGCAGCGTGCGCATCGAGGTCGGCGACAACCGCATCGAAGTCATTGATACCGGGCCCGGGATCAAGCCCGAAGATGCTGAGCGCCTGTTCCAGCGTGGCGTGCGCGGGGAAGGCGTGGGTGGCAGTGGCGCCGGCCTAGGTTTGGCGATCGTGCGCCGGTTGTGCGAGTTGTACGCCTGGGATGTCTCGATGCGACCGCGCAGCGACGCCAATGGCGCCGTCGCCTGTATCAAATTCGCCTGAGCCGATGGGCACAAGGTCGCTCAACACGCCGCAGCCCTGCAGTGGGCCGCCCTGCGCTTGACACCTTCAACTCCGGCGCATCGCCCGCGAGCGGCGTCCTGCCTCGGCCGGGCAACCGCATGAGTGAGTCGGTTGCACGGCGAGCCTGACCTTCAGACCTGTTCCAGC
This sequence comes from Rhodanobacter sp., assembly GCA_039926605.1. GTDB lineage: Bacteria > Pseudomonadota > Gammaproteobacteria > Xanthomonadales > Rhodanobacteraceae > Rhodanobacter. Next base: position 72,256 of record JBDSWR010000038.1, on the reverse strand, counting down.
CAGCCCCACTTGTCATGGGTGCGGCCATCGAACAAACCAAAGAACAATTCCTGCAAGCGTCGCGTGACTGGTCCGGCCTTGCCGGCGCCAATCTGTTTGCCGTCGACGGCGCGAATCGGCGTGATCTCCGCGGCGGTACCGCACATGAACACCTCGTCGGCCAGATACAGGTATTCTCGCGGCAGATCGCGTTCAATCACATCAATGCCTTCCTCGCGTGCCAGCGTCTTCAAGCTGTCGCGCGTGATCCCAGCCAGAATGGAAGCGCTCGCCGGCGGAGTGTGCAACGCGCCATCAAAAACCAGAAACAGGTTTTCACCGGCGCCCTCGCTGAGCAAGCCGGACGACGATAGTGCGATACCTTCGCCGAAGCCGCGCTGCCGCGCCTCGCGCGCTATGAGCTGGCCGGAGAGGTAATTCCCCCCCGCCTTGGCGCCAGCCGGAATAGTGTTTGGTGCAAAGCGTTGCCAACTGGAGACGCATGCCGTAATCCCGTTCTCCAGCGCCTCGGCACCGAGGTACGGGCCCATCGGCCACGCTGCCACAGCCACGTCAATCGGAGTCTCCGCCGACAGGCCGAAGCCGCCCAGGCCGCGATACGCCACGGGACGGATATACGACGCCGCCAGACCGTTCTTGCTGATCACCGCACGGCTGGCCGCAGCCAACTCGTCTGCGCTGTAGGGCAACACCATGTCGTAGATCTTGGCCGAATGAAACAGCCGGTGCAGATGGTCGGTGAGACGGAAAATGGCCGCACCATCGGGCGTGGCGTAGCTGCGCATGCCCTCGAACACGGAGGAGCCGTAATGCAATGCATGGGACATGACATGCGCCGTCGCATCCTTCCACGGCTTGATTTCGCCATTCTGCCAAATCCATTCAGGGTATTGCTGCGCCATGTCATTTCTCCACGGAAGATTGCCCATGATAGTCGTGCGCTCACGGCGTGGCGTTGTGCTGCGCAGCGTGCAACGCGGTTCAGTCTGCGCTGCGCAGCCACAAGCAGCCGGAGCGGCGCACCACGTTGAAGCGCATTTCGTGCGACTGCGCGCCATCGCCGCTGGCGCTGGTACGCAGCACGAACGTTTTGTCGGACGCGGGCGCGGTTGGCGGCGGCGTTGCCGGGACGCTCGCGCTGGCGCTGGCGTCAAAAGGATGGAACTCGCGTGTGTAGCTGTCGTCTGTCGCGAGGTGTCCGGCAACGGATTCCTCGGGCGGCCCGAAATCCAGCAACGGTTCGCGCATCATCCTCTGCAGCGAGCGGATGTCGGCAACTGCCATGCCGTGACCGTAGCCGCCCCACAGCATCAAGCCGGCCAGGCGATTGGCATCACGATTGACGAACGCGTCCATGACTGCCTGCTTCAGCGCCGCCATGTCCGCCGCACACAACACAGCCGGCCTCGATGATTCCGCACTTGCGCCTGGAGGCGGCAGCGTGCGCGCCAGCGGCGTGGCATTCAATGCCTCACACAGTTGATCGGTGAACACCAGATTGCCATCGGCACCCATGCAGCGATGGATCTGGGTTTGCGCGATGGCCGGGGCCGCCACCAGGATGACGACCAGAAAGAGCAGTGCAAGTATCCGGCGCATCCGCACAGCATAGGGCTATCGGCAGCGTCGCCCCAGTGCCGCCGCGGTGGGTGCGAAGACGATCCCGCGCGGCTGGCTCTTGCCGGTCATGATGACGCGCCCGGGAGCAGAGCGTGACTACCGTCGGACTGCGTCAGTCGCGCCGGGTCAATCCAGTTGCTGCAAAATCGCGCGCGGCGCCTTCGAACGGTTGAGCGTGTAGATATGCAGCCCCGGCGCACCGCCATCCAGCAAGCGTCGACACAACTGCGCCACGACTTCGGTACCCAACGCACGTACCGACTCGGCATCATCGCCGAGCGCCTGCATGCGCTTGGCAATCCAGCGCGGGATTTCCGCCCCGCACATGTCCGAGAAGCGCTGCAACTGGCTGTAACTGGAAATCGGCATGATCCCCGGCACGATCGGTACGTTCACCCCGAGCTTGGCGACATCGTCGACAAAGCGGAAATACGCATCCGCATTGAAGAAATACTGGGTGATGGCACCATCGGCGCCAGCATCAATCTTGGACTTGAAATGCTGCAGGTCGCGCAGCGCGTTCTCCGCTTGCGGATGGGTCTCCGGATAGGCGGCCACTTCGATGTGAAAGTGATCGCCACTGCGCTCGCGGATGAACGCCACCAACTCGGCGGCGTACCGAAAATCACCCGTCGAGGCCATGCCCGATGGCAGATCGCCGCGCAACGCAATCAAGCGCCTGTAGCCGGCGGCCCGATAGCTGTCGAGCAAGGTCGCCAACTCCGCACGCGTACCACCGGCACACGACAGGTGCGGGGCAACCGACAACCCGTGCATGACATGCAGGCGCTGCGCTGTCTCGCTGGTGTAACTCAAGGTTGAACCGCCAGCACCAAACGTCACCGACGCGTACTCGGGTTGATGAGCCTGGAGCGCGTGCGCTGCGCGATCGAGCTGCGCGCGCTGGTCGTCGGTCTTGGGTGGGAAAAACTCAAAGCTGATGGTGGGCATCGCCGGGCTCCGGTCGCAGTGTTGCCGAGTATATATCTCCATGTCGCGATGGAGCGATAGATTATTGCCCGGCCCCGCTGGCGAAGAATCCTGCAAAAGCGACTGCCTTCAGTGGCGCTGGCCGTGGACCTGGTCCATCCGGAAGGCATGAGCATCGCGACTGAAGTCGCTCCTGCAAGAATATGCCGCGAATCTGCCACGAGCATCGCCATTGATTCCGCTGCTGCTGGGGAGGCCCCGACAAAAACGACCACCCTCGACTGCGATTCACCAGCCAGGGCGCGCAGCCGCCTATACTTGGGAAATCCACCCAGGGACGCATCGACGCAGCGTGAAGTCTCCACTGCTCCCTTGTAACCATCGTCGTCATCGGCCCTTGCGGGACGCATGCTAGTGGGACTTGCGCTCACTCCTGACATGATCCTGGTGCTCGGCCTGTTGGCGTTCACCATGTTGATGCTGGTGCTGGAATGGATTCGCGCGGACATGGTGGCGCTGTTGGTGGTGGTCACCATCGGGCTGACCGGGCTGATTCCGCCCGAGCGCGTGTTCAACGGTTTCTCGGGCACGGCGGTGATCGCGATCATCGCCATCATGATCATGGGCGAAGGCCTGGATCGCGCCGGGGTGCTCAACCTGACCGCGCAATTCGTGGTGCGCCTGGCGAACGGGGTCGAGTCACGCCTGGGCGTGGTGATCAATGTGGTCGCCAGCATGTTCAGCGCGGTCATCCCCAGCCAGGCACTGGCCGCACTGATGATCCCGATCAGCAGCCGCTTGTCCGCACGCACCGGCGTGCCGCTGTCGCGGCTGTTGTTGCCAATGGCGTTCTGCATCCTCGCTGCAACCAACACCACGTTGATTGCGAACTCGGCGCTGATCGTACTGAATGACCTGATCGCCAGCGCCAACGCCAACCTGCTGCCCGGCGCCCATACCATCCCGAAGTTCGGCCTGTTCAGCGTGACGCCGATCGGGTTGGCACTAGGCGCGGTGGGCGTGCTGTATTTCTACCTGTTCGGCGCGAAGCTGCTGCCCGCCCGTGAGGATCAGCGGCTGAAGGTGACGCCCGGGCGCACCGAGAGCTACTTCGCCGACGCCTATGGCATCGTCGGCGACACCGCCGAGCTCACTGTCACTGCAGAAAGCCCACTGGTCGGCATGAGCATCGGCGAAGTGGAACAACTGCACGAGCCGCCACTGATCCTGGCAATCAAGAGCGGCAACGAAGCGCGCATGGCGCCGCCGTCCGACCATGTGATCTGGGTCGGTTCGGTACTTGGCGTGCTGGGTCCGCGCGAACAACTCAACCGCTTTGCGAACAACCAGCTATGCCGCCTGTCCACGCGCATGCAGCAGCTTGGCGAGTTGTTCAACCCCACGCGCGCGGGCATTTCCGAAGTGGTGATCCCGCCGGTGTCGCGTTTCATCAAGCACACCATCGGCGAACTGCGACTGCGCAAGCGCTTCGGTATTTCCGTGCTGGCAGTGAATCGCGGCGAGCAGGTTTTTCACGAAGACGTGCGTGCGATCAGCCTGCGCGCCGGCGATACGGTGGTGCTGCACAGCAACTGGCGCGACCTGACCCTGGCGGCGGAAGACAAGGACCTGGTTGTCGTCACCGACATTCCCAAGGACGAGCAACGTCCAACCAAGATCTGGCAGGCAGTCGGCTTTTTCCTGATGGCGCAGGGGCTGGCGTTGTTCACCGGCCTGGACCTATCCGTAGCCATGATGACCGGCGCCATCGCCATGCTGCTGTCGGGCGTGCTGGACATGGACGAGGCGTACAAGGCGATCAACTGGAAGACCGTGTTCGTCATCGCCTGCCTGATCCCGCTGGGTTGGTCGATGGATTCCACGGGCACTGCCGCGTGGCTCGCGCAACAGGTCGTGCATATTTTCGGCGCGTTTTCGCCGTACGTTCTGCAACTGGTGCTGGCCGTGCTCACGCTGCTGTTCTCGCAGGTGATGTCCAACGTCGGCGCCACGGTGATGATGGTGCCGGTAGCCATCAGCGTCGCCGTGGCGACCGGCGGCAACCCGTCGGCGTATGCGTTGATTGTGGCAGTGTCGTCCTCCAACACCTTCCTGCTCAGCTCCGGGCATCCGGCGCTGATGATGGTCACCGGCCCAGGCGGCTACAAGAGCAGGGACTTCCTGCGCGTGGGTCTGCCGCTGACCGGACTGATCTTGGTAGTTACCTTGATCGCAATCAACCTGATGTTCCATTGAGCCCACTGCACTAACGCCTGCTATCACGCGCTGGACGGGCACCGCTCACCAGCTTCACCTGCAAACGAGCCGGGCGCCACGGCACCGGCCCGGCGGCCTCATTCACAACCTGGCAGGTGAAGCAATCACGGACCACACCCTTCGTGCCACGCGACGGGGACACGACAAGAACGACCAGAGCCGCCGAGCCGCACCCGTCCAGCGAAAGCCCGCCACGGGATGCACGGCCGGCTCCGCCCTCCAGTTTCACCAGCGCATCTCTGCGCTGACGCATGAGGTCGGATCCCACTCCTGAGTACAATGCACATTTGATCGCACTGTCGAGCTACTTGCATGACCCCACTACCCTGCTTCAAAGCCTACGACATCCGCGGTCGCGTGCCTGACGAGCTCGACGACGATCTGGCGCGCCGGATTGGCGTAGCGATGGCCGCGCAACTGGACCCGGGCCCGGTGGTACTGGGGCGAGATGTACGTTTGAGCAGTCCGGCGTTGCAGGCAGCACTGGCCGATGGTTTTCACGCCGCCGGACGCGAGGTGATCGACATTGGTATGGGCGGCACCGAAGAGGTGTATTTCCAGACCAACCATCTCGGCGCGGCCGGCGGCGTGATGGTTACTGCCAGCCACAATCCGATGGACTACAACGGCATGAAGCTGCTGCGCGAAGGCTCGCGGCCGATCAGCGGCGACAGCGGGCTGTTCGCTATTCGCGACTTTGCCGGCAGCTACCACAAGACGATTGCGTCCGGCGTCGCCACACCGCGCACGATGACTGACAAGTCGGCCTACATCGACCACCTGCTTGGCTATGTCCAGCGCGACCGGTTGAAGCCGCTGAAGATCGTGGTCAACGCGGGCAATGGCGGCGCCGGCATCGTGGTGGATCAGCTCGCCTCCCACCTGCCGTTCGAGTTCATCCGCCTTCAGCACGAACCGGACGGCCATTTCCCCAATGGCATCCCCAACCCACTACTTTCCGAACACCGCGATGTCACTGCTGCCGCAGTACGTGCGCACGACGCCGACTTCGGCGTGGCCTGGGATGGTGACTTTGACCGCTGCTTCTTCTTCGACGCGGATGGGCGCTTCATCGAGGGCTATTACCTGGTCGGCCTGCTGGCCACCGCGCTGCTGGCACGCTTCCCCGGCGGCAAGATCATCCACGACCCACGCCTTACCTGGAACACCATCGAAATGGTGCGCGCCGCCGGTGGCATCCCGGTGCTGAGCAAGACCGGGCACGCGTTCATCAAGGAACGCATGCGCGCCGAGAACGCTATTTATGGCGGCGAGATGAGCGCCCACCACTACTTTCGCAGCTTCGCGTACTGCGACTCGGGAATGATCCCGTGGCTGCTGATCGCCGAGCTGATTTCCGCCAATGGGCAAACGCTGGCCGAGATGCTGGATGAGCGCATGCGCGCCTACCCGTGTAGTGGAGAAATCAACTTCAAGGTCGCCGACGCCAGCGCAGCCACCGCCCGGGTGCTCGCACACTTCGCCAACCCGACTCCCGCGCTTGACCACACTGACGGGATCAGCGCCGACTTCGGCCAGTGGCGCTTCAACCTGCGCAGTTCCAACACCGAGCCGTTGCTGCGGCTCAACGTGGAATCACGCGGCGATACCGCGCTGATGCAGGACCGCACCGCTGAAATCAGCGCAGTGCTTGGGCAGGCGTGAGTCGGAGCGAACTACAACTCAACCGGCGCGCCTGCACCTCTCAAGGTGCAGATCGACCCCGGCAAATCGCTGCTGACGCCCAGTCGTGACGCGGCCACTATCTCGGGTGTCAACGGAACGCGGCGGTACACGACAAAGCTGACGCTCAAGACATCGCGTCACGACCACGGCGTTGCGGTCAAAGCTGCCGGTGCACCGCATGTTCTGCGTGGTTGCTCCGACGCTTTACCTGCGCATTGTTGGCTGACGACACTCAAGCCTGGTGGATCGAACATGTTTTGCTCGACCTGCACCCAGGGCGCCGGCCAGGTAGGCGGCAACGCGCAGCCACGCTGATCGGCGTCGCTTTGCTCCGTAGGTAAAGACGCTACAGATGGAGCAGCCAGGCATCGACACCTTCTTCGATCATGCCGAAGGCATGCACGAAGTCCGCGCGTTGCTGCATGTACGGATCGGGAATGTCACGCCGACTTACCCAGTGATCGACCAGGAAGATCTTGCCGCGCGCTTCCGGCAGCAGCTGGATCATGGCTTCGAGGTGGATCTTCTCGACGCCAAGCACCAGATCCGCCGCACGGAGCATGGCAGGAGTGAGCTGGCGCGCGCGATGCGCCGTTCCATCGATGCCATGCTCGGTCAGCACCTGCAGTGCAGTGTCCGCCATTGGCTTTCCCCTCAGCGCATGCAAGCCGGCGCTGGTGATCTGGACATCGTGTGACGCCAATCGCTGCCGCAGCACGTACTCCGCGGTCGGACTGCGACAGATGTTGCCTATGCATACGGTGAGTATTCGTTTGATCACGGCGCTGAATGACTCCTCAAATCAGAGTTGAACGCAAAGCGTGTGCGTGACTGCGCTGCAATCCACCACATCCCATGCGGAAACACCTGCAGGCTGTCGATCGGTCACCTCACCATTGCTGCGCGTCATCATCCGGCGTTGTGGGGGAGCTCCTGAACATGCGGCCATATCTTCGACCTGTCGCGACGCTCGGAGTTCGCCATGGCGAACCTGTCGTTATCGAACAACTTGGGCATGTGCCGGAATGAGAAAACTCGCGCTGCGGCACTTCCATGGTGCTGAGGCGTGTCCGGCCCGGTCCGCGTTCCGGGTGGCGCAAGTCGCGACGGCACAAAGGCAGATGGAAGCTTGCTGAGCTGTTTTCCCGCATTCGCCGGAGAAAGCGCAGTACCTGCGCGGACCGCAGAAAACGCCATGAAGGAAGACCACGACAACCCCGGCAAGATCACCGAACGACGGTCACTCGCCGTCGCCGAGGTACACCGCGTCGCCGTCAATGCGCAACGCCAGCTCGCGCAAGCTGTCGCCGCAGCACGGTCCGCCGACGCACAGGCCGCTGGTCTGCTTGAATGTCGCGCCGTGGACGGCACAGATCAGGGTATCGTGCTTGAGCAGGAACTTGCCCGGCGCGTAGTCAAGGCGCCGACCCGCATGCGGGCAAACATTGAGGTACGCGTGCACTTGGCCATTCCGGCGCAGCACGATGACGCTGTCGATACCATCACGCAGCACGGCATCCACCGCAGTGGCGCCTTCTACCGGAATATCGGCGAGGCGACACAAAGGTTTAACCAGCAAAGGTGTATCCATCAGCACTTGCCTCAAGAGGCCAATGGCCCCATCGTTACACACCTAAGTCATTGATTTTACCACACAGGTTTTTAACACATGTATTTCCAACTGCCATTGCTGCGCCGCCCTCGCCACCCGCTTGCCCGCGTGCTGTCGCTGGTCGTTGGACTGGCGTTGCTGGGGCTGCTGCTGATCTTCGGCTTGCTGGCGGCTGGCATCCTGCTCGTGGGTGGCAGTGCGCTGCTGGTGTGGCGTTACTGGACGCGCAAGCGCCAAATCGCCGCTCCCAGCGCGAACGTCACCGCATCTCCTGACGCTCAACCGAAGGTGCTGGAAGGCGAGTTCGTCGTGCTGCGACGCGAGGGCCCCGCAACACGCTGAAAAACCCGTCCCATGGTGCCGCTACAGGCATCCGGCCCCATCACCAACCGGCAAGGACTACCGCGCGGCGCGCAAACGCCGCGCGCAGCCTGAGCAGGCACAACACGCTGCGGTCAAGTGCCAAGCGCGCACTCGCACAACCCCAGTCGCTCAAGGATAATGCGCCACCTCCTTGTGGCGCTTGCGCATGTCTCCCCCGCCCACGCGTGCCGCTCCTGTGGCAACGCGCCATCTGCACGATCCACGCGTACTGATCCCGCTGTCGATGGCAGCGTTGTACCTGATCTGGGGCTCAACCTACCTCGGCATCCACTACGCCCTGGAAAGCTATCCGCCGTTCCTGCTCGCCGGGCTGCGCTTTTTGTGCGCCGGCGGTGCGCTGTACGGCTTTTTGCGGCTGCGCGGCACGCCCGCACCGAGCGCGGTGCAGTGGCGCAACGCCGCATTCAGCAGCGTGTTTCTGCTCGGGCTGGGCAATGGTCTGGTGTGCTTTGCGGAGCAACGTGTGGGTTCGGGGATCGCCGCCGTCGCCGTGGCCAGCATGCCGTTGTTCGCTGTGCTGTTTACCGGCATGTATGGCGAGTGGGCAAATCGGCGAGAGACAGTCGGTCTGCTGATCGGCTTTGCCGGCGTCATCGTCTTGAACCTGGGCAGCAGCTTGTCCGGTTCGCGCATCGGTGCCGTGGCACTGCTGCTGGCGGCCGCAGCGTGGGCGTTCGGTTCGGCGTGGAGTCGCCACCGCGAAATGCCACCCGGGGCGATGAACACCGCCGCACAAATGGTATGCGGCAGTGTGGTGCTGCTGCTGATTGGCATCGTCAGCGGCGAGCGCCTGCCCGCCCATCCGACCATGCGGGCGACGTTGGCCGTCGCTTATCTGGCAGTGTTTGGCTCAATCATCGCATTCAATGCGTACTTGTACGTGCTGCAACGCGCGCGACCAGCCGTGGCCACCAGCTACGCCTACGTGAACCCGCCCGTCGCGGTCTTGCTGGGCGTGTTGCTGGCTGGTGAGCAGGTCGGCTCGATCGACCTGAGCGGCATGGCGGTCATCGTGTTGGGGGTGGTGGTGATCACGTCCGGCAAGCGCAAATCGGTGCACTGACCCAGGGTGACGCGCGCCTTCTTCGACGTTGGTCGGCTTGCGAAAATGGTTGCGAGCGCGCAACGATGTGGTGTCCTGAAAGGGGAGCGCGGCATGCAGGCAACGAATGAAGGCTGGATGGCGCGTGCGGCACTGCGCAGCGCAGCATGGTCGGAGCGCTGGTTTCCGGACGCGTGGGTGTTTGCCGCGCTTGGCGTGACCATCGTTGCGTTGGCGGCGCTGGGTTTTGGCGCGTCACCCGTAGCAACGATGAACGCGTTCGGCGACGGCTTCTGGAGCCTGATTCCGTTCACCATGCAGATGGCGTTTGTGGTCATCGGCGGCTACGTGCTGGCCACGGCGCCGGTGGTGGAGCGCTTCATCAACGTGCTGGCACGCGCGCCACGCAGCGGACGCGGCGCGATCGTGTATATCGCTCTGGTCAGCATGCTGGCGTCGCTGTTGAGCTGGGGCTTTTCGTTGATCTTCGGCGGCCTGCTGGTGCGTGCCATCGCACGGCGCAGCGACCTGCGCATGGACTATCGCGCGGCCGGCGCCGCCGCTTATCTCGGACTGGGTGCGATTTGGGCGATGGGCCTGTCGTCATCTGCCGCGCAATTGCAGGCCAACCCGGGCAGCATGCCACCGGGCCTGATTGCGATCACCGGCGTGTTGCCGTTCAGCCAGACGATTTTCCTGTGGCAGTCAATTGCGCTGACCGCGATCCTGATCGTGGTGTCGCTGCTGGTGTGCTGGTTTACCGCACCGTCTGACGCAAACGCGCGCACCGCGCAGATGTTCAATGTGCCGGCGGACTCGACTCCGGCGTTGCCACCGCGCAGCCGGCCGGGCGAGTGGCTGGAATACAGCCCACTGCTGTCGCTGGCGATCGGCCTGCTGGGCTTGGGTTGGCTCGGTCACGAGTTCGCCAGCAAGTCGGCGGTCCTGGCCATCTCCAACCTCAACACCTACAACCTGCTGTTCCTGACTGTCGCGATCCTGCTGCATTGGCGCCCGCGCAGCTTTCTCGATGCGGTGACGCGCGCAGTGCCCAGTACGACGGGCGTGCTGATCCAGTTCCCGCTGTACGGCGGGATCGCTGCGCTGCTCACCAAGGCTTCGGGGTTCGGCGGGCAAACGCTGGCACATCGACTGTCCAACCTGTTTGTGCACGTTGCCACCACCGACACGTTCCCGCTGGTGATGGGCGCGTACTCGTCGATCCTGGGCTTCTTCGTACCCTCCGGTGGCGGCAAATGGCTGGTGGAGGCGCCTTACGTCATGCAGGCGGCGAACGAACTGCACGTGCACCTGGGCTGGGCGGTACAGGTGTACAACGCCGCCGAGGCCATACCCAACCTGATCAACCCGTTCTGGATGCTGCCGCTGCTGGGCGTGCTCGGCCTGCGCGCGCGCGACGTCGTCGGCTATACCTTCATGCAATTCCTGGTGCATCTGCCGCTGGTACTCGGATTGCTGTGGCTGTTCGGGCTGACGCTGGACTACGTGCCGCCGGTAATGCCCTGACCAGAAGTAGGCAGGAGTTCGTGCGCGGACCCTTGTTCGTCCGTGGAGTCGTCGCCTATAGCTCGCGCAACGCCGCGGTCACCGGCAAGCGTGCGGCGCGCACGGCCGGAAACAGGCCCCCCACGAAGCCAATCGCCAGCGCCCATTTGATTCCGGTCCACAGCAGTTGCGGGGAGACCTTGAACTGGAACGTCAACTGGCCGACGCCACCACCCAGGGTGGAGGCGGTGTAACCGTTGAAGATCAGCCACGCGATCACACCGCCGAGAACGCCGCCAAGCAGGGCGAGCAACATCGTTTCCAGCATGACCGCGACCACGACGGGCAATCCGCGGAAACCGATCGCGCGCAACGTGGCAATTTCGCGCGCACGCGAAGCCACCGTGGCAAACATCGTGTTGAGCGCACCGAACAAGGCGCCGATGGCCATGATCACTCCCACCACCATGCCGACGACGCGGATCACCTTGGTCATCGTTTCGGACTGTTTGCTGAAATAATCGAGCGTGGTGTCGACGTCCACCTTGATCTGCGGGTTGCTGACCAGCGCCGCCTTGAACGCGGCAAACGCACCCGGGTCGGTCAGTCGCACCGTTACCGACCCACGGCTGTTGCCACGCCGGTAAGTGGACGCGATCGTGCTGGCATCACCCCACACTTCCGATTCCATCGCGTCACCAGAGGAGAACACGCCCACGACCGTCCACACCTGATTGCCCAGCTTCACCTCGTGACCCGGCTCCAGCCCGGCAAACTGGCGTTGCGCGCCGGTGCCCACCACCAGCTCGCGCAGACCCGGTTTGAACGCGCGCCCGGCGATGATCTTCACGTTCGTGCGCACCCGCCACGCTTCGTCGCCGACGCCGCGAAACTGCACGCTGCCGGTGTCATCGGCCGTGCCGCCCTTGACCGGCAGATCTGCCGCCACTACCAATTCCGGTGAAGCGAGCGGCTTGCCCGCGGTATCGCGCGCGATACCCGGCGCCTGCTCGATGACCGAGACGGCATTGCTGTCCAGCACCGACATCACTTCGCTGGCCGAACCGCCGCGCATGACGATCGCCGTGTCCTCGTTGCCACTGCGGCGCAGCGTGTCCTGATAACCCTCGCCCATCGCCAGCAGCGCCACGAGCACCGCGACCACGCCGGCAATACCGACGACTACCACCAGCGACGAGCCGATGCGCTGCGGCAGCGTACTGACTCCCACGCTGGTGATCGAGCTGGCCTGGCGACCGCGCCTGGTAACTGCCATCCACAGCGCGAACAGCACGACCAGCCCAACCAGGCCTTGCCAGGGCACGAAGATCCACACGGCAATTCCAAGTGCTACCACCAGCAACAAACCGAGTCCGCCAAAAAACGATGTGAGCTTTTTCATGATGTCCCCTCAGCGGCCGGCCAGTGCGTCGACGATATTCAGGCGCAACGCGCGTAATGCGGGAAGCGCACCCACCAGCAGACCAATCGCCACCATCAGCCCGATCCCGAACAACCAGCTGTTCAAACCCACCGGCGGCATGCTGATCGCCCCGCCGCTGCCAGCACTCAGTGCCGGTCCCAGCACCGCGGCCAGCCCGAGACCAAGCACGCCGCCGAGCACCACCAGCAACACCGACTCGGCGAGCACCAGCGCCATCACGCTCTGGTCGGAAAAGCCGATCGTCTTCAACACCGCCAATTCGCTGGTGCGCTCGCGCACTGCTTGCGCCATGGTGTTGCCGGTCAGCAGCAGCAGGGTAAAAAACACGGCGCCCATGATCGCGCCGACGATCAAGCCGATATCTGCCACCTGCTTGATCTGCGAGGCGAACGCGGCCTGCTCGGTCATCGTCCTGGTCTCGTGATCGGAGTTTGCCGACAGCGCGTCAATCGCCTTGGCCACGCGGTCCGCCTGCTGCACATCGGCAACGCGGGTGATGTACCAGCCCACGTGTCCCTGGTTGTACGGCGTCGATTCGTCGAAATACTTCCAGTGCATCAGGATCACGCCCTGCAGGAAGCCATCCTTCCCGCCTTCGGCAGCATGCAGGATGCCAGCGACGTCAAAACTCCAGTCCTTGCTGCCGTTGCGCTGCGGAAAAATGTTCGACTGCAACGGGATCTTGTCGCCCACCTTCAAGTGGTACTTCTGCGCAATCTTGTCGCCGACCAGGATGCCGGTGCGCGAGCTGTCAAATGCCTTGCGCATTTCCGGCGTGACCACCACTTCCGGATACTGATCGACATAGTTCGGGCTCACCGCAAAAGTGAAGATCTGGTTGCGCGGATCCTGATATGCGCCACCAAACCAGTTGGCATACGCTACGTCCTTGACGCCCGGCACCTGCGCAATACGCGCAAGCAGCGCCAGCGGCAAGGTCTCGATGAAAGACAGCTTCGAGCTGGTCTGCAGGCGCTGCGCACCCACGGCGCTCTTGCCGATGCTGTTGAAACTCTCGCGCACACCATCAAGCATGCCGAACAGCAGGAACGCCGCCAGGATTGAAACCAGGGTAAGGAACGTGCGCGTCTTGCGCCGGAACAGCGCCGCCCAGATCAAGTGGAGGTATTTCATCGTCGTCTCCTCAGGCCGCGACCTGTTCGACCAGGGTGCCCTTGTCCAGATGCAGCGTATGGGTGGCGTATTCGGCTGCTTTGGGATCATGTGTGACCATGACGATGGTCTTGCCGTGGTCGCGATTAAGCTGCTGCAGCAAGCTCAGCACTTCTTCGGCAGACTGGCGATCCAGGTCGCCGGTCGGCTCGTCGCAGACGAGCAACGTGGGGTCTGACACGATGGCACGGGCAATCGCCACGCGCTGTTGCTGACCACCGGACAACTCGCCGGGTTTGTGCGTGGCGCGATCAGCCAGCCCGACCAGTTGCAGCGCGATCGAGGCGTTCTTCTTGCGTTGCGCGCCGGACAATCGGGTCAGCAGCAACGGCAGTTCCACATTGCGCTGCGCGGAGAGCATGGGCATCAGGTTATAGAACTGGAAGACGAAACCGACGTTGGAGGCGCGCCACTTCGCCAGCGCACCTCCACCGAGCTGATCGATCCGCTGCCCACCGACGCTGATGCTGCCAGCGGTCGGCGTGTCCAGGCCACCAATCAGGTTGAGCAACGTGGTCTTGCCCGAACCCGACGGCCCCATCAAGGCGAGAAAATCACCCTCGGCAATCTGCAGGTTGACGTGGTGCAGCACCTCGACTTTCTGCTTGCCACGCGTGTAGGTCTTGGCGAGATTCTCGATGTCGATCAAGGTACCCATGGCGGTTCTCCGATAGTTATCTGGTCGTGCGGCAGCAAACAATTTGCTAAGGCTTTTTTATTTGGACGGCTGAACCATCTTTGAGGTTCGGTGGCGGCGAAACCACCACGCTATCCCCGGACTTGACTCCCGTCAGCACCAGACGCAAGTCGCCATAACTTTGTGGCGCCGGTTGGACCGTACGCGCACGCACCTGTTTGCCATCCAGCACAAACACCACGCTGTGGCCGTCGCGTTGCGCAATCGCCGTGGCGGGGATCAGCACGCCCTGCGGCATTTGCGCGGCAGCCTCCGGCTTGGTCTCCAGAAACGACACGCGCACGCCCATCTCCGGCACGATCCGCGCATCCTTCTTTTCCAGCGCCACGCGCACCTTGATCGTGGCTTTGCCGCGATCGGCCGTGGGCACGATGGCGATGACGTGGGCGGGAATCTTCCAGTCCGGATACGCATCCAGTACCGCCTCGGCTGGCATGTCCGGTTTGACCCGGCCGATATAGGCCTCGTTGACGTCGACATCGACTTCCAGGGAATCCATGTCAACGATCGTGCCCACGCCGGTGCGGGTGAAGCCACCACCGGCCGACAGCGGCGAAATGATCTCGCCAACCTGGGCGTCCTTGGTAGTAACGACGCCACTGAACGGCGCACGCACCACGGTGTAATCGAAATTGACCTCTGCCTGTACCGCCTGCGCTGCGGCCGCAGCCGCCTGCTTCTGCTGGGCGGCAAGCTGCGCGCGAGTGCTCTCGACCAGCGTCTGCGCCTGCTCGGCTGCCTGTTTCGACACCAGCCCGCGCTCGGCCAGCGACTGCTGGCGCGTCGCGTCATGCTGGCTCTGCGTCATCTGCACCCGATACTGCGCCACCAGCGCCTGCGCGGCGGCGGCCTGTGCCCTGGCTGTTTGCAGCCCCGCCTTCGAGGCACTGTCGTCCAGGCGTGCCAGTACCTGGCCCTTGGTGACGTGATCACCCTCCTCGATCAGCACGGCAGTCAACGTGCCGGTGATTTGCGCCGATACCGTGGCCTGGCGTCGCGCGGTCACGTAACCGGTGGCCTGCAGCACCGCACCCGCCTCACTGCCTGCATTGGGCGCCTGGGCGACGGCGGTCTGCACGGCGATGGCGCGCTGGCCCACCCACCACCATGCGCCGCCGGCAACCAGCAACGCGACCACCGCGA
The DNA here is from genome assembly GCA_039926605.1 of Rhodanobacter sp. Classification (GTDB taxonomy): domain Bacteria; phylum Pseudomonadota; class Gammaproteobacteria; order Xanthomonadales; family Rhodanobacteraceae; genus Rhodanobacter. Next base: position 56,742 of record JBDSWR010000038.1, on the reverse strand, counting down.
CCGCCGCGACGATCCACGGACCATGCCAGTCAGTCCGCGGCGCATTATCACGCTGGTGGCGGTCAATATGCAGTTGCTTCAACAGATCGGCATTGTCCACACAAACTCCCTGCGTACTTCGTCAACGGCCGGATGAATCAAGATTGGCGGATGGAGGGTGGCAACGGCAGAGTGTGACATCAGACATTGTCGGTGACACGTGTCATTCGCCTGCTCGCGGACGGCAGGGCCGAACAGGGATATCGCCGCATACGGCACCGACAAGCGCCGGGTTTGCTACGCTTGCCGCCATGGACTATTGCTTTGCACCACCCGTCATGCCCAGTCTGCCTGTCATCGGTAGCGAGCAGCGTTTCCCCATCCGTCGCGTGTTCTGCATCGGGCGCAATTATGCTGAACACGCGCGGGAGATGGGTACCACAACAGGCACCGGCAGGCCGATGTTTTTTTGCAAACCAGCCGATGCCGTGGTGAGCGACGGCGCCGACGTGCCGTATCCGTCGCTTACCGACGAGCTGCACCATGAAGTGGAAATGGTGCTGGCGCTGGCCGGCGGTGGCAGCAACATCCCTGCACACCGCGCCACGGCGCTGATTTTCGGCTATGGCGTCGGGCTCGACCTGACCCGACGTGACCTGCAGCGTGAACTCAAGGCCAAAGGACATCCTTGGGAAATCGCCAAGAGCTTCGATCACTCCGCCCCGATATCTGCCCTGCGCCAAGCTGCAGACGCAACAGTCACCGGACAAACCGTGTTGCGCCTGAGCGTCAACGGCAAGCGGCGGCAGCAGGCCTCGCTCGGTGAAATGACGCACGGTGTGCCGCAAATCATCGCGGCGCTGTCGACGTTGTTTGCACTGAAAGCCGGAGATCTGATCTTCACCGGTACTCCAGCGGGCGTGGCTGCATTGCAGCGCGGTGACCTGGTGCACGCCGAGCTGGTCGGGGTGGCCACGCTGGACACGCGGATCGTGTGAAAGACGGGCGGCAAACCTCTTCACCCCCGCTGCAACTCCGTCGCGCTAAAGTCGGCGCGCCATCCGGCAAATCCAACGGGACATTCAAGATGAGCATGCTGCAGGAATTCAAAGCGTTCGCCATGCGTGGCAACGTGATGGACATGGCGGTTGGTATCGTCATCGGCGCTGCATTCGGCAAGATCGTCACCTCGCTGGTCGATGACGTCATCATGCCGCCGATCGGCTGGATCACGGGTGGCGTTGATTTCTCCAAGCTGAGGTGGGTACTCAAGCCCGCCGACAACACCGACCCGGCAAACAGGATTGCCGAGGTCGCGATCAGCTACGGCGCGTTCATCAACACCCTGATCACCTTCATCATCATCGCCCTTGCCATCTTCATGGTGATCAAGCTGATGAACCGCATGCAGAGAAAGCAGGCAGAAGCACCCGCCGCGCCACCGGCTGACGTGGCCCTGCTCACCGAGATTCGCGACTTGTTGAAGACTCGGCAATAATCAGCGCGATCAGTTCTCCGAAGCGCGGGCACGGTGCTCCAATTCGTGATTTGGTGGGGTGGAAAAGCAAAAGCCGGCGGGTAGTTCCCGCCAGCTCGTCGTGTGTCTTTGTCACGCAACGTCACCATCTGCAAACCGGGTCCGCTGTACATGACGTCGCGCCTGACCGGCGCTTGGCAACACCATCATGATCGAGCAGTCATAATTCCGGTTCAATTCACGGAGTGCTCCGATGCGCCGTCTTTCCTACTCCCTGTTCGCCGCCGGTGTGCTGTTCAGCGGTATCGTCTGCGCTGGCGACACGACGATTCCTGCCACGGCCATCCAGACGGCCAACCTTCTGCGCGACAAGGCGCTGCATGACGACACTGGCTACCGCATCGTCAGCTCACTGACGACGGAAGTCGGCCCGCGCCTGGCCGGCAGCGATGCCGACAAGCGCGCGCGCGACTGGGCAATGGCCAAGTTCAGGGAGCTTGGTTACGACAAGGTCTACACCGAGCCAGTCACTTTTCCGCTGTGGCAACGCCGTAGCGAACATGGACAAATCATCGCGCCGTTTCCGCAGCCGCTGGTACTGACTGCACTCGGCTACTCGCCCGGCACTCCCTCAGGTGGCCTCATCGCGCAAGTGGTGAAGTTCGACACCCTGGACGCGCTGAAAGCCGCCGATCCTGCCTCGATCAAGGGCAAGATCGTCTACGTTGGTTACCGCATGCACCGCGCCAAAGACGGCCACGACTACGCGATGGGTTCGGCCGTGCGCACTACTGGCGCCGTCGTCGCCGCAAGCAAGGGCGCGGCTGCGTACCTGCTGCGTTCTGCAGGCACGGATGCACACCAGCGCATCGCGCACACCGGCGTCACCGGCTTCCGTGACCCGAAAACCGCGATTCCTGCGGCGGCGCTGTCCAATCCCGATGCCGACCAGCTCGAACGCGTGCTTGCGTATGGCAAGCCGGTCACGGTGAAGCTGGATCTGGACTGCGGTATTGTCGGCGAGTACTCCGGCGCGAACGTCATCGGCGAGATCACCGGCAGCAAATACCCTGACCAGGTCGTCGCCATTGGCGGCCATCTGGACTCATGGGACCCTGGCACAGGTGCGATCGATGACGCTGCCGGCGTGGCCATTACGATGGCCGCCGGCAAGCTGATCGTCGATCTGCCGCAGCGCGCCGATCGCACGATCCGCGTCATTGCGTTCGCCAACGAGGAAATGGGTTTGTGGGGCGGCCGCGCTTACGCGGAGCAGCACGCTGCCAGCGTCAGCAAGTTTCAGCTCGGTAGCGAGTCCGATTTCGGCGCGGGCAAAATATGGCGCATGAGTGCCAGCGTCAAACCCGAAGCGCGCCGTGCGATCGAACAAATGGCCACCGTACTGGCACCCATCGGTGTGGCGTACGATGCCGTCCGTCCCGGCGGCGGCGGCCCGGATCTGTCGCAAATGCACGCCAAGGGCATGGCCGCGCTGTCGCTGACCCAAGACGGCACGCACTACTTCGATTGGCACCACACCGCCAACGACACGCTGGACAAGATTGATCCGGCCGAGCTCGCGCAGAACGTGGCGGTCTACGCGGCGTTCTCGTACATGGCCGCGCAAGCCGACGGTAACTTCGGGTCGGCACCCGGCGCGTTCGCCAACGACGGTGCCGGCGAATAAACGTGCTCACTCTCTTTCAGGCCGGCTTGCTTCAACCCTCCTGCATGCGACGGGAGTTTGTTGCGGGCGGTGGCTGCGTACCTGTTGCAGCGTACACAGAGCACACGACCGCCTTCGCGCGTCAGCACCGGGTACATCACCATGCGGCGAACGAGTGGCCCTGTTGACCGTGTACATGGCCTCGGACGCGCATTCGACGGCGACTTTTCCGGGTGGTCGAACACGAGCAGGTTATTCTTGATGCGCTTGATCAAGGCCAGCTCCTGCTGCAGCCGGCCGTAGCGATGCCGCTGGTAGGGTCGCGCTGCAATTGGCACGCCATGTTTTCCACGGCGACAATCAAGCGGCCAACAGTCCAACTTTCACGGCGCGCCGGTCAAAATGCTTGCGCAGCAAGGTCACATCGTTCAGCAGACAACCGAAAGCCGCGTTTTACGCTTTAGCCACGACCGTTTGCATCCTCCTCGCACTCGCGTGCAGGATAAGGCGCCAGCCGCAGCCTCACCATGCCCATATCCGTCATCACCGCCGACATCACCGCCCTGCAAGTGGACGCCATCGTCAATGCGGCGAACGAAAGTCTGCTCGGTGGCGGCGGAGTGGATGGCGCTATCCATCGCGCTGCCGGGGCGGAACTGTTGCGCGCCTGTCGGGCATTCCCGCAAGTAGCGCCAGGCGTGCGCTGCCCCACGGGTGAGGCGCGCATCACGCCGGGTTTCGCGCTGCCCGCGCGCTGGGTGATTCATACCGTCGGACCGATCTGGCGCGGCGGCATGAATGATGAGGGCGCGTTGCTCGCACAGTGCTATCGCAACGCCTTGCAGTTGTTGCGTGCACATGCGCTGCACAGCATCGCGTTCCCGGCCATCAGTTGCGGTGTGTACGGCTATCCACCCGCGGCAGCGGCTGCCGTCGCGGTGTCCACGCTGCGTGCAGCACAGATAGAAGACGACACCATCGACGTGACGTTGTGCTGTTTCAGCAGCGTCATGCACGCGCTGACCGAACGCGCGCTCAATACGACTTCCAACTCGCGCTGAGATGCCTCCGGCAGGGTGCGGTGGGCAGTGCCGCCCTGCCAACTGCGCGCAACGGAGGGCAGACGGGCCGGCAGACGGCGCCGGACCGGCACTGTCTGCCGGCCTCACGGGAACGCGTTCGTACCCTGGGAGCCCGGACGGTTTCTACCGCCCACGCTCCTGGTCGGGATGCAGTTTGAACGGATACAGCGGTGGCACGCTGGACTGAACCGTGGAAGGACCATTCTGGCGCCACATCAAGCCACGCTTGAAGACGTCGCCGAGCCCGACGGTACTCGTCGGTGGGTTCGCGCCGCCATAACGTCGGCGTTGCAAATCCGCGACTGCCGTGCACTGCTGCGCATCGGCCAACGCCGCTGCGAGTTCGCCCAGATGCTGGATCGATGGCCGCTCCGCGCGTGCCCACGCCAGCAAAGTGCGCGTTTGCGCAGTGACATCGGTACCACGTGCGGCGGCGAGGAACGCACGCTGACATTCGCGCGCTGAAGCAGGCTCACCCGCCGCGTCAGGAGGTGGCTGGATCGGCGTCGCGCGCCGTCTGCGCCAATACCACCAGACCAGGACACTGACCAGCCACAAGCCGAGGCTGCCAAGTGCCACCCAGCGCCACGGCACAACCTGGATGGGAGCGGTCGGCAACGGCGCACCCGCGCTGCTCGCCGCAGCCACCACTGCCGGCTGCACGGGTGTGCCACCAGCAACGCCAGGCGCGGGCAATACCGTGAACTGCCGCGCCGGTATCTGCGCGACCTCCTGCTTGTCGGCCAGCACATTCCACCACGTCACGCTGGTCGCCGGAATTGTGAGCGTGCCCGCACGTTCCGGCACCACAGCGAACTTGCGCTGCTGGCGCCCGAGCAGCCACGGGCCATCGTTACCGGTGGTGCTGACCGCCTTGTCCGGATAGACCGTGGCCCCATCGAGGGATGGCAGGCTGAGCGCTGGCAGCGCGTCGGCCGCCAATCCGGTCGCTTGCATCGTCATGCTCAGATTGACTGCCTGGCCGACGCGCACGGACGTCTGCGCAGCGGGCAGGCCCTCGAGCGTCAGCGTCAATTCCCGCGCCGGCAGCCAGGCACTCTTGTCGGCAGTATCCGGCTCGGCGCGCACGTTGACCGTGAGCGCTGGCGCGCGTGCGCTTACTGGAGCACTGCCACCGAAGAAGCTGTTCAAGTCATTCGGGTCGGCTATCTCACCCTGAAAGGTCAGCGCCGGAATCACCAGTGGCCCTGCATGCTGCGGGGTCAGCGCAAAGCGTCGCTCCAGAACACGCCAGGATCGCCCGTCACGCTGGGTTACGTACTTTACGTCGTCGCCCACCTGCTGGGTCTGCACGCCATCGATTTGCGGCGTTTGCAGCGTACCGCCCAGGTTCACTGCATAATACAGGCGAACAACGTAACTCAGTTGTTGGCCGACGTAGGCGTGCGTTGGATCAACCTGCGCCTCGAGAAACACGTCCTGATTCGGCGCAATGGTGGTCGTATCGCTCGCGGCACTGGGCGCGGTCACCTGAAGTTGCAGCGGCGCGGTATGTTCACCGGCAACCGGCAACGCGGGAATCTGCAACGTGCCCGCGTGCGTTGGACGCAAAGCGACGCCGAACGTCAGCTCGGCATGGCGCACGCCATTGACGATGCTCACGCTGCGATTCTGCGAGCTGCCAAGCACATCGAAGTCCTGGCTCAGCACACTCAAATCAGGGGCATCGACGTTACTTGTCGCGCCTCCAACGCGCACGTTCAAGGTGACCGTTTCACCCAGTTGCACCGTGCTTCGATCCAGCGTGGCCTGGACATCCAGCGCATGGGCTGCAAGCGACCACAACAGCAACACCAGACACCACCCCGCGAATCTCGAACCACGCATCATGGTTGCTCCTGTGCACTCGGTACCCCGCCGTGCCGCCGCTGATACTCCAGCTCGAATTTGCGCCGCAACAACGCCCCCGGGTCATCCGGCACGCTTTGCAGGGCACGACGCACGTCGGCAGGCAATTTCGATTCTGGATCATCTGCAGCGGCGCTGCCGAGCTCGTGTGTGGCCGGCGCCTGTGTCGACGGTTTTCCCGCCAGCGCCTGGTCCATCTGTTCCCGCAACGCCTGCTGTGCCTGCGCAGCCCTGGCGCGCTGCGCGGCTTGCTGTTGCGGCGTTGGCGCGGGAGGCTGCGCATTGTCCGCATCACCTTCCGACTTGGGTGTCAACGGTGATGCTGTGCTCGCAGCGCCCTGCGGCTGATCGGCCGTGGTCGGCGGCTGTGGATTGTGAGCGCCCGCACCGGCTTGCTGTTTCTCGCCCTGTCCGTCGGCACTGGCAGTGGGTTTGTCCGCGCCGTCACCCGACCCTGCCGACTGCGATTCCTTTGGTGCTTGCTGACCTGGCTGCTGTGATCCCTGCGCTTGCTGACCTGGTGCTTGCTGGTCCTGGCCCTCGTGCTGTTGCGACTGCTGATCTTGCGCTTGTCCCGGCTTCTGCGGTGGCGGCTTGTGCTGCCGCAGCCAGTCTTCCACGCTTTTGCGATTGGCCTGCGCGTCGGCCAGCGCAGGATCGAGCTTCAATGCATGGTCGTACGCACTGATGGCTTCGGGATACTTGCCTTGCCGCGCCAGGGCATTGCCAAGGTTGTATGCGGCAGTGGCGCCAGGCACGCGCTCCAGTGCCCGTGCTGCCGCAGTGAAATCGCCGGCGCGATAAGCCGTGGCGCCACGCCACGCGGGATCGCGCGCGAGCTGTTGGGCGCGCTTGGCATCACCGCGATGCAGCGCTGAAACGGCTTGTTGATCGCGGCGCTGCCACAAGTCGCTCCAGGTTCCGGCGTGGGCGGTGCCAGGCATTACTGGCAGCAATACCAGTGCAAGCAGGCACAGCCAGCCACGACGAAATGCCAATGCGACCAGCAGCAACAACGGCAACAGCAACCACGGTCCGCGATCCTGCCACGTATCGCCAACGTGGGTGGACGAAGGCGTGCTCGTGCCATTGCGCAGTTGCGCGTGCAGCACGTCAATATCACTGTGATCCGAGCTCATCGCCACATAGCGCCCACCGCCGGCAGCCGCCACCGCCGCAAGCTCGGCGTCATCGCGACCGGGGAGCACCAGATTGCCCTGCGCATCGTGCAGTAGTCCACCATCGGCCTCCGGCACCGGACCGCCATGCGGCGTGCCCACGCCGAGCACCGATACGCGCAAACCCGCAGTCCGGGCCTTCGCCGCCGCGGTGACTGCGGCGGCATCAGCTTGATCGGTGATCAATACCAGCGACGCAGCATCTGCCTTGCCATCGCGCACCAACGACACGGCTCGCTGGATCGCGGACGCCGCGTCGTTGCCATCCACCGGCATCGTATTCGGCGCGAGCGCGGCAAGCAGATCATTCAAACTGTGGGCGTCGGACGTCAACGGTGCAACCACAAAGGCTTCGCCCGCATAGGCGATCAAGGCATTCAAGCCATCGTGATTGGCAGTCAGCAGTTCACGCGCCTTGAAGCGCGCACGATCGATCCGGCTCGGTGCCACGTCACGCGCCAGCATGTGCTGAGAAAGCGAGATCGCCACGACTTGTGCCGTACGCTCGGCATACAGCGGCTGCGCCTGCCGATTCCAGGCAGGTCCTGCCAAGGCCACCGTGGCAAGCGTCCAGGCGGCCAAAAACAGCCATGTCGGCAGTGACCGGTTCGACCGCTCACCACGCAGCAAATGCGGCAATAGCGCAGGGTCGACCAGCCGCGTCAAGGCAGCACTCGCGGCGGTGCGCCGGGTACCGATCCACCACGCCAGGGGCAGCACGCACAGAGCCAGCAACCACCACGGCTGCAGAAAGTGGAATTGCTGCATGCCGGCGCTCACGTCCGACTCCGTCCATGCAATGCAAACTGTCGTTGCAAGATGGCCAGCATCAAGGCGAGCGCAGCGACCAGCAGCGGCCAGCGAAACAGCTCATGCCGCGGCCGCAAGCTTGGCGCGCGCTGCGGCATCGGCTCCAGGGCGTCGATTGCACGATACGCATCAGCCAGTTCCGCGCTGTCGGTGGCACGGAAAAAGCGACCTCCCGTTTCATTCGCAATGCTTTTCAACATGGCCGCATCCAGATCGGCGGACGGATTGACCACCTGGCCACCGAAAAATCCTGGCACGCGCATGCGCGTCGCACCGATACCGATCGTGTAGATGCGTACGCCCGCAGCCGCAGCGGCACGCGCAGCATCACGCGGCGCAATGCTGCCAGCGTTGTTGACACCGTCCGTCAGCAGCACAAGTACGCGTGCTTGTTGCGGCAGCGCGGCCAGACGTTTCACCGCCACAGCAATCGCATCGCCAATCGCCGTTTCGGTCCCAGCCAGGCCAACCACGGCTCCATCAAGCTGGGCGCGTACAGCAGAGAGATCGTAGGTCAGAGGTGTAACCAGAAAGGCGCGACTGCCAAACAGGATCAACCCCAGCTCATCACCGTCGCGGCGACTGATGAAGTCGCCGGCAATGGCCTCGACTGCGCCAAAGCGATCGATGCTCCGTCCCGCCAATTCCATATCCGCAGTCTGCATGCTGCCGGACAAGTCGACCGCAAGCATCAGGGCGCGACCGCTGCGCTGCTGCGCCTGAGGTGGCCCGATCCACTGCGGCCGGGCTGCCGCAACGAGCAGGCACAACCACGCCACTATCAACACCCACAACATGCTGTCGCGCGAACGGGTGCCGGACCCTGTCGAGAGTGCCAAACCCGGTTGCGGCAGATGCAGCGCCTGACCCGGCGCGGCTGGCGGCAGCCAGCGACGCAGCAACCACGGCAGCGGCAACAGCACGGCAACCCACGGCCACGCAAACTCAGGCATGGGTGGCCTCCACCGGCTTCCACTTGCGCCGATGCAGCGCCAGACGCAACCACACTTCAACGGCTGTCAGCGTGCGTGCCGGATCAAATCCCGCGTCGGCGCGATACATCGTGTGCTCCAGGGCGACCAGGTGCTGCAACGTGGCTGCATCCACCGGAACCCGGGCCAGCGTCGCCTGCCATGCGGCGCCCTGCTGTTGCGTGACCAACGGGTCCTGCAGGCGCGCCACGCGACGCAGCAGTTGATGCAGATCACCGGCGAGTTGAGCGTCGTCGCCATCACGTTGATGGCGCCTGCGCAACTGCTCCACCTCAATGAGTACGCGCTGCCGTTCGCGGGCGGCGTGGCGCCAGCGTCGCCAGCACCACAGCGCACTACCCAGCAGCACGAGTGCAAGCACGGCCAGCAACCACCAGCCCGGTGCCGGCGGCCACCACGATGGTTCTGCAGGCAAATGAATATCGCGCAGGGTTGGACCCTGCGTGGCGCCAACTGGCGGTGCACTCGCCACGCTCGACATCATGTGGGCACCACCCGTCCGCGGCCGAGCAGTTGTACGCACGCGGTGCACGCGTCGCCCGCTGTATGCACTTGCACGCAGCGCAAGTGCAGCGCTCGGGCCATCTCGCGCAGACGGGCGGCGCCCGCCCCCAACACGCGCAGAAAGTCCTGTCGTTGGCGCTCGGATTGCAATACCGCAAGCTCCCGCCTGCCGTAGTATTGCAGTGGATAGCTGCCTGGCGGCGGCAACTCCAACTCCAACCGATCGGCTACCAGGAGCACGCTCACCGCGGCACGTTGCGCCAATTCGCGCAGCGGCGCCCGCGCCGCCGTGTCGCAACTGAAACCATCACTGATCAGGACGATGCGGCTGGCACCATGCAGCAGACGCCGTGCGCGCAACAGCACTGCCGATAGCGGCTCGGTTTCGGTGTTTGACGGCAACATATCCCACTGCGCCAGTGCGCCGCACACGGCCAGCGCACCACGTACCCCAGCTTGCGGTCGCAGCATGCGACTTACCGGACCAAAGCCGACGATACCGACGCGCTCACCAGCACTCACCGCACACCAGGCCACGGCGGCCGCCGCGTGTGCCGCCTGTACCGACTTGAAGCGGCTGCGTGTACCGAAACGCATGCTGGCGTGGGTATCCAGCACGATCAGCACGCTGCCTTCGCGATCTTCCTGAAACAGTTTGGTATGCAGCTTTCCACTGCGCGCGGTGAGGCGCCAATCCAGCCGGCGTACATCGTCGCCGGCTTGGTACGCACGCGATTCAGCATAATCCATCCCTCGTCCGTACAGACGGCTGGACTCCCGACCCGCAGCCGCAGCACGGCTGACCAGCGGCGGTAACCGCACGCGCCCGATCCGCTCGCGCAAGGCGATCAACGCCCGCAGCGAGACCGCGGTGCGATCATCACCAGCCTCCGGTGGGTCGAGCATTGCGTTCACGGCAGCGGTACGAGATCCAGCAGACGGTCGATCACCTGATCCGGCTTTATCCCGTCCGCCTCCGCCTCGTAGCTGAGCAAGACGCGATGTCGCAGTACCTCATGCGCAATGGCGTGCACGTCCTCGGGCAGCACATAATCGCGCCCTGCCAGCCACGCCGCAGCGCGGGCGCAGCGATCGAGCGCGATGGTTGCGCGTGGGCTGCCGCCCCAGGCGATCCAGCGCTTGAGTTCCGATCCATAGCGTCCGGCATCTCGTGTAGCCAGCACCAACTGAGTCAGGTATTCCTCCAGCGCAGGCGACATATGAATTGCCATTGCCGCCTGGCGCGCGCAAAACACGTCGTCCTGGCTCAACAGCGGTGCTGGCGCGGGTTGCGGATGTGCACGCGCGCCGGCCTGCTCGCGCGCCAGCTTGAGGATGGCCAACTCGGCCACCGCATCCGGGTAGCCGATGGTCACGTGCATCAAGAAGCGATCAAGTTGCGCCTCAGGCAGCGCAAAGGTGCCTTCGTGCTCGATCGGGTTCTGTGTGGCCATGACCATGAACAGTCGCGGCAGCGACCACGTACTTTGCCCTACGGTGATCTGCTGCTCACCCATGGCCTCGAGCAGGGCAGATTGCACTTTGGCGGGAGCGCGGTTGATCTCGTCGGCAAGCACGATGTTGTGGAACAGCGGGCCACGCTGAAACTCGAAGCTGCCGGTCTGTGGACGAAACACATCGGTGCCGGTGAGATCGGCGGGCAGCAAATCGGGGGTGAACTGCACCCGATGGAAATCTGCGTCAATGCGCGCAGCCAGCGCCTTGACGGCGGTGGTCTTGGCCAGCCCCGGCGCACCTTCCACGAGCAAGTGGCCATCCGCGAGCAGCGCAATCAGCAGGCAATCGATCAGGCGCGGCTGGCCAATGATGCAACGTTGCAAATTGTCGCGCAGCCGTGCGAAATCTGTCTGCAAACGTGTCAACGCGGGTTGTTCGGGCATATCCATGATCAAGCGAATTCTCGACGTGATGAGGAAGTGGGAAACGTCGTCCGACATCGGTGCAACGGTGCAAGGACCTTTTACAGACCGTGGCGGACGCCGGAAGTTTAATCAACTGTCCAGCACCGACCGCTCGACGAGCCAAAAAAAAGACGGCCGAGGCCGTCTTTTTCTGATCGTGGGTCGCGTTACTGCACGGAGTCGCTGAGGATACGCGGCGTCACGAAAATCAGCAGCTCAGCCTTGGTGTCGTTGCGCGTGGTCTGGCGGAACAGTGCACCGATACCCGGAATGTCACCCAAGCCCGGCACCTTGGTGGTCGTATTGTTCTTGTTGACCTCATAGATACCGCCCAGCACCACTGTCTGTCCATTGTCGACCAGCACCGAAGTATTGATCTCACGCGTGTCGATGGTCGGGATCTTGCCGCTTCCGGGTGCATCCACGTAACCCGCCAGCGCATCCTTCTTGACGTTGATCATGAGGTAGACACGATTGTCGGCCGTGATGGTCGGCGTCACCTTGAGCTCAAGTACCGCATCCTTGAACTGTACGGTCGCGGTGCCACTACCCACACCCTGACCACCCGAGTTCTGGAACGTGACGTAGCCAATTTCCTGGCCTTGGCGAATGACCGCCTCTTGCTGATTGGCGGTAATGACGCGTGGGCTCGAGATAACCTCACCGCGACCCTCGGTCTGCGCTGCGGACAACTCCAGATCGACCAGGTAGTTCCTGCCCAGAATCGCCAGGCCAAGCTGACCTGCAGGCGTGGTAACTGGCAAATTGACGTTGAAGCCGCCCGATCCGGTCTGGAACGTGGTCACGCCGGAAGCATTGCTTGCGCCGATGTTGTTGTTGCCGCGCTCGATGGCCAAGCCGGCCGCGCCGGTGGCTCCCGGCGCCGTGCTGATGACGTTGCCGCTGTCCGTGGTGTGATTGGCCTGCACGCCCCACTTCACTCCAAGTTCGCGGGTGAAATCATCGGTCGCTACCACGATCCGCGATTCAATCAGCACCTGCTGCACCGGCTTGTCCAGCACGGCAATCACTGCCTTGAGCTGGGTAATTTTCTCCGGCGTATCGTTGAGCAACAGCGTATTCGTACGTACATCGAACGCGACGCTACCGCGAGTGGAAAGGAATCCTCGCTGGGTGTTTTGAGTAGCACCGCCGCCCGTCTGATTGGCTTGCAGGCTGCCAGTTGTCAACAGCTTGGCAATGTCTTCGGCTTTGCCATAGCTGATCGGGACGTATTCGGTCACCAGCTCGGCGGTGTCTTGCGCCTTCAGCTTGGCATCGGCGATGTCCTGCTCGTACTTGGCAAGCTCAGTTTGTGGTGCGATCCAGATGACGTTGCCACTGCGCCGCTTGTCCAGACTCTTCGCACGCAGGATCACGTCCAGCGCCTGATCCCACGGCACGTTGACCAGACGCAAGGTGACGCTGCCGCTCACGCTGTCAGATGCCACGAGATTCAGCCCGGAGATATCGGCGACCAACTGCAACGCGGAACGCACCGGGATATCCTGGAAGTTGAAAGTGACGCGCTTGCCGTTGTAGTTCGGCTCCTGGCCGGCCTTGACGGCGTTGCCGGCAACTGCAGCCGCCTTCTTCGGAGCAACCTCGATCACGTATTGATTCGCGGTCTGATACGCAGACGTCTCCACCGCGCCCTTGACCGCAATCTCCATGTGCGCCCCGCCGCCAACACCCGCACGCGTCACGATGGATTGCACCGGCGTGGCAAAGTCGAGCGTATCCAGACGCTGCGCCAGATTTGCTGGCAGATTGGCATGGGCGATATCGACAACGACCTTGTCGCCGCTGTGGCGCATGTCCGCGTCCGCACCGGCACCACTGAAGTTGATCAGCACCCGACCTTCGCCGTTGGGACCACGGCGAAAATCAATGTTGGAGATCGCCGGACCGCTCGTGGCCGATGGCAAGGCCTTGCTGGGATCGATCGTGGCTGCTGTGGTAACCGCCTGGCGAGCGGTGCCGTTGTTGATCGTGAGGATCAACTGATTGCCCTGCACGCGGGAGCGATACGTCGATTCGCGCATCAGCTCGACCACCACCCGCGTGCGGCCACCGGCCGCCACGGCGGAAACGCCGGAAGTCGACCCCTGGCCGACTACCAGATGGCGCGCGGCGGTGTTGTCCGTATCCGCGAAATCAACCGCGATGCGCGCCGGATTCTCCGTGGTGAAGATGCGCGGTTGCGGCACCGGGCCGTTCGCGAAGTCCATGTGCAGCTCGACAGCGCCGCCGGGCAATGGATCGAAAGTGATGTTCTTCAGCGTGCTCGTAGCCGCTGCAGCCGAACTGGCCCACGTGGCGCCAAGCAACAGCAACCCCAGCAACATGGTGCGGCTCACATGGCGCATAACACGGCCCCGAACGGATTGAATTTGGTTGGTCATTGCAACAGCCCCTAGTATTCCTATTTCTCGCTGAGCGCGATGCTGGCAGGACGTTCCATCCAGCCACCACTACCGTTGGAGACCATCTCGACGAGGTCGATGTGGCCGTCGCTGACCACGGTGACATGCCCGTAGTTCTGTCCCAGATACTCACCCACGCGGACGCGATGAATCACGCTCTGCGGATCCTTGATCAATGCCTGCGTATTGGCACCCGCGCCAACTGTGCCGACCATCTTCAAACTGTCCAGTGCAAACATTTCCAGCGGTTGCTTTGCACGGTCGGCGTCTGGGCGCGGTCCGCTCGTGGCGCCGCCGGTGTCCGACTGCAATTCGGCAGTACCTGGACTGAACGGGTCGCGTTTGTCCTGATCGGCATAGGCGAATGTCTCGAATGTCTTGATCACCGGCAGTGGCTGAATCGGCGCGCCTTTCTTGGCCTTCTCTTGCGCGACCCAGCCGCGTAGGTCGGACATGCCGCGCGTGCAGCCGCTGAGGAAAACCGCAGTGGCCAGCAGCAGCACCCACTGCAGCGTGCGCATGCGCGCGATGGCGGAAACCCTGATCATTTCGCCGCCCCTTTGGCGCCCTTGGCACCCTTCGCATCCTGTTTCGTCGCCTCCGCGGCAGTTTCCTCGTCATCCAGATACCGGTAGGTTTTCACCGTACCTTGCAAGATCAACTGGCCACTGCTGTCGGGAAGCACCTTGCCCTTGGCATCCTTGCCCGTCGGCTTTGGCGTCAGCGAAACATCGTGCAAGGTGAGAATGACCACTCGCGGCAACGACGCCACGCCGCTGATGAAAGTGCCGAACTGATGATAGGTGCCGCTCATGTGCAAGGTGATCGGCTTTTCCGCGTAGAAGTCCTTGAGAGTCTCGGGACCGGGCTGGAACAGGTCCGACTCCAGACCCGCAGACAAGGCGGTTTGCGAAATGTCCACCAGCAGCTCCGGCATTTCCGTCTTGCTCGGCAATTGCCGCAGCAACTGGCGCAGCATGTCCTGCATCTCGTCAAGCTGTTGCTGCAGAGCCTCAAGATTGACTGACTTCGCCTGTTTGGTGGAGAAGTCGGCCTTGAGCGTTACTTCCTGTCCCGCCAGTGTGGTCAATGCATCCTGCTTGTTACTGATAATGAAATACCAGCCAACCAGCAGCACCACGGCAAATACCAGCGTGGTGAAGAAAATCTTGATGGACGGCGCCCAACCACCGACGTTGTTGCGATCAAGACTGCGCAGTTCGTCGAAAAACTTCATGGCGTGCTCCCCGCGTTGGCAGGTGCCGCCGGGGCTGGCTTGACGGGCGCCGCGACGGGCGCAAGCGACGCAGACGACGCGCCAAGCGGCGCATCATCGCCCGCTCCGGCCTCATCGACCTTCGGGCGGCTCAGGCCAACATCCAGGCCAAACGCGTACGGCATGCGACTGGAATCGTGCGTGTTTTCGGTCTTGCGCAAGTCGGCATGGCCCATCCACGGTGAGCTTTCAATATTGCGCATGTATTCGGCAACGCTCGCATTGGACTGGGCAACGCCATCCAGGGACATCGCCTGGCCACTTTGCTTGAGGCCGGTCAGGCGCGAGCTGGCGGGGATGGTTTTTACCAACTCGTCAAACAAATGCACCATCTGCGAGCGGTCCGCCTGGAGTTGCTCGATGATCTGCTTGCGCGCCAGCAGGTGATCACGCACGCGATCCAGATCCGCGATCTTGGCGATGCGCACGTCGAGTTGCTTGATCTCATTCTGCAGATAGGCGTTGCGCTCATTCTGGTTGTCAATGCGCTGGTTCATCCAGAACAGCCACAGCAGCAGTACGCCCACGCCAACCAGGAACGCGGTGACGAGCTGCATGTAGAACTCGCGTTCACGCTGCTTGCGTCGTTCTGCGCGCCAGGGAAGTAGATTCACATGTGCCATCAGTCGAAGCTCCTCAACGCGAGGCCGACCGCGATCATCAGTGCTGGCGCATCCTGGGCCAACACCTGTGCCTGCACGCGCGGTGACAAGGTCATCCGCGCCAGCGGATTGGCCACGATGCACGGCACGCCAAGCTGTTCCTCGAGCATCGGACAGAGTCCCTCAATGGACGCACAGCCACCGGCCAGAACCACCTGATCGACTTTGCTGTATTCGCTACCGGCAAAGAAGAACTGCAACAGGCGCCCAATTTGCTGCACCAGCGATTCCTTGAACGGTTCCAGCGCCTCGGTTGCGTACGATTCCGGCAACCCACCCTTGCGCTTCGCCCGACCGGCTTCCTCATAAGACAGACCATAACGACGCATGATCTCGTCAGTGAGCTGCTTGCCGCCGAACACCTGCTCGCGCGAATAGATCGTGCGTTGATTGCGCAACACGGACAGCGTGGTCATGGTCGCGCCAACATCGACGACCGCCACCAGCGCGTCGCGACCGACGTTGAGCTGGTCGGCCATCATCGCGAAGGCGTTCTCCATGGCAAACGCCTCGACATCGATCACCCCGGCGGTCAGACCGCCCAGATCGAGGGCCGCCACGCGCATGTCGACGTTTTCAGTACGCGAGGCGGCGAGCAGCACGTTGTTCATGTCCGCGTTGTCACGCACCGGTCCGACCACTTCGTAATCCAGGCTGATCTCGTCGATCGGGTAAGGAATGTACTGGTTGGCCTCAACCTGAATCTGACCCTCAAGATCATCCTCGGAGAGCTCGCTGGACATCGGGATGATCCGCGTGATCACCGCCGACCCGGCTACAGCTGCTACTGCATGCTTGAGCTTCGACCCCGAGCGCGCCAGCGCGCGACGGATCGCATCGCCCACGGCGTCGACTTCGACAATGTTCTTCTCGACCACGGCATTGGGTGGCAATGGCTCCACGGCGTAATGCTCCACGCGGTAGCGCCCGCCGGCCTGGCTGAGCTGCAGCACCTTGACGGCGGTCGAACTGATGTCGACACCAATCAATGCCGGCTTCTTCGGTGTAAAGAGCCCCACGATATGTCTCCCCTTGCCACTAGTGCCCGGAACCAGATGTCTGGCGGGGTGCGCAAGGGCATTAAATCGAAAAATTAACGTAATAGCAACGGTCTATGCAAACTTTCTCAAGTAAATGACGTGATGTCTGGCACATTATGGACAACGGGCCCTGAGTTGGTGGTCGGCCGCACGCCCGGGTCGATGAATACTGCTCCCCGTATACTCTGTCCTGCTCGGACCCAGGTCTCACTATCCCCACACCATGCGTATTTTCAAACGTTTCCTGCGTTGGGCGTCGATTCTAGCGCTCTCTGGTTTGCTGCTGGCAGTCATTGCCATCGGTGTCGCTTACTGGTTGATCGCCCCCCGGCTCCCGGATGTTGCCGCACTCAAGGACTATCACATGCAGGTGCCGCTGCGCGTCCTCAGCGCCGACGGCAAGCTGATCGCCACCTTCGGTGAAACCCGACGCATACCGGTGGCCATCGCCAACGTGCCGGAGCGATTGAAGCACGCCGTTCTGGCAGCCGAGGACGCGGATTTCTACAGCCATCCCGGCGTCGACTGGCACGGCATCGTACGCGCGGGTTGGCACGTCGTTATTACCGGTGGCGACAAGGGACCTGGCGGCTCGACGATCACTCAGCAGGTTGCACGCAACTTCTTTCTCAGCCCGGAGAAACTGTACTCGCGCAAGCTCACTGAAATTTTCATCGCGCTGAGCATCGAGCATGAGCTGGGCAAGGACCAGATCCTCGAGCTCTATCTCAACAAGATGTTCCTTGGCCACCGTTCCTACGGTGTGGCCGCAGCGGCGGAGTACTACTACGGCAAGACGCTTGACCAGTTGACGGTGGCCGAGTGCGCGGCAATCGCCTCGACCTTCCAGTTGCCCTCCGCGGTCAACCCGATCAACAGTCCCAAACGCATGCTGGCGCGCCGCAACTGGGTGTTGAGCGAGATGCTGCGGCATAATTACATCACCCGCGGCGTTTACGAGCAGGCGACGGCCGAACCCAATCTTGCCTTCGCGCATGAGCAACCGATTGCGGTAGACGCGCCGTATCTGGCCGAGATGGTGCGCAGGCAGGTACTCGATCGTTTCGGCAACGAAGCGCTCACCGAAGGTTACGTTGTGCACACCACAGTGCAGAGCGCGCGCCAGCAGGCCGCCGTGATTGCATTGCGTGACGGGCTGATGACTTACGACCGTCGCCATGGGTGGCGCGGCCCGGAGGCACATATCGAGCTGGCAGCGGACGCCGACGCTGAGGCCTATGCGCGGGCGCTGGCCAACTACCCGCCAATTTCCGGCCTGCAACCGGGCCTGGTGATCAGCAGCGACGCCAAACAAGCCCGTGTGTACCTCGCAAGCGGAGACAACGCGGTACTGAATCTCGCGGCCATGGCCTGGGCGCGCCCGCATCTGAGCGCGGATCGAGTGGGTGCAGCTCCGACGAACGTCAGCAAGGTCCTCGCGCGCGGGGACATCATCCGCGTTTTGCGTGACAAGGAAGGCGCGTGGCAGCTCGCGCAGATTCCCGCAGCGCAAGGTGCGCTTACCTCGATCAATCCCGAGGACGGCTCGATCCAGGCTCTGGTTGGCGGCTTCAATTTCAGCCGCAGCAAATTCAACCGCGCGGTGATGGCTGCCCGCCAGCCGGGGTCCAGCTTCAAGCCGTACCTGTACTCGGCCGCGTTCGCGCGTGGCTTCACCCCGGCATCGATTGTCAACGATGCACCGCTGGCATTGCCTGACCCGTCACGTCCCAACGGTTTGTGGACGCCGTCCAACGACGACGGAAAATTTGCCGGCCCGATGCGCTTGCGCGAGGCGCTGGTGCAGTCGAAGAATCTGGTCTCCGTGCGGCTGCTCGACGCGGTCGGCGTGCGCTACGTACGCGACTATGTGACCCGTTTCGGCTTCTCCCGGGACGCGATACCGGCCAACTTGTCGATGGCGCTGGGTACCGCGTCGGTATCGCCCATGGGGATGGCGCGTGGCTATGCGGTGTTCGCCAACGGCGGCTACTTGATCACGCCCTATTTCATCAGCGAAATCGACGATCGCAACGGCACCGCCGTGTACGTGGCCAACCCTGCGCGCGCCTGCGGCGACTGCCAGGAACGTCTGCTTGACACCACGCCACCCGGCCCGCCGCCGGCTCAGATGAATACGACGCCGTCCAATCAGGTCGCTCATGCCGGCAGCGGACCGGCGGCGCCAGCCAGCGTCGACGGGGTGGGTGACGCCATATTGCCCGCCGACGTCCACGCTGAAAGCCAGCATCCACCGGTGCTGGCACCGCGCGTTATCGGCCCACGCAACGATTATCTGATTACCTCGCTGATGAAGGATGTGATCCTGCGCGGCACCGGTTCCGCTGCGCGTGCGCTGGACCGCGCTGATCTGGCTGGCAAGACCGGTTCCACCAATGATCATCGCGATGCATGGTTTGCCGGTTTCAATGGCGACTTGGCTACCGCAGTGTGGGTCGGCTTTGACGACTACGGCTCGCTCGGACGGGGCGAATTTGGTGCCAAGGCCGCGTTGCCCATCTGGATGAATTTCATGCGCAGTGCACTGCAGGACCTGCCACTGAAGTCGCTGCCCATGCCGCCGGGAATCAGTACCGTGCTGATCAACCGCGACAGCGGATTACCCACTAGTTCCGATGACCCGAACGCCATGAGTGAGATACTCAAGGTGGAAGACGTCGATCGGCTGCGCAAGCAGGCAGCCCAGCAGCAGCAGGACCAGCAACACGCTTACGATATCTTCTGACCGCGGACAGCCCCGGCACTCACCGCGGCACATGAGCAGGAGCGAGCCATGCCCAGAATGCAGGATCATTCGGTGTACGCGGTGGACAAGGCGCGGCGCAATCGCTTGCGCATCGCCCAGGAGGCCGCCCGGCTGATGAGTGAGCACGGCATCCGCGACTTTCACCACGCCAAGCTCAAGGCCGCAGGACAGTTGGGCATCGCCGACACTCAGTCGCTGCCGCGCAATGTCGAGATCGAGCAGGCACTACGCGAATATCAACGGTTGTTTCTGGCGGACAGCCAACCGCGATGGCTGCGTGAACGGCGTGAAGCGGCGGTGGCGGCGATGACTTTCCTCGCTGCGTGGGATCCGCGTCTGGTTGGCGCCGTCCTGGATGGCACCGCTGACGCGCACTCGGCGGTATGCCTGCAGGTCTTCAGCGATGATGTCGACGCGCCGAGCCGCGTCCTGCAAGAACACGGCGTTCCACTGGAAGTGCAGAGTCGCCGCGTGCGTGACAGCCTCAACACGCACGGTGACTATCCGGTGCTGCTGTTCAGCGCCGACGGCCTTCCCTTTGATTTGACGGTGTTGCCGCGCCGGTCGCTACGCCAGGCGCCGCTGGACCGCACCGGCGATCGCCCGATGCGTCGTGCATCACTGTCGCAGTTGCAAACCCTGCTGCGCCAGGAAGATGCAGCCGCAGCCGAGCCGGGGCCTGCTTGCGCCGCACTCTGAGCCCGCCTCGGGTGCGTCCGGGCGGGCCCTACGCTGCACTGCCAACAGCTGAAAACCAACAAGTCAACGCGCAGCCGCCGGTTTGTAGTCGCGCTGCACCGCACCGGTGTACACCTGCCGCGGTCGGCCAATGCGCGATCCGGGTGTTTCATGCTGCTCGATCCAGTTGGCGATCCAGCCGGCGGTGCGCGCGATCGCAAACATCACGGTAAACATCTCGGTGGGAATTCCCAGCGCCTTGTAGATCAGCCCCGAATAGAAGTCGACGTTTGGATACAGCTTGTGGCTGATGAAGTACTCATCCTTCAGCGCGGCCTCTTCCAGTTTCAGTGCCACTTCCAGCAGTGGGTCATGCACCCCGAGTTCGTCCAGCACGGCATGGCACATCTTGCGGATGATCTGCGCCCGCGGGTCGAAGTTCTTGTATACGCGATGGCCAAAGCCCATCAGACGGAAGCTGTCGTTCTTGTCCTTGGCGCGCAGGACCGCCGACTCCACGTTGTCGGGCGAACCAATCTCCTTGAGCTGCTTGAGCACCGCTTCATTCGCGCCGCCATGGGCCGGCCCCCACAACGCGGTAATGCCTGCAGCGATCGAGGCATACGGGTTGGCCCCGGTCGAACCCACCAGACGTACGGTCGAGGTTGACGCGTTCTGCTCGTGATCAGCATGCAGGATGAACAGCAGATCCAGCGCCTTGGCCGCGACCGGGTTCATCTCCAGCGGCTCGCTGGGTACTTCGAACATCATGTGCAAAAAGCGATCGACGTACTGCAGGTTGTTGCGCGGATAGCGCAGCGGCCAGCCAATCGAGTAGCGGTAGCAGGCCGCGGCGATCGTCGGCATCTTGGCGAGCAGGCGGATGGCCGCGAGCTTGCGATCGGCCGGATCGTCGACGCTCAGATCATCATGATAGAACGCCGACAGCGAAGCCACCGATGCAGCCAGCATGGCCATCGGATGCGCGTCGTGGTGGAAGCCCTGGAAGAAGTTCTTCAGCGACTCATGCATCATCGTGTGATGCGAAACCTGATCCTCGAACGCGGCATATTCGACCGGCTTCGGCAGCTCGCCATTCAGCAGCAGGTATGCCACTTCGAGGAAAGTCGAGTTGGCCGCGAGCTGCTCGATGGGATACCCGCGATACAGCAGCACGCCCTTGTTGCCATCGATGAACGTGATCGCACTTTTGGTGCTTGCGGTGCTGGCAAACCCCGGATCAAAGGTGAAATGACCCGTGTTCTTGTACAACGTACTGATGTCGATGCACGCGGGTCCCAGCGTGCCGCTGATCAGCGGTAGCTCGGCACTGCTGTGGTTCGATTCATCGACCAGCTTGACGACATTGGATTCGGACACGGGACAACTCCTTGCATTCAGGACGGCGCCAGCGACGCCCACCAGGCGTCGACCAGCACGGAAAGGGCGCCGAGACCGGGAAGCGGGCGGCGCAAGCGGCGCCGCAGGCGCCTTCCACCGGATATTATTGCACAAGGGCGCAGCTACATCTGGGCATCATCGCCGGCTTGCAGGCGCGAAAAAACACGTGGTTGATTTGCATCAGCCACGTGTCAGATGGTTGCATCTGCCAACAGGCGCCTGGCCCGTCGGTGAAGGCTTACTCCTTGACAGCGTCGGCCGCTTTGGAGTCGTCCTCTTTGACCGAGCCGGCGTAACGGCGGCGGAACTTGTCGACGCGGCCGCCAACGTCCAGCGTCTTTTGCTTGCCGGTGTAAAACGGGTGCGAATGGCTGGAAATATCCACCTTGATCAGTGGGTACTCCTCGCCATCTTCCCACTTGATGGTTTCCTTGCTGGACATGGTCGACTTGGTCAGGAACGAGAAGTCGGACGACATGTCCTGGAACACCACCGGTTTGTAACTGGGATGAATATCAGGCTTCATGACTGGCTCTAAAGCGGCGGTGAAAAGACCGGTATTGTAACGATGAACTGCTGCTGCCCGCAAGCTGCGTGGCTTGCGCGCGCTACGCCCAAGGGTTCGCTCAACTACCGGCATGCGGCAGCAACGCCGCCCATGCCGCCAACGACGTACTCAGACCGGCACGCCCAGCGCACGCTGCACCATGTGCGCAAAGCGCGGTTGGTCAACCTCCAGCACAATCCTGGCTTGCGCGGGTTGGCCCAGACGATTGGTCCAATCCACGACCGTTGCACCGCGAGTCAGGCGCCCGTCCAGTTCCACCGCCACCGCATGCTGCGCGCTGCGGACAATGATCGACGGATCGAGCGCAACAGCCATCGCCAGTGCGTCCGCGGCAATCACCCCGCGTCGTGCGTGACGCTCGTTGTACTCACGCGACGTGTGCGCAATCTGCGCATAAAACCGGGCGCGTCGGTCGCCCGCCTGCAGCCATGCATCAAACACCGAGGTGTCGAAGGCATGGCGCAGGGAAGCTTCCCAGTCGACCAGGTCAAATTGCGGGAAGGACGCAAAGACGATGTGCGCAGCCTCCGGATCGAAGCCGATATTGAATTCGGCCGGCAGGTTGCTCGTGTTGCCGTGCGCGGTGACTGCGCCGCCCATGATCACCAGACGGGCAACGCGTTCCGGTAGCGTGGGGTCCAGGCGCAGCGCCAGCGCCAGATTCGTCAGCGGTGCCAGAGCCACCAGCGTCAGCGCGCCAGGGCGCTCCCGGGTCAGGCGTAACAATGCCAGTGCAGCCGACTCTTCAGCGGGGACCACCACCGGTTCGGGAAAACCGACATCGCCAAATCCGTCATGCCCGTGCACGAATGCGGCATCCTCAGGCTGTTCACGCACCAACGGCGTGGCGCAGCCGGCAAATATCGGCACCTGTGCCCCCAGCAGATCAACCAGCACGCGCGCGTTGCGCAAGGTATGGCGCAAGCCGACATTGCCGGCGGCGATACTCAGGCCGGCAATGTCGGCGCCGGCATGCGCCATCAGGATCGCCAATGCATCGTCGACGCCGGGGTCGGTATCAATCAGCAGTTGCGGTCTGGTCATGGAGGGGTGACTGTTTGGATCAACGGGCTAGTTTAATGGAACGCAGAACGCGGCATGCGGTGGCGCCAGGGACGGCATCCGGCAACATCCACACTCACGCATCCACATAGCGCACGACGCTGCCCAACCAGCGCTCGATGAGCTGCGTGGTCTGATGCGGATAGTCCATCAACATGCGTTCACCAACCTCCTGCACGGCCGGCAACAGGTGTGCATCGCGCGCAAGGTCGGCGATGCGAAAGGCGAGCTGTCCGGTCTGCCGCGTGCCCAGCACTTCTCCAGGACCCCGCAATTGCAGGTCTTTCTCGGCGATCCGAAAGCCGTCGCTGGTCTCGCGCATTACCTGCAGGCGCTCGCGTGCGAGTTGGCCGAGCGGCGGCTGGTACAACAACACACAATTGGACGCGACCGCACCGCGTCCGACGCGCCCGCGCAGTTGATGCAGTTGCGCCAGGCCCAGTCGCTCGCTGTTCTCGATCACCATCAAGCTGGCGTTGGGAACGTCCACGCCCACTTCGATCACAGTGGTTGCCACCAGCACGGCAACGTCTCCAGCCTTGAACGCATCCATCACGGCCTGCTTTTCCTTCGGCTTCATTCGGCCATGGATCAAGGCGACGCGAAAACCACTTAGTGCCGCCGTCAACTCCGCGTGAGCGACTTCTGCCGCCTGCGCACGGAGCTGCTCCGATTCCTCGATCAACGTGCATACCCAATAGGTCTGGCGGCCAGCAACGCATGCAGCACGAATGCGTTCGACAACTTCGCTGCGCCGCGCATTGGACACCGCAATGGTTTGCACTGGCGTGCGGCCGGGTGGCAATTCATCGATGGACGACACGTCCAGATCCGCATACGCGCTCATTGCCAGCGTGCGCGGTATCGGCGTGGCGGTAAGCACCAGTTGATGCGGAACCTGCGCTCCGTGGTCGCCCTTGTCACGCAGCGCGAGGCGCTGTTGCACACCAAACCGATGCTGCTCGTCGACAATGACGAGGCCGAGTCGCGCAAACGTCACACCCTCCTGCATCAGCGCATTCGTGCCGATGACCACGGGTGCGCCAGCGGCCACGCGCAGCAGCGCGCGATCGCGCGCCTTGCCCTGCTGCTTGCCCGCGAGCCACTCGACTTCGATACCCAGCGGCTGCAGCCACTGCCGAAAATTGCGCAGGTGCTGCTCGGCGAGCAATTCCGTGGGAGCCATCAACGCCACTTGATATCCCGACTCCACTGCCGCCAGCGCGGCGAGCGCCGCGACCACGGTCTTGCCCGAGCCGACATCGCCCTGTACCAGGCGCAACATCGGATGCGCCTGACCAAGATCCTGCGCGACCTCAGCGCTCACCCGTTGTTGCGCGGCAGTCAACTGGAAAGCGAGCTGCGCCAGAAGCTGCTGGCGCAACGCTCCACTACCACCGAGCGGGGGCGCGTGCCGGCGGCGCACCGCCTCGCGCATCCGGCGCAAACTCAAATGCCGGGTCAACAATTCCTCGAACGCGAGACGTTGTTGAGCCGGATGGCAGCCGAGCATAAGTTGGGGCAGATACGCGTCCGGCGGCGGGCGATGCACGTACAACAACGCGTCGCGCAGGGAAGTCAGTCCGTGGCGTGCGCACAGTTCCACTGGAATCAGCTCGAGCTGGGCGACGGGCGGCAACAATGCCAGCGCCTTTGCAATCACGCCACCCAGACGTTTCTGCCCAAGACCTTCAGTGGTGGGATACACCGGGCTGAGCGCCGCATCCACACTGAGCACCGCGTCGTCATCGACGCGCTGATATTGCGGATGCACCATCTCCAGCCCTTGCACACCGTACCGCACATCGCCGTAGCACAGCAGGCGCACGCCGGGCCGCAATTGCTCGGCCTGGGCGCGATTGAAATGGAAAAAGCGCAGCAGCAGGGTATGCCCGTCCGCCCCCAGCGCCACTTTCAACTGCGGGCGATAGCGAAACCCGCGCTCGATCGCTTCGACGATGCCTACCACCTGCGCGCGATCACCAACGCGCAGGTCCGTGAGCGACGTGATGCGCGTCTTGTCTTCGTAGCGCAGCGGCAGGTGAAACCACAGATCCTGCACCCGCTCCAGACCAAGGCGGGCCAGCGCGGCGATCAGCGCCGGACCCACGCCCGTCAAGTTGCCGACCGGCGTCAAGCCCGGGCGATCAACGGCAACGGGAGATGGGGCACGCGCGGTCATCGCTGCAAGCGTAACCGAGACCGTCGCGTTACCGTAGGCGTGATGCCGACGAAGGCTGTCAGCGCACGCCAGTCACCAGGTTCAGTCCAGCACCATCACCACATCGATTTCAACCTGTGCCGCCAGCGGCAAGGCGGCTACCTGAATCGTGGATCGCGCGGGATACGGCTGCTGGAAGTACTCGGCCATCACCGCGTTGACTGCCGCAAAGTTCGCCAAATCGGTAACGTAGATGCCTACGCGCACCACTTGCGCCAGCGACCCGCCTGCAGCTTTGGCCACCAAGGCAAGATTGTCGAAAACACGCCGCGTCTGCACCGCGATGTCCCCGGCAACGAGAACGCCGGTAGCCGGGTCAAGTGGCGTCTGGCCGGAAAAATACACGGTGTTTCCGGCCCGCACGGCTTGAGAGTACGGACCGATCGCCGCCGGAGCAGCAGGCGAGGCAATAATGTCGAGGGACATGGAATTTCCTTGTGGGGAGGGAGCCAGGAGGCGGCGACTGCATCCGCCGCGCCAATCACCCATGATAACCCGACGTCGACCACAGCCAGCGCGCCACCGGAGCTCCGCCAGCTCATTTACCCGCTACCGCAGGGCTCGTTTGCCGCGCTCCGGTCACAACGGATAGCGATACGCCCCACTGACCACACCCGTACGTCGCACACGACGGATCACATCGGCCAGGTGTTTGCGGTTCTTCACTTCCATCGCAAACAACAGCGTGGCCGCGGCAGCATCACGCTCCACATACTCGACGTTCTCGATGTTGGAGTCGGCTGCTGCAATCGCTGCGGCCACCGTGGCCAGCACCCCGGGGTGATTGGCCACCTCGATGCGCAACTCGGCACGATAATCACCCTGCACGTCGCGCGCCCATTCGATGCCGACGCGGCGTTCCGACGCCTTGTGCAACTCGATCACGTTCGGGCATTCCTGCCTATGCACCACCACGCCCTTGCCCGGGGAGAGATAGCCAACGATGGTGTCGCCCGGCAACGGGTGGCAGCAGTTGGCGAAACTCAGCACGCCGCGTTCGGCACCGGTGATGCGGATGTTTTCATCCGCGTGCGGCGCCTGTGGAGCGTCGCCGACCTGCTTGCCACGCGAACGCAGCAGTTGCGCGGCCACCCGATCCGGCATGCGATTGCCCAGCGCAATATCGGAGAGCAGTTCTTCCAGGCGGCGAAGCTTGACACTCGCCAGAAACCGATCCAGCACCGCTGGCGAAATGCCATCGAGGCTGTAACCGCGTGCATCCAGTGCCCGGTCCAGCATGCGATGGCCAAAATCCACCGCATCCTCATGTTGCAGGTGCTTCAGATGCTGCCGGATCGCCGTGCGCGCCTTGCCGGTTACCACCGCTTCCAGCCACGCCGGATTGGGTGTGGCCGACGGCGCAGTGATGATCTCCACCAGTTGTCCGGACTCAAGGTGCGCACGCAGCGGCAGCAGCTTTTTGTCCACACGCGCGGCGACCGCGTGGTCTCCAACGTCGGTATGCACGGCGTAGGCGAAATCCAGCACCGTGGCATTGCGCGGCAAGGAGAGAATGTCGCCGTGCGGAGTAAACACGTAGACCTCATCCGGGAACAGGTCAATCTTGACGTTCTCGATGAACTCCGCCGACGAGGTGGTGTTGACCTGGCTATCCACCAGCGAAGACAACCACTCACGCGCCCGCGCTTGTGCGCTGTTGGCCGGGCCACTGTCAGTCTTGTACGCCCAATGCGCCGCGATGCCGCTTTCAGCAACCGAATTCATTTCCGCCGTGCGAATCTGCACCTCGATCGGCGCACCAAACGGCCCCAGCAAAACGGTGTGCAGGGACTGGTAGCCGTTGGCTTTCGGAATGGCGATGAAATCCTTGAAGCGGCGATCCACGGGCTTGTACAAGCCGTGCACCACGCCAAGGGCGACGTAACAGTTCACCGCGCTGTCGACGACGACGCGGAAACCGTATACATCCATCAACTGCGCGAAACTCTTGTGCTCGGAGCGCATTTTGGAATAAATGCTCCACGGCGACTTGATACGCCCCACGACACGGCACTGCAGGCGATTGAGGTCGAGTTGCTCGGCCAGCTCGGTCTCGATTTTTGTCATGGCTTCGCGCCGGTTGCCGAGTGCGGCGCGGATACGTTCGCTGATCACGCGGTAACGATCCGGGTATAACGCGCGAAACCCCAGATCCTGCAATTCGGCCTTGAACTTGTTCATTCCCAGGCGCTGCGCAATCGGACCGAAGATCTCCAGCGTCTCGCGGGCGATACGCCGGCGCGATACCAGATCCTTGGCGCCCAGCGTGCGCATGTTGTGCAGGCGATCGGCCAGTTTGATCAGGATGACGCGAATATCGCGCGCCATCGCCAGCAACATCTTGCGGAAGCTCTCCGCATCGGCTTCCTGGCGAGTGCCGAAGCGCATTTTGTCAAGCTTGGTAACTCCATCAACGAGCTCGGCAACCACTTCACCGAATTCGCTGGCAAGTGCCTCGCGGGTGAGCGCGGTATCTTCCAGCGTATCGTGCAGGAGTGCCGCGATGATGGTTTCGACGTCCATGCCGAGTTCGGCCAGAACGCGCGCCACAGCCACCGGATGGGTAATGTATGGCTCGCCGCTCTTGCGCTCCTGGCCTGCGTGCGCGCTTGCCCCAACGCCAAACGCGTGCATCACCAGCTCGATCTGCTCCACCGGCAGGTACGCCACGCTTTCCTTCAGCGCCAGGGCATACGGCGGTAGCACGGAGAGGTCAGCAGAAGCGGGATGAGTGGCCGCGGGCATGCTGTCGGTGCCTACTCAAACCTGCACCTTGCTGCACCAGCCCAGGCCATTGCAGCGACCAGCACCAATCAAGGCATGGCCGCCCATCGCCATGCAGCAGGCGGATGTCGCACACAGGTGACCAGCACCGCAGTGACCGGTGCAGCCGACATGCTCGCGACAGCCGCCACTATCCATCAGTCGTCACCGCCCTTGGACAGATCGTCGTCAACCTCCGCCGCAGCCCATTCCAGCGCCTCGCGCTCGGCACGCTCGCGTTCCGCCTTGTCGATTTGATCGATCATGGTTTGATCAATTCGCCGCTCGGCAATCTCACGCAGCGCGATCACGGTCGGCTTGTCATGCCCCGGGTTGACTGCCGGTTCGGCACCCTTCTCAAGCTGACGCGCGCGCTTGGTCGCCATCAGCACCAGCTCGAAGCGGTTGTTGACCACCTCCAGGCAGTCTTCCACGGTAATGCGGGCCATGCGAAATCCTCAAAGAATAATGACTTATATGGTCAGTCAGTGTAGAGCGCAGGTGCTTTGCTGGCAATGCACACTCGCGTATGATGATGGGCTGCTTCAAGGCAGCTCGGAACCGGGTGGTGGCCCAGCGCATCGAAGCATGTGAATCAGTACACTCCTGTGACGTTATTTTCGCGAATCTCTCTCATCATGCCTTTTTCGTCCCGTCACGTGACCCTGCGTCACTGGTCAACGCTAGCTGCAGTATTGCTGTTGGCGGGCTGCGCTATTGCCAAGCCACGCACGGATGACCCGCTGGAGAAATACAACCGCGTGGCGTACCAGTTCAATGACAGTGTGGACAAGGCCGTGGTGCGTCCAGTCGCATTGGGCTACCGCAGGGTGACCAACGCGCCTGTACGGCGCTCATTCAGCGATTTTTTCACCAACATCCGGATGCCGGTGACTGTTGCCAATGACCTGTTACAGGCGCGGCCACGACACGCGCTGGAAAACACCGGTCGGTTCCTGATAAATCTCACACTCGGCATCGGCGGTTTCTTTGATCCGGCCAGCCAGTTGGGCTTGCCGCTGGAGGACAACGATTTCGGCATCACGCTCGCGCGCTGGGGCGTACCTGAAGGTGACTATGTGGTACTGCCATTGTTCGGCCCGAACACGGTGCGTGACGTCTGGCGCTTGCCGGTGGACAGTTACTTTTTTGACCCGTTGAGCATCTACGCCAGCAACCATCGTTTGCGCGGCCTGCAGTACGCGCCCCAGGCGCTATACCTTGTCACGCTGCGTTCCCGCGGGATCGACGCGGAAAGTTTCCTGCAATCAGCTTACGACCCATACGTGTTCATGCGTGACGCGTACCGCCAGCAACGTCTGTACCAGATTTACGATGGCAATCCCCCGGCCTCCGTCATCGAGGAGATGCAGGGGCTGGACGACAAGAGCTTTGACCCGGAAGAACTGCTGGATCAACAACACACGTGGGAGAAAACGCAGGCTCCGCAGAGCCCACCACAGCATTGAGAGTCCGCTGGGCGCAAAAAAAAGGAGCCGTACGGCTCCTTTTTTTCCAGGGCGTGGCATCACGCCGAGGAACCGGATCACTCGGCCAACATGCGATCCACTCCGCACACCCCGGCCAGCGTCTGCATGCCCTCGGGCAAGTGCACCAGCGTGACCGGACGCCCACGCGCCGACGCCTCAGCCATCACCGCCAACAGGGAGGATAACCCGGCACTGTCGCCATGCGTGACGCCGGACAGGTCAAGCACCGTTACCGCTGCCTTCGCCAATGCGGCCTGCAGCGCCTGCAACGCTTGGGCTGCGGTGGCGAAACTCAACACGCCGCGCAGCGTCAAAGTGTCGGGCGTGTCTTGCGCAAGCTGAAAAGTCGCTGGTGTGGAGCGCGTATTCACTTGCTCGGCTGGCCGTCCGCGTCCATGACCGTAAGCGCCTTCGCGCCTTGCGTCTCGAGGTTGCTGATCAACTTGTCGATACCCACTTTGCGAATCTCTGCATCCACCTGGTTGCGATAATTGCTGATGTAGGAGATGCCTTCGATGATGACATCGTAGGCCTTCCAGTCACCGTTGCGACTTTTGCGAAATGCGTAGTCAACCGATACCAGCTTGCCGTCATCCAGAACCACTCGCGTACGCACGACGGTGCGCTTGTCGTTGAGATCACCCTTGAATGGCAACACCTTCACGCTGCCTCGGGTGTAATTGAGCAGGCCTTCCGCATAGCGATGCGTGATCGAATTGTAAAACGCCTTGGCAAAGCGTTCGCGCTCAGCCGGTGGGGTATCCCGCGCATGCTGGCCAAGTACCAGGATCGACGCGTAGTCGATATCAAAATGGGGCAGGAACACGCCATCAATGACCTTGATGAGCTTTTCCTGATCCTGCTTCAACTCCTCGCGATGACCGTCGATGGCGTTGCCAAGTTGGTCGACGATGACCTGCACAACCTCGACCGGAGTTTGCGGGGCCGTCGTGGCGCCAGGCGGAGGTGCACTCTGCGCCAGCACTGGGCTGCTCAGGAACGCGGCAAATGCAACTGTGGTGGCTAGAACGAATTGGCGAAACATGGACGCTCCTCGAAGCTGATGGTGCCGGCTCAATGCTTGCCGGCGGATGAAGCGGGCGCTGGAACACTCCCGGCAGCCTGCTTGTCTGCCGGTGAACCACTAACCAGGAACTTGCCAATCAAATCCTCCAGTTGCATCGCAGACTGGGTGAGAATCATCTCGTCACCCTGCTTGAGCGCATCCGGCGAGCCGCCCGGTTGAATCGCAACATACTGGGTGCCGATCAAACCGCTGGTGAACACGGCAGCGGCGGAATCGTCCGGTATCTGGTTGTAGCGCTTGTCGATCGCCAGCGTGACATCCGCGTCAAGTTTGAGCGGATCGGCATTCACCGCCTGCACCATGCCAATGGGCACACCGGCCATCTTCACCGGGGCACCGGCAGAAAGTGAACCGACGTTGGTGAAACGCGCGGTGACCGTGTAGGTGCCACCGAGATTGTCGGGAACGCCACCAGCGCCGAAGAACTTGCCGAGCATCTCTTCCAACTGCTGTGCCGGTTTGGTAAACCCCAACGTGCCCCCCGCGGCGACTGTCTGCTTGGCAGTGCCGTACTCAATACCGACATACTGGTCACCGAGCAATCCGCTGGTGAAGATGGTGGCCACGGAATCCTGCGGAATCTTGTCGTATTGCCGGTCGATGGAAAGCTTCACGTCGGCCACCTCCTGTCCCGGCAGCAGCGTGATGGACTGCACCTGGCCGACGCGCACACCCGCAATTTTCACCGGCGCGCGCTCCTTGAGCTGGCCGATATTGGCGAACTTCGCGTCAACCGTATAACTGGCGCCCTGATGCACATTGGCCACCGACGTGGTCTGTGTCGCCAGGTACGCCAGCGCGGCAAAACCAAGCACGATGAACAGGCCGGTGCCAATGGCGTAGGAACTGCGGGGTTGGCTCACGGCACGATCCTCAAGATAGGCGATTGGTTCAGAAAAGCAGTCATGACACTGGGCGCGACGCGCATAAGGACGCAGTCACATCAAGAACGCGGTAAGCACGAAATCCAGCGCCAGGATGGCGATGGACGAGGCGACCACAGTACGCGTCGTCGCACGCGCCACGCCCTCGCTGGTCGCGGCGGTGGCAAAGCCTTGATACACCGCAATCAACGTCACCACGGCACCGAACGCCAGGCTCTTCAACAGCACGCCATTGATGATGTCCGTGCGCAGATCCACCTGGGCGGTCATGTTCGACCAGAACGTGCCGTTGTCGATACCGAGCCAGGTAACACCCACCAGGTGCCCGCCAAATATCGCCATGGCGCAGAACACGCAACACAGCAGCGGCATCGCCACCACCCCGGCCAGAAAGCGCGGTGTGGCGACGTAGGCAATCGGATCAACCGCCATCATTTCCATCGCGGCGATCTGGTCGGTGGCGCGCATCAAACCGATCTCGGCCGTGATCGACGTGCCCGCACGGCCGGCAAACAGCAGCGCCGTGACCACCGGTCCCAGCTCGCGAAACACCGCCAACGCCACCACCATGCCGCTGGCTGACGTGCCGCCGAAAATCGACAGCACGTGATAGAGCTGCAGCATCAACACCATGCCGACAAACAAGCCGCAGACCATGATGATGGTCAGGCTCATCGCGCCCACAAACCACAACTGGCGCGACGTTTCGCGAAAATACTGCAGACTGCGTGGCACCGCGGCCAGCAAGGTCAACAAGAACAAACCGCACGCGCCGATCTGCGCCAGCGCCTGCACCACCGCGTTGGCGTTGCCGGGCCGCCGCGCGCTCA
This sequence comes from Rhodanobacter sp., assembly GCA_039926605.1. GTDB lineage: Bacteria > Pseudomonadota > Gammaproteobacteria > Xanthomonadales > Rhodanobacteraceae > Rhodanobacter. The sequence continues at coordinate 24,108 of JBDSWR010000038.1, read as the reverse complement.
TGCCTTGGCTCCGGCAAAACCGAGCTCGGTGGCAAAGCTTGTCGCCGGATACTGGAATGGAACAGGACCGTCCGCTTCGCCACCGAAGAATTGCCGCGTCCAGGGTGAGCCATCGTCGGCAATCGTTTTCGGATCGCCCTGCGCCACCACCTTGCCGTTGGCCAGCAACTGCACGTGATCGGCAATCTCGCGCACCGCCGACAACTCGTGTGCCACGAGTACGCTGGTAATGCCCAACGTGCGATTGAGCGTGCGAATCAGCAACAGGATCTGGTTCAACGCCACCGGATCCAGGCCGACGAACGGTTCATCGTAAAGAATCAACATCGGGTCGAACACGATTGCACGCGCCAGCGCGACGCGCCGCGCCATGCCGCCGGACAGCTCACTGGGCATCAGGCGCGCGGCACCGCGCAGCCCTACCGCCTGCAACTTCATCAGCACGACATTGCGGATCAGCACCTCGGGCAAACGCGTGTGTCGGCGCAGCGGGAAGGCCACGTTTTCGAACACGTCGTAATCGGTCAACAACGCCGAATTCTGAAACAGGTAACCAATGCCCTCGCGCAGCTTGTACAACTGCTCGCGCGGTAGCCGGGCAACGTCGTCACCATCAAGCAAAATCTTTCCGGCATCGGCCCGCATCTGACCGGTGATGTGCTTGAGCAGCGTCGTCTTGCCGGTGCCGCTGGCACCCATGATCGCGGTGATGCGACCGCGCGGGATATCCATGTCCAGACCATCAAACACGGCTCGCCCGCCGAGCACCGTGGTGAGCCCGCGAATGCGTATCAGGTTATTGTCGTCTGGTGCCGTGGAAACAGACTCAGTCATGCGCTCGGGCTGAAAACAGGATGTGTGCAAGGTAACCCAAGCGCGCGGGCAAGGCCACGCATGCGCAGTCCATGGGCGCAGGTGCTCACTCGTCAGCGGCCAGCAATTCGGCGATCAACGCTTCGTGCCGCCGCCACTGCACGGAGCTCCGTTGCCGCACCGCGCGCACGATGGCCTGCAAGTCGTCCAGCGCACTGGCGAACACGTCATTGACCAGGATGTAGTCAAACTCGCAGGCATGGGCAATCTCGCCGCGCGAGTTGTGCAGGCGCCGCTCGATGACCTCTTCGCTGTCCGAGGCGCGGCCACGCAGCCGGCGCTCGAGTTCAGCGCGCGACGGCGGCAGGATGAACACGCTGACGCAAGCGCCTTCACTGCGCCGAATCTGCTCGGCACCCTGCCAGTCGATCTCCAGTAGCACGTCGCGACCTTGCGCCAGCAATGCCTGCACGTTTGCGCGCGAGGTGCCGTACAAATTGCCGTGTACCTCTGCCTGCTCGAGAAAAATTCCGGCGGCGATGCCACGCTCAAACTCTTCGCGTTGCACAAAGTAGTAATGCTGGCCATGCACCTCGTGCGCTCGCGGCGGCCGGGTGGTGTGTGACACCGATAGCGCGATTCCAGGCTCACGCTGGAGCAGCGCCGCGACCAGACTGGACTTGCCGGCGCCCGACGGCGCGGCCACCACGAACAGCGTGCCTGCAGGCGGTGCAGCGGTTGGCATAACCGTACTCACTCGATGTTCTGCACCTGTTCGCGCATCTGCTCGACCAGAACTTTCAGCTCGATCGCGGCGTTCGTGCTGCGGGCGTCGACCGACTTGGAACCCAACGTGTTCGCCTCACGATTGAACTCCTGCATCAGGAAGTCCAGGCGGCGCCCGACTGGCTCCTGCAGCGACAACACGCGGCGTGTTTCGCCGATGTGTGCCGTGAGCCGGTCGAGTTCCTCTTCCACGTCGGCGCGGGTGACCTGCAGCAACAACTCCTGTTCCAGTCGATCCGCGTCCGCGCCTTGTTTCAGGTCCGCCAGCCTGGCTTCCAGCTTGGCGCGCAGCGCGGCGCGAATCTGCGGCACCCAATCGCGCACGTTGGCCACCACGTGCTCGATGCTGTCCAGTTTGTCGCGCAGGACGTCGGCCAGCTTCTCGCCCTCACGCGAGCGCATTTCCGCCAGCGCAACCAGCGCGCGATCCAGAACATCGCGCAAGACGGCCTTTTGTACCTGCGGGTCCACCTCCGCTTGCTGCAACACCCCGGGGAAGCGCAGCAGTTCAGTGAGTTCCACCCGCAACGCCGGAAAACGCCCAGCAAGACCCACGTTGAGCTCAGCCAGGCGCGTCAGCAACACGTCATCCACCTGCAACGCGTCGCTCCGGGCCCCAACGCGGCGTACTGTCACGTCGACTTTCCCACGCGACAACACGGCCTCGATGCGCTCACGCAACAATGCTTCGAAGCCGCGCAACTCCTCGGGCAGGCGCGGACTGATCTCCAGGTAGCGATGATTGACCGAGCGCAGTTCGCACACGAGTGTGCCCGCCGGGCCCGTTGCCTCGGCGCTTGCGTAAGCGGTCATGCTGAAGATCATCGTGCGGCGTCCGGACAGTTGCAAAGACCGCAATGGTAAACTCTCCGCCTTCGTCCTGCCGAATCCGGCCATTCCATGAATTCCATCGCCCGCCCCAGTGGCCGTGCCAGCGATCAGCTGCGCGCGGTAACCCTTGAACGCCATTACACCCGCCACGCCGAAGGTTCGGTGCTGGCAAGTTTCGGTGACACGCGCGTGCTGTGTACCGCCAGCATCGAGGAGCGTACCCCGGCGTGGTTGCGCGGCAAGGGTGAAGGCTGGATCACCGCCGAATACGGCATGCTGCCGCGCTCGACGAACACCCGCATGCAGCGTGAAGCGGCGCGCGGCGGTCAGGGTGGACGCACCATGGAAATCCAGCGCTTGATCGGACGCAGTCTGCGCGCGTGCGTCAACCGCCAGGCTTTGGGCGAACGGGTTATCACCCTGGACTGTGACGTGCTGCAGGCTGACGGCGGCACGCGCACCGCCGCGATCACCGGCGCGTACGTCGCACTGGTCGATGCCGTCGCGGTACTGATGCAACGTGAAAATCTCAAGCGCAACCCGATCGTCGGCGCGGTGGCCGCCATCTCGGTGGGCATCTACCGCGGGACGCCGGTGCTTGACCTCGATTACGCCGAAGACTCCAATTGCGACACGGACATGAACGTGGTGATGAACGACGGCGGTGGCTTCATCGAGATTCAAGGCACCGCCGAAGGCCACGCGTTTCGTCGCGGCGAACTGGACACCCTGCTGGCGCTCGCGGAAAAGGGCATTGGCGAACTGGTCACGGCGCAGCGCGCTGCGCTGGCAGGATGAAACCGGCGGCGCGCAGGCCGGGCACTGTCGGCCGACTGTTGCTCCGCTCAGCAGGCTTCCGTGAGCAGCGGGCAGCACCGGACCTGGGTCGTGTGCCCTGCAGACGCTTGCCCGTCCATGGCGCGGAGTGAATCCATGCAACGCATCGTGCTGGCCAGTGACAACCCGGGCAAGCTCGCCGAATTCAACGCGCTGCTGGCCGGCAGTGAGCTGGAGATCGTTGCCCAAGGCAGTCTGGGCATCGACGCGGCAGCGGAGACCGGCTGCACATTTGTCGAGAACGCGCTGCTCAAGGCGCGCCATGCCGCGCGCGCCAGCGGCCTCCCCGCGCTGGCGGACGACTCCGGCCTGTGTGTCGACGCGCTCAACGGCGCGCCGGGATTGTATTCGGCACGTTACGCCGGCAGGCACGGCGACAACGCCGCGAACAATGCGAAACTGCTGCACGAACTGGCCCACGTTGCTGATGCGCAACGCGGTGCGTTTTTCATCTGCGTGCTGGCGTTGCTGCGCCATGCCGATGACCCGACGCCGCTCATTGTCGAAGCGCGCTGGCACGGCCGTGTATCGCGCGAACTGCATGGGCTCAAGGGCTTCGGTTACGACCCGCTGTTCGTGCCCGATGGCCAAAGCGTCAGCTCCGCCGAGCTCGAGCCGGCCCTGAAAAACCAACTCAGCCATCGCGGCCAGGCACTGGCACAACTACAGGTGCGACTTGCGGCGTGCTCGCCATGGGTTTGATCGCCCCACCGCTGTCGCTGTACATCCACATGCCGTGGTGCGTCAAGAAGTGTCCGTACTGCGACTTCAATTCGCACGGGCTGGGCAACACGCCGCCACGCTACCTCGAATACGTCGACGACCTCCTTGCCGACCTGGACGGCGATCGAGCGGATTTTGTGCAAGCACTGGGCACGCGGCCGATCACAAGCATCTTCTTTGGCGGCGGCACGCCGAGTTTGTTTGCGCCGGAGTTGATAGAGCGCGTCCTCGATGGCGTCCGCGAGCGCCTGCCGTTGGCCAGCGACGCCGAGGTCACCCTGGAGACGAACCCGGGCACCGTCGAACATGGTCGGTTTGATGGCTATCTGACGGCCGGAGTCAACCGCATCTCGTTCGGCGTGCAAAGTTTTGATGATGACAAGTTGCGTCGACTGGGGCGCATCCACAGCGCTGCGGAAGCCGAAACGGCCGTGAAGCTGGCGCAAGATGCCGGCTACACGAATATCAACCTGGATCTGATGTACGCCCTGCCCCGGCAGACGCTGGAAGGCGCGTTGAACGACGTACAACGTGCCATCGCGCTCGCACCGGCGCACATTTCGCACTATCAATTGACGCTGGAACCGAACACCGTGTTTGCGGCCAACCCACCACCTTTGCCCAACGATGACGACGCCTGGGAAATACAGGAGTCGTGTCAGGCGCAGCTTGGGGCTGCCGGTTATGCGCAATACGAAATATCGGCGTACGCCAAGGCGGGTCAGCGCTGTCGCCACAACCTCAATTATTGGCGCTTCGGTGATTATCTGGGCATTGGCGCCGGCGCCCACGGCAAGATCAGTGACGCCAACAGTGGTCAGATCCATCGGCGCTGGAAAGACCGCAACCCCCGCAGCTACATGGCCAAGGCGCGCGGCGCCGGGCGGGTTGGCGGCGACACCGTGGTCAGCACCGCGGAATTGCCGTTCGAGTACATGCTCAACGCGCTGCGGCTGGTTGACGGCGTGCCATCAGCTGAATTTGCCCAGCGTACCGGTCTGGACCCAACATGCATCGCCGATGCACTCGCCAACGGCTACCAGCGAGGCTGGTTGCGCCAGGACGAGCCACGTTTGCATACCACCGCGCTTGGCCAGCGTTTCCTCAACGACGTGATTAGCAGTTTCATGGCGTAGGGGTGAGCGCGCATGGATGGCACCCTCGGCCTATCCAGCTTAAACTCGGGTTCCCGGAAACGAGTGAGCGTAACTCATGGCTGTCGGACAAGATCGGCACCGTTCGCCAGCAAGTAGCGCCGGCAGATACCAGTTGAGCCAACGCTGGCCAGCGCGTGCACAGAATCTGCTCGACACAGTGCTCAGGCTGTGCATCGATTATCTGCACGAGTCGCTGCGCACGTGCCTCCGGCAATTCGACACGGAGTTGTTTGCGTCGGCCGACCATTCCAACAATTTCGGCGACCAGCAACAGCTTCTCACTGTGCGCGAACACATGCTGCTGGATCAGCCGGCACTTGAAGCTCGGTTCCTCGACGTGATTGTGCAAAATTTCGAGCAGATCGACGCCGCCGTCACCACTGCAGACGATACCGGTGACACCTGGCACACGCTTGAGCTGGTGGATCCCGCCGAGCAGGAGCTGGACACGGCGCTCGAGCGACTGGGCAGCCGCAATGAGGGGCGCCACGGTAACGTGCTGCACGAATTGGGCTATCGCACGGCCGTACTCGTTGGCATACCGCCGCTGGAGGGCGAAGCGCTCCCGCTGGGCCCGCGTGCACTGGTACAGGCTTTCCACACCGCAAGCCAACCGTTGGGTCTTTCGTTGGAGCAGCAACTCCAGTTGCTGCGTACGTTCGATCGCTACGTTGTGCAGACGATCACGCCGCTGTATGAGGCTGTCAATGCGCAATTGCGCAGGGACGGCATCCTGCCACAGTTGCGCAGCGTGTCGCTGCCGCGCCACGTCCCGGACCGGCCACAGGGGACGGTCTCCGCGCCGGTGCCGGCGGCGGCTGACCCGGAAGATCAACAGTTCGTGGCTACACCGCGCGCGGCGAGCGCGCCGAGCGCGCCTATTGAAATACTGGAGTCGCTGCGAAATTTGTTGGCGCAGCATCGTGGGGCAGCCGGCGCCGGCCCAGCTTCTGGTGGTACCGAACGTGCGGCCAGCAAGGAGGAACTGCAAACGGCGCTCGGTGCGCTACAGCAGCATCTGCATCAAGTCACCGAGCAGGCCAGCCGCGAACTGCGCAGTGCTGCGCTCCTGCAGGAGGAATTGCTGACCCAACTCAACGCCGGCAAGGCTCCTGACGCACCCCGTACGGAATTGAGCGGCGAACAGCGCGACACGGTGGAACTTGTGGCGATGCTGTTCGAGCAGTTGAGCAAGCGGTTGCAGCAAGGTGGCAGCGCCAACGCGCTGCTCGGGAACCTGCAACTGCCGGTGTTGCGCATGGCCGTCGCCGATCGCGAGTTCTTCGAACAGCGTGAGCACCCGGCCCGGCGCCTGCTGGAGACAGTCACTGCCGCCGCCAACGACTGGCTCGATGGCAGCGACGACGAGACCAGCCGTCAGCTTGCTGGCAAGCTCGAGCAATTGGTGACCCGCGCCAGCGAAGAGCCGCCCAGCAGCGCGTTGTACACGGTGTTGCTTGCCGATATCGAGCACCACCTTGCCTTGCTCGGGCGCAAGGCGACGGCCGCCGAACGCCGACACGTCGAAGCCGCCAAGGGCCGGGATCGTCTGGATGCCGCCCGCTTCCGCGCCGCCGAAATGATGTCCGAGCGTTTTGCGCAGTCGCCACCGCGCGGGTTGTTGCGTGCACTGCTGGAACGCGCCTGGTCCGACGTGTTGGCTCTCACCTTGCTACGCCATGGCGAAGACAGCGACGCCTTCCGAGCGCGGCTGATGATTACCGACCAATTGCTCGGTCTCCTGCCTACGGCCGATCAACAGAAGTTGCAACATGACGTGGAAACCGGTCTGCAACAGATCGGCATGCACGAGGACGAAGCGCTCCAGGTGGCTCAACGCCTGTTGGGCACACCATCGACTGGTGCGGGGGCCGACCAGCTCAGCACCACCGATCTGGCGGTGCGGCTCAAACAGCGGCGACGACTGGGTGATATCCAGAGCGACCAGCCGACTGCTCCGGTATCCGCGCCGGCGCCAACGTCCCCGTCTGCTGCAGAGACGCCGGCAACACCAGGTTTGATAACGGTGCCAGTGGCGCCAGCAGCGGCGGCGCTGACGACAATCGCGGCGGCGTCAACGCCATCGGTGCATCCGGAGCCGGCCGGCCCTCGCGAAACACTCGTCGAACGCCATCTGCGCCAGGTGCCGTTCGGCACCTGGTTCGATTTTGATGGAGCTTCCGGGAACGTCGAGCGGCGCAAGCTGGCGTGGTACTCACCGATGTCCGGGCGTTGTCTGCTGGTGACGCGCCGCGGCCAGCGTACCGATGAGATCACTCTGGCCCAGCTCGCGCACGAGATCGCCAATGGTCGTGTGCACGAGGTGAAACCGGCGGCCGACAGCTTGCTCGATCGCGCGTGGCGCGGCCTGACCGGAGTGCTGCGGCAAGACTCACCACGAGCATCTGCCAGCGCGGAGTCCAAGTCATGAACCCGAGTGATTCCTCCGGCAACCAGCGTCGCGCCGAGCGCAAACGTGCCCGGATCGCGGCGATGGTGACCGATGTCATCAGCGGTCAAGCCATGGGGCAGCTCGGCAATTTGTCCAGCAGCGGCATGTTGCTGATCGGCCCGCGCGAACCTCGCAGTCAGGCGTTGTACCAGGTGAGCGTGGCGCTGCCGGCAACCCGTCAGACACCGGCCGGCCCGACTCCCATGATCGAACTGGGTATCCAGGAGCAGTGGCACGAATCGGCTGCCAGTGGCCAAGTCTGGGCCGGCTATCGCATTGTGGCAATCAACGGGGACGACGCTGTACAACTTGAGCACTGGCTGGCTACCCCGTAATCCCGGTCGGGGTGGCCGCATCGGCGCGGTCTCACGCGCAATGTCGTTATGCTGTTGACTGCGTGCCGGAAGCGCGGTGTCCGGCGGGCGGGATGTCATCCTTCGCATCCATTGTTACCTGAGGAGGCACCATGTCGGACTCGCTTGCTGCGCTCTATACCGTTCACCTGGCGACGCTGCGTGAGCGCGCAGACAAGGTTTTGGCGCGCACCGGCTACAACCATCTGCTGATCGGCGCAGGCTCGCCGCCAACGAAGTTCCTCGACGATCAGGACTATCCGTTCATCGTCAACCCGCACTTTCGCCACTGGTTGCCACTGACCAACGCGCCGGGTAGCTGGGTGGTGTACACACCAGGCAGCAAACCCAGGCTGATCTTTGTGCAGCCGCACGACTACTGGCACGTCGTGCCACAGGCGCCGAGCGGATACTGGGTCAACCAGTTCGATATCGTCACCGTGCACAGCACGGCTGAAGCACTGCCCCAACTACCCACGGGCAAACGCGCGGTGATCGTCCCGGACTCCGCCAAACTGGGCTTCGCGGCCGATGACGGGCTGCCCGCTCTGCTCGACAGTCTGCACTGGCAGCGAAGCCACAAGACTCCGTACGAGCTGGCACTGCTGCGCGCCGCCAACGGCATCGGGGTGCGCGCGCACCGCGCGGCCGAACAGGCGTTTCGTGCCGGTGCAAGCGAGTTCGATACGCACATGGCGTATCTCACCGCCGCACGCCAGATCGACGCGGAACTGCCCTATGCCAGCATCGTGGGCATCAACACCCACGCGGCGGTTTTGCACTACCAGGTATTTGACCGCACGCCGCCGGAGCGCAGCCGCTCGTTGTTGATTGATGCCGGTGCCAGTGTCGCCGGCTACGGCAGCGATATCACGCGCACCCATGCCGCCCCGGACGCGTGGGAATTCCAGGCCCTGATCGACCGCGTCAACACGGCGCAGCAAGGCTTCGTTGCCAAGGTGCGTGTCGGCCAAAGCTATGCCGAGCTGCACGTGCATGCCCACCATGTCCTCGCCGAAATCTTGCGTGAACAGGGCTTCTTTCGCATGAGCGCGGAGAGCGCCGTCGAATGTGGCATCAGCAGCACGTTTTTCCCGCACGGGCTGGGGCACATGATCGGTGCCGAAGTGCATGACGTGGCCGGGTTGCAGCAGAGCGAACGCGGCGGCCGCATCGAGCCGCCCGCCGGACACCCGCATCTGCGCATGACGCGCGTGTTGCAACCGGGCATGGTGGTGACCATCGAGCCGGGCCTGTATTTCATCGACATGCTGCTGGCCAACTTGCGCGACAAACCTTTCGCCAGCGACCTCGACTGGGTGCGCATTGAGCACTTCAAGCAATTCGGCGGCATCCGCATCGAGGATAATGTGGTTTGCACCGAAGGCGACCCGGAGAACCTGACGCGCGATGCGTTTGCCTTGATCTGACCGCTCGGCGTCCCTGTGAGCGCACCCACACAAGATCACCCCAGGCTCGCTCACCTCATGCGGGCGTATGCTGGGGCAGTCTCAGCACGGATTCGCCGCATGATCCATTCTGCGCTATCCAGCTCCGTGACCACCAGGCCGTCACGGCCATTGCGCCGTTTGACGCTTGATTTGTTTGCCGTCATCGCGCTGAAAATCACGCTGCTGCTGCTGTTTTGGTGGCTGCTGTTTGCGCCGCAGTCAAAGCCGGATGTCAGCGCAGATGCGCTGTCGCGCTTGTTCGCACCAACGCCCGCCACACTGCCAGAAGCCCGCCCATGATCTTCATCGACGCCGATGTTGTCACGCTGTCGCGCCTGCAGTTCGCGCTGACCGCGTTGTATCACTTCCTGTTTGTACCACTGACGCTGGGGCTGGTGTGGATGCTGGCCGTCATGGAGAGCGTCTACGTGATGACCGGGCGCGAAGTGTGGAAACGCATGGTGCAGTTCTGGGGCGTACTGTTCGGCATCAACTTCGCGATGGGCGTGGCCACCGGGGTGACGATGGAGTTCCAGTTCGGCATGAACTGGGCGTACTACTCGCATTACGTCGGCGACATCTTTGGCGCGCCGCTGGCGATCGAAGGCTTGATGGCGTTCTTTCTGGAAGCCACGCTGATTGGCGTGTTCTTCATGGGTTGGGACCGGATCTCGCGGGTCAAGCATCTGCTGGTGACCTGGTTCCTGGCGCTGGCAACCAGCCTGTCGGCGTTGTGGATCCTGATTGCCAACGCGTGGATGCAGTATCCGGTTGGCGCGGCGTTCAACCCGCAAACGATGCGCATGGAAGTGACGTCATTTTCCGAGGTGTTCTTCAACCCGGTCGCGCAGGAAAAATTCGTGCACACGGTGAGCGCCGGTTACGTGCTGGGCGCGATGTTCGTACTTTCAATCAGCGCCTGGTATCTGTTGCGCGGCCGCAACGTGGATTTTGCCAAACGCTCGATGACGGTGGCGGCCAGCTTCGGACTGGCGGCGGCGCTATCGGTGGTGGTGCTCGGCGATGCGTCCGGGTACACCGTGTCGCTGAACCAGCAAATGAAGCTGGCAGCGATCGAGGCGATGTGGCACACCGAGCCGGCGCCGGCAGCGTTCACCGTGCTCGGCATGCCGAACGTGGAGCGGCGCACCACCGATTACGCGCTGCAGATCCCGTGGGTCATGGGCTTGATCGGCACGCGTTCGTTCGACAAGACCATGCCGGGTATTGCCGAACTGGTGGATGTTGCCAAGGGCCGCATCAGCAATGGGATTCAAGCCTACGACGCCATGCTGGTGCTGCGTCACGACAAGGACAACGCGCCGGCCAAGGCCGCCTTGGCAGAGCATGACAAGGATCTGGGTTATGCGTTGCTGCTGAAGAAGTTCGTCGACGATCCACGCCAGGCGACACCTGAAAACATTCAGCAGGCGGCGGACAGTACGATCCCGAACGTGCCAGTGTTGTTCTGGTCGTTCCGCATTATGGTGGCTTGCGGCTTCTATTTCATCGCGCTGTTCGCGTTCTCGTTCTGGAAGGCCAGCAAACGTACGCTGGACAGTCAGCGCTGGTACTTGCGGCTTGCGCTGTGGAGCCTGCCGTTGCCGTGGCTGGCGATCGAACTTGGTTGGATCGTGGCCGAATACGGACGTCAACCATGGGCCATCGACGGTGTGTTGCCGACCGCGCTCGGGGTGTCGTCGGTCAGCGCCGGCCAGGTACTGACCTCGCTTGGCGGCTTTGTATTTTTCTACACGGTCCTGGCCATTGTCGATGTCGTGTTGATGCTGAAATTCACCCGCAAGGGGCCGGACGGACTGGGCATCTGGCCGCAAGGAGCAGGCCATGTTTGATTACGCCACGCTGCGGGTGATCTGGTGGGCGCTGCTGGGTATCCTGCTGATCGGCTTCGCGATCATGGATGGCTTCGATTTCGGCGTGGCGGCACTGCTGAAGGTATTGGGCCACGACAACGAGGAACGCAAGGTGCTGCTGCAAGGCATCGAGCCCACATGGGAAGGCAACCAGGTCTGGTTCATCGTGGCCGGTGGCGCGACGTTTGCCGCATGGCCGATGTTGTACGCAGTGTCGTTTTCCGGGATGTACATGGCCATCGCACTGGTGCTGCTGGCGTTGATCTTGCGTCCGGTCGGCTTCAAGTTTCGCGACAAGATCCACGACTCGCGGTGGGCTTCGCTGTGGGATTGGGTGCTGGTCGCCTCCGGGCTGGTGGTGATGCTGGTATCCGGCATCGCCTTCGGCAATTTGTTCCTTGGCCTGCCGTTCCAGTTCGACGACGATCTGCGCATGACCTGGCATGGCGGGTTCATCGACTTGCTGCATCCGTTTGCACTGCTATGCGGGCTGGTGGCCGTGGCCATGCTGCTGGCGCACGGTGCATGCTGGGCCGCGCTGAAAGCGGATCACGTGATTGCCGATCGCGCGGTGCGCATCGCGCGCTGGATGACATTGATTTTCGCGGTGCTGTACGTGCTGGCCGGTATCTGGCTCGCGTATGGTCTTGCCGGCTACGCCATAGCTGGCCCGGCACTCACCGAGGGCGCGTCGAACCCATTGCTCAAGCAAGTCGCGATCGGCGGAAGCTGGTTCGCCAGCTACATGCAGTATCCGTGGTTCTGGACCGCGCCCTTGGCGGCGCTGATCGCCGCAGTCGGCGTACAGGCGCTGGTTGGCCGACGCAACGTGACCGGCTTCATTGCCAGCAGCCTGATGGTGGGAGGCACGATTGCCTCAGCCGGTTTTGCCCTGTTCCCGTTTCTGCTCCCCTCCAGTCGCGACCCGCATTCAAGCTTGACAGTGTGGGACGCCTCGTCCAGTCGCGGCACGTTGTGGCTGATGCTGATTGCCACCGTCGTGTTGCTGCCGATCGTCATGGCGTACACCAGTTGGGTGTATCGGGTAATGCGCGGGCGGGTCACCCTGGATCAGGTGCGCAAGGGGACCGGCGGCTATTGACGGGTGCACGCAAAGCCACCGCATCGCGGCTGCAGCCGCTCCCACAACAACCATTCGCGCTGGAGGTTTGTTCTTATGTGGTATTTCGCATGGATACTCGGACTGGGCCTGGCGTGTGCTTTCGCCATCCTCAACGCCATGTGGTACGAGGTGCACGCGACCGACGCTGCCTACCGCCAGCGCGAGGACAGCGAGCTGCCTGACGAACCGAGCTAGTACTAAACTGCGAAACGCCGTCAACGCTTGGCGAGCAGCGCCTCGATCGCCTCGGGATCTTTCGGCAGCGCGGCACTGAGGACTTCGTTGCCGTCCGAGGTGACCACCACGTCATCCTCGATGCGCACGCCGATTCCGCGCCAGCGCTCGGCTACCGACAGGTCATCGGCGGCGATATACAAGCCCGGCTCCACCGTCAACACCATGCCCGGTTCCAGCATCCGCGATTCGCCGCCCACGCGATAATCGCCGACGTCGTGCACATCCAGCCCCAGCCAGTGCCCGGTCTTGGCCGGGAAAAAACGGCGGTAACTGCCCTCGGCCACCGCAGCTTCTACACCGCCCTTGAGCAGGCCAAGCGTACATAACCCGGTAGTCAACACTTGCACTGCGGTCGCGTGCGCCGCATTGAATGCGCGGCCCGGGCGTACTTCGTCAATCGCCGCCAGTTGCGCCGCCAGCACCACTTCGTACACCGCACGCTGCTCCCGGCTGAAGCGCCCGCTCAGCGGAAGCGTACGGCAGACGTCTGACGCGTAGCACTCCCATTCTGCCCCAGCATCGATCAGCAGCAGGTCACCGGCACCGAGCACGCCGCGATTGGCGCGGTAATGCATCGTGCAGGCGTTGACCCCGGCGGCGACCATCGGCGCAAACGATGGAACTGCGCCGCGACTGCGGATGACGTGCAGCAATTCGGCCTCGACCGCGTATTCGTGACGCCCGGCTATCGCCACCTGCCAAGCTGCCAGTTGTGCTTGCACGACGATGCTGGCGGCCTCACGCATGAGCTTCAGTTCCGCGCGGGACTTGTACAGGCGCAAGTCGTGCAGCAGGTGCCCCAGCGCGACAAACTCCTTCGGCACCACGCCACCACCGCGCAACTGGCGCAAGCGCCGAATCCACGCGAGCAAGCGTGCATCGAAGTCCGGCTCGCGACCAAAATCGCAATACACCCGGGCGCGACCTTCAATCATGCCCGGCAGGATGTCGTCGATATCGTCGATGGGAAATGCGTCGTCCACGCCATGGTCCGCGACCGCGCGTTCGGTACCGAGCGACACTCCGTTCCAGCGCTCACGCGCAGCGTCGCGCTCGCGACAGAACAACACTACTTCTCCGTGTGTTCGCGCGGGCAGCAGGGCCAGTATTGCGTCTGGCTCGGGGAATCCGGTCAGATAATGGAAATCCGAATCCTGCCGATACGGCCACGCGGCATCGGCGTTGCGCATGCGCTCCGGGGCCGCAGCCACCAGCAACACTGCGTCCTCGCCCGCCATCTGCATCAACTGGCGGCGGCGGCGCGCAAACTCGTCAGGCGCAATGCTCAATGCACGGTGCCACTGGTCGATCGGTCAGGTCGCGAACATTCCGCGTGCAACAGCATCGCGCCGACACGGATGAATTCCTGCACCTCGATCAGTGCATCCTCGTCTTCGTTCTCATCGCCGTAATCAAAACTGGAACTGGCGATGGCGCCCAGATCGTGCAGCATTTCCTGCGCTTCATCGGTGAGCTGCGCATGGGTCGACGCACCGGTCAAACCAAAGCCTCCCAGAAAGCCGCGACACCATTCAGCCGTGGCCTCGGCGCGTTCGTCCAGGGGGCGATCATCTGCAGGCAGCATGGGTGCAAAGCCCATTTCGGGGTCAGCCAGCTCGCTGGCGCACTGCAGAACCAATTGGTCAAGAGTGAGTTGCTCCTCGCTGGACGGGGCGCCAACGTCACCGTCAAGCTGCAACTGCGCGAACAGCGAGTTGCCGGTCATGGCGCCACCGCCGGCAAGATAGCCGCACAGCGAACCATGCAGCTCGCTCGCGGTGGTTCCCAGGCGCAACCGCAGCACCAGCCCATCGACTTGCTCATACTCGACTGGCGCGTCTGCAGCGTCATCATTTTTCGGCGTTGGCGTCATGGCGTGCTCCACGAGAGAATGATCGCAAGTTTAATGCACTCACTGACCGTGGCCGCTGGTGCGCACACGTGCCGAATCGGCCAAACGTGCTGGTATAGTTTCGCTCATGAATACGCCCGATTCGGTGCAACATGAGCTGGCTGCGCTTGGTGAACAGGTAGATCGCCTGGTGGACACCGTACGCCGTCTGACCGACGAAAATCGCAGCCTGCGCCAAAGCCAGGAACAGCTCAGTGGTGAACGCGCCGGTTTGCTTGAGCGCAACGAACAGGCACGCAGCCGGGTCGAGGGGATGATTCAGCGTTTGAAGTCGCTGGAAGGCAATGCTTGAGCGCCCGACACAGGCGCACTGCCGAACTCATTTATCGATGCTTGCGGTGCGCACCTCCCCTTCACTTCTCGATGACAGCAGTTCCTGACCATGGCCGACAAAGCAGTTGATCCCGTCTCCTTGCGTTTGATCGACCGGGAATTCCTCATCGCGTGCTCGGCGGAGGAGCGTGATGGCTTGCTCGATGCATCGGTATACCTGGACCGCAAGATGCGCGAGCTGCGTGCCAACGCCAAGGCCCCCAGTTTCGAACGTCTCGCCGTCCTGGCGGCGATCAGCGTCACCCACGAGTTGATGGCGCTGCGCAAGTTGCACGATGGACAGGAACAGCGCGTCGGCGACGGATTGGCGGCGTTACGGAACAAGCTGGAGGTCGTGCTGGGTGATACCGCGCGCAAACCCTGAACGGGCGTTGCAGACGCATGGCACATTCCCGCGCAAGGACCTAGAATGAAGTTGGCGTTTCTGCGATGTGCGCCAGCACACTGTGACATTTGCCTTGTTCCTAACTACGACCCCGGGTCGGCTCAACATCGGTTGTTGTGCATGTCCGCCACGTGCGGAAAGCCTTTGAGACCATGTGGCCCTCCCACCTGATCCTCCTGGATCAAGGTCGTTCGGTGGGCAGCGGCATCGCGGTGACGCCACCCTTCTCGCGCTGCACACCCAAGGGTGTGCAGCGCTCGCCTCATGGAGATCCGCCGACGTGGACGCTCGCGCGCAACGGCGTGAACTTCGCCAACAACTGGCCGAGCGTCGCCGCGCCCTTTCGCCCCATGCACGCATGGGCGCAGCGCAAGGCCTGCGACGCGTGCTCGAGCAACTCCCCGAATACTTCACTGATGCACGCGTCGCGGGCTACTGGGCCTTCCGCGACGAGTTGCCGCTGAACCTGGTGATTCCGCCGCTGGCCGCACGTGGCCAGCAGTTCCTGCTGCCAGTGGTCACTGCGGACAGGCATCTGGTGTTCGCACCGTGGCTAACCGGTGACGCCGTGCAGCCGAACCGATACGGCATTCCAGAACCGGTCACTCCTGCCACATGGCTGGCGCCAGAGCAGACGGAACTCGTGCTGGTGCCGCTGCTCGGCTTCGACCGGCGCGGACACCGTCTGGGCTACGGTGGCGGCTATTACGATCGCAGCTTCGCGTTTCTCAATGCGCAGACCCGGCCCACTGAACCACTGCTGGTGGGTATCGCCTACGCACTTCAGGAACTGCCGCAGATCGACGCCAGCCCATACGATGTCGCCCTCGATTTCATTGCCACCGAAGACGAGCTGATCGACTGTCACGCCAACTTTCCGCCTCCCGGAGCAAGCGCATGACCCATGCTGCCGCTGCCTGCTGGCTTGTGAAATCAGAACCCGAAGGATTTTCCATCGAGGATCTGAAGCGCAAGCGCCGGGAGCCGTGGGACGGCGTGCGTAACTATCAGGCGCGCAACTTCATGCGCGATGACATGCGTCCCGGCGATCGCGTGTTCTTTTACCATTCCAACTGCGCGGTTCCTGGAATCGTCGGCATCGCTGAAGTGGCCACCGATGCTTATCCGGACCCCACCCAGTTCGATCCGCAAAGCAAATACTTTGATGCAGACAGCACGCGCGGCAAACCACGCTGGATGCTGGTAGACGTGAAGTTTGTGCGCAAACTCAAGCGCACCATCAGTCTGGACGAGCTCAAGCAACATGCTGCGCTCGCCGACATGCTGCTGTTGCGCAAGGGCAATCGTCTGTCGGTGATGCCGGTGCAACCGGCGCATTGGGAATATATCCTCGCGCTGGAATAACCCCGCCAGACACGCGTTGCAGTCCGCTGGTGAGCGCTGCATTTTTGGTGCATCGACGAAGCTCAACAGCGTCGCCCACCAGCGGGCTCCTGCGGGGAAGCGAAGCTGCAGCCGAACGCCATATCTACCAATCTCAGTCAGGACATCCACGCATGAGCAACGACAACGAGAAACGCCAGGCCGGTGAGGCTGCCATTGGCTACGTCGAGGACGGTGCCATCGTCGGCGTGGGCACCGGGTCGACGGTCGGCTTTTTCATTTCCGCGTTGGCGGAACTGAAGAACCGGATCGAAGGCGCCGTGTCCAGCTCCGAGCAGTCTTCCGCACAACTGCGCCGGCTCGGCATTCCGGTGCTTGATCTCAACGCAGTCGGACCGTTGACGCTGTATGTCGATGGCGCCGATGAATGCGATCCGGGCAAACGTCTCATCAAGGGTGGCGGGGCCGCGCTCACACGCGAAAAGATCGTTGCGGCAGCGGCGACCAAGTTTGTCTGCATCATCGACTCGAGCAAGCGTGTGGAACGTCTTGGCAAATTCCCCGTGCCTGTTGAAGTGATTCCCATGGCGCGCAGCCTCGTCGCCCGCGAAATCGTGAAACTGGGTGGCCAGCCGGTGTGGCGCGACGGCGTGGTGACCGACAATGGCAACTGGATCATCGACGTGCACGGCTGGCAGATCGGCGATCCGGTGGCGCTGGAGGCCGAATTGAATCAGCTTGCCGGCGTAGTCACCGTCGGCCTGTTCGCCCGTCGCCCCGCCGACGTGGTGTTGGTAGGCGCGCGGGAGCTGTAGCAAAGGGCGCGATCGCCATGACGACGAGTCACCAGCCGAATACCGTTCAGACTCTACTGCGAGCGTGCCCAGAATTCGGCTGCGCACAAAAAACCCGCCGATAGGCGGGCTTTTCAACTGTCTCAACCAATGGCCACGTGAGTCACCATGGATGTGGCAGCCCCGGATGGATTCGAACCACCGATGCCTGAGTCAGAGTCAGGTGCCTTACCGCTTGGCTACGGGGCTAAGAAAACTAGATCAGCGCTTGGAGAACTGGGTCGCGCGACGGGCCTTGTGCAAACCGACCTTCTTGCGCTCGACCTCACGCGCATCACGGGTCACAAAACCGGCCTTGCGCAGCGGTGACTTCAGCGTCTCGTCATACTCGACCAAGGCACGGGCGATGCCAAGCCTGATCGCACCGGCCTGGCCGGTGATACCGCCGCCAGCCACCGTGACCGTGATGTCGAACTTGTCGATATTCTCGGTCAGCTCGAGCGGCTGGCGCACGATCATGCACGACGTCTCGCGGCCGAAGAACGCCTCCAGCGCCTTGCCGTTGACCACGATCTCGCCCTTGCCCTTGCGCAGGAACACGCGGGCGGCGGAGGTCTTGCGACGGCCAGTGCCGTAATTTTGCTGAATCGCCATGAAGATTGCCTGATTGCTTGTTGAAGAGTGCGGCCATCACTGGCCGCTTTCACGCGCAGAAACTGCGCCTCAGATTGCCAGCGTCTGCGGCTGCTGCGCACTATGCGGATGCTCGGCGCCACCGTAGACCTTGAGCTTGCGATACATCTCGCGACCAAGGGAGTTTTTCGGCAGCATGCCCTTGACCGCAATCTCGATCACCCGCTCCGGATGCGTCGCCAACAGGTCCTTCAGACTCATGGTTTTCAGGTTGCCGACGTAGCCGGTGAAGCGGTGGTACTTCTTGTCATCAAGCTTGGCACCGGTAACATGTACCTTCTGCGCGTTGATCACCACGATATAATCGCCGGTGTCGCAGTGCGGTGTGTATTCCGGCTTGTGCTTGCCACGCAGACGGCGGGCAATTTCGGTCGACAGGCGACCGAGCGTCTTGTCCGTAGCGTCAACCACGAACCAGTCGCGCTTGACAGTGTCTGCATTGGCAGTGAAGGTTTTCATTTCAAGATACCTGATATGCCGCCGATGGGCGGTACGCGTATTCGATGGATCAAAGGCGCGAGATGATAACGGAGCCGTCACATACGGCGCAAGCCTGCCGACCGGCCGGCTTGTGGGCTGGCAATGATAGCATGCCGCGTCGGACCCTTGCAGCGTCGCGCTTCATGGACCTCGCCCGGCACAATAGCTGCGCCTTTCGTCCGCGCAGGCAATGCGACCGGATCACCGGCTTCATGCGCGCAAGCTGTCCGCCCAGCTCGCTCCCGGGCCACCCCCGAAGGGTCTTCGGCCTGGCGCGTCGACCACCACCAGCAACCAGGAAACCCTTGTGAACACGCGTACATTATCGCCCCTGGATCGGATACTCGTCGGCTTGGAGCGCGCCCTGGAAGCGGTAGCCGGCAACCCGCAAGCGACGCGGCCGTCACCGGGTGAAAAGCTGGCGGAGGCAGACATGGACGACACGGAGCGTCGTCATGCGGCAGGCTTGATGCGGGTCAATCACACGGGTGAAGTGTGCGCGCAAGCCTTGTATTTCGGTCAGGCCGCGCTCGCACGCAACTCCGACAACCGCACCCACCTGCTGCAAGCGGCAGCGGAGGAAACCGACCACCTGGCGTGGTGCGCAGAACGCCTGCAACAGCTCGACAGCCGCCCCAGTGTCTTCAACCCGCTGTGGTATGCGGGCAGTTATGCCATTGGCGCGGCTGCGGCGCTCGCCGGCGACCCGTTCAGCCTCGGCTTTGTGGTGGAAACCGAACGTCAGGTGGAAACCCATCTGGCCCAGCACATCGAACGGTTGCCGGCGCACGATGAGCGTTCGCGCGTGGTCCTCAGGCAGATGCAGGCCGACGAGGTGCGTCATGCCAAGGCGGCCCGCCAACGGGGCGGCGTCGATCTGCCGTCCCCGCTGCCAAAACTGATGCATCTCAGCTCCATGCTGATGAAAGCGGTGGCCTACCGGTTCTAGGAGACGTGGGCGGTGGCAACCGTCCGGGTTGGAAAGTCATCGGCCCGCTCCATTTTGACCAGCTTTGCTGTTGTGATGCCGTTCGCCCTGTTTTGGCCCATGGAACCACTATTGGGCGGCAAGTCGTCCAAAGGCCGTCCTCGCGCAGGTGACTCTGACCAGCTTCGCTGTTGCAAAGCTCTTCGCCTCGAGCTTTTCTAACGCCCACGCTCCTGGCGGCAATAGCCGAAGCTGCCGCTCTGGGCATGGAAATGTGTGCGGTGCGCAGCGTTGTAGTCCGGGCCGAACAACGCGCCAAAATAGCGGCAACCCTGGCTGTGCACTGCATGCAGGAAAGCTCCTTCGCGCCCATTGTCCCAGGCATGCGCAATGTTGATTTGCCGCCCGTTGGCAAGGCGGAACCCCGTCAGGTCGATCGCGTCCGCACGCGCATGACGGCTGAGCGGAGCCTGGTCGCGATGATAAATGTTGCGGCAGAAGTAACTGCCGACGTGTTCGATGACCCGCACGCGCGAACCGAACGCCGCTTGCGCGTCCGGCTGCAACACGTGGCGGTCAAAGAGCACCAGCGACGCCGCCAACGGACAAGTGACGAGCACCGATGAAGCAAGCCGCGCGTCACCAATGGCGGTGAGCCGCACTGCGTTGTGCCAGCCACAGCCGCTGGCTTCTTCGCGGTCAGCCAGCGGCACGAAGACTGCACCAGCGTCATGAATGGCCGCGCGACACATGGCTGGATCCGCGCCCAGTCGCTGCAGCTTGTAGCGCAGGAACACGTCCGGCTCGGCCTTCAGGTCCAGCGGCGCAAACGGATTGTAGCGATCAGGCGGCCGCCAGCCACTCATCCAGATGAGGGCAACCAGCGACAGCAAGAGAATGAACAGCAGCCAGGCACGCATGCGGCCATCGTAGACAGCGGGGTGTGAACATTCAGCGCCTCGTCACGACGCGATACCCGAGGACGAACATCACGACCGCGTGCAGCACAGAGCCGGCAAGTTACCGCCGACCGCGCGCGGTTCCAGACCCGGTTGGGCGCAAGCGTGTGGTCGTGCGCGCCATCTTCAGCGACCATCAACGATCACGCATTGGCTCCATATCAGGATGGCAGGCCGCCGCCTGGCGGCTGCAACCTGGCCCAGAATGAAGAACCTGCCTGGCGGCGGGTTCTTCGTCACATCAAATTGCGCCCGTGGAACAGTTCCTCGATCTCGCGACTGACCAGCGACTCGATGCGCTGGCGTTCCTTGAAAGAGAGATCGTCCGCGTGCGACTCGAACAAGTACGTGTCCAGATCGAAATCCTTGATGTGCATCTTCGTGTGGAAGATGTTTTCCTGGTACACGTTGACGTCGAACATCTCGTATTTCTGGCGGATGTGCTTGGCCAGGTATTCCTGCACCGAGTTGATGCGGTGATCCATGTAGTGCTTGCGACCCTTCACGTCACGCGTGAAGCCGCGCACGCGGTAATCGGCGATGACGATGTCCGACTCGAAGCTGTCGATCAGAAAGTTCAACGCCTTCAGCGGCGAAATCACGCCGCAGGTGGCCACGTCGATATCGGCACGGAAGGTTGCGATGCCGTTGTGCGGATGCGTTTCGGGATAGGTGTGGACGGTGATGTGACTCTTGTCCATGTGCGCGACCACGGCACCCGAGATGATGTCGCGACCGAGCTTCTCGATGACCGGCTCTTCGGAAATCAGGATCGTCACGCTGGCGCCCTGCGGATCGTAATCCTGGCGCGCGACGTTGAGGATGTTGGCACCGATGATATCGGCCACGTCGGTCAGGATCGTGGTCAGGCGCTCGGCGTTGTAGGCCTCATCGATGTACTCGATGTAGCGCTGGCGCTGATCCTCGGACACCGCGTAGCAGATGTCATAGATGTTGAAGCTGAGCGCCTTGGTGAGGTTGTTGAAACCCTGCAGACGCAGACGGGGAATGGGTTTGACCACGATGCACCTCTCCAACCCGGACCCCGGGGAAACGGCGCGCAGTATGGGCCATTCGCACGGGTGAATAAACCATCACGCTATCAATCGCGGCTGATTGCGCCGATTGAGGGCCTTGATTGGCCGTTGGCGTCGCGCCCATTTGTGTCTGCGACACGATGTCTGGCCGTGCAAACCTGCGCGTCCGTGACATGTGAGGGCCGAATTGCAATAAGATCGCTGAATAGCTGCGAATCAGGGGCGCAGTCGCTGGAACATCTGCCGCGATTGTGTCTTGCGAGCGCGGCAAAACGGGAGATGCTCGCGTGAAGATGGCTGATTTTCGTTACACCCTCCAACGTAATGTGTCCAAGGTGCAGGCGCCGGCGTCGCTGATTCCGGATCGCGATGCGATGGAAAAGTTTCTCGGCATGTGCCATCGCCGCCGTTATCCGAACAAGACCGCGATCATCCGTCCGGGCGATTCCGCCAACATCCTCTACTACGTGATTGATGGCTCGCTGACCGTTTCCTCGGAAGATGAAGAAGGTCGCGAATTGATCCTCACCTATCTCAACCGCGGCGAATTCATCGGCGAAATGGGTTTGTTCGTCGAGACTCCGCGTCGCGAAGTCATGGTACGTACGCGCACACCCTGCGAACTCGCCGAGATCGGCTACGAGCGCCTGTTCAATCTTTTCGAGGGGCCGCTGCAGCCGGAGTGCCCGAAAATCCTGTTCGCGATCGGTTCGCAATTGACCAATCGACTTCTGCATACCAGCCGCAAGGTCAGCCGCCTCGCCTTCATGGATGTGACCGGTCGGGTCGGCAAGACCTTGATCGATCTGACCAACGAACCCGATGCGATGACGCATCCGCTAGGCACCCAAATCCGCATCTCGCGACAGGAGATCAGCCGTATTGTCGGATGCTCGCGGGAAATGGTCGGGCGCGTGCTCAAGCAGCTCGAAGAGCAGGGCATGATCACGGTGGCCGGCAAGACCATCGTTGTGCTCGGCCGGCGCGCCGATCCGGACTAACGCGGGCTGAGCTTCAGAACCAGTTGACCGCGCGTGCCTCGCGGCCGAGCGCGCGGCGCACGCGCAACGTTGTTTGCGCATCGGCATTGACCAGCACTGCTTCGGTCGCGCGCTTGAGCATCGGTATGTCATTCGCGGAATCGCTGTAGGCCAGATCCCAGGGTTCAGTGATGCCGTGCAACGCGATCTGCTTCGGCTTGGCCGCGCCAAAGTTGTGCACCAGTTTGCGCATGCCCAGTCGCCCGCCACGCAGGCGCGAAGCGATGATTTCGAGATCGGGCAAGCCGATTGAGTCAAAGATCGCGCGCACCAGAGTTTCTTCACAGCCCGTCACAATGACAACGCGATCGCCGTCGACAATGTGTCGGCGCATCGCACTGATGCCATCGCGAATAAAGATGCGCGGCTTGCCGACCAGTTCATTGGCGAACTCGCGCGTGAGCATTTCAAAGCGCGGTGGTCTGACACCGAGCAAGCTGAGGCGTACAAGAATGCCGACGATCGGGATACGCAAAGAACGCAGCGCAAACAAGGGAAGCAGCAACGGCAGCAAGAGCAGGGCCAGCAGCGCACGCCACCACGATCGCCTCAAGCGCGAGATTACGAAGCGCGAAAACGCATCGCCGCGCATGAGCACGCCATCAAAATCGAAAAGTACAACGCGCGGAGCTTGTTCGGCCGCAAGCAAGGTTGCGGCGTCATCGGCCAACGGATTCATCAGTTTGCGAAAAACAGCTGCTTGAGGGCGTCACCTGGATCCGCTGCGCGCATGAAAGTTTCGCCGACAAGGAATGCATCAATGCCGGCACCGCGCAATCGCGCGATGTCCTCGATCGTCGCGATGCCGCTTTCGCTGACCAGAATGCGATCCGTCGGTGCGCGTTTGCGCAAGTTCAAGCTGGTATCAAGCGATACCTCGAACGTGCGCAGGTTGCGGTTGTTGACCCCGATCAGCGGCGCCGGGATTTCGAGTGCGCGCTCAAGCTCCTCCTCATCATGGACTTCGACGAGCACATCAAGATCGAGTTCGGCGGCGAGCAGACTCAGATCGAGCAACATGGAATCATCGAGCGCCGCTACGATCAGCAGGATGCAGTCGGCGCCGATCACGCGGGCTTCGTACACCTGATACGCATCGATCGTGAAATCCTTGCGCAATACCGGCAGCGAACACGCGGCGCGTGCCTGACGCAAATAGTCTTCGCTGCCCTGGAAAAAATCGGCATCCGTCAGCACCGAAAGACAAGCCGCGCCGCCGCGCTCATAGCTCTGTGCGATCGCCGCGGGATCGAAATCCGCGCGGATCACCCCTTTGCTCGGACTGGCCTTCTTGACCTCGGCAATCACCGCAGGCAGACCGGCTTCGATCCTGGCTTCGATTGCTGCGGCGAAGCCACGCGTATCGGGCAAATCGGCGACACGCGCGATCAGCTCCGCCAGCGGAGCTCGTGCACTGCGCTCGGTGATTTCTTCGACCTTGCGCGCAAGGATGCGATCCAGAATGTCACTCATAACCTCTCCGTCAATTCAACCCTGTGGGAAGCGGCTTTGGCCGCTTCCTACAATTGTTGTTGTTCTGCCAGGCTCTGCGTCGCGCTCACAAAC
>JBDSWR010000037.1:0-18655 GCA_039926605.1 Rhodanobacter sp. | reverse complement strand
CGGAGGCGCTGCTGCTGGTCCTCCCGGCGGATCATTTGATCGGCGACACCGCAGCATTCGTGGCGGCGGTCACCCAGGCCGTACCGTTGGCTGAACAAGGTTGGTTGGTGACCTTCGGGATTCGTCCGGATCGTGCGGAAACCGGTTTCGGGTATATCCGTCGCGCCGAGTCCGTCGGTGACGATGCGTATCGCGTCGAACGGTTTGTCGAAAAGCCCGACTTGGCGACGGCACAGTCTTATCTTGCCGACGGTGGGTATGACTGGAATTCGGGCATGTTCCTGTTCAAGGCGGCGCGCTACCTGGAAGAGCTGCAGCAACATGCGCCAGCCATGCTTGCAGCGGTGCGCACCGCGCACGCCAGCGCCAGCATTGATCTCGACTTCGTGCGCATCGAGCGGGATGCGTTCGCGCAAGTAGCTGGCGAATCGATCGATTACGCCGTCATGGAAAAGACCAAGCGTGCAGCGGTAGTTCCGGTGAGCTGCGCGTGGAGTGACATCGGCTCGTGGTCCGCACTGTGGTTGACCGGTGACAAGGACGCGGACGGCAATCTCTGCGAGGGCGACACGCTGGCCATCGACACGCACAACTGCCTGCTGCGTTCACACAATCGTCATCTGCTGGCCACCGTCGGTCTGGATGACATCATCGTGGTGAGCACAGCCGACGCCACGCTGGTCGCGCACCGCGACGCAGCACAGGATGTCAAGAAAATCGTCGAACGGCTGAAGGCCGCCGGGCGCAGCGAATACGAGTTGCATCGCCTGGTACACCGGCCATGGGGTACCTACGATTCACTTGAGGCAGGCGAGCGTTTTCAGGTCAAGCGCATCGTGGTCAAGCCTGGCGCGACCTTGAGCCTGCAAAAACACCATCACCGCGCCGAGCACTGGGTGGTGGTCTCCGGCACCGCCGAAGTCACTTGCGACGACAACGTATTCCTGCTCACCGAAAACCAGAGCACATACATACCGCTCGGCAGCAAGCACCGCCTGCGCAATCCCGGCAAATTGCCCCTGGAATTGATTGAAGTGCAATCGGGCAGCTACTTGGGCGAAGACGATATCGTGCGCCTTGATGACGTCTACGGTCGGGCTTGAGTATTCGCTGCCGCTTCACGCTTTATCCACCGCTCACCGCACTACTGCTGCCCACCTGCCGTCCACCGACTCCTCTCCGCCTTGGCGGCGCAGACCCGCACGGCGGTAGTGGCAGCGCGGTGAGTGGAAGTGCTTGAACCCTCCCCCCCAACGATGAAGCTGTCGGGGGAGAGGGAGTATCGCGGCGGCAATCGCGACGAAGCCGGTTGAGCTCAAGCCCTCTCCCCTGGCGCAGCCGGGGGAGAGGGTTGGGTGAGGGGGCGCTTTTCGCGCATCGAGGCCGAAGCAAGCCCCCTCACCCCAACCCTCTCCCCCAACGATGAAGCTGTCGGGGGAGAGGGAGTTTTCGCGGCGCTGGTGACAGCGCGCTGGGGAGTGCTCCAGCCTTTCCCCCAACAATCAAGCTGTGACGGGAGGAGGGATTTTCGCGACGACGGTGCTGCCTCTACTCAACCGTGACCGACTTGGCCAGGTTGCGCGGTTGATCCACGTCGGTGCCGCGCTGTACGGCGACGTGGTAGGCCAATAGTTGCAGCGGCACGGTGAACACCGCCGGGGCAATGAACGCGCCGCCGGAGGCTACGCGCAGCATCACGCCGTGGTCGACCATTTCATCCATGCTGGCTGCACCGTCGGCGAACACGATCAGGCGGCCGCCGCGTGCACGCACTTCCTGGAGATTCGATTTGAGCTTGTCCAGCAGCCAGCCGTTGGGGGCCACGGCGACCACTGGCATATTCTCGTCCACCAGCGCAAGCGGGCCGTGCTTGAGCTCACCGGCCGGGTACGCTTCGGCATGGATATAGGAAATTTCCTTGAGTTTGAGCGCACCCTCCATCGCCACCGGATAATGCACACCGCGGCCAAGGAACAACGCATGTTGGCGCGTGATGAATTCGCCGGCCAGCTCGATGATCGCCGGCTCCAGCTTGAGTGCCTCCGCGATCGCCCCCGGCAAGCAGCGCAACTCGGCACACAGGTCGGCGTAACGGCCGGGCTCGATGTTGTTGCGATGGGCCAGTTCCAGGGTGAGCAGCGCCAGTGCGGCAAGCTGCGTGGTGAATGCCTTGGTCGAAGCCACGCCAATTTCCGGCCCGGCACGCGTCATCAATTGCAGATCGGCCTCGCGTACCAGCGAAGACTCCGGTGAATTGCAGATCACCAGCGTGCCGATGTAGCCGCGTTGCCGCGACTCGCGCATCGCAGCCAGCGTGTCGGCGGTTTCGCCCGACTGCGAGATCGCGACAAACAACGTGTCGGACGGGACCACGGCGTGGCGATAGCGGTATTCGCTGGCCACCTCAACGCTGACCGACAGCCCGGCAATGGACTCGATCCAGTACTTCGCCACGAGGCCGGCGTTGTAGCTGGTGCCGCACGCCACAATGTGCAGCCCGCGTGTGCGCGCCAGCAACGCGTCACTGTTCGTGCCAAAAATATTCGGCAGCACGCCATGCGGGCCAAGTCGCGCTTCCAGCGTGTCGGCCACGGCGCGGGGCTGCTCGAAGATTTCTTTCTGCATGTAATGGCGATATTGGCCGCGCTCCACCGCGTCGGTGGACAGCTCACTCTGGTGTATCTCGCGCTCGACCGGCGTGCCGTCCAGCGCGAAAACCTGCACGCCGTCTCGGGTGATTTCCACCACGTCACCTTCGTCCAGATACACCATCTTGTTGGTTACCTGGATCAACGCCTGGGCGTCGGAACCGAGGAAATTTTCGCCAATACCGAGACCGACCAGCAACGGCGCGCCGCGACGAGCACCCACGACGCGATCGGGTTCGTCACGGCTCACCACCGCGATGGCGTATGCCCCGTCGAGGGTGCGCACCGTGGCCAGCACCGCTTCGCGCAAGCGCATGCCGGCCCCAAGGTGTTCGTCAATCAGCGCCGCCATCACTTCGGTATCGGTTTCCGAAGTGAACACGTGACCACGCGCCTGCAACTGCGCACGCAGCGCCACATGGTTTTCAATGATGCCGTTGTGCACGATCGCAACGCGACCGGCAATATGTGGGTGCGCATTCGCTTCGTTCGGTGCGCCATGCGTGGCCCAGCGCGTGTGCGCAATACCGGTGCCGCCTGGAAACGGGTCAGTCAGGTACAGCGCTTCCATTTCACGTACCTTGCCCTTGGCACGTACGCGACGCAGTTCACCCTCGTGGAAGACTGCCAGGCCGGCGGAGTCGTAGCCGCGGTACTCAAGCGCCTTGAGACCGACAATCAGCAGGGGTGCCACATCCCTTTGGGCAACTGCAGCAACAATTCCGCACATGAGATCAAGCTCCACGTTGGTGAGAACCAAGTGCGCGCTGCGCACCTGGTCCATGCTGACGCGATTGCATTACCGCAGCCTTTCGCTCGACCACGCTTGCACCTGGGTACAAACCGATGCGCCATCCGGGGCTACCCTGAAACAAACTCCGGCGCGCGCGCAAACGCGGCCACCTTTCAGTTCACCCGACGGCGGAGATAGTTCAGCAGATCAATACGCGTGATCAAGCCGAGGAAGCGTTCACCGTCCATCACGATCGCCACATGTCCCCGCTCGAACACCGGCAGCAATGACTCGATCGTCTCGGTCACCTGGAGCTTGTGCAACTCACCAATCATTGCCGTCGATACTTTGTCCTTGAAACGTGCTTCGTCGGCGTGTACGTGCATCAGCACGTCGGACTCGTCGACGATACCCACCAGATCCTCGCCGTCGACCACCGGCAACTGCGACACATCGTAGAGTTTCATGCGTGTGTAGGCAGTGATCAGCAATTCATCGGGGCCAACCACCACCGTATCGCGCTGCGCAAACGGACGCAGCAGCAGATCACGCAAATCGCCGTGCTGCTCGTGCTCGATGAAGCCGTTGTCCAGCATCCAGTAATCGTTGTACAGCTTGGACAGGTATTTGTTGCCGGTATCGCACACCAGCGTCACCACGCGTTTCGGCGTGGTTTGCTCACGGCAGTATTTCAGCGCGGCGGCCACCAGGGTGCCCGTGGACGAACCACCCAGCACGCCCTCCTTTGCCAGCAATTCACGCGCGGTGAGAAAGCTTTCCTTGTCGGATATCGCGTAAGCCTTTTTCACCCGGGTAAAGTCGCTGATCGGCGGCAGGAAGTCCTCGCCAATACCCTCGACCATCCAGCTTGCGGACTTGGCAGACAGCGTGCCCTGGTTGATGTACTGCGCAAGGATCGAGCCGACCGGGTCGGCCAGGATCATTTCCGTTGCCGGCGAGTGTTCGGCAAAAAATTGCGACAGCCCGGTCAGCGTGCCGGACGAGCCACAACCGACGACGACCGCATCAACCTTGCCTTCCATCTGCTCGAGAATTTCCGGGCCGGTGGTGGCAATATGCGCAGCCGGATTGTCCGGGTTGCCAAACTGGTTGATGAAATACGCACCAGGTGTTTCCTGCGCAATCCGTGCAGCCATGTCCTGGTAATACTCGGGATGGCCTTTGGCGACGTCCGAGCGCGTCAGCACCACTTCGGCACCCATCGCCTTGAGGTTGAAAATCTTCTCGCGGCTCATCTTGTCCGGCACCACCAGGATCAGGCGGTAGCCTTTCTGCTGCGCGACCAACGCCAGGCCGATTCCGGTGTTGCCGGCGGTTCCTTCCACCAACGTGTCACCCGGTTTGATCTTGCCGGCCTGCTCTGCGCCCTCGATCATCGACACGCCAATGCGGTCCTTGATCGACCCGCCGGGATTCGCGCTCTCCAACTTCAGAAACAGTTCGCACGGCCCGGTATCAAGGCGCTGTGTGCGCACCATGGGTGTGTGTCCGATAAGTTCGAGAACGCTCTGGTGAACCGTCATGGGGGCTCCGTGGCAAGGCCGATCACATTGCGCAATGCAACGCGTTGGCGAAGCCGCCATGATAACCGGGTACTCAGCCACCCGCCGCTGCGTCCCCGGAAAGCGCGAAATGTGCGCCGGCCAGGGCGCGCACGCGCCCAGCGTGGCAACCCCAACGTGGGGCCACCGCCGGAAGCGCGCGCCGGGCCAGTTCGCGAGACCCTGCGCTGGCCGCAGCGAACCACCCTCGCCGCAGGCAAGTTTCTTCTCAACTTTGGAATATACCCAAGTCAAGCTGCCGACTGTCTGTCAGGCACAACGGTCGACGTGTGCGGCTTGCAACCAACGAAGGAGCCGCGATCCGCGCTCATCCCAGCGTCGACTCAGGCCGCACATCCCCTTTTGCACCGGCCGGTTCGGCCGGTCCTTCAGTTGACCCGATGCCAGCGATCGGCCCACATCCGTTCGAGATGCGCCTTGGCCACGAGTTTTTCCTTCTTCATGCCGGCCAGGGTCACGCTGTCGATCGGCAGGACGCCGGTGTCCGCGTCGTGGACCTTGCTGTCCAGTTCTTGATGGTGTTGATACAACCGCCGGAATTCGGCATCCGCCTTCAGCAATGCTTCGACATCCTCACGCTGATTGTTTTCAAACATGGTTCCGACCTCCTCGCCAGTGGGTCCGCGGGCGCCTGTGCGACAGCGTACGCAGACGGTTGAAACCATGCGCACGCCCACAGCCCGCACCGGATTTCCGGTATGCAGGTAGCCATGTAAACGGGGGCAAGACGCATAGTTCGAGTCAGTAGCCGGCAAGCTGAAATGCTTGCAGGTGACTTGACCCTACACCGCATTTTCGGTCGTCGCAAGTCAACCAGCACTTGCTCTTGAGCGGGCAAAAAGCGCGCCAAATCATAATTTTACATACATTTAACCGAACGCCCGGAAAGGCCCAACAGAGGGCTCGACCAGGCTGCCGCGAGCGTCAACGGAACACCCGGTCACGGCTGGAGACCGGGTCGGCTCAAGGCTTGTCAGGATGCTTCGTACCGGGCTTGTCACGATGCTTTGCAGCGGGCTTCTTCGCGGCAGGAGCCTCCGCCTTGTCACCCTGCAACTGCGAACGCATGGCGTGGGCCGCTTGCGCCGCCAGTGCGGCTTCACGCTGCGCCGATTTGGCCACCCGGCTTTGTGCTGCGGCAAGTTTCTTCGCCTGATCGGCTTCCGCGCGCGCCTGTTCGGCTGCCGCTGAATAGGCCTGGCCCTGCTCCTGCAAACGCGCCGTTTCCTCCTGCGACAATTGATATTGCAAACGCTGCCGCTCCAGCTCGCGACGTGCGTTCTCGACTTCGCGACGACTGTTGTCGAGCAGGATCTGGTCGTGCTCACGATCGAGCTGGGCCAGCTTCACTTGCGCGTCCTGAAGCTGCGCGGCGGCTTTCGCCAGATCAACGCGCCGTTCAGCCAGATACAACGCATGCGGCCGTTCGCGCGAGCTGGCCTGCGCCAGTCGGTTGATGGCATCCCGGGCGCGCGCCTGCTCGGCCTGGGCATAGGTGCCCATACCCGGATCGTTGGCGAGTTGATCAAGACTGGAACTCAGCCGCGCCACATCAATGGTGTCGTCCCTGGCTTGCGCGCCGGCACTTGCGGCCAGCCCCAGCAGGAGCGTGGCAAGGATGGCGGTTACGCGTTTCATGACTGACCCCCGTCGGATTGAGCTGCGCTCGGGTAACCATTATCGGCGGGCGGCGGCGGCGCGGGCACGGTCTGGAAGCCACCATCGGAGGGTGGCGTCTGCTCAGGCGTGGTCTGGAAGCCATGATCGGCCGGGGGCGCCTGCTCCGGCACCGACTGGAAACCACCATCGGCAGGCGGTGCGGGAAACTGGGATGTAGCGGGTGCCGGCATGTCCTGCGGCAGATCGGACGGCATACTCTGGTCGTCATCTGCCGGTAGTGACGGAGCTGGCGGCAACGACTGAGCCGATGGCGCCTGCTCACCTTGCTGGCGCAAGCGCGTGTTCTCCGCGATTTTGCCCTGTATTTGCTCGCGTGCGGCCGCCAACCGCGCCTTGGCGCGCGCCAACTCGGCGTCCGCGCGCGATTCCTCAGCCAAGGTGGCCGCATCGGCGTAATGCCGCTCCGCCATCGCCGTCTGCGCCTGCTGGAATTTGTCCTGTGCGAACCCGAGGTCAACCGGGGCATAATCAGCCGCTTTCGCATCACGCGCAGCTTGCAACTGGCTCTGGGCCAGATTCATTGCACTGTCGGGCGGGGGCACCGTCGCACAGCCGGCGACCGCCATGGCCACGACCAGACCTGAAACCATCCGTCTGAAAAGCACTTCATGCCCGGCGAGGGGGGAAAAGATGTGCACCGTCACATTCCTTATCGAGATTTGCAGCGTATTGTGGGCAGGCATAATCCATCATTGCAACGCGTAGTCGAAACAGGGGATAAAAGTGGACATCGGTTACTTCCTCAAGCTCATGGTAGACAAGGGTGCGTCGGACATGTTCCTGACCACCGGCGCCCCAGTGAACATCAAGGTGGAAGGCAAGCTGTATCCGCTGGGTAACACCGGGCTGCCCGGCGGGATGGTCAAGAAAATCGCCTACTCGCTGATGGACGAGGGCCAGGTACCTCAATTTGAACGTGCGCTCGAGCTGAACATGGCGCTCGCGGTGAAAGAGGCTGGTCGCTTTCGTATCAACGTGTTCAAGCAGCGCGGGGAAGTGGGCATGGTGATCCGCGCCATCAAGAGCGAGATCCCGAGCATCGAGCAACTGCAGCTACCCAGTATCTTCAGCAAGCTGATCATGGAGCCGCGGGGCCTGATTCTGGTAGTTGGCGCCACCGGCTCGGGCAAGTCCACCACTCTGGCAGCGATGATTGACCAACGCAACCTGCAGTCGCCTGGCCATATCCTCACCATTGAAGACCCGATTGAATACCTGCACCGGCACAAGCGCTCCATCGTCAACCAGCGGGAGGTGGGGCTGGACACCCACAGCTACGCCGAAGCGCTGAAGAATGCCATGCGCGAGGCGCCGGACGTCATCATGATCGGCGAGATCCGCGACACCGACACCATGGAGGCGGCCATTTCGTTCTCGGAAACCGGGCATTTGTGCCTGGCCACGCTGCATTCCAACAATGCCGATCAAACGCTGGAACGCATCCTCAATTTCTTCCCCGAATCGGCGCACAAAAACGTGCTGATGAATCTCGCGTTGAATCTGCGCGCGGTGATCAGCCAGCGTCTGGTCATGGGCAAGGACGGCCGCCGCGTGCCCGCAGCGGAAGTGCTGCTGAACACACCGCTGATCCGCGACATGATCCGTCGCGGACA
This sequence comes from Rhodanobacter sp., assembly GCA_039926605.1. GTDB lineage: Bacteria > Pseudomonadota > Gammaproteobacteria > Xanthomonadales > Rhodanobacteraceae > Rhodanobacter. Next base: position 10,398 of record JBDSWR010000037.1, on the reverse strand, counting down.
AATCCACGAAATCAAGGAAGCGATGGACCACAGTCTGCAGGAAGGTATGCAGACCTTCGATCAATCCCTGTATCGCTTGTACAAGGACGGGCGCGTCGAGTTGGAGGAAGTGCTGAACAAGTCCGATTCACGCGACGGGCTGGCGCTCAAGATCCGCCTCGCGGAGGGTGGCAGCGACACCGAAGCGTTGGTCAGCAACGATCCGTACGGCATGGGGTTCTAGCCCGTCGGGACCCGACCGGCGCGCATGTCGGGTGCGCGACCACGCACGCGGACATATCGCGCAATTATCTTGCGCCGCCCCGCCCTGCAGCGCGGCGGCGGGCCAAAGCCAGCGACCGCACCACGCCGTCCATGCGGCGAATCCCGATATCCGACGTCAGGACAGGCGCCGTCCTGCGTTAACCGGCGGCACCGGCAACTGAGTCGCAAAGTCTCTCTGCGATGCTCAACAAGCGGCCGCTTGTGCCTCCGGCGCCGCACGTTGAAACGCGTCCAGTTCGATACACGCCGCATGAATGCGGCACAGCGTGGGGTACGGATCCAGCGGCACCTGCCAGCGCTTTGCGTTGTAGAACTGCGGCACCAGACAGACGTCTGCCAGGGTCGGTGAGTCGCCGTGGCAGTAGCGACCCATCATCACGTTGTCAGCGAGCAACGCTTCCAGTGCGTCAAACCCCGCACAGATCCAGTGGCGCGACCATTCGGCTTTCTGCTCCTCGCTCGCACCCCATTGGGACTGCAGATACTGCAGCACGCGCAGGTTGCCCAGCGGATGAATATCGCAGGCCATGACCATGGCCAGCGACCGCACGCGAGCGCGACCGCGCGAATCAACCGGCAACAGGGGTACTTCCGGATAAGCCTCATCGAGGTATTCGATGATCGCCAGCGATTGGGTAATGGTCCTCTCACCATCGAGCAAACAGGGCACCAATTGCTGTGGATTGAGCGTTCGATAGCTGCTCGCGTGTTGCTGCCCGCCATCACGCAGCAGATGCACTGAACGGGTCTCGTAGGCCAAGCCTTTCAGGTTGAGCGCGATGCGGACGCGATAGGAGGCGCTGGAGCGCCAGTAGTCATACAGCAGCAAGCCACTGGTCATGCATGTCTCCTCGCGTGCAAAGCGCCCATCTGACTACCTGTCCCGATCCTGATTTTCCGCCCACCGGCCGAAAAAACCGCCCTGCGCAAACTGAGTCATGCCACCCGCAACCGCGACAACAATTTGCGTCAAGCGTGCCTGCCCCGGACAATAGCCGACTCACCAACCGTCTGATCGCGTTCTCAACATACTACTGGAGTTAGGTTGTGGCAGTCATCCGCATGAGCGACCTGGATTTGGACGGCAAACGCGTGCTGATCCGGGAGGATCTGAACGTGCCCATGGACGATCAGGGACACATCAGCTCCACGCAGCGCCTCACCAGCGCGCTGCCCACGATTCGCGCTGCGCGCGACGCGGGTGCGCGGGTCATGGTGCTCTCGCACCTCGGTCGCCCAAAGGAGGGGCAGTTCGACGCCGCAACGTCGCTGGCCCCGGTGGCGACCTGGCTGGGTACCCAGTTGGGGGCGCCGGTAGCGCTGATCGCGGACTATCTTGATGGCGTTAACGTGGCACCGGGAGCGGTCGTGCTGCTGGAAAATTGCCGCATGAACGTTGGCGAGAGCAAGGACGACGAGACGTTGGCGAAGCGTTATGCAGCGTTGTGCGATATCTTCGTGATGGACGCGTTCGGCACGGCGCACCGTGCGCAGGCCTCCACCCATGGCGTCATCCGCTTTGCCCCGATCGCGGCTGCCGGGCCACTGTTGTGTGCCGAACTGGACGCCCTGGGGCAGGCGCTGGAGCACCCCGCGCATCCGCTGTTGGCCATCGTCGCCGGCTCCAAGGTATCGACCAAACTGAACCTGCTCGACAACCTGATCGGCAAGATCGACCAGCTCATCGTCGGTGGAGGAATTGCCAACACGTTCCTCGCCGCGGCCGGTTACGCGATTGGCACCTCGCTGCTGGAGCCCGACTTGATCGATGCTGCAAAGAAAGTCATGGCGGACGCCAGGCGCCGTGGTGCAGCCATCCCGTTGCCCACCGATGTCGTCGTGGCGACATCGTTCTCCGCCAATGCCACGGCAACGGTAAAGCCCGTCGACCAGGTGCGCGAAGACGAGATGATTCTCGACATCGGCCCGGACACCGCGCGTCATTACGCCGGGTTGATTGCCCAGGCCGGCACGGTGGTATGGAATGGCCCGGTCGGCGTCTTCGAATTTGACGCGTTCGGCAAAGGCACGGAAACGCTGGCCCGGGCGATCGCGGCATCCAGCGCGTTCTCGATCGCTGGCGGCGGCGACACGCTGGCAGCGGTGGACAAATACGGCGTCGCTGCCGGCGTTTCGTACATCTCCACCGGCGGAGGTGCATTTTTGGAGTTCCTGGAGGGCAAGGAACTGCCGGCCGTAGCCGCGCTGAAAGCGCGCGCGGCCGGCTGATGCTGTGCCTGTTCGACCTTGACGGCACGCTGATCGACTCTGAGCGGGGCATTCTGGCCTGCGTCCGCCACGCGCTCACGCAGATGCATGTCCCGTTGCCTGAGCCCGCCGCCCTGCGTCAATGGATCGGACCACCGCTGCACGGCAGCTTTGCCCCACTGCTTGATTTTGACGAAGCGCGTATCAACGCCGCGATCGCGCACTACCACGAGCGCTTCCAGTCCACTGGTTGGCACGAGTTCAATGTCTATCCGGATGTGGGTACGGTCATCGCCCGCTTGCACCGCGCCGGTCATCAGTTGGCGGTCGTCACCAGCAAGCCACGGGCCCATGCCGCGCCGATCGTTGCCAGCCTGCCGTTTGCCGCGGCCTTCAGCCGACTCTACGGTCCCGAGCCGGGTCGCAAACACAGCGAGAAGGCAACGATGATCGCCGCCGCATTGACCGACTTCGGCGCCAGTGCCGCCGCTGCGGTCATGATCGGCGACCGCAGTTTCGACATTGAAGGCGCCGTTGCCAACGGCGTGCGCGGTATCGGCGTGTTGTGGGGATTTGGCGAGCGCAGCGAACTGCAAGAGGCCGGCGCCAGTGCCATCGCGACGACACCCGACGAGCTCGCCGCGTTGCTCACCACCCAGACCTTCAGCGGCATCGCATAGGGCGGACACTGCGCGCCCTTCGCCGTATGCGATCTCGGCCTGCGCCGGCCAAAGACCGGCGGGCCTTGCCCGCGCTGCGCGCTACGTGGTCGCACGACCTCCGGCCGGCACTTCAGTGCGAAGTCGCTCAGGCAATGACGCTCAGCCGACCACGCGTTTTGCGGCATCCAGCACGGCCGTGACGGTGATGCCGAAGTGGTCGAATAGTTCTGCGGCCGGTGCCGACGCACCGAACGTCGACATGCCCACCACTTCCCCATCCAGCCCCACATACTTGCGCCAGAAGTCGACGCTGGCGGCCTCGACCGCCACGCGCGCGCGGCACCACCCTGGCAGCACGCCCTCGCGATATTCCAGCGCCTGCGCGTCAAATACTTCGGTGCAGGGCATGGACACGACACGTGCAGCGATATTGCGCTGCGCCAGCGCCCGTGCGGCTTCCATTGCCAGTTCCACCTCAGAGCCAGTGGCGATCAGGATCACCTGGAATTTTGTACTTGACGGATCGGCCAACACGTAGCCACCGCGGCGGATGTCGGCCACTTGCCGCGCATCACGGTGCTGGTGCTTCAGGTTCTGCCGCGAGAACACCAGACAGGCTGGCGCGCCCTTGCGCTCGATGGCCGCCTTCCATGCCGCTGCCGACTCCACTGCGTCGCACGGACGCCACACCTGGTTGCCCGGGATGTAGCGCAAACTCGCCAGATGCTCGACTGGCTGATGAGTTGGACCATCTTCGCCCAGGCCGATCGAGTCGTGCGTGTAAACGTGAATCGCATGCGCTGGAATCAGCGCGCTCATGCGCACCGCGTTGCGCGCGTAATCGGAGAACACCATGAACGTTGCATCGTACGGAATGAAGCCGCCATGCAGCGCCAGACCATTGCTGATCGCGGTCATGCCGAACTCGCGTACGCCGTAGTAAATGTAATTGCCTCGACCGCCGGAGCTGTCGCCGACCGCCGCATCCAGGCTGCCTTTCCATTTGGTGAGATTGGAGCCGGCCAGATCAGCGGAACCACCGATGAGTTCCGGCAGCAACGGGCCAAACGCGTCCAGAGTCATCTGCGAAGCCTTGCGTGAAGCCACCTCCGGGCCTTCTTGCTGCAACTTGGCAATGTACGCCGTGGATTTTTCCGCCCAGCCTGGTGGCAGTTCGCCGGCAACGCGACGCTTGAATTCGCTGGCCAGTTGCGGATACGCAGCGGCATACGCAGCGAACGTGGCGCGCCAGGCCTGCTCGCGCTCGGCACCAGCGAGTTTCGCATCCCAGCGCGCATAAATCTCCGCCGGAATTTCGAACGGCGCATGCTGCCAACCCAATTGTTCGCGCGCGGCAGCGACCTCGTCCTTGCCCAGCGCGGCCCCGTGTGAGCTTTCAGTACCCTGCTTGTTCGGCGCGCCGAAGCCGATGATGGTGCGAGCACAAATCAGCGTCGGTTTGTCGCCTGGTGCAGTGGCTTGCGTCAGCGCGCGCTGCACCGCGTCTGCATCGTGTCCATCCACATCACGAATCACGTTCCAGCCGTACGCTTCGAAGCGCGCTGGCGTGTCATCGGTAAACCAGCCTTTGACTTCGCCGTCAATCGATATGCCGTTATCGTCGTAGATCGCCACCAGCTTGCCGAGTTGCCAGGTGCCTGCGAGTGAGGCGACCTCATGCGATATGCCTTCCATCAAGCAGCCGTCGCCGATCATCACGTACGTATGGTGGTCGACCAGCGCATGCTCGGGGCGGTTGAAATGCGCGGCGAGGACCTTCTCGGCCAAGGCAAAGCCCACGGCGTTGGCAAGCCCCTGACCAAGCGGGCCAGTGGTGGTCTCGACGCCTGGCGTATGACCGAATTCCGGATGACCTGCGGTCTTTGAATGCAGTTGGCGGAAGTGCTGCAACTCGGCCATCGGCAAGTCGTAGCCCGCCAGATGCAGCAACGCATATTGCAGCATCGAGCCATGGCCATTGGACAGCACGAAGCGATCGCGATTGGGCCACTGCGGATTGGCCGGATTGTGCTGCAGGAAATCGTTCCACAACACCTCGGCAATATCTGCCATCCCCATCGGCATGCCCGGATGACCGGACTTGGCCGCTTCGACAGCGTCCATGGCGAGTGCGCGCACGGCATTGGCGAGGTCACGGCGAGTAGTCATCGAATCGTCTCCGGTCATGGCAAAGCGGGCATTGTCGCCGATGCTCACGCCGCTGTCGCGCGTGCCCACCGACATTTTGGCCGCGGGGACGGGTATGCCGCTGCACGTCAGGCGGCGCAACGGCAGCGGCACTCATCCGGACGCCCCGGTGCCGCGCTGCAGCCGCTTGGTCGATCCAACTACCTGGATCATTTAATAAGTCCCGATCCACCCGATACCGATAGCCGTCGGCTGTAGCTACCAGCCGGTGCTGTGCACGGCACCGGACAGCACTGCCGTGCAGCGGCGGGTCACGTTCCTTAACTGATTCTTAATACTGTACTTATAAGTATTGAATTATCTGGCGGGTGCGCCATCTAAGTGGTCGAGATGTCGTTGCCCACCTTGGGCGGCGCATTACCCCGGCAGCCGTGATCTACACGTTTCACCAACCGGCCGCCTATAACAACAGGAGAATCTCCTCGTGAAAAACAAGACTTTGCTCGCCCTCGCCCTTTCCGCTGCCGGCCTGTTCGGCGCATCTGCAGCATCGGCACAGTCAGGTCCCGGGCAGAATGGCGGTTGGTTCATTGGCGGCAATGTGGGGCAGGCTTCCGTCAATCATGGGCCTTACGACGATAGCGCGACGGGCTATGCGATCAATGGTGGCTATCGCTGGGCACTGAGCCCCTCGGCCGCCGTGGGCGTGGAACTGGGCTACAACGATCTGGGCAACATTCATCCCAAGAACGTGTTCAACAGCCAGCCGGTCGTGGCTGACGGCAAAAGCCAATTGCACGGCTGGACCACGGGCGTGAACGGGCACTTCAATCTCAGCCCGAACTGGTACGTCAGCGCACGCACCGGGATCTATGGCTGGAAGGGTCATGGCTTGAGCAACGATGTCAATCCGATCCGCAAGGGTCTGGACAACACCAGTTGGTATGCTGGGGCCGGCGTCGGTTATGACTTCAGCAACAACGTCAGCCTGGGCGTCAACTACGATTATTACGATGCCAAAAAGCAAAACGTGAATCTGAGCACCGACATGATCTCGGTCAGCGCCGAGTATCGCTTTTAAAGCCTCCCATAATCTGTTGTCAACCAAAGGGCGCCGTACGGCGCCCTTTGTTGTTGTGTGGTTTTTGCGGAGCGGACAAGCGTTATTACAATAGATCCGCCGCAGGTGCGGCTCATAGGAATGATCGGCCCATCAAGGAGGGGCCATCCATGCGCAAGAATCAACTCATTTTCACCCTCGCCGGTGTCTTCCTGGCCGCCACTGCCGCCCATGCTGAGCAACCCAATGGTTGGTTCGTCAACGGCAACGCGGGGAGCGCCCACTACACCGCGGACGTCGACGGGATCGGCTCGGGCACCGAAAGCGACGCCGCCTTCATGGTCAACGCAGGTTACCGCGACCAGCGCATCCTTGGCTTCGAGGTGGGCTATACCAACCTCGGCAGGGTCCGCGCCAGCGACGAGTTCGGCAATCGCGCAAAACTATCTGGCGACGGCTGGACGTTCGGCCTGAACGGCCACTTCAACCCGACAAGGCATTGGTACATCTCCTCGCGAGCGGGCGGCTTTCTGTGGAAGCTGCATGCCAAAGCCCACGTCGTCTATGACGACGGCACCTCCGAGACGTTCCGAGCCAACAAGCAGTCACTGGGCTGGTATGCAGGCGTGGGCACCGGTTACGACATCGACCGCCACTGGAGCGTGGGTGCCAACTTCGACTATTACAAGATCAACGAAAACGCTTACGACGTCGGCACGCGGATTTTCTCCGTGAGCGCTGAATACCGCTTCTAGGCGCCAAGGCAGCGATGCCCTGCAACGTTCTTCGGGGTAATCGTGGCGAGATACGAGAAGGGCACCTTGCGGTGCCCTTCTTCGTTACCCCCGCGACGCATCAAGCGCCCTCGCGTCTGCCACCTCAACCGTTCCACTGGCCCAACGCAGCCAGGCCATTCTCGCGGGCGCGTGCACACACGACTTTCTGCGCTTCGGCACGGTTCGCCTGGGTATCTTTGGCCCACACTTGCAGCGCCGCGCTGACCATCGCCCGACCATAGGAAAAACTCAGCGGCCACGGATGCGGACCAAGCTGATTCATGGCGTTCAAATGTGCGGTCGCGTTTTCGTCGCTTTGCCCGCCGGATAGAAACACGATGCCCGGCAGCGCGGCTGGTACCGTAGTCCTGAGGACGCGCACCGTGGCCTCGGCCACCTCCTCGATACTTGCCTGGGTGTCGCATTGCTTGCCCGGTACGACCATGCTGACCTTCAGGATCACGCCCTCGAGCATCACGTTCTGCTCGTACAACGCGTTGAACAGGCTGCGCAGCACCGCTTCGTGTACTTCGTAACTGACTTCGATGCTGTGATCACCATCCATGATCACCTCGGGCTCGACCATAGGCACCAGGCCGGATTCCTGACACAGCGCCGCGTAGCGCGCCAGCACGTGGCAATTGGCCTCGATCGCGGTGGAACTGGGATTGTCCTCGCTGATGTTGAGGACCGCACGCCACTTGGCAAACTGTGCGCCCAGTTTCGCGTATTCCTGGAGGCGTGGGCGCAGGCCATCCAGCCCTTCGGTAACCACGTCACCCGGGAACCCAGCCAGCGGCTGCGGACCCTTGTCAACCTTGATGCCGGGAATGATGCCGGCCTTTTTCATGAACGTGGTGAACGGCACGCCGTCCTTGGTGGACTGACGGATCGTCTCATCAAACAGGATTGCGCCGGAAATATGTTCGCTCAAACCCGGCGCAGTGAGCAGCATTTCGCGATAGGCGCGGCGGACTTCCTCGGTGCTTTCCAGGCCCACGGCGACCAGGCGCTTGGTGATGGTGTTGGTGGACTCGTCGACGGCGATGATGCCCTTGCCTGGCGCGACCATGGCCAGGGCGATGCTTTCGAGATCTTCAATACTCATGACAACTCCGTTGGCCGCTGTACAAACCGGCTCGATGCTGGCGCAACCGTGACGGCCGCGCGCTTAAACGGCTAATTATACGGGACTTTGCCCGGCCATGAGCGGACCGCCTGGCGCTCAGGTGCCATAGCCGGGAAGTTCACAAGACTGCAGCAACTGCTTGCGTTGCGCGGCGTCGGCGGGTGCATTGAACGGCACCACGTAATAGGTGGAAATTGGGTGGCCGAGACGGTTGCTCAGCGACGGACCATAGCGGAACTGGCTTACCGCGCTGCGCGCGACCATGGCCAGATCGCTTTTGGGCACCAGCTTCGCCACGGTGACGTCGCGCGGCACGCCGTCCGAGCCAATGGTGTAGGTCACTGCGGCACAGCCGGGCGTTTCCAGATTGAGCCCGCTGTTGGGTGCAGTCATCGTCACCGAGGTATTGAGCAGTATCCAGTAGTGATACAGATTTTCCTGATCAACCTTGCGCGGTTGGGCCAGCGCCGGGGCCACGCAGCCGAGTGCAGCGGCCAGCACCAACGCCTGACGCAGGGGACGCAACAGGGATTTCATGAGAACCTCCGGGACGGGTGGCAGTCTGGTTCAAGTGTAGGGTGCGACGAATGGTCTTGTTGTGAAGCCCGGTGCGCGCGCATCGCCTCAGAGGTCGCGCAGACTCTCGACCATGCCGCCGGCACCGACTGCGAGCAGCTTCAGGGTGTTGGTGCTCCCGCCCAGGCCCATGCGGTCACCGTGCGTCAGAATGACTCGATCGCCCTCGGCCAGGCGACCTTGCCCAAACAACTGCTGCACGGCGGCACGTGCAGTGGCTGCAGAATTCTGTCCCTCGTGCACGAACGCCACCGGCTGCACGTCACGCAGCAACAGCATGCGCCGCCGCGCCTCGCCGAACGGCGACAGCGCGTAGATTGGAATGGCGGTGCGATAACGCGACAGCCACTGCGCGGTGGCGCCGGACTCGGTCAACGCCACGATCGCGCGCACGTTCAACTCCGCCGCCAGCACCATTGCCGCCAACGCAATCGCCTGGTCGGTGCGATCGAGCCGGTGTCCGGCTGCGGTCAGATCCTCCTTGGCCTCAAACTGGCGTTCCGCACCCAAACAAATGTTGCGCAGCGCCGCCACCGCCTTGTCCGGATGCGCCCCGGCTGCGGATTCTTCCGAAAGCATTACTGCATCCGTGCCATCGATCACCGCATTGGCGACATCCAGCACTTCGGCGCGGGTGGGGATCGGCGAATGCACCATCGACTGCAACATTTGCGTGGCGGTAATCACCGCACGATTGCGCTGTACTGCCTCGCGAATGATCTTTTTCTGCAGACCCGGCAGTTCCGGATAGCCCGTCTCGACCCCCAGATCGCCGCGCGCGACCATCACCGCATCGGATGCGTCGATGATTTCACCCAGCACCGCAATGGCGTCGGCACGCTCGATCTTCGCCACCAGCGCGGCGCTGCCGCCCGCTTCGCGCAAAAGTCGGCGCGCTTGATGGATGTCATCGGCCGTGCGCACGAACGACACGGCGATGAAGTCAGCGCCGATGTCGGCAGCCAGGCGGATATCCTCACGATCCTTGTCCGACAACGCTGCCGCCGACAAGCCACCACCTTGCCGGTTCAGCCCCTTGCGATCGGACAGGCGCCCGCCAATCAATACCTTGCAGCGCACCTCACTGCCCACGACCTCAAGCACGGTCAACGCCAGCAACCCGTCGTCGAGCATCAGCACGTCACCGGGATGCACATCCTGCGGCAATCCGTAATAGCTGACACCCACGCGATGCACATCGCCGGGCGGCACACCATCGCGGCAATCAAGTACGAACGGCTCACCCTCGACCAGGTCCACTGCACCTTCGGCAAATGTCTCGATGCGGATCTTCGGCCCCTGCAGGTCGGCCATGACGCCGATCTCACGACCGAGCGCCGCGCTGATCCTGCGAACCGCCACGACGCGTGCACGATGCTCGTCCGCTGTGCCGTGCGAAAGATTCAGGCGGACAACATCCACGCCTTCGACAAGAACTTTTTCCAACATGCCGGGCAAGTCTGTCGACGGCCCCAGGGTAGCGACGATCTTGGTGCGACGAAACGTTGGTGTCATCATCTTTCGAGCCTAGCAGAACCGCTCGAACCCGATCACTGCAGCCCCACTTGCTGCACT
>JBDSWR010000036.1:0-36906 GCA_039926605.1 Rhodanobacter sp. | reverse complement strand
ATCCTCGCCATGACTCGCGACTGGCAGCAACGCGAAGCCCAGCAGCAGCGGCAACCATCTGGCGCGCATGATCGACATCAGCTCGAATGCACTTCGCCGCGCGCCTGGCCATCAGCATGGAAGCGCGGCTCTTCGGACAAATCGACCACCTGGCCATCGATGATGTGCACGTTGCGCTGCGCACGCGCGGCCAGTTCCGGATCATGCGTGACCATGACGATGGTGGCGCCGTCGCGATGGATGCCTTCCAGCAGCTCGAGCACACCACGTGCCATCTGCGTATCGAGGTTGCCTGTCGGTTCGTCTGCGAGCAGCAGGCGCGGCGAGCCGGCCAGCGCGCGCGCAATCGCCACGCGCTGTTGCTGACCACCGGAGAGTTCAGCCGGATAATGTTTGGCGCGTGAGGCCAGGCCAACCCGTTCCAGCGAGTCCATGATGCGCTGCTTGCGTTCGGCCGCCTTCATGCCGCGATAGCGCAGAGGCACTTCGATGTTGTCGAATACGTTGAGATCGGGGATCAGGTTGAACGCCTGGAAAATGAAGCCGATCTTTTCGTTGCGGATCTTCGAGCGTGCATTGTCGTTGAGGTTGCTGACCTCGATGCCATCAAGGTGGTACTCGCCACCACTGAAGGTTTCCAGCAAGCCGGCAATCGTCAGGAACGTGGTCTTGCCTGAGCCCGACGGACCGGTGACGGCCACAAACTCGCCTTCTTTCACGTCAATGTTGAAATCGCGCAGCGCATAGGTCTCCACTACTTCTGTGCGGTAAACCTTGGACAGGTGACTCATTTTCAGCATGGTGGTTTCTCGGTGGTGGTGATTGCTGCGTGCTCTCCACACGGAGAGAGACAAGCGTCAGTTGCTGATCGCGACTCTCGCCGCACCCTTGAACGTATCGGTACCAGAGATCACGATCTTGTCGCCCGCTTTCAGCCCGTCGAGGATCTCCACTTTGTCGATGCTGGAAGCACCCACACGGATGGGCGTCTTTGTGGCTATTCCGTCACGCACGACATACGCATAGCTACCACCGGATTCGTCCACAAACGAGCCGCGCTGCACGGTCAGCACGTCGGCGCGCTGATCCAGCAGTACGCGCACGGAGAGCCGCTGGTTCTGCCGCAATTGTTTCGGCGTTTCACCGGCAAAGCGCAGCCGCGCGGCAACCTGGCCGTTGACCACTTCCGGCGAAATCGCACTGACGACACCTTTCCAGGTATGTCCATTGCCGCTGATTTCGCCGCCCATGCCGATACCCAGATCGCGTGCGAAACTCTCCGGCACCTGCATTTCGACCTGCAGGGCGGACAAGTCGATCACACTGAGCAATTGCGCGTCCTTGGCCACCGTCGCGCGCTCGGCAATGAACAATTGGCCGACCTGACCGTCCACGGGTGACTTCACGTTGAGGTCGTCAACCTGACGCTGCATGTCCTGCACCACCAGCAGCTGGTTGGCGTGTGCCAGTTTTCTGGACTTGATGTTGAAGTTCAAACTGTCGTTGCTGAGATTCAAATCCGACTTGGCGTGGGTAAAGGCGATGCGCGCCTTCTCCAGCACATCCTTGGCCTGGTCGACGGCGACGCCAGTAGCCGCACCGGCGGTGAATGCCTTCTGTTCGCGACCGAGATTGGTTTCCGCACTTTTGGCGTCGATATGCGCGTTGTCGTAGGCCTTCTGCAAGTCGCTGCGTCTGGTCCGCGCATCCACTTGTGCCTGCAGGTAATCCACCTGCATGGCGTCCGCTTTGGACTGCTCCTGCGCCAACTTGTTGGTCAGCTCCGGGCTCACGATGGTGGCGAGTACCTGATCCTTTTTCACCGTATCGCCTGCATGCACGCGCAGCGTTACCGCGCCGCTTGAAGCGGCGTACAAGGTCGGACTGACGGTAGCCACCACTTTGCCTTCGGCCGCAATGTCACGCACGAAGGGACCGCGCTCAACCGTGGCAAACGACAGGCGCGAGCTGCTGACGGACGCCGAGGCCGAGAACAACCGGGCGATACCGGGCGCAAACACCACGAGCAGCACCACGACCAGCGCGCCAATACCCAACAGAATCAGCCGTCGTTTGCGATTGGATTTGGCTTCGACCGGGCGGTCAGTGGCGGAGGTGTCGCGGATCATCAGGCGATTCCCTGCCGCGCACGTCGCGGCCTCACCGGGTTGACAGCAACCTGCGTGCCAAACAAGACTCAATGAACAACCCTATATTTTTCAGCCACGTGGTCATACGTGGCAGCACGCCCGCAGTGTCCGCGGACAGTGGCAGCGGACAGCCGGACAGTCACTTTCATACGGTCTGACCACGCTCGGCCTGCCAGTGCAATACGTCAATGGCCGCAGGATCGGGCACGCTGGCGCGTGGTCACCAGCCGTTGCGGTCGTCCGCTGACGCAACCGCCCCCGGCTGTGCCGAGGGGACTGCGACCGGCGCCGAAGCGGCCGGGCTGTGGGTCGACGGTCAGCTGCCGAGAGCTGGAGAAGCCGTCAACACGACACGGGCACAAAACTCAGCTTTCGACAATGCGCCGAATGCGCTGCGCGAGCTCCGCATTGAGCTTCGGCACCACGTCCAGCGCGCCGAGGTTGTGTTCCAGTTGCTCAAGACGGCTGGCACCGAGCATGACCGTGGACACATTCAGGTTGAGCAGACACCAGGCGAGCGACAACTGGGCCAGGCTCACGCCCAGCTCATCGGCAATTGGACGCAGCGCACGCACCTTGGCGACCCGCGCGCCGTCCACGCCGAGCACGCTCTCACGCAACCATGCATATCCCGGTTGCGCCAGCCGCGAATCGGCGGCTACGCCATCGTTGTACTTGCCGGTCAACAAGCCGGACGCCAGCGGCGACCAGACCGTGGTGCCCATGCCGTATTCGCGGAACAGTGGTGCGTACTCGACTTCAACGCGCTCACGGTGCAGCAGGTTGTACTGCGGCTGTTCGACGATCGGCGCGTGAAAGTGGTGTTCGCGCGCCACATCATGCGCCTTGCGAATGGCCTCGGCCGACCACTCACTGGTGCCCCAGTACAACACCTTGCCCTGACGAATCAGTGTATCCATCGCTGCCACGGTTTCCGCAATCGGTGTTTCCGGATCAGGCCGGTGACAGAAATACACATCCAGATAATCCACGCGCAAGCGCTGCAACGCCTGGTCACACGCTTCCATTACATGTTTACGCGACAATCCACGCTGCGTCGGCAGGGGATTTTCCACTGCGCCGAAATACACCTTGCTGGATACGCAGTAGCTGTCACGCGGGAAGTGCAACTCCGCCAGCACGTCGCCCATCACCTGTTCGGCTACGCCATTGTTGTACGTTTCCGCGTTGTCGAAATAATTCACACCGCGCTCGTGCGCCAGCGCCAACATCTTGCGAGCCAGGGAACGGTCCACCTGTTTGCCAAACGTGACCCAGGCGCCAAACGACAAAGCGGAAAGCTGCAAGCCGGACTGACCAACGCGACGGTATTGCATGGGAAACCTCCAGAATCAGGGAGAAGAACGCGGCGCGCAACGATGATGCGCACCTCATGCAGCAGGCGCCACAATAGCTCCGCCACAGCGTATGCCACGTCAATGCGGACCGCTGACTTTTCGTTCCCCGGAAACGAAATTTCCCCGATGCAGGATGCGCGATGGGGCTGGCCCCACTGCAAATCAAACTATCCAGTTGACCACCACCGACGTCGGCAAGCCACGCGAGGAGAAAGTCGCGGTCGCCGTGGAGAGGTGCTTATCCTGTCACTCGAATCGATCCATGATCCGCAACGAACGGCGCAACGCGAACGATGCGTTCATCCCTCGCCAAGAGGTGCTTGGCCGCATCAGTCCGGTGGCGCCGGGTACTCCTCGCCGGTGGCAACGCCTCCCATGGCCAACGTCAATGACGCATTCCAGCACCTGGCATACGGCAAGGCGGTTAATACGGCATCGCGCTGCACGCTTGAGCGCCCGGATGCACCACTGCCCCGATAATGACCAGCTTTGCAGCAGTAGGCGGCAAACTCCTTGAAACGCGTCCGGAATAGGCTGGTTTACAGTCACGGCGCCCAGATCAATTCGATTCTTGTGCCACTTGGCTCAAAGACCATGAAGTGTCGCGCCGGTCCGTCGCCAACCAACCGCGGCGCAAAGTCCACGACCACGCCGGAGAAGCCGGAAACCCGCTTGTACAGGTCCGCCAGACTGCCCTCATCGGACACGTTGATGGCGACGTGGTGAAGACCGACTTGCTTCCTGCGGTCAAACGGCGCGCTTCCCGGCTCGGTTTGCCACAACGTGAAAAAGGCCGATCCGTTGGAAACAAACCTGGCCGGGTACTCCGGCACCTCGCGTACCACCGACCAGCCCAGACACCGGACAAAGAAATTCGTCGTTGCATCAAGATCTGCGACGGACAAGCCCAAATGGTGAATACCTGATGTGCTCATCACATCCCCTTCGTGCGCCGATGCGTGACTTGCTCCCCACCAATTCCCCAGTTGTCCGTTTCCACCTCGTCGATGACCACGAACGTGGTCGCCGGATTCTTGCCCAGCACGCGCTGCAGCAGTTCCGTGGCGCCGGCAATCAATTCGGCCTTCTGGCCTGAGGTAACACCCTCATTCGTGATCTTGATATTTATGTACGGCATGTCGTTTTCCCTGATTAATTGTCGAAGAGGAATGGCCCCATGAAGCCCCAGCCACCCGGCGAGCGTATCGGCCTGTCCGAACTTCCGGATCTGCGCGCCATGCTACCCAAGGTGAGACTGCCATGCGTTGGGTGGCAAACTTTTGCTCTTGCCGCGGCGGACACGGTGGGCACGGTGGGCACGGCGCGCCGTGCTCAGTGAACACGGCGAGCTTGAGCGACTGTAGTAGCTCCAAGTCAATGGAACTGATCGCTCACAGGTACCCATGAGCTTGACGTCGGGGCCGGCGCGAAGACTGGCGCAAGCCGCGGCACGGTGTCGGCACAATTTGGTGGTGGCGGACCCCCACTGAGACGGGCAGTGGCACACTCTGCGGCGTTGTCCAACTTGAGCGCCGGTGCAGGCGCAGGTGCGCTGTCGTCGACCGGCGTCGGCGCGGCGGCCGGATTGGCAGGAGCCAGATGCAGGCGATCGTAGACTTTCGCGTCTACCGGTGCAGGCGGCGGGTCGGCACCGCCGCAGCCAACGAGCGACACTGGCATCAGCGGCATCAAGACACACTTCAAGCGGATCCCTCGCGGCAGATGGAACGTGTGCTCAACGGTGGTCTTTTCCACCGCACGCCGCAGGGCCGTATCAATGGAGCTCTCGCCATACGGCGTCCAGTCACCTTCGAACCGCGTGGGCTTGTAACCGATATTCGGCGCACTGCGGTTCATGACCTCGGTGTCGCCGCGTGGTTTCAACTGGATGTAACTGCCGGGCTTGCCGCTGCGTTCACCCTGCGCCGCACCGGGCCGATTTTCGCCGACCTGGCCGGCCAGCTGGCCAGAACCTTGCCCATGCTCAACGCCGGGCTGATCCGATTGCGTGCTGACAGCAGATGCCGCAGTCGCACCTGGCGCAGTGCCAGACGGGGATGTGACCGCGGCCGCAGGCGGTCCGAGCACGGCATCGTCGCGTCCTTGTGGGCTCGCCTCGGGCGCCGTGCTGATATCCGGCGGAGTGGACGCCGCGGGCGTTGCTGCCGTCTGTTCCGCAGGCACTACAGCCTCCGCGGCAGGCTCGGCGGCGGGCGCTGGCGCCGCTACCGTGGCGGGTGGCGCCTGCGCACTGGGTTGTGAGGGCGCGGTGGCGGCCAGCGCGGCGGGCGGCTCAACGGCAACCGGCGTAATGACCCGCGAGCTTTGCTCCACAATCGTGTCCGGCACGGCGATCTTGACTGCGGCGGCATGGGTAGTGACACGCACGGCATCGACGGACGGCACCGGGACCGCCTGCAATCGCGCCTCAGCCACATTCGGTATCGGCGCCTGCACCTGCGGCAGCTCGCGGGCGGCGAGCGGCGCGGGCACGCTCAACTGCGCCTGCAGATTCACCGCAGGCGCAACCTGCGCTGGCAGTGGCACGGGCTGCAGATCCGGCACCGGCGGGGCCGCAGGTACCTGTGCACGCAATGCGCTCGTGCTGACTGGCGCATCCACCTGCGGTGCTTCGACGCGCAACGCGATGGTCGGCTGCAGCACTGGCGGCAGCGTTGCAGCCGGTATTTCAGGCAGCGCCAGCGACGCCGGCGGCAGAATGGGTTGCTGACCCTCTTCACGCACCGGGCGTACGGCTTCGGGTTGAAATTCTGGTGGCGTCGGCGGTTGCCGTGAGGGCATGGCCACGGCAACCGCTGGCGGCTGACCAGCCAGCGGCACCGGTGGCAACTGCACCATCGGCGCAGGTGTGGGCAAGCTCACCGGCGGCGGTGGCACAGCGACGGCTTGCAGCGTCGGTGCGGCCGGCGGTGGTGGCGCTGCTGAGCGTGATGGCGAGCTGGGGACGCTGCTGCGATCGGGCTGCGCCGCCTGCTGCGCGCCCGGTGCACGCGAGCGTGTTACACCAGCAGCGGTCGCCGCACGCCCTTGATGACGTGGCCCAACCTGTCTTGGCAGCGTACTCGGCACAGGTGGTGGTGGGGGCGGTGGCGGCAACAGCTCATCGGCATCGATCAGGCGCACGTGCAAATATTGCTCTGGGCCACTGGGCGGTGGCTGCCAGTCATACGGCGGCCCCAGCACGAAGATCGCCAAAAACAGCATGTGCATCAGCAACGTGCCGAGCAAGGCGATCCAGTGCTGCCCACGCCGGGAACCACCGTGCTCGCGTTGCTGCCGACGCGATCGTATCCACCCGGCGTTAGCCAGCGGCGACTCCATCAGCACCCGGCGAGGAGACAGCGGCAGTTCGGGAGAGACCCGGTCGGTGGGTAACGGCATCGAGGCAGTGTAGCGTTCACCAGCACCCCGCTGCATGCGCTCACTGGGTCGAGTGTGCCCCCGCTGCGCGCTGGCGCACCTCCTCGTCCACCGCACGATTTGGAGTGTCCACCGGACAACCCCACACCAACGGTTTGCCGGCGCGATACATGGCAATGCACGCGGCCACGCTCGGCGGCTTTGGTGCATGGGGATCGGGCGCCAACGGTTTGGCCGGAGCCATGCTCAGGCGCGCGTCACCGTCCTTCGCCGACGCTGGCGGAGGAGACATCGTGCAGTCCAACGTGGGAATGCCAAGGAGCGTCTTGCACTTCAAATGGATGCCGCGTGGCAGGTCCACGTCCTTGGTCTTGATCAATGCTTCGCCGACATGGCGCACCAACGCGCCGCCGGCACTTTCCTTCGGTGGGGGAAAATACTTCTCGAACCGCGTCGCCTTGTACGGCACCGGATCGGCGTGACGCATGATGCGCGTGTCGCCCTGCGGCAAACGCTGCACGTACTCCGGAGTCGCACTGGTGCTGGCTGAGTGCGCCGGCAGCAGCACCTGACCGTCCTGATCGCGCAGCCGCAACGCTGGCGATGCGGCAACGGCCGCGGACTGCTCGACAGGACGCGGACGCTCCGCCACGGCGCGCTGGTGTGGCACGGGGCGGCGCTCGGGCAGCAGCACCGGCGGTGGCATCCGTTGTGGTGTCAACAAGATCGGGACGAAACGCGCCTGCAACGCAGGGGAGACGGGAAGTTGACCAGGTGCCGCGGCCTGCAACGCCTGTCGCGCCACCAGCAAAAACAGCACATGCAAGGCCACCACCACGGCCAGCAGCCACCAGCGTGGCCGCGTGACGAGCGACGGTGATGCTGGCCGCCGGCGCGCGCAAAGCCGCTGACTGGTCGCGTCGTCCCACGGCGCCGGCGCACGCCCATCGCCGGCGGCGATGGGTAATGCAACAGCAGCGGACTCATGCGGCAAAGGCTGGGCGATGATCGCTTCTCAGTGGCAAGCAAGCATGCAGCATGTCCCACGGCACTTGAATCTTGTACAACTGACGGTGCGCGTCGCGGCCTGCGGGCAGCCCGCGCCCTGCCGCAACCAGCAGTTACCGAGCGCGCTTCTCCAGAATCGCGGGAAGGACTTCCCCCGAACGGGAGCCACACCTGCGTGACGACCTGCCCCGGTAAAACTTCCGTCAGCCACCATGGGTCATTCCAGCGCACGCTGAGCGGCTTTACCTCTGCGGCGCGCCGCCAGTGCATCTGCCTCAAGCCGTCGACATCAAGCCCTCCTGCCGAGTTTCAGCGCCGCGCCTTGAGCAAGGTCCCGGTGCACTGCGGTGCACCACAGCGGCACGCCCACAATTTTTTCAGGCGCACAGTGTGCGGCACATCCAGGGTAATGCCGTAATCGTAGGTCAGCTCTTCCCCGGCCTTGATGTCACGCAACGCCTCGATCACCACGCGATCTCGGCGCGCGTCGCCACTGGCGCTTTCCACCACCAGCGCCTGACAGTTTGGTGCGCAACTGTGGTTGATCCAGCGCGCGCTGTTGCCTTGCTGATTGGCGTCGATGATGTAGTGCGCGTTGAGCGTGAACAAGAACGTGTGGCCGCCTTCACCGCCATCGCCGTACAAGTCGTCGGCTTGCGCGTGCGTCAACCGCCGGCCCTTGTACTCAAGGACCGTTTCACCGGTACGCAGCGCCCTCGTCGCAAATACACCGGTGCCATGAATCGGCGAGCGACGAGTGGAGAGGCGGCGGCGCGGAATAGGGGGCATGTGGCAGCAGGCTGACGAAAAGGATCGCCATCATGCCCGCCACTCCGGCAAATGGGAAATGCTCCGGCCAGCCTCGGACCGCGCGCGGGTCGGGCCTGACGGTCGCCCCGGCTTGCAACTGACTTTGAACGCGGCCTCGGTTAGTATTCAAACAATCGTTTGAGGTTTTGCCATGAAACGACTATTGCGAGGTTTGCTGTTGCTGCTATTGGCCAGTGCGCTGATCGCGTGTGGGCCCCCGCGCAAGAGTGTATTTCCGCCCAATGTGACGATTCAGCAACTGGTCGTGTCGGCCAGCGGCCAGTGGCAACTCACCTTGCGCATCCAGAACAACAGTTACGGCGAGATGCAGTTCACGTCACTTGACGGGACTTTGCAGATTGCCGAGCAGATCCCGCTTCGCCTCCACGCCACGTTCAAGCGCGACATTCCGGCGCTGTCCGGCGACGTGATCTCGCTGCAGGTGCTGCCCACGGTCGCCATGTCCAAGGCGCTGCAGGCAGTAGACGCCAAAGGCAGTGCCGGCTCGTTGAAGTATCAGATCAGCGGCAGTGCCACGGCCAAGCCGGAGCAGGAACGCAAACCGCGCGAATTTGCTTTCAGCGGCACCGACTGGTTGTCGCCGGTACCCGGCATCGCACACACCTATCGTTGAACCAATCACCCTTTGAGGAACCCACATGACTGCTTACAAAGCCCCGCTCGACGATCTGCGTTTTGTCCTGTTCGACGTGCTCGATGTGGTACCGACGCTGGTCGGGCTGCGCGGGGGTGCCGAACATACGCAGGACATCATCGACCCGGTGCTGGAGAGCGCCGCCCAGCTCAGTGAGCAGGTACTGGCACCAATCAACTCGAGCGCCGATGCCGAAGGCTGTCACTTCGACAAGGCCGCGCATACGGTGACCACTCCCAAGGGCTTTCAGGATGCGTTCAAGCAGTTTACCGAGGGCGGCTGGACCGGCCTGACCAACCCGTCAGCCTACGGTGGGCAGGAGTTGCCTGGCGTGCTTGGGATCGCCACTACCGAGATTTTCCAGTCCGGCAATCTGGCCTGGAGCCTGTATCCCTTGTTGTCGGAAGGCTCCACTCATGCCCTGCAGCTGCACGGTGAGGAGTGGCAGCGCGAGCGCTTCATGCAACCGATCATCGCCGGCGCGTGGACCGGCACCATGTGCCTGACCGAACCGCAGGCCGGCTCCGATCTCGGCTTGCTCAAGACCCGGGCGGAACCAGGCGGCAACGATGCCGATGGCCACGCGGTGTACAAGCTCAGCGGGACAAAGATCTTCATCAGTGCGGGCGAACACGATCTGACGGAAAACATCGTGCACCTGGTTTTGGCGCGCTTGCCCGATGCGCCCGCTGGTAGTCGCGGCATCTCGATGTTCATCGTGCCCAAGTTCAAGGTGAATGCGGATGGATCGCTCGGCGAACGCAATGCCGTCACTGCCGGAGCAATCGAACACAAGATGGGGATTCACGCCTGCTCGACGTGCGTCATGAACTTCGATGGTGCCGACGGTTACCTGATCGGCAAGCCGCACAAGGGTCTGGCGGCGATGTTCACCATGATGAACGCGGCGCGCCTGTCCGTCGGCGTGCAGGGTTTGGCGCTGGCCGAGCGCGCGCTGCAGAACAGCCTCAACTATGCACGCGAACGTTTGCAATCACGCGCGCTGTCGGGCCCGGTGTTCCCGGACAAGCCGGCCGACAACCTGCTGGTGCAGCCGGACGTGCGCCGCATGCTGCTGACCCAGCGCGCGCTGGTCGAAGGCTGTCGCGCGCTGGTGCTGTATACGGCATTGCACACCGACATCGAACAGCGCTCCAACGATGAAGGCGCACGCAAGGCTGCCGGCGAACTGGTCGCGTTTCTGATCCCGATTGCCAAGGCAATGCCTACCGAGCTGGCCCAGGAATGCACCAAGGAAGCCCTGCAGATTTATGGTGGCCATGGCTACATTGCGGAAAACGGCATGGAGCAATTCGTGCGCGATGCCCGCATCATCACCTTGTACGAGGGCACCACCGGCATCCAGGCGGCCGACCTGCTCGGGCGCAAGATCCTGCAATTGCACGGAGTCGGTTTCAAGCACCTGCTGGAAGAAATCAGCACGTTTTGTCAGCAACACGCAGCTGACCCGGCGCTGAGTGGTCTGATCGAACCCCTCGCGCGGGCGACGAAAAGCTGGAGCGACATGACCTTGAAGCTCGTCGCACGCGCGCAGGCCAACCCGGAGGAACTCGGCGCCGCCGCCGTGGATTATCTGTATTTCTCAGGCTACGTCACGCTGGCCTACCTGTGGGCACGCAGCGTTGCCGTCCTGGCAACCAGCACGCAGTCGGCGGCCTTCAAACAAGCCAAGCGTGACACCGCCAAGTTCTATTTCGCCCGCATTCTGCCACGCACATTGACGCATCAAGCGGCGATCGAGGCGGGTGTGGAGACGCTGCCAGCGATCGGCTGAGCCGCCATTCGCGCCGCCCGCACGATGCGTCGACGGGTGCATTGAAGCCAGCGGCCCGCCGGTCCCGGCGGCTCGGTCGACCCGGTTGCTGGAGCGCCCCGGCAACCGCGACGTCTGACAAATATTCAGTCGGGCCATTTTTGGCCCAAACGCGGCATGGTCGCGGCACGTGTCGACTTGGGGCATCTTTGGCCCACGTGCGGCATCGCGCGCAATGGTCAGCGCTACAGCGGGGTATCCGCGCCCGTATCGCGCGAGATGCGCAGATACTGTTGAATCAACGCTTCGTGGATTGCCGCACTCTGCATGAGCTCCCCAGCCAGCTCCTCGTGTGCAGTGGTGGCGGCCGCCGCTGGCGCGGCAGGGCGTGCCGCCACGACGCGCAGGTTCCGCGGCACGCTGGCGGTCGATTCCTGCGCGCTCAGGTGGCTGATGTCATAGGCTTGAGTATTCATGCCTGGAACGAAGCAACTATCTTGCCAACCCACTGGCTTCGACCCTACCACCAGGCCAGTCAGCCCCACCCCATTAAATCTGCACGGGCCAGCGCAGGGCGCAACGCCCCACTGGCAGGCAACCGGAGTGCTCGGCCAGGACTGCGCGGAGGACGCCGAGCAGTATCTGCGGGCCTCTGACGAGGGCGCGCCACGCTCCACGACGGCAGCGCGGCGAGCTTCAGTACGGATCAGCGTGGAGCCAGAGCAGCGCTGATTCAGTTCCTGGTCTTGTTCGCCGCTTCGGCCTCTTCGCGCAGTTCGAGCCGATGAGCCAGACGATCGATATTGGACAACGACAGCAAGTGTGCGTAAATCCAGCCGAATACGCCTTCACGCGCAAATTCGAGCGTGGTCTTTTCATCCAGTTGGCGCAGTTTTTCCTCATTCACCACGAACAGGCCAGTGAGATTGATCGAGGTGCCGTCGACGCCAGCCTTGCTTTCTTTTTTCAGACTCACGTTGCGCGACTCCAGCAGGTCATGTGCGACCAACTGATCCATGAACCAGCGGGTCCGCGTGACGTTTTGCTGAAACTCGCCGAGAAATTTGACCGCACTGGTCAGCAGTTCGGTATCCGTGCCATCCTCATTGAACAGTCGCTCTCCATCAGTCTGGCCAAAGCCCTCGTACTTGTCATCGAGGAACACGGTCATGTCCTCACCTTCCGCGCCTGCCGGCTTTTCGGCCAGGATAAACGGATAGCGCCGCACAAAGGCCGGGATGTAGATACCGGACTCCCAGCGCCCGTCGGTGCCAACGAACAGATTCTCGTCCTTGCGCAATCCCAGCAACGCGATCGGTCCGGCATCCTTGGGTTCGTTGCCGCCAAAGACAATCAACAAGTCGCGAGCCGCGCTCGCAAATTCCATGCCGGTCAACGGCACCGAATGCGCTTTCATCGCAAACTTCATGTTGGGCACGCCCTTCAGGCGCAGATCCTTGTGTTCGGTGCGGTTCAGCGGCACCGGATGCTCGTAGAAAAGGACTTCGGCCACGTTGCTTCCTCTGCCCCGCCAAGCCGGGGCCGCCAGCACAGCGTCCCCTCCCAAACCCGGCGTCGGGTCTATGTTGAACTGGCGACTATATCAGCGCGCCCAAGCTCGTGGCGACAGCGGCATGCGCCCGGGCGGGCATTGTTCTATGCTCAGAGTCATACCCATGGAGCGGCCTTGGAGCTGCGCTGAGGGAGTCGAGGAACCGCCTGCATGTCGATGGACGCACGCACCAGCAATAACCTGAACGCCACTCGAGTACTGTCCCTGGATTCCGCTGGCCATATCCTGGATTGGATAAGCTGGCAGGACGCCGTGTGCCTGTACGCGCGCGGCGCGATCGCGTGGACTCTCGGTGACCCATGCTTGCTTGTGCACGGTGGTTTCAATCGGCTGCACGGGACCCAAAGCCTGCTGCAGCTACACCCGATCATCGCCAGCACCGGACGCTGCCGCGATCAGGCCGTGGACCCATCACCGACCTTGAGCAACACGGCGTTGTTCGCGCGTGACCGCTTTCTGTGCATGTACTGCGGCGCCCAGTTTTCCCGTGGCGAACTCACCCGCGACCACGTGTTGCCGGTATCTAAGGGCGGGCGTGACGAATGGCAGAACGTGGTCAGCGCCTGTCTGGCATGCAACCTGCGCAAGAGCAATTGCACCCCCCAGCAAGCCCATATGCCGCTACTGGCAGTGCCCTATCGACCAAGTTGGGTGGAACACCTGATCCTGTCCAACCGCAATATCCTCGCCGATCAGATGCAATTTCTCGTCGATCACCTTCCGCGCGATCGACGGCACATGCTGGTCTGACTTGCCGGGCTCGCCGCGGCACGGTTTCATCGGCTCACGCAGACACCGGTTCAACTCGCTGCCGGGCACCAGCGGGACTGGCTGACGCCGCATCCACATGCATGCCTGGCATATTCAGCATGCGATGCTTGCCCCGCCCCGCCGCTGGCCCAACAATACACGCATGACTGACCCCGCACGTTTCCCCCATCTGGCGCACATCGACAACCCGTCCGACTTGCGCCGCCTGCCCGACGCCGAGCTGCCCGCGGTGGCCGACGAGTTGCGCAACTACCTGATTGAGTCCGTCGCCACGTCCGGTGGGCATTTCGGCGCCGGTCTGGGGGTGGTGGAACTGACCGTTGCGCTGCACGCCGTATTCGCTACGCCGGTCGATCGCCTGGTGTGGGATGTCGGCCACCAGAGCTATCCGCACAAGATCCTCACCGGTCGCCGTGAACAGATCACCACCGTCAAGAAGCAGGGGGGCCTGGCACCCTTCCCACGGCGTCGCGAGAGCGAGTACGACACGTTTGGCGTCGGTCATTCGTCCACTTCCATCTCCGCTGCGTTGGGCATGGCCATTGCCGCGCAACACAAGGGTGACCAGCGCAAGATTGTTGCGGTGATTGGTGATGGCGCGATGACGGCCGGTATGGCGTTCGAAGCGCTGAACCACGGTGGTGATGTCGAGCCGAACATGTTGGTGGTATTCAACGACAACGGCATGTCGATCAGCGAAAACGTGGGGGCCATGGCCAAGATGATGGCGCGCGCGATGGCCAGTCGGCGCCTGAATGCGCTGCGCGAACACGCCAAGCGTGCCATCCCGAAGCACTCTGTGTTTGGCCGCTTGTTCAAGCGCTGGGAAGAACACGCCAAAGGCATGTTCGTACCCAGCACGTTGTTCGAGGAGCTCGGCTTCCACTACACCGGCCCGATCGACGGACACAACATTCCACAACTGTTGCAAGCGCTGCGCACGGTAAAAAGCCTGCCTGGCCCGCAACTGCTGCACGTGATCACCACCAAGGGCAAAGGCTACGCACCGGCCGAACAGGCACAAATCAAGTACCACGCCGTGGGACCGTTTGATCCGGGCGCGGGGATAGTGAAGAAAAACGCCGCGACCAGGCCGACCTACACTGACATCTTCAGCGACTGGCTCTGCGACATGGCCGCCGCCGATGCCAGACTCCTCGCCATCACGCCAGCAATGCGCGAAGGTTCGGGCCTCGTGCGCTTCTCCCACGAGTATCCCGATCGCTACTTTGACGTGGCAATTGCCGAGCCCCATGCCGTGACCCTGGCTGCCGGCATGGCTTGTGAGGGCGCCAAACCGGTTGTGGCGATCTACTCGACGTTTCTGCAGCGCGCCTACGATCAAGTCATCCACGACGTGGCGTTGCAGAATCTGGATGTCACGTTCGCGATCGACCGTGCTGGCGTCGTCGGCCCGGACGGCCCGACCCACTGCGGCAGTTTCGACCTGAGCTACTTGCGCTGCCTGCCGAACATGCTGGTCATGGCCCCGGCCGACGAGAACGAATGCCGCAAGTTGTTGAGCACCGCGTTTCAATACCAGGGGCCCGCCGCCGTACGCTACCCGCGCGGTACCGGTACTGGTGTGGCTGTGCAGGCGACGCTGGATA
Source organism: Rhodanobacter sp. (assembly GCA_039926605.1). GTDB lineage: Bacteria > Pseudomonadota > Gammaproteobacteria > Xanthomonadales > Rhodanobacteraceae > Rhodanobacter. Next base: position 21,816 of record JBDSWR010000036.1, on the reverse strand, counting down.
CCCTGCCGATCGGCAAGGCGGAATTGCGCCGTCGCGGGCACTCGTTGGCGCTGCTGAGTTTCGGCACCATGCTGGCCCCGGCTGCGGAAATTGCGGCGGAACTGGACGCCACGCTGGTCAATATGCGCTTCGTCAAGCCGCTGGATGAAACGTTGCTCCTGGCGCTGGCGGAAACCCACGACGCGTTTGTCACGCTGGAAGACAATGCCGTGTCCGGTGGGGCCGGGTCCGCCGTGGCCGAATGCCTGTCGGCCAACGGCGTGACATTGCCAATCCTGCACCTTGGCCTTCCAGACGCCTATCTGGAACACGGCACGCGGGAAGAAGTATTGAGCGTGGCAGGCCTGGACTTACCCGGCATTCGCCACGCCATCGTGACGCGCTTTCCACAACTGACCAGTGTGGTGGCCAAAGTCGGTTGAGCGCGAAAGTGGTCGGCTTGCGGTGCGTTCCTGCCTTGGGTGAACTGGATTACCCGGAATGGCGGCCACCGCTGACGCGGTCGCGCTGCTCCAGATCCGCGGCGGTGAATACGTCGATGTAACCAGCCGCCAGCAGCAACTCGCGCGCGGCAGCGCCCTGCTTCCAGCCGTGTTCGAACAACAACCAACCACCCGCGACCAGGTGAGCGCGCCCAGCGGCGACGATCGCGCGAATGGCCTGCAAGCCATCCGTACCCGAGACCAGCGCGGTCATCGGCTCAAAGCGCAAATCACCCTGTACCAGATGCGCATCCGTGGCCTCGATATAGGGTGGATTGGACACGACCAGATCAAAGCGCTGATCGCGCAAAGGCGCAAACCAGTCACCGTGCGCAAAGCTGACATTGCCGATGGCCAGGCGTTGTGCGTTGCGTCGGGCCACCAGTAGCCCCTCGACGCTGCAATCGGTTGCCACCACGCGCGCTTGCGGGCGTTCGTGCGCGAGCGCCAACGCGACGGCGCCGCTGCCGGTACCCAGGTCCGCCACTGCGCAAGCCACCCCTTCGGGCAAACGCGCCAGCGCCAGTTCCACCAGCAATTCGGTTTCCACGCGCGGGATCAAGGTGGCCGGCGTCACCTCCAGCTCCAGTGACCAGAAGCCGCGCCGACCAGTGATGTACGCCACCGGCTCACCTTTGGCGCGACGCGCCACAAGTGTCCGGTAGCGCGCCTGCACGTCCGCATTCACCGCGTCTGTGGCATGCGCAAACAACCAGCTACGTGGTTGGTCCAGCGCATGGCGCAGCAACACCTCGGCCTCCGCTGGATCACCGAGACGCCGAGCAGCGTCGGCCAGTAGTCCACGCACATCAACCTCAGGCATCGCGTGGCGACTCCCGCGCGCCGGGTGGAACTTCCGGCGGAAACTGTGGCGGCGTCGCGCCTTTCAGCTCGCGGGGACGCCAGTAACCTCCGGCCGACCACGCGTCAAAGGCCCAGCGCAGCCAGCCAATCAGCGCGTTGGCCAGCCACAGTGCCCAGGCCAGCATGGCCAATTTGTAGAACCACAGCGAGACGCTGAGGACCCCGACGCGTGGCAACATGCCGGTGCTCTGGTCTGCGAACCAACGCAAATCGAATGCGCTGGAGCCATTGCCCGTCACGTGCATTTCGGGCAGCCCCAACAAGCCCCTGGGCACGGCACCAATCAATGTCAGCAAGGCCAATATGCTAAGCGCCAGCAATCCGGCCTGCAGCAAATTGAAACGCTCTGCACTCCAGGCCGTCGGTGGTATGTGACGTCGACGCAAACCCAGCGCGATCAACCACAACACGACCAGCGCATACGCGCTCCACGCAAACGCGGAAAAGCCCAGCCCCAGCAGCAACCAATGGCGAAAGCGCAGCGGTGTCGGTGCCAATCGCGCCAGCACCCACGCAGCCAGCAGCAAGACGAGCAGTTGCGACCAATACAGCACAGCGGGCCCAACCATCGGACCCCAGGTCCACAGCACCCAACGGTCGTGCGGCAACTGGACGGTCGTGTCGATATTCGCCACCGGCGCACCCAGCGCTACGGTTGATGTGCGGGTAAGCGAGGCAACCCCGTGCGGTTCGCGCCAGCGCAGCGCGTAACGGTGCTCACCTGGCAGTAACGGCAGGCTGATCTTGCCGTCGCGTACCGTCAGATTCAGCTCGTCACCATCCCGGCTGGCACCCAGCAATTCAGCATCCGGCGGCAGGGCGAGCGCGTGTTCACCGCCCCGCGTGCTGCGCGCACGCAGGTCGAGCGTCGTTGCGGTGACCCGCGCACCCACCTCGAGGCTGACGCGCACGTGGTCAAACGCGAGTGTGGTGCCAGGCGCAGCAGTCGGCTTGGTGAGTGCCAGGTGCAACGTTTCACCAGGCAGGGGCTGATAGCGCAGGCCACTGGCACTGGCACTGGTTGGCACGCCGTGTGCGTCGACATGCCACATCGGTGCGCTGTCGATGCGCCACACCTCGGCGCGCTCGCCAAGCGCAGGCGCCTGCAACGCCAACTGCGCCGACTGGTCAAGCCGACTGGTCCAGCTTGCGCTGTCACTGTTGGCGTTGAAAGTGACGCGGATATGGCCATCCCGGACCGGTGTATCAGCATCGAGCGGGTGCTCCCCAGGCAACAACGGCAACGAGATGCTGAAACCACCGGTGAGCGGCGCCATGCGTTGCACCTCGTTTTGCACGGTCCATTCAACCCCGAAAATCAGGTGCCGGGTCAGCCGCACATAAGCCGGAAAGCTCTGCACGGATGCGGCCTGGTCGCCACCGACAAGCTGCCGGGTGCGATTGAGGGTGATGCTTTGGCCTAGCGGACGACCATCTTCCACACCGTCCAGCGACCAACCTTGACCACTGAACTGCATCAGGTGCGGACGCAACGCAAACTGGATCGTGGTGCTGTCGATAGTGCCCATGCGGTAACGCAAAACCACCTGATGGACGCCCCGTTCCAGACGCAGCAGCAGTTGTCCGTCGCGACGCGCCAGCGCCACCTCGCTGCGACCATCAACGCTGACGCCCAGCAGTTGCAGCACGCTTTCGGTTTGTGGCAACTGGAGCGCGGTGGGCGACTGGACGTGCGCCTGCAACTGCATCTCCAGGACCTCAGCGCTCACTTGCAGCGACGCTTGCGCCAACTCCGCACAATGCGGCGTGCACTTGGGCGCTTCCGTCAACCGACTCTGCAGCTGCTCAAGCAATGGCTGGCTCGGCAGGTCTTGTGCGCGTCCGGTGCCTGGCAGAAGTATGCAGACCAGAAGCAGTGCTGCGGCGGCCGCACTACTGCGCCCACCGCGCCAAGCCAGCGGCAGTGGCGACAAGAGATGCTGCGCGAGCCGGGCCAGCAGCCCGATCAGCAAACCTACCAGCATCACACGCAACAACCGCACCAACCACGCCGGCACAATGACCAGACGCATGCTCTGACCACTGGCAACCGGCCCGGACCAACCCAGTTGGTAATTATTGCCGACGTCCCACTCGGGCACGCCAACACCGGCCTGAAGGGGACCTTGCTGCCCAGCTATCGGCACCAGCGCGGTGGCTGGCACCCGCGTCCCGGTCACATCCACCGCCTGCGACAATGCTTGCCCGACTGGTGGCGCTGGTGGCGGTGGCGGCGGCGGCATTTGGCGCATGGTCGGACCGGCAGACCGCGAAGCCAATGCGTCAGATTCAGACGGCGCCGCTTTGACCGACACTTCCTCCACCGCCGGTGGTGGCGCCTGAAAAGCAGTAATTGGCGCACGATTGGCCAACTGTGGGTGCAACGCGTACTGCAACTGCGTTGCCACAAATGGCAACGCCCACAGTACCGCCAGCGCCAGCATGGCGATCGCACCGATCCGCGCGCCCTCACGCAGGCGTCCGCCCGGCAACGCGCGCAGCAACAGCATCAGCGCCAAGGCCAACGCCAGCGTCCAGCGCGGTGCGCCACTCTCGTGTTGCGCAAGGGCCAGCAGCACGGCGACCACGAGTCCCCAGCGCCAGCCGAGCAGACGCCCCGCCAGCAGCACGAGCAATGCCACCACAAACAGATCCAGCAAGGTCCACTGGGCCAGCCAGGAGTCCGGTGACTGATCCGTACCGACGGTTCCCAGCAAGCGATAGCCGGAGGGTAAATACAGGTTGGCCTGGATACTTTCCAGTGGGACTCGCCAGCCCGCCGTGGGGATGGCGCCGCCGTGCGCAGGCAAGCGCAAGCCCGCGACCAGATCCAGAGCGCGCTGACGCACTTCAATGCCACTGCGACCCTTCGCGTCCGTGCTGACCAGCAACGGCTCACTGTCCTGGCTTGCGCGCTGCAATTGCCACGGCGCGACGACATCAAGGCGTTGCGGGTGACGCAACTCGCCAGTGAGGTGGTCGGCGACGCTCACGCCGCGGCCGGAAAAGTCCAGCCACATGTCCCGTTGCAGGGTCAGCCGGTCGCCGTGCCCGCCTGCATCGCCACGATTGCCCGAGGCGATGGTCAGGCCGGTTTGACCGTCCAGGGCAAACGCCGGCAACTTGCGCCATGCGTTCGGCACACCCGCCTGCGCCGGATCCACAGCGGTGCCTTCCACCCGCGTGCTGCGCAAATCCGTGTCGTCGGCGTAACTCCAGATTTCCTGCCGTGGCCATGGTGCGGCGGGCAGTTGCAAAGCCACCTTGCCCAGGGCCGTGCTGGCGCGTGCATCCAGCGTGAGCGTCCACTGCCCCGGACGTAGTTGGACACGCAAGTGACCGTCGCGCTCCAGTCGCGCCGCCAGGTCACCCGTCTCGCTGGTGGCTACAAATCCCGCGGGCAGCACGGGACCAAGCAGCTGTTCGCGAGCGCTTCCGGTCACCGTGAATTGCAACCGCGTTTCCAGCGTGGCCGGCAAACCGTCCGTGAGTTGCCGATAGACGCGTAGCGACAGGGCATCTGCTGCGCGTTGCGCAGCCGCCGCCTCACCCAGCGTCAAAGCATCGTCGTTGCGTTCAACCCGTTCCACTGCCACGCCGTTGACGCTCAGCGCCACTACGCCAATTGCCGCCGGAACATGCACGCGCGCCGGGCGCGAAACCCACGGCAACACGCCGTGCACCTGATAGTTCCCAGGGGACAACCACAGCATTGGTTCGCCGGCATGTTGCAGCACGGTGACCAGCTGATTATTCACGCTGACCTGCTGTGGCCAGTTTTTCAACCCGCCCGGCAGGGCAACCCAACTGGGCGCGTCCACGCGCACGCCCAGGGTGAAGCTACCGCCGTCCGCACGCGCGTCCACCGCCAGTTTTCCCGGCCACTCGCACTGATAGCTGTCGCGACCAGGTCCCGCATTGCTCAGTACCGGACACACGTGCTCGGGGCGGTCATGCAAGACCCAGCCCTGCCAATCCTGCAACGGTGGAGGCACTTCCTGCGCTATCAACGGCAGCGCGAACAGCAAACCCAGACCCAGTAGTACGGATAACCGACGAAACATGGCGCTGCCCCCAGTGAGTGCCGATGCTGCGGCGACAGTGTACGGGCTAACCCCTCCGCGCATACAGGAATGCCGGACAGCAAAGCGGGCCGGCATTCCTGCGTGTGGTGGCAAACGCGGGATCAGGGCATCGCGTCAATCGCCGCAGCTTTCTGCTTCGACTTCAACGCTCCGCACAACTGGATTGACTCGCTCGTCTGCGCCAGACCACGCGCGGCGCCGGTCACTTCTTTGAGGCGCGGCTGGAAGAACGCCTGCAAACGATCGACATCGGCCTCGGAGCAACCGCCGCCGCCCATCAGGTCGGGCAACCGGCCGCCGGCAAAACTGCCGGTGCGCGTGAGGATTTTCTGGAAATTGGCTACGGACCACGTCCATGCCGCATCGCGCTTCGCCTGCGTTGCGCGACTGCCACGAAGCAGCATGGCCATCTCGCCGACCTTGACCTGCGGGTCCAGCGCAAAATTGCGCACCTGCTCGGCCAGTGCCGAGTCGTCGGTGACGCTCAGGCCCGCCAGGATCGCGTTGCGTATGCGCGCATCGCTGGTTTTCGGCAGCTCCGCGATCAGCTCGTCAACCACGGTTTTGCCATGCTCCTGCACCGCGACACCGAGCGCGTCCCCAAGCAAGTCGGGATTGCCAGCGGCCACGTCCAGGCGACCATCTGCCGTGCGCTTGAGGATCGCATCACCCTGCGCAAGCAGCGCCGTGCGCACGGCCGGCACCTTGACATCGAAGGCGAGGAAATTGGCCAGCGTGCTGCGCAGCAAGGCATCATCGTCCGCCTCACCCGCCTTGCGTACATAACCAAGCTGCTGCATCCGCGGCAGGTACGCGGTCGTGGCCCAGGCGGCCAACTTTGCGCGTTGTGCATCGGTCGTGACCAGATGCGTCCTGATCCACTCAAACGTGCCTAGCGGTGCGGTGGCGACTTCGCGGATTTTTGAGCTGGCCAGCGGCCGCAGCGCCGCCAGTGCGGAAGCCGCATCCACGTCGCCACGGCGGAAGCTCGCCGCTACGGCATCGGCATAAGCAAGTTCTTCGGCGTCGCCAAGTTTCTCGACTTGTGCCGCCAGCCGCGCGAGGTCAGATGCGTCCAGCGCAAAGCGGTAGTAGCCAAGACCATTCGCATTGGGCATGACCCAGGTCGGCTTGCTCGCCCCAGCCAGGGTCATGCTGCCGTGCGCCTGATCAAACATCTCGCAACTGACCTTGCTGCCGTCAGGAGTGCCGTAGCGCACGCACATCGGCACGCCCCACACCTGTTGCGTGTCGCCCTTGCTGCCATAGGGCAGGTAGCGGCTCTGACTGAGCTTGAGTACGGTTTTCCCGTTTTGCTCGGTCACTTCTGCGTGCACGTACGGCACGCCAGGCTGATTCAGAAAACTCATGAACGCCTGCTTGAAGCGATCGCCCTTGCCGGCGGCGGTCGCAATCGCGTCGACCAGATCGGTCGCCGTCGCGTTGCCGAACTTGTGTGCCTGGATGTACGCGCGCATGCCCTTCTGGAAGGTCTTGTCGCCAACGAAGCCTTCGAACATGCCGAGCACGCTGGCACCCTTTTGATAGGTGATGCCATCGAACGCGGTCTCGATATCGCCGTTGTTCTCGATCGGCTGGCGAATCTTGCGTGTGGTCACCAGACTGTCACCGCTCATGGCACCTTGCGCTCCGCGCACACGCGCCAGATCCGCGCGATATTCCGGGTGCACCTGCTCAGTCACCTTGCCCTGCATCCATGTGGCAAATGCCTCGTTCAGCCACAGATCGTCCCACCAGGCCATGGTCACCGTATCGCCGGTCCACATGTGCGCCAACTCATGCGCGGTCACGTTGAACGAACTTTGCACACTGCGTGCGGGGGCATCCTTGTCGAGCAACAGCAGCCAGTCGCGGAACGTCACCAGACCAGGATTCTCCATCGCGCCCGCGGAGAAATCCGGCGCTGCCAACAGGTCCAGTTTGTCGAATGGGTAGCCAAAGCCGTAGTAGTCCTCCAGCGCGTGGATGATGCTCGGCGTTTCACCCAGCACATGCGCCATGCGCTGTGCTTCCCCGGCGGGCGCGATGCCACGCAACTGCAGCGGCGTGGTGCGATAAGTGCCTGGCGCGATATCCGGCGCCTTGGCGATGTCCCAGGGACCGACCGCAAATGCAACCAGATAGGTCGGCAACGGTTGGGTCTGGGCGAATGTCAGCGTTTTCCAGCCTTTCCCCGCAGGTGTGTCGGCTACCTGTTTGGTGTTCGCCACGGCCGTCTGATCAGCCGGAATGGTGATGCTGATATCGAACGGTGTCTTGAAGCGCGGCTCGTCAAAACTCGGGAACGCGTAGCGTGCGCTGATCGGCTCCATCTGCGTCATCGCATACGGCTGGCCCTTGGCCGCCACCTTGTACAAGCCCTGCAATTGCGCGTTGAGCGGCGCCGTGTACAAAAACGTCAAGGTCAGTTCCTGCGGCTGCAGCGTGCTGCCAAAATCCACCCGCACCACACCGGCCTTCGCCTCCACGACGGTGTAGGTTCCGGCGCGGGTCGCACCGGAAGCATCCGTGATCGTCACCTTCTCAACCTTCAGTGCATTGCCGTCCATCCACACATGATCGGATGCCTGCGTCAGCTTCAGCTTGATCGTGGTCGTGCCGGAAAAGTCGGGCTGCGCAGGGTCCACCTTGAACGCCAATTGATAGGACTGCGGCACTGCCCACGTGGGCAGCTTGCCCTGAGGTGCCTGGTTGCCACTGGCAGCAAAAGCAGAGGCACAACACACCGCAAGTGCGGTAAGCACGAAGGGACGAAGGAACTGGCGCATGGTGAGCTCCGCAAAGAAATCAAACATTCAAGCTAGGACGCGAAGGCCATCCAACCCAGTGCCATAAGGCATGTTGGCAACTGTGCCGGCATGCCCGGCAGCCCACGCTGAACGCGTGCAAGCCGGTTGCGGGGGGACGTCGGGTGTTCAGGGCATCCGCCAGACGCACATTGTTCCACCCGATGGTTATCGCCATAATCATAGTCAATGACTATCGGACAACCGGGCTGCCAATGAACTTGCGCGATCTGCATTATCTGGTGGCGCTGGCCGAGCATCGACATTTCGGGCGCGCGGCTGACGCCTGTTTCGTCAGCCAGCCCACCCTGTCCACGCAGATCAAGAAGCTGGAGGAGGAACTGGGAGTCAAGCTGGTCGAGCGCACACCGGGCAAGATTCTGCTGACCGAGACCGGGCGCGAGATCACCCGCCGCGCGCGCGCCATCATGGCTGAAGTCGACGAGATCAAGGCCATCGCGCAGCGCGCGCGTGATCCGGAAGCGGGCACGCTGCGCCTCGGCATTTTCCCCACCCTCGCCCCGTATCTCCTGCCGCATGTGATACCCGTGCTGCGCGAGCGCTTCCCGCGGCTCGAACTGTTGCTCACCGAGGAAAAGACCGAGCACGTATTGCGCATGCTGCGCGAAGGTGCCCTGGATGTCGGCATCGTCGCACTACCGGTGCACGAAGACAGTCTGCACAGCGAATTCCTGTTCGAGGAACCATTCGTGCTGGCCGTGCCGGATAGCCACCCACTGGCAACGCACAAGGCCCGGCTGAAACTTTCCGACCTGGAGAACGAGCACTTGCTGCTGCTCGAAGATGGGCACTGCCTGCGCGATCAGGCACTGGAGGTGTGCCAGTTGGCGGGTGCCGGCGAAAAGACCGGTTTCCGCGCCACCAGTCTGGAGACACTGCGCCAGATGGTGGCGGCCAACGTCGGCATCACGTTGCTGCCAACCCTGGCGATCAAGCCGCCGATCGGACACACCGACAACGTGCACTTGCTGGAGTTTGCCGGACACGCGCCGAGTCGACGCATCGCCATGGTGTGGCGCAAGAGCACGTCCATGACCACGTTTTTGCAACGCCTGGCCAAGATGTTCCACGATCTTCCGCCAGAGTTGTTTGTGCCGGGTCTCGCTGCCGTCAAACCGGAGGAACGTTCGCGAACGATCAAGCGGCGGGCATGAGCCAGGGATGCAGCCGGCAAGCGTATAGCGCCGTCTGGGCGCATCGGCTGCCCATAGCATTGGCGCTGGCGCTCGAATGGGCTGTGTTATCCAGTTGCCAGGAGCGGACTATCAAGTAGCCGTCCGGTGTACTCGCGCCCGGCACGCAGCGACAAATCGACATCGCGCATGGCACGGAATTGCAACGCGGCGTCATCGCGCTGAGCTCGCGTTCAGAGTTCGATCTCGCCGCGCGCGTGGTGTCTCCCAGCCGCTACCGCAGGAACGATGATGCAAAGTCCGCGTCCGTCGACCTTGCGCCGGGCCGGGGAGCATGTCCGTCGGCGCCATGCTGGTCGACCGCCAGAGCAACCAGTCCACGCGCGGTTTCATCACCCGTTGCAAGGCTTGCTGGTCGACCCGCAAAGCCCGATGGCTGGTGCTGGAGCACTGCGCCGGCCAGCAAAGACGCTGGCGGCGGTGCATGCGAATCAAGCGACGCAAATAGCCTTCAGCCAGCCGCCTTGCCGCGATTCGGAGCCGGCGTTGTAGCCGGGCCAAGGCTACGCGATTGGTGCGCGCCAACGCACCGTCAACACGTAATGGTTATTGGACCGTCGTTGGCGTCCCAGGCTTCGTCGATCGCCTCGCGTGCTTCACTCAATTGCGTCTCAACCTCGCGCACGATGGAGCTGGCGACCGGCAAGCTGGAATCAGGCACCATGACCGCGATGTAGTCCATCGCCGGCAATTGGCCGACGGCACCTGTGAGGTACTCGCCGGAGATGAACGCGGGGATCTCCGCATGCTCCAGCGCATCCTTCACCAGATGGGCGTCGAACAGATTTTGCGCCCGATAAATGATGTGCATGGGGCCCACGCTAACCCGCCTGTCGCAAGACGGCAAGCACCTGCGCGCACTGTGGTTGAGCAGCTAAACTGCGTGTTCTGTCAATATGTTGTGAGCTTTGCCCGATGGCGACTGAAAATGTGACTGCTGCATCAGACCTGGCGACTACCGCCACGCGCCAGGATTTCATCCGGCAGATCGTTCGCGACGACCTCGCTTCGGGCAAACACACGGCGATTCACACGCGTTTTCCGCCGGAGCCAAACGGTTACCTGCACATCGGCCACGCCAAGGCCATCTGCCTGAGTTTCGGCATTGCCGGCGAGTTTGACGGCTGGTGCAACCTGCGTCTGGACGACACCAACCCGGGCAAGGAAGACCCGGAATTTGTCCAGGGCATCAAGGATGACGTGCGCTGGCTCGGCTTTGAATGGCACGAACTGCGTCACGCCTCGGACTACTTCGAGGTGTTCTACCGCTCGGCGTGCAAGCTGATCGAGGATGGCCTGGCCTACGTAGACGATCTCGATGCCGAGCAGATGCGGGAATATCGCGGCACGTTGACCGCGCCCGGGCGCAACTCGCCGCACCGCGGACGCTCCATAGCCGAAAACCTCGATCTGTTCCGGCGCATGCGCGCTGGCGAATTCGCCGACGGCAGCAAGACGTTGCGCGCGAAGATCGACATGACCGCTGGCAACATGAACATGCGTGATCCGGCGATCTATCGCATCCGCAAGATCGACCACCAGAACACCGGTGACGCCTGGCCGATCTATCCGATGTACGACTACGCACACAGCTTGTCCGACGCACTCGAAGGCATCACCCATTCGCTGTGCACTCTGGAATTCGAGGACCATCGACCCCTGTATGACTGGTGCGTCGATCAGGTGGACCTGCCGAACCATCCCGAGCTGTGGCAGCCGCTGCTCGACGCCGGGCTGGCGACGCAACCGGCCAAGCCGCGTCAGATCGAGTTCTCGCGGCTCAACCTCAGCTACTGCATCACCAGCAAGCGCAAGTTGGCGCAATTGGTGGCCGAGCACTACGTGGACGGCTGGGACGACCCGCGCATGAACACCCTGCGCGGTCTGCGCCGACGCGGCTTTACCCCGGCCGGATTGCGCCTGCTGATCGACCGCGTAGGCGTGAGCAAGCAAAACAGCGTGATCGACTACGCCGTGCTGGAGGGTTGCATCCGCGAGGATCTGGACGCCACCTCGGCGCGGCGCATGGCGGTGCTGGATCCATTGAAAGTGGTGATTACCAACCTGCCGGCAGATCACGAAGAAACCCTGCACTTTGCCAACCACCCCAAGGACCCGAGCTTCGGCACGCGCGAAGTGCCGTTCGCACGCGAGTTGTGGATCGAACGCGAAGATTTTGCCGAAGTTCCGCCGAAGGGTTTCCACCGTCTGAAGCCGGATGGTGAGGTACGGCTGCGCGGTGTCGGCATCATCAAATGCGCGCAAGTCATCATGGACGCCGATGGCAATGTGGCCGAGCTGCACTGCACGCTTGACCCCACCAGCCGACACGGTCTTCCGGGGGCGGAGCGCAAAGTCAAGGGCACGCTGCACTGGGTCAGTGCCCGGCACGCGGTGGCTACCGAAGTGCGCCTCTACGACCGTCTGTTCAACGTGGCCTCCCCGGAGAGCGATGAGAACGGCGGAGACTGGTTGGCCCACATCAACCCGCAAGCCAAGCAAGTGGTGCACGCGTGGCTGGAGCCGGCAGCGGCCAACGTCGCACCGGAACAGCGTTTCCAGTTTGAGCGGCTGGGGTATTTCGTCGCTGACCGCGTCGACCATCAGGCCAACGCGCCAGTATTCAACCGCACGGTCACACTGCGCGACACGTGGGCACGCACCCCCGGCCACTGACATGCTGCCACTGCAAATCCATCTCACGTTGCCACCGTGGGTCAGCGATATCGCCGACGTCAACCGGCGTTACCAAACCGATGAAGAGCGCGTGGCCCTGGCCATCGAATTGTCTCGCCAGAATGTTGCCGAAAACACTGGCGGTCCGTTTGGTGCGGCCGTGTTCAACGCGCACAGTGGGCGTCTGGTCGCGGTCGGGGTGAATCGCGTGATGCCACAGAACTGTTCGGTTGCGCATGCGGAAATACTGGCCCTCATGATCGCACAGCAGCGCCTGAGCACGCACCGCGTAAACGCCGATGGTGGGCACTACGTACTTGCCACGAGCGCGCAACCGTGTTGCCAGTGCTATGGCGCGATGGTGTGGTCCGGCATCGACGAGTTGCTGATCGGCGCACGTTCGCAAGATGTCGAGGAACTGACCGATTTTGACGAAGGCCCATTGCCCGTCGACTGGATCGGGGAGCTGGCGCAACGTGGCATCGTCGTGCGCCGTGACATCCTGCGCGACTCCGCCCGCGTCGTGCTCGCCACCTACGGCGCCAGCGGCACACCCTATTGAATACGCAGCATGTGTTGCGTCGCCTGCGTCCAGCACTGCCATTGCTGGTACTGGTGCTGTTTGGCATTGTGCTCTTCGCATCCGGTGCACTGGACTGGCTCAACCCGCATCAACTGCTGGCGCATCAGGCGCACTGGCATGCGCAAATCGCAGCGCATCCGTGGCTCAGTCGTGTCGCCTACATCGGCTTGCTGACGCTGACCGTGGCCACCGGTATTCCTGGCAGCATCGTGGTGATACTCGCCGGGGGTTTTGCGTTCGGCACGGTCGACGGCACGCTGTGTTCTTCGGCCGGGCTGACGCTTGGTTCGCTGATTCTGTATGTCGCCAGCCGCCATGCGTTTGGCGACGGTACACGCCACCCGCCCGCTACCGTCGCGCGCCTGCGCCACGGCTACGAAAGCCACCCCATCAGCTACACGCTGTTCCTGCGCTTCGTGCCCATCGTGCCATTCGGCATGATGACCATTGCGCTGGCGTGGCTGCGTTGCCCGTTGTCGCTGTTCCTTGGCGCCACCTGGCTTGGCGGCACCACCTCACTGATCTTTGAAACCTCGATCGGCGCGGGCCTGAGTGATGTGCTCAGCCACAGCCACAGCCTGGGATTGGGGCTGTTCATGCGTCGCGAGATACTGCTGCCGATGGGAGCGATTGCACTGCTGGCGTTGCTGCCATTGGTCATCGAGCGCGTCATCCGGAGTCGCCGACAAACGATGACTCCCCTGGCCAAACCACGCCCCGGAAACGATGGCCCGTAGGCGCTTGCAAAAACTGGTGGTCGTCCGTCCATTGAATAGCAGGCGGAAAGCGTTGCAGCGCCTACGTTTCCAAAACGACCAAATGGGAAATGCCCCCAAATATGCCCCCACGCATCACGGGCTGCCCAGCGGTTGCATAACGATCAGCCGCCAGAAAGTAACTTCGCTTTCTGTGCTTGAAACTCTCCGTCTGTGATGATGCCCCGCTTTCTGAGGTCATCCAATTTGAGTAGCTCCGTATACACGTCGCTGGATTGTGTAGAAGCACCGTTTTCTGGTACAGCGGGTGTGGAGTTGTGTACGTCCATAACCACGTCTGCCCTTGGTATCAACGCGCCGCCTTCGGCACGCGCGTCACTTTTATCGACCAGACGGAACTGATACTCGAAACTCGGCATGTGCCCCGGATAGGCTGGCGCTTCCCTTCCCGCGATAGGCACGGCCACCTTGCCCTTGTTAGCAGCAAACGCATTTGCGCGTTGCATGACCTCACCCTTTAGTGAACTCATCGACTTGAACATGCCCCCAGCCGATGTCTGAGAAATCATGTATGTGTCATTCCCCATCGGTATAGCGGGTGCTGTTGCACAGCCAATGAGCGCGCTTGCAACGAGCGCGAGCAGTACCCTCTTCATGTCAGCCCCCCCCCCTTTTATCGCCTGAATAGCTGTCGGCGTATATCCATGTTGCTACTTAGGCAGCCGCCTAGTCCAGCATCGGCCATGGGGGCGCTGCGCGTTGCAGTTTGCCCGGTTCGTCGGATCGTGCTCGAGATTTCCCGTAACATTCCCACCTTTTAAGGGCGGGAAATTAGGCATCGGCGTAGACATCGCGCGCGATGTGTATGGAAAGGGCACGCGTACCATCCAGCACTAGGGTGGTACGCAATGGTGGCGATCTGTAGGTCGGCCGTTATTCTTTCTCGGGGGGATCGTTAGGGCTTTCAAGTAGCGTATGCCACTTGTCTGCGATGAAACCCCAAACTGCGAGACAAGCAAGAACGACAATCCACGTGATGACAACAGGGGCGAATACCCACAAAAAAAACACGAGGATCATCTCTTGAATTCCCTGCTCAATCGCCGTGAATCAAGGCACACGACAAGCGCGAATGAGAGCCAGCACAGAGAGAGCACGTAGCACTCACACGCACACCATCAATAACCATCGTCGTCCGAATCTTCTTGCTGCGTGGAATAGGGGTCTTGCGTCCTTTGCTGCGGCTGCGCGTATGGGTTCGTTGACTGACGTGCGTAGGGGTCAGCGGTGCCAATCTTTCCTGTATATGGGTTCACATTGCCGCGTGTCGAGTAGTTATCCAGCTTGGTGCTGTTCGGATTAGACCGCATGTGAGGAGCCACATAAGTTCCATCTTTTCGTGTGTAGCCACTCACGTGCACCTGAGCGACTACGGAAAAAGACAGCAGCGCGAGTAGCCCTAACGCTAACCGTATCGTTGATTTCTTCTTCATACTTACCTCTCCTTGGCGGATGAACCCAGCCACAGCGGCCATGGTTTCAGATCGCCGGAGAGTTCATGCACGGCTCGTGCCAGTGGGTAGATTCCTGCAACGATCACGCCTGACAGCTAGCCTATGAATGCGGAAACTGTCGAGAAGCGACGCGTAGCGTCAATGAACTCACGAAGAAAGTCATATGGCGTCCGCGTGCCCGGAAAGTCCCCGTATCAGGGAACCGCGGCCGTCTAACATCGCGTAGGTACAACGCGCCCACGAGCTTATCGCACCATACAACCTTGCCAGCGCGATCGCTTGTCGTGAGATTTCTTCGGAATACATTGCCAAGCATGACTAGGCATACGTCAATCACGACCTTTGGGCGAGCCGCTATTTGCGATGTGTGTTGGCGCTCTTGCATCACGATGGATCAGGAAGGCGCGCGATGCTGGCACTGCGGACGCGGCGTGTTCATTCATCGCCGGTTTTGGACTCAATTACTCTGCAACGTTTGCAATGGCAGGGGCATGTGCGATCACTGTGAGCACGGATTGATGATTTTTCCGACTGCCGACCTGGATGTATTAGCGGAGCTGCCCGCATATCGCGAAGCGCTTGCAGCAGAACGTGCCCGATCATCGGTTCGCGCCTGACTTGTGGCGTCGGCTACTGCCTGACGCCCATCGGCGGATTGCCTGACTAGCGGGCAAGGTCAGCATGCCGTGCCATCCGGGGCACGTCTGTAGGTCGTCGCCGCTTCTTTACGTACGCCACGCGCAACACCGATGGTCAGGGATCGGTGCTGAATTTCCCTCTGAAATCACTCTCCATTTTCTCGCAAGTGCTAGCGACGAATCGCTGGGTACTGGGGTCGAGCGCCTTGTCTTCTTGCTGCTTCCAACAGTATTGGATGGCATCGCGCGCCTTGGCTTTCTCTTGCGCTTCTGGCGAACTTCCGGCCACTGTCCCAATGACCATCATCGCCACGAAGAGGACAACAGGGACTCCGATAATCCACGGCCACACGCTTGCATGCGGAACCTTGGCTCCGCAATGTGGACAGGCCTTTGCTGTGTCGCTGATTTCCTTGCTGCATTCCTTGCACGTCGTCATTGCCATTTGATCGCCCCCTGTTATCGGTGCCGCACGCTAGCGGCGGGCCTTACCCGCCGCCACAGTACTGCGATCCGCTCACTCCAGCACGCGCCACGTTCGCGCGGGAGATCCGTCAGGGCGCGATGAAAATGCTGGCGAGAATGTAGGCGGTTGCCGTTTGTATCGTGTCGGCTTGGATTGTTATGGTTTGTGGCGCGCGTTGGGTACAGTCGGTCTCAACGGCGTTAGCGCCAGACTTTGCCGATGCCCCCGGTGTCGCCGCACGTCGCGCCCTTTTTAGGGGCTGCAAAAACTGCCTCGCCTTACCGCAACCTTGCCGTGATCGTGCCGTGGCCTTGTTGCGATCTCACTGTGACCTTGGGGTCTTTTATGGTGACTCGAAACTCCCCGTGATGCCCGCGTCTTTTTTAGGGCGGGAAATTCGGCAACGTGGAAGCCCGCGCGCGCGCGCGTGATGTGTCCATTTATTCCGGAACCGCTCCGCTACTTTGCCCTACTTTATTCCGGAGACTCGCTCAGTCCGGACAGGATCAGGCGATCAATCACGCTGCTTTGGTCGCCGCCCACGCTCGGGAAGGTGCGCGCAAGAATGGCCGCTCGTGCTTCCTTGCTCGGGGTGTAGTCGATCCGGGGATACCGCTGCCGCCGCGCCCGTTGCTGTTCAAGCTTGCGAGCCTTGCGCCATGCCTGCCAGTCGGCATCATCACTGGCGCTTGCTACAGGTAGGCCAGGTTGCCACGTCATGCGCCCACCTCGCGCCCGTGCGTGCGCCACCATGCCGCCGTTTGCTGTTCCTGCCGCCGATAGGCCCAGCGTCGATACGGCACAACGTACAGCGTGCAGGTGTCTATCATGAACCGTTGCACGTCACGCGGTCGATTGTTCCAGCCGGGCGAGCGGTCAGCAGCAACAAGCGCTGCTAGTACGTCCGGAGTTAGTCGGGTCTTTCGTGCCATCGTGTATTTCCTTGGTGTTGATAGCCTTGGGAAGCTCTCAAGCTCTCTTAAGCTGTTTATCTATTTAAGTGTGCTGTTTTGACACTTGGCCCCATGTGCTGTTTTGACACTTGGGCTAGGTGCTTTTCAGGGATCGCATACATCGCGGGAATCCTGCCCGTCTGGCTGTTGCGTGGGCCTGCCGTTTGGATCAGGAAGCCCGCCGACACGGCAAGACGCAGGTACTTATAAAACCGCCCGCTTGTGTCTATTCCATGCTGCCCGTCGAAGTCAGACCACGCCACGCACAATCGCTCATTGTTGGAACCGTTGAACCGCCGATAGAACGCCAGCACGATGGAACACGACGCAGCAGGTAGCGCCAACCACGCGGGCGAATCCAGCAGGGTATGCGGCAACATGGCGAACCCTTGGGAACCATAGCCACTGGCTTGGGTTGCGATGGCGTCCACCTCACGCACGTCTAGTGGCGGCTTGCATCGCTCGGCATTGATTCGCTGTATTCGATCATTCACGCCTTGCGGCAGAATGCCTTGATTCACCAGTCCGCGCGCCAGTGCAAAGAGCGTGCCGTTTCGCTCACCTTCCGGGATCTTGTCTGCCAACGTGCGTGCCGCTGCAATGCGTACAGGTACTGGCGAATCCTTGGACGCGTCCCCATAGCCTAGCCACGTCACGATGGCCGCATACGGATAAGGTGCGCTGTCGTGCTGTTCGATGATGTGTGACTGAAACGGTGCGCGCTTGTTGTGCAGAAAGCCGGGGATTCGCATGACGCGCGGCAAGTCGCACACTTTAGGGTCACTAGCAAAACGTAACGCGATGGCTTGTTGTAATGGCTTGAATTGTTCCAGCGGTACGCCTGAAGCAAGCCAGTACGCGTGCCAGTGTTCGGGCGAAGTTTCCACGATGATATGCGGTGCCAGATCAGCAGCCCGGACAGGCTCCAGCGGGGCCCCGTCCAGATCAGCGAATACCGCGCGAACGCCTTGCACGTTGCCAGCCCTGCGCGCCTTGCCGTCGCCAGCGTTCACCATAACGAAAACACCAGCGCCTTGTTTATTCAAGCGCGCGAGCGTTTCCGCATGTTGGGCAAGGTCGCCATGTAGCACGCGCGTTAGGCTGCGCTTGTTGCGCGCTTCACCAAACGTCTGGAACGTGAACCGGGAACCCAGCAGGGCCAGGAACGCGCGCGCCTGCTCCAGATCGATGGCAGACGTGTCCCATTGCTCAGCGGCTCCCATTGTTCGCTCCAATGGTGCCGGAACCGCCATCAAGGGCATTTCTACCCAGCGCGCACTGCTTGGCGGGTAGGACGGTGGCGGGTTGGGTGATGGTGTCGGCACATACGCCGTTTTGTGCCTGTTTCAAGCGTTGCCCAGATACCAGCTTGGAACCCTGACGTGATGCCCGCGCAAGCCGCGAACGGATAGCGTGCCACCGCACCGTGATCTTGGGTAAGGCACTGGCAAGGGTATCCACCAGCGCGCTAGGCAGGGATGCCCTTAAACGCGCTTCCCCGCCATCTTTCACCAGTTCGGACAACAAGCCGCAGACCGGTTCACCTTGCAGGTGTTGCGCGCGTTGCCAATCATCCAGCGGGCAGATTGGCGCATTGCAGGTATTGAAACGCGGGCAACGTGTTGCGCCCTTTTTTAGGGTGTGCAGAGTGTGCGGGTTCATGCCGCCACCTGCTCTATCAGCGCGCGAATGTCTGCCACGCTCCAGCAGGTGATGCGGTCACCTAGTGCGCGCGTCGGTTTCGGGTAACGCCCGGTGCGAACGCCTGCCCACCATGTGGACTTGCTTACCGGGATAATTGCCGGGATGGCTGGCGCGGTATCGGTGGCAGGCTTGCCGACGATCTGCGAAAGTCGCAGGTATCCGGTTTCGGGGAGTGCGTACATTGCGATGTTTCCCTGTGCAGTGAAGTACAGGGGCAATGCTGCGGATTGATGGGTCGGCGATGCTGCTATTGCAACCGATATCGCTGCTATTGCAGTGACGGCTACTTTACTTTGCGGCTATCCATCGCTTCCCGTACACACTTCAAATGTTCACCGATGGTGCGGCCGCTTAACGTCACCCCTTTTTTAGCCAACATCGCGGCCACCGCTTCGCCCGCCTTGTTGTGTTGGCTCAGGTCAAGGTTTGCAGCTTCGGCTAATGCGCCGATGATGGTTAACAGCGTGATTCGTTCGCGCGTGTCTAGCGGCTTGGGTTGCTTCGCTGGCTCGGAGTTTTCCATGCGCTTGTCGACAGGCTGCGCCGAAGCGTTTGCCATCTTTTCAATATCCGCGGCCTGAAACCATAGTTCCTGTAGTTCTTTCGGTGGGCATCGATAGCCGGTCTTTTCACCACGATCCAGCAGCACGAAATGCACTTGTGGCTTGCCTTTGCTATCAAGCGGAACCGGAGAACTGTTTTGCTCCCACCAGCTTGGAGGCGTAACCCCTATGCCAGGCAAGTACCCTTGCTGTGCTGCCGTCTTGACGCACCACGGATCGACACGAAGAAAGCCATAGAGCAAATACACGGCCGCGTACCCGGTAACCCCATGAGATGTTTCTTGCTTCTCCCATTCGCAAAAATCGTCGCTACCTTCCCAAGCATCCAAGGTTCGGCCATCCCTCAAACGTGTGGGTTCGTCGCTATCCCATCGCGAATAAAGGGAAAGCCCTTCGTCTCCCTCGCTAAGCGCCACACCCGACCCATCCAGAGTTGCCAAAAAGGCTCGTTCACTAGCTTGTAGATATGTGCGCAGGTCGCGCCAGCCGCCGTCTAACTTAAGGGTTTGTCGCAAACCTTCGTCGTCGGTATTCAGGCGAGCGGCACTTTCCGCCCACGTAAGGAAATGACGCACTACGCACACCCCTGCGTCCTTCAATAGGTGCCGCGCCAGCCGGGGAAGGTGCTCGGTTTTCGGGGATCAGCCTAGGCGCGGCGTTCGACTTACTTTGTGGCAGATAGATCAGCCGTATCATCAGCGCTTGAGCACGTCACATCAACGAGACGCTTCGGCGGAGAGGCGCCATCCAACGTAAAAAACAGATACTCGCAAACACGGCCATTCTCAGTGTTCATTGAATACACGTTTGCGCCATCTTTGTCGCGACTAAACGCCGCCACCGCCCAGCGACTCTCGTGCTTCAAAACGCCCGGTGTCGGTGCTGAAAGCGTAGAAACGGGCGCTGGCGGCAACGCCCTGCCGCAACCCACCAGCAACATTGCCAGCATCATCAAGCTAACGACTCGTAGCATCATGTTATGCCCCTGTCTGAAAAGCCCCCAACGTCTGGCAGCAAGCCTAGGCGCGGCGTGAAACGGTTACTTTGCCTTGCGTACCATCGGCACAACATTACCGCCAGTCTTTAGGGTGTCCAGATAATCCGCCCATGCGGCCATCATCTTGCGGCGTTCGGCAAGGTGCGCGGTTCGATTGTAGGCGCGGCCGTTTGGATCTTTGACGGCGTGTGCCAGCTGGTGCTCGATGTAGTCAGGGCGAAAGTGCAGGACTTCATCCAACACGGTGCGCGCCATTGCCCGGAAGCCGTGGCCGCTCATTTCGTCGTTTGCGTAACCCATGCGACGCAAGGCAGACAACACAGCGTTGTCACTCATTGGCCGTTGCGGACTGCGCGCGCTCGGGAACACATAGCGCCTGCCGCCGGTCAGTGACTGAAGCTCACGCAGGATCGCCACGGCTTGCGGTGCCAGCGGGACTAGGTGCGGTTCGCGCATTTTCATTTTCTCGGCTGGCAGGTTCCATTGTGCGGCGTCCAGATTAAACTCCGCCCACTCCGCATGCCGTAGCTCGCCGGGGCGCACGAATACCAGCGGCGCCAGCCGTAGCGCGCACCTTGTCACGAACGTGCCTTGATAGGCGTCTATCGCACGCAGTAGCCCGCCAATGGCGTGCGGCTCGATGATGGCCGCACGGTGGGTCGACTTTACTGGCGGAAGCGCACCACGCAAGTCAGCGGCCGGGTTGCGTACCGCGCGGCCGGTGGCGATGGCATAGCGCAAAACCTGACTGCAATACTGCAACACGCGATGCGCAGACTCGACCGCACCACGGTCAACAATGCGGTTCACGGTCGCCAGCAGTTCCTTTGCGGTGATATCGGCAACGGGTCGCCTACCAAGCCACGGGAAGGCGTCATTTTCAAGCCGCGCAATGATCTTGCTGGAATGGCCTTGCGTCCATTGCGGCTCATGCTTGGCGAACCACTCGCGCGCGATAACTTCAAAGCTGTTCGCAGCGCGTTCCTCGCCCGCCGCCTTTGCCGCCTTGCGCTGTTCGCCGGGATCAACGCCAGCAGCCAACAACTTGCGCGCCGCGTCGCGTTTCTCGCGTGCGCCCTTCAAGCCCGTGTCTGGGTACGTTCCCAGTGCAAGCCGCTTTTCTTTACCTTCGTGGCGGTACTTCAGACGCCACAATTTGCCGCCAACTGGCGATATTTCGAGGTATAAACCGCCGCCATCGTACAAGCGGTGCGCCTTTTCGGCCGGTTTAGCGGTACGAATCGTGGTGTCTGTGAGCGCCATTTGGGGGCATCCTCCGCCGCGTAATGCGGTATGCCCCCAACTATGCCCCCACCGTCGGCCGGATTACAATGGATGCCGCCACACACTATCGGACACAAAAAAGGTCGGAACCGTTGCTGTTGCTAGGTTTACCGGCCTTCGTTGGACTGTATCGCACAATGGATTGGTGGGTCGTCCGGGATTCGAACCCGGGACCAATAGATTAAAAGTCTACTGCTCTACCGACTGAGCTAACGACCCGGTATCTCAAAGGCAAGCCGTCGATTTTACGGGCTGGCATCCAACCGCACA
>JBDSWR010000035.1:0-3675 GCA_039926605.1 Rhodanobacter sp. | reverse complement strand
GCACGGGATGAAATGCTCTCACGACCGTCACAATGACGTTCAATGACCTGGAGGATGGACTTATGAAAACCTTGCCACTACTGATTTGCGTGTCCCTTTTGGGCTCGGTCACTTTGGCCTCGGCGGTGCAGGCTCCCCCCGTTGCGCAGACGACGGAAATCGCTCCCGCCGATGTTTCGAGCCGAGTCGCGGCGCTGAATGCGCTGCTGGCGGAACAGTGGCAGCACGGGCTGCAAAATTCGCCGGAGTTCGCGACCATTCTGGGTGACCTGCGTTACAACGATCGCTGGAGCGATCTTTCGTTGGCGCACATCGCAGCTGAGCACAAGACGACGGCAGATTTTCTGAAGCGCTTTCAGGCCATCGACACGACCGGGTTTTCCGATACCGACAAGCTCAATCAGCAATTGATGGTGCGGCAGTTGCAGGACAGCCTGGAAGGCTACGACTTGAAGTTGTACGAAATGCCGCTGGATCAGATGAGCGGCGCCCATATCGCTTTGGCAGGCTTTGTCAGCAGCATTCCGTTCAATTCTACCAAGGAATATGACGACTACCTCACTCGCCTCAAAGCAGTTCCGAAAGCCTTTGATCAGGTGATCGAGGTAGCCAGGCAAGGCATGGCGGACAAGATGATGCCGCCGAAGTATTTGCTCGAGAAAGTCGTCGTGCAGATTGCCAGTATCGGCAAGCCCGCTGGCATGGACAGCGTGTTTGCCGAGCCGTTGAAGCATTTCCCGAAGTCGGTGTCGCCGACAGATCAGCAGCGCCTGCGTGACCAGATCCTTGCGGCGATCGATCACGACGTGCGCCCGGCATACACCAAGCTGGGCAAGTTTGTGGCGCACGATTACGCCCCGCACGGGCGCAGCCAGCCCGGGGTGTGGGATTTGCCCAACGGCGATGCGATCTATCGATTCCTGGTCAAGCAGACCACCACCACGGACAAGACGCCGGCAGAGATCCATGCGATCGGTCTGGCCGAGGTGAAGCGCATTGAAGGCGAGATGACGGCGATTGCCAAGCAGCGCGGTTATGCGGATCTGCCCAGCTTCCGCAAGGCGTTGAAAAGCGACCCGGCGATTCATCCGACCTCGCGCGAGGACATTCTCAATAGCTACCGCGGCTTTCTGGCGCAGATGAAACCGGAGCTGCCGAAGCTGTTTGGATTGCTGCCCAAGACTGACGTCGTGGTGATGCCAGTCGAGCCGTTCCGCGAAAAGGAGGCCGCCGGCGCCGAATATCATCAGGGCACACCGGATGGTTCGCGGCCGGGAATGATCTTTGTCAACACCGGGGACTTTGCCAATCGCACCACGTTGTCCATTGAGTCGACCGCGTACCACGAAGGCATTCCCGGTCACCACATGCAGATTTCCATTGCGCAGACGTTGCCCAAGCTGCCGCCGTTTCGCCAGCAGGCCGGCTACACCGCGTATATCGAGGGTTGGGCGTTGTACGCCGAGCAGCTCGGTCGCGAAGTCGGCTTCTACAAGGACCCGCTGTCCTACTACGGGCATTTGTCCGACGAGTTGCTGCGCGCCGATCGGCTGGTGCTTGATACCGGCGTGCACAGCAAGCGCTGGACGCGCCAACAGATGGTGGATTTCTTTCACGCCCACTCCAGTGAGGACGAGCCGAGCGTGCAGGCGGAAACCGATCGCTACATCACCTGGCCAAGTCAGGCGCTGGCGTACAAGATGGGCGAGCTGAAAATTCTCGAGTTGCGCGCGCGGGCGGAAAAGGCATTGGGCGACAAGTTCGACATTCGCGCGTTCAACGATGAGATTCTCGTTGGTGGAGCACTGCCGCTGGACGTTCTGGAAACCCGCGTCAACGACTGGATCGCGGCGGTGAAGGCCGGCAATGCGCCGGCACATCCGGTGGCCGGGTAGCGTCCGATGCAACGTGGTTCGAACACTCCAGTTCCGCTCTAAGGAGCGGTAGTGGCGTGCGATTGACGGGCGGACGGAGGGAATCCGCCACATGTGCTGGATGGGAACGGGCCAAGTGGTGGTCCGGGCACGGTGGCCAAGGGCCGCCCGTATTTGCAAGGTCCGGCTCTCCTTGGCCCATGCAAACACCGACGGGCAGTGCCCGCCCCACGAAGCCGGGGTGACATTGGGTTCGGTACGGCACATGCAGCGGAACGGGCGATGCATCGATATAGTTCGTTAGTCATGCCAACCATTGCGTTGAGAGCAGCATCCATGTCTGCATGTGCAGAAGAACCATGCGTACGGTCTTGATCATCGACGACAACCCGGCGGTGGGGGAGGCCCTGTCGCTGGCGTTGTCGCTAAACGAAATACGTGCGTTGACCGCGTTGACGCCCGAGCTGGGGCTGGCGGTGCTGGCGCGGGAGCGGGTCGACGTGGTGATCCAGGACATGAACTTCACAACCGATACCACGTCCGGGAAGGAAGGTGTGGCGTTGTTTCGCGCTATCCGCGAGCAGTATCCGGATCTGCCGGTGGTGCTGCTCACCGCGTGGACCCATCTGGAAACTGCAGTGCAACTGGTGAAGGCGGGCGCAGCGGATTATCTGGCCAAGCCGTGGGACGACAACAAGCTGCTGGCCGTAGTGGAGAACCTGCTGGAGCTGTCCGAGTCCACGCGCGAAGTCACCCGCACCCGACGTGAGCGCCGTCGTCGGCGCGAGACGCTGCAGGGCAAGTACAACCTTGACGGGCTGGTGTTCGCTTCCGAGGCGATGGCGCGCACGCTCGAACTGGCCTGTCAGGTCGCGCGAGCGGATGTGCCCGTATTGATCAGTGGCCCGAACGGCACTGGCAAGGAACGCATCGCGGCCATCGTGCATGCGAACTCGGCGGTAAGGAACGGCCCGTTTGTGGCGGTGAATTGCGGTGCGCTGCCGGGCGAGTTGATCGAGGCGGAATTGTTCGGCGCGGATGCCGGCGCCTACACCGGCGCCAACAGGGCGCGTGAAGGCCGGTTCGAGCTGGCCGATAGCGGCACCTTGTTCCTGGACGAGATTGGCAACCTGCCGTTGGCGGGCCAGGTGAAATTGTTGCGCGTGCTGGAAACCGGGCAGTACGAACGTCTTGGTTCGGGGCGTACTCGCCAGGCCAAGGTGCGTGTTCTGTCTGCGACCAACGCCGATCTCAAGGCAATGATTCATGCGGGATCATTCCGCGAAGATCTGTATTACCGGCTCAACGTGATCGAGGTGAACCTGCCGCCGCTGACCGAGCGTGGTGACGACATCCTGCCGCTGGCGGAGTATTTCCTCGCTGGCCGGGCCGAGCTTGGCGAGACGGCGCGCGAGGCATTGCTGAGCTATCCATGGCCGGGCAATGTGCGCGAACTGAAAAACGCCATTGAGCGCGCCGCATTGCTTGCCGGTGATGCTCCCATCACGCCCGAGCTGCTGAACCTTCCGCAGCATGCCGTGGTGGCGCAACGCACTCTGGATGAACCCAGCCGCGAGGTGGTGGAGGCGGCGTTGCTCAGTGCCGGTGGCGTGGTCAGTCGAGCGGCGCAAAGTTTGGGGTTATCGCGTCAGGCACTGTATCGACGGATGCAACGCTACGGCGTGGCAGCGCCCGATTGATGACCGGGTGCACGTACGTCGGCGACGCGGACGGCCACCGGGTCAAGTCTCGGAGACTCAACATGCGCGCGGGAATCCAGGTCCCGAACCGACGTGGCCAC
>JBDSWR010000034.1:0-30259 GCA_039926605.1 Rhodanobacter sp. | reverse complement strand
CTTTCTGACAGGAGTGCCTCGTGCCGGCAAGGAACTTCCTGCGGCCGTGCGCTCGCGTTCCGGAAGTCTACCCGAAGCACGAGCGCGCTCATGACGCGCTTCCACTAAATCCAGATGCGTAGGGCGGGCACTGCCCGCCGGGCGTGCCGACGCTTACCAAAACACTATGACCGCACCCACAATACTGTCCTTGCGCTGAGCCAATATTGCGCCGATTAGCGTAATAAGCACCGACCAGGTCTGTGTCTGCGACGTCGAGGAACGCACGGCAGGCAGTGCCCGTCCTACGGCAATGCCCGCGGTGGTTTGTTGCTGCACGCTCGCGACTGAGATCACTGCCGCCGCGTTGTTGACGACCAAGTCATCAGCACTGCGGTGCAGCGGTGCGTGCGTTCATACCTCAGCGGCGGCGGCATGTTCGCGCGTGTTGGCAAAGTGCACCATCGGCCAGCGTTCCTGCGCCAGTTGCAGGTTGACCCGGGTGG
The DNA here is from genome assembly GCA_039926605.1 of Rhodanobacter sp. GTDB lineage: Bacteria > Pseudomonadota > Gammaproteobacteria > Xanthomonadales > Rhodanobacteraceae > Rhodanobacter. Next base: position 29,774 of record JBDSWR010000034.1, on the reverse strand, counting down.
GCGCGATGTAGACCAGCTCTCCCGCACCATCGAGTGCCAGATGCATGGCGTTCTTTTCGCGAAACTCTTCCATCTTCTTGTCGTCGTCGCAATGCACCCAGCGGGCGGTGCTGACGTTGACGGTCTCGAAGCTGGCGTCGACGTTGTATTCGTCCTTGAGCCGGTACGCCACCACTTCAAACTGGAGCACGCCGACTGCGCCGAGGATCAGGTCGTTGCTCATCAACGGGCGAAAAAACTGCGTAGCGCCTTCCTCGCTCAATTGTGCGAGGCCCTTGTGCAGTGCCTTCATCTTCAACGGGTCGCGCAAGTGAGCGCGGCGGAAGAGTTCGGGGGCGAAATTGGGGATGCCGGTGAAGCGCAACGGCTCACCTTCGGTGAACGTGTCGCCAATGGTGATGGTGCTGTGGTTGTGCAGGCCGATGACGTCGCCGGGGTAGGCGGTCTCGACAATTTCGCGATCGGAGGCCATGAATGTCAGCGCGTTGGCAATGCGCAGCTCCTTGCCGGTGCGCGTCTGGAGCATCTTCATGCCGCTGGTGTAGGTGCCTGAACACACCCGCATGAACGCCACGCGGTCGCGGTGCGCCGGGTCCATGTTGGCCTGGATCTTGAACACGAAGCCGCTGAGCTGTTCCTCCTCCGGCTGCACCACTCGAGTCAGCGTTGCGCGTGGGTGCGGTGACGGCGCGTGCCTGACGAAAAAATCCAGCAGCAGTTGCACGCCGAAGTTGTTCACCGCGGAGCCGAAGAACACCGGCGTCTGCCGGCCCGCGAGGTATTCGTTGATGTCGAACGCGGGGGCGGCCCCTTGCACCAACTCAAGCTCCTCGCGCAATTCGCGCATCGCCTCGCTACCGATCCGCGCCTCCAGCCCGGGTGCATCCAGTCCTTTGAAGATGGTGGAATCCTGGCGGCTGAAACTCTTCCCCGGTTCGAAGATATGCACTTCGTTCAAGGTCAGGTGGTACACGCCCTTCAGCCGTTTGCCCATGCCGATGGGCCAGGTCACCGGCGCGCAGGAGATGCCGAGTACGGATTCCACCTCGTCCAGCAGCTCGACCGGTGGGCGGCCTTCGCGGTCGAGCTTGTTGATGAATGTCATGATCGGGGTGTCGCGCAGCCGGCACACTTCCATCAGCTTGATCGTGCGCTCTTCCACGCCCTTGGCACAGTCGATCACCATCAGCGCCGAATCCACGGCAGTCAACACGCGATAGGTGTCTTCGGAAAAATCCGCGTGTCCTGGCGTGTCGAGCAGGTTGATGATCTTTCCGGCGTAGGGAAACTGCATCACCGACGAGGTCACCGAGATCCCGCGCGCTTTCTCCAGCGCCATCCAGTCGGACGTCGCGTGCCGCGCGGTTTTGCGGCTTTTCACGGCGCCGGCCATCTGGATTGCGCCGCCAAACAACAGCAACTTTTCCGTCAGCGTGGTCTTGCCCGCATCCGGGTGGCTGATGATGGCAAACGTGCGGCGGCGGAGGGTTTCTTGGACGTGCGAAGACATGCGGGCCGGTCAAGTGGAAGGCGAACCGGCGATTGTAACCGGTTCAGTAAATCGACTGCTGCTTCACGGAAGTATTCGTTTGGAGTATTACAGTCGAGACACGAGGTTTTTCCCCACGTGAACCAAGGAGTGGATCATCGTGAAATTCAAATTGTGGGGCATCTCACTGGTCATTGTTGGCGCGTTTGGAGCTTCCACTTGCATGGCGCAGCAGCAGGTCGATCCTTCGCCGGCGAACGCGATGCCAAGGCCAATACCGCATGCCACCCAGTTGCAGCGCTGCCAAAACCTTGGCCGGTTCGCGCAGAACACCGCAGTTGCCCGCGAGGCAGGCGAATCGCAGCAGCAATACATCGGTCGCCTGGGGCTGAACATGCTCCCGCCAAACGGCCTGGGTCTGATCCATCAGCGTCTTGACCGCAACATGAATGTACGGATCAACCCGAAGCTGGTTGACCTGATTTACAGCAGCAAGCAGAGCCCGGTGGCGTGGCAGCAAAAAGTGCTCGACGCCTGCACGCAAACCATCAGTTAGCGTCGCGTCGGCGCCACACGGGCGCCTGCCGACTGCGTGCTGCGAAACGGGAGCGGATGTGCCCGGTTACATGGCAGTGGTTGCCGTGTATCAGCCGCAGCGGGGGCATGTCGGTGAATTGAGCCCGTTTCCGCGGCAAGCGGAGCCCGCTGGCACGGTCCGGCGGCGGGAAAGCGCACAGTGTGAATCGCGAGCCGACGGTGATACACGCTCGTGAGCGCGCGCATGCTCGCCAAAGTGACTGTCGCCAGCGTGACTGTGATCGTCAGCGCGGGCGCAGCGCTCCAAGCGCTGCAATCAGTTGCTTGCTGTCGTACGGCTTCTGCAGCACTTGCTCCCCGCTCCAATCGGTGGGCAGGTCTTCATCGCCATAGCCGGAGGAGAACAGGAAAGGAATGCCGCGTCGGGTCAGCACCCTGGCGATCGGAAAACTGTCCTCGCCCGCCAGATTGATGTCCAGGAGGGCCAGATCGATCGGTGCGGATTCGGCCATCTCAAGGCCTCGCGTCACGCGAGCGGCCTTGAGTACGGTATAGCCCAGGCTTTCCAGCCGGTCCTCCAGCATCATCGCCACCAGCATCTCGTCTTCGGCGATGAGGATGCATGGTTTGACGGCGGCGGTCATCAGCGTGGCTCTTTCAGAGGAATGTCGATAGTGCAGGTGACGCCGCCGGGTGGAAACTCCAGTCGTACCTTGCCGTCCAGTTCGTAGGCCACACCGTCGCGGATCAACCGCGAGCCGAAACCGCGGTGAGTTGGCGGCGTGACGGCAGGGCCGTTTTGCTCCACCCACAGCAGCTTCAACCACGGACACTGTCCGACGGCGTGGGTCGACCAGGTGACGGCGACTCGGCCCTGTGCATTGGAAAGCGCGCCGTATTTGGCGGCATTCGTCGTCAGCTCGTGCAGCGTCATGCCGAGCGCCAGCGCTTCCTTGGGGAGCAACCGGACGTCGTCGCCAGCGGTCTGGACGCGCAGGTTGTCTGTCGTGGCGTCATCCGGCTGCCAGGGGCTCAATTCACGGTTGATGATATCGCCGAGAGAGGCACCCTCCCACGCACTCTTGGCCAGCAGATTGTGGGTTTCCGACAACGCCAGCAGCCGGGAAAGAAAGTCCGCCTTGAAGCCGGGCAGATCCGTGGTCGTGGTGGACGCCTGCATGACGATGGCCTGCACCGTGGCCAGCGTATTCTTCACCCGATGGTTGAGCTCGCCCATCATCATCTTGGCGTGCCGCTTGGCGCGACGCTCCTCGGTGATGTCGCGCGCGATCAGCTCGCCGGCAATCAGGCTGCGGGCGTCGTCGTCGCTCAGTACCGGCGCGTAATTCATCGACAGCGGCGCGGACTCGCCCGTCGGCCGCCGCCAGCTCATGTCGAACTCGACGTGTCGTTGCCGCGGTTTGTCGTCGTCGAAGAACCGTTGCGCCTCGGGTGAGGGTTTCGAGGGTAGTAGCCGGCGCAACGGCTGGCCGACCATTTCCGCCGCGCGAAGTCCGAAGATGCTCTGGGCGGAGGGATTCCAACTGCAGATGTGGTTATCCAGGGAGAAACCGATGATGGCGTCGCGCGACGAGTTCACGATCGCGGCCAGCCGCGCGTGCTCGCGATTCAAGCGCTGGTTTTCGGTGATGTCGACAAACGTCAGCACCGCGCCGTCGACGACGTTGTCGATGGTTACATAGGGGCGCATGCGCAGCAGGAACGCGGCACCGTCATCTCCGCTGTGAAGGATGCGTTCGACCATGGTCGTTTGTTTCAGCACGTGGGCGACGTCATCCTTCAATTGCGGGTAATTCATGGGCGACGAAATTTCAGTGATCGGCCGGCCCATGTCACCTTGGCGCAGATGGAAAAGTTCGGTCATCGCCGGGGTGTAACTGCGGATATGCAGCTCGCTATCCAGGAACAAGGTGGCGATATGCGTGCTGTCGAGCAGGTTGCGGATATCGCTGTTGACCCGGTTCAACGCGTCGTTCTTGCTGTGGAGTTCGGTGTTGACGGTCTGCAGTTCCTCGTTGATCGACTGCATCTCCTCGGTGGATGTTTCCAGCTCCTCGTTGGCGGACTGCAACTCTTCGTTGACCGACTGGTATTCCTCGTTCGTCGATTTCAGATCCTCGCTGGCGGTTTCATGCAAGTCGATGGCGGTGTGCAGTTGCGCACGGGTGCCGCGCAATTCGTCCTCCAGGGCCTGGATGCGTGCGTGCGCGCTGTCCGTCACGCCGTCAGATGCTGGAGTCGCAGCGCGCGGCGCGTGTTCCAGTTCATGGAAAGCCACCACGCAAAGCTCCACTCCGGTCGCGCCGCCGGCCTCCGCACCAGCCGGCGTTGGCAACGGCTCCACGATCAGACGCAGCGGCCGGTCACGTGTGGACAGCAGCTGCGGCCCGTCGTGGATCACCCGCTTGCCACTGGCAAACGCCTGCATCACGGCAGTACGCACCGCGCCGCGCAGCGGTTTGTCCAGCAACTGGAACAAGTTGAGGCTGGCTGCGCCCGCGGAGGGCGCCAGATAACGTCGGGTATCGCCGCCGAAGCGCAGCACTTCGTGGTTGGCATTGATCACCACGTAGGCTGGCGACCACGGCTCCAGCGCGTGGCGCGCGTGCTGGTCGATCAAGTCATCGACCTGCCGCGACGAAACCTGCCGGGCCGATCCCAGGCGCTGGGACCGGCGGGTGTCAGGCACGTGACGCATCCTCGCGCTCACATCATCGCGGCGAATGTACAGCCGTTGTTTCTTGTCCACCTCATTGAACAGGCGCGCGTTCTGGCCCAATCGCTCAGACGGACCCAGCAGCAGAAAGCCGCCCGGCCGCAACGCGTAATGAAACGCCTGCACCAGACGTTCCTGCAGTTCCTCGTTGAGATAGATCAGCAGGTTGCGGCACGAAACCAGATCCATGCGCGAGAACGGCGGGTCCTTGATCACGCTATGCGGGGAAAAGATGCACATGTCACGGATCGGCTTGACCACGCAGTAGTCGTCCTGGTCCTTGCGGAACCAGCGTTCCTGACGCTCCTCCGAGATGCCGCTGAGCGGCGCCCGATAGCGTCCGGCACGGGCATGACTGATCGCCAGATCGTCGATGTCGGTGGCGAAGATCTTCACCCTGGGCCCGCGCCCGCCAGTCATCGCCTCGCGCAAAGTGATGGCGATTGAATAGGCTTCCTCGCCCGTGGCACAACCGGGCACCCACACGCGCAGTTCGTCGACGTCACCCTTGTCGGCCAGTATCGCCGGGACGGCGATGGTCCGCAGCGCATCGTAAGCGGCCGGGTCGCGGAAGAATTCAGTTACTCCGATCAGGAACTCGCGAAACAACAGCTCGCGCTCGCCGGTGTGCAGGTGCAGGTAGTCGATGTAATCGGGAACGGTTTCTGCCTGCACGACGAGCATGCGCCGCTGGATGCGCCGCATCAGGGTCTTCTGCTTGTACTGGCTGAACTCGTGGCCGACGCCAGCACGCACCAGTTCGCAGATCGTCTTCAGATGTTCGCCTACATCTCCACGCACGCCATCGGCGTCCTGGTGCTGGTGCGCGGCCAGCATGTGCTTCTGATAGGTGAGCAGGCGCGCCGGCATCTCTTCCACCGGCAGCACCGCATCGACCAGGCCGGTAGCCACCGCGCTGGCAGGCATACCACTCAGCGCTTCATCGTCGACGCCCGATTGAGCCAGCGTCAGGCCACCATGTTCCTTCACCGCGCGCAAACCCTCAGAGCCGTCGCTGCCGGTACCTGCCAGCACCACGCACACGGCGCGATCACCCTTATCCGCGGCTAGCGAGGTGAAGAACGTATTGATCGGCCAGCGGTGCTCACGCGGCGGTGCCGGACGATGCACCTGCAGGGTACGATCGGCAATGGTCAACGTCGCGTTTGGCGGGATCACATACACATGCCGCGGTTCGACCCGCGTGCCGTCCACGGCATCCAGCACCGGCATGTTCGTGACGTGGCCGAGCAGTTCGGCCAGCAGGCTGGTGTGATCGGGTGCCAGATGCTGCACCAGCACAAACGCCAGCTCGCTGTCGGTCGGCATTTTCGCAAAGAACACCTTGAATGCTTCCAGTCCACCGGCTGACGCCCCGATGCCGACAATCAGGTTCTTGTCCGCGTCGGCTGTGCGGCTGTTCTTCGCAGCGTCACGCTTGCCGTTGTCCGGCGTCTGCGTGTCGCTGGGCTTTTCGGGCGATGCCATGGTGGAACCTGAAAACTTGCGGAGGCGCAGCCAGCATAGCGCAGCAAAAATCGCTCGCGCGGTGCCCGGTTCAAGCTGGCCAATACATCGTCGGAGTATCGCCCGCTCCAAGTGACGGTCGGGTGTCGGATCCATCGCGCACGTGGGCGGCAAGTGGCTGGCGTTGTGATGGGGAGTTACTGTGGGCGAGGCTCGTTTCGGGATGGGTAAACCGTTTTACTTCGCTCAGGTCTGCTAACCTGCCGCACGACAGCGCCGGCGTGCCGCCGCTTTCACCTCCTTTGGGGAGTAGCCGGCTTCGTTCCAGCGAAGCGTCTGCGTCAACATGCTCGGCAGGTTTGCCGTGGTGCAGACACCAGTCCTGGTTGGCGAGACCAACGGTTTGACAGCACCACTCCGGTCGGGCGTGCTGTCTTCCGTTGCGCCTGGCCCGACCGTGCTGGCAATCCATGAACCCTGTTTCCATCCTTTTACTTGGTCTGGCCATGTCCGCCGACGCGTTTGCTGCGGCGCTGGGCAAGGGTGCGGCGATGAGCAAGCCGCAGCTTGGGCAGGCACTACGGGCCGGGCTGATCTTCGGCATTATCGAGGGCATCACCCCGCTGGTCGGCTGGCTGCTCGGCCGCGGCGCCGCAAGTTACATCCAGGCCTGGGATCACTGGATCGCGTTTGGCTTGCTGGCGGCGTTGGGCCTGCACATGATCTGGAACAGCACCCGAGCGGAGGCGACAGCGGTCATCGTTGCTGAGCGCAAACAGCCCGGCGTTCTCAACCTTGCGCTGACCGGTATCGCCACCAGCATTGATGCGGCAGCAGTCGGTGTCGGCCTCGTATTTGTCGACATTTCGATCGCCGTGGTGGCGGTGGTCATCGGCCTGTGCACGCTGGTGATGGTCACCCTGGGAATCATGCTCGGCCATGCCCTGGGCGCGGTGGTCGGCAAGCACGCCGAGCTTCTGGGCGGCGTTACGCTCATAGGCGTGGGCGTCACGATCTTGTACGAACACCTGTCCGCCTGAGTGCCGAGCATCGGCACTCAGGTGCATAGCTGGACTATTTCGCTTCCTTCTTCATCAACTGCTCAACCATGTTGGCCGGCACGACTTCGTAGTGATCGAACTCCATGGTGAACGTGCCGCGGCCGCGCGTGGCGGAGCGCAGGAAGTTGATGTAGCCGAACATTTCCGCCAGTGGCACGAAGCCGTGTACCGAGGCGGACGTGCCTTTTTGACCTTGGTCGCTGACGCTGCCACGGCGCCGGTTCATGTCGCCGATGACATCACCGAGGTAGTCCGCGTCCACTACCACTTCCAGGCGCATGATCGGCTCCAGCAGCTTCGGCTGGCTCAGCTTTTGCGCTTCACGGAAACAGTGCCGTCCGGCGATCTCGAACGCCAGCGTCGACGAGTCCACGTCGTGGTATTTGCCGTCGATCAGCCGTGCCTTGAAATCGACCACTTCGTAGCCTGCGATCTGCCCTTCGTGGGCCTCGGTCAGGACCGCGTGCTCGACCGCTGGAATGTATTCACGCGGCACCCGGCCACCGACGACTTCGTCGGCAAATACCGCGCCGCTACCTTCAGGCATGGGTTCGAAAATCATCGTGACCTCGGCAAACTGCCCCGAGCCGCCGGACTGCTTCTTGTGCGTGTAGGTGTGCTCGACGGTCTGCCCGAACGCTTCGCGGAAGCTGACCTTGGGCTTGCCCATGACCGCGTCCACGCCCAGCTCGGTGCGCATGCGGTCGACCGTGACTTCCAGGTGCAGTTCGCCCATGCCCATGAGCACGGTCTGCCCGGTTTCCTGGTCCACCTGCAGACGCAAGGACGGATCGGCCTTGACCATTTTGTAGAGCGCGATGGACAGTTTGTCGACGTCGTCGCGCGTCTTCGGCTCCACTGATACGCTGATGACCGGGTCGGGGAAACGCATGCGCTCGAGCAGCGCCGGGTGTGCCGGGTCGGACAGCGAATCACCCGTTTCGGTTTCTTTCATCGAGACGAATGCACAGATGTCGCCGGCGCGGGTTTCATCGATCTCGCGGGTGTGATCAGCCTGTACTTCAACGATGCGGCCGATGCGCTCTTTCTTGCCGCGGGTAACGTTGAGCAGGGTATCGCCCTTCTTGATGACACCCGAATAAACGCGGCAAAACGTCAGCGTGCCGAACTGGTCGTTGATTACCTTGAACGCGAGTGCGCGCGCCGGAGCGTCATCGCTGACCGGTTGTTCGCCGATGACCTTGCCGTCTTCGTCGACCGTCGCGATGCCGCCGTTCTCGCCGGGGTAGGGCAGGTAGTCGACCACCGCGTCCAGTAGTTGTTGCACGCCCTTGTTCTTGTATGACGAGCCGCACAAAACCGGCACCAGCTTGCCGGTCACGGTACCGCGGCGGATACAGTGCTTGAGCAACTCGGGATCAAACTCGCCGGTGTTCAGCAGGCGCTCGAAGCCGTCATCATCCAGTGCCAGCGCAGTTTCCAGCATCTCCTGGCGCAACGTGGGCAAGTTGGCGATCCACTCGTTATCAGCGTCGGAGGTGAAGTGCAGACGCTCGGCGAGGTGCTCCAGCGGCACCGTGTCCCACTTGCTGTCCTTGTCCTCGGAGTCCCAGATGTAGCCGACGCCGGCGACCAGGTCGGCCATGCCGCAAAACTCGTCGCTGCTGCCCAACGGAATCTGGCACAGCAATGCGTGGCTGGCCAGGCGCTCGCGGATGCCTTTCACGCAGTACGCGAAGTTCGCTCCAACCCGATCCATCTTGTTGATGTAGCACAGGCGCGGGACGTGATACTGATCGGCCAGACGCCAGTTGGTTTCCGTTTGCGGCTCGACCCCAGCGACGCCATCAAAGACCACCACGGCACCGTCCAGGACGCGCAGCGAACGGTTTACCTCGATGGTGAAGTCGACGTGACCGGGGGTGTCGATCAGATTGATGCGATGGTCGCGCCATTCGGTGGTAACCGCCGCCGACTGGATGGTGATCCCACGCTTGCGCTCTTGCTCCATGTAATCGGTGGTGGTGGAACCCTTGCCGTCCTTGGTGTCGTGCGTGTTGACGATCTGGTGTTTCTTGCCCGTGTAGTACAACACGCGCTCAGTCGTGGTGGTCTTGCCAGCGTCGATATGGGCGATGATGCCGATGTTGCGATAGCGGGTAAGCGGTTTTTGGCGAGCCACGAGTGAAGTTCCATTCAAGGGCGCTGCGGTGAGCGCGGGACGCACAGTTCAAGTGCCATCGGCTGAGGACATTTTCAATACGCAGCGTTCGCTGTTGCCGCCGATCGTTGATCGTACTGCCAGCGCCGCCATCGTGCGCTGAAGCGTGGATTCATGGTTTGCGCGATACCGGATGGCGGGTCCATCTGCCCGCGTGGCAACGCGCAGTTGACCGGCGCGAGCGCGAGGGTACTGAACTATCAGCCCAGCAGCGTGAGCGACAAGGCGATCGCTGCCGGCAACGCCTGGATCCACAGAATCTTCCGACTCGCGGTCAACCCGCCGAAGATGCCCGCTACCAGCACGCAGACGAGGAAGAACACTTTCACGTTGAAGCCGGCGTCGCCAAGGCTCAGGCCCCAGATCAGTCCCGCGGCGAGGAAGCCGTTGTACAGCCCCTGATTTGCCGCCAACGCCTTGGTTTGCGTCGCAAATTCATGGCTGAAGCCGAACGCACGGCGACCAGCGGATTTGGTCCACAGGAACATCTCCAGGATCAGGAACCACAGGTGCAGGAGCGCGATGATTGCAATCGCGACGTTGGCGGCGATGGGCACGGCGGCTCCCGGGTCAGTTGGCGTGAGGTCAATGCTGCCTGCAGTGCAGTGTCGCAGCCCTGCGCCGGCGTCGCCAGTACGCCGCCTCGGGTTGCGACAACCGCGGGGGGGAGACGGCGTCATTGGTTGCACCTGCGAAACGTTGACACGGCGCTGACCGCCTGGCGACACGCCCGAGCCGGGAGAGAACGGCGGACCGGGACGCAATAAAGATGAGGCGTTTGTAGCTGCTTGCGATCTAGCGCTGCGGATTCGCGTCGGTCGCACGGAACGTCACGACCAGCACGTCTCGATGGGCGGCCTGTGCCGGGTTCAGCGGTGTGACCGGGGTGACGCCATGGAGCACGCGTGCATCCTCCACCAACGCGGCATCCAGTGGATGGGTCAGTGTGAAAGTGTCGAGCAGGCGGCGGTCCAGGGCGTGGATCGTCGTGGTGCCGCTTTCGATATTCTCGCGGTCGATCAACAGCACCAGCACGTAGTCGACACCGTCACGATGGATGCCCTCGGGCGTGGGTTCGCCCGCCTCACCAGCACGCGCCTCGATGCGGAACTGGTGCACCTCGATATGCCAGTGGCGCGTGGCCGGGGCGAGCGCGCCAAACGTTTCATGGCAGAACGCGAGGATGCGCCGCAGGCTGTGGCTTTCGGCAATGTCCGGCAGCACCGGTTCAAACCAACGCTGAATGCCGCCCTGGAGGTGGTTGTAGTGCCGGCTCTGGTAGTGTGGCTGAGGTGGTTGAAGTTGCACTTCGCCGGCCGCTTCGGCGGCAAACGTGGCGTGGCGACGACGACGGTGGCGGCCGCTGGCGGCCAGATACGTGTCAGGCGCCAGGTCGTTCCAGCTTGCGGTGAATGCTGGCCAGTCATCCAGCGCTGCCGGATCCAGCAGATCATGCATGATTTGGCCGGAAACGAAGGCGAAATGGTCGTGCTGCAGCGTGCTGTGCAGCGTTGAAGTAGCAGGCGGAGAAATCATGCGCGCACGGTAGCAGGGCGCACGATCAACGGCGATGGCTTTGCATGTCGGGCCCGCGGGTGGACTGCGACTCGCAGGTGCCCGGTCGCATCAGGCGGGAAACGCTTCGGCCAGCCAAGCGGGTACCGGTATGCCCTTGTCGCGCAGGAAAACGGGGTTGAACAGCTTTGCCTGGTATCGGGTGGCGGCATCGGCCAGCACGGTGACGATCGTGTGGCCGGACCCCAGTTCCCGCGCGAGCCGGATCGCGCCGGCAATGTTCACTCCGCTGGAACCACCAACTGACCACCCTTCGGCATGCAGCAACCGGTGCACCAGCGGCACCGATTCTGCATCAGCGATCGACCATGCCAGATCAATCGGTGCGCCGTCGAAGTTGGCGGTGATACGGCTGGAGCCAATGCCTTCGCTGATCGAATTGCCACTGGACGCCAATTCTCCAGTGTGGATGTAGTGGGCCAGCGCCGATCCGGTCGGATCGGCCAAGGCGATGCGCACCGTCGGATTGTGCGCCTTCAGGGCACGGCCCACGCCAGCCAGCGTGCCGCCGGTGCCGGCCGAGCAGACAAATCCGTCCACCGTTCCGTCAGTCTGTTCCCAGATCTCCACGCCGGTAGTGGCTTCGTGGAAGTCGCGGTTCGCGGTGTTGTCAAACTGGTCGGCAAACCACGCGCTGCCGGGCTTGCCGGCATTCATTTGCGCCGCGAACGCGCGGGCCTGGTGCGCATAGTGCGCCGGGTCCTTGTACGGCACGGCGGGAACCAGGTGTACGGCCGCGCCACCCATCCGGAGCGCGTCGATCTTTTCGCGGCTTTGCGTGTCAGGCATGAAGATGGCGCAGCGGTAACCGCGACTGGCACCGACCAGGGTCAAGCCGATGCCGGTGTTGCCGGCGGTGCCTTCCACGATCAGACCGCCGGGCAACAGGTGTCCATGTCGCTCCGCATCGAGCAACAAGCCCAGCGCGGTGCGATCCTTGATCGAGCCGCCTGGATTGAGAAACTCGGCCTTGCCGAAAATATCGCAGCCGGTGAGGTCGCTGGCTTCGCGCAAACGCACCAGTGGCGTATGGCCGATGGTGAGAGATAGATCGGAACGTGTATTCATTGGTACCCAACGGTTCAAGAGGCAAGGCGCAGCTACGTCCATGATGCGCCTTGCCGGCGCAGTTCGTTGTCCCCGAGCTGACAAACACTGCTTCTGTTTGCAGCGATGCCGGCAAAACCGGTGCGCGGTTCAGGGCTTGGGTGCCGCCACGTAGCGCAGGTAAGGCTTCACCGTCTTCCAGCCGTCGGGATAGATCTCTCGTGCTTCGGTATTTGAAACCGATGGCGCAATGATCACGTCCTCACCCTGCTGCCAGTCAACCGGAGTGGCGAGTTTTCGACCGTCGGTAAGTTGCAGCGAATCGATGACGCGAAGTATTTCGTCGACGTTGCGCCCGGCGCTCGGTGGATAGGTCAGGATCAGTCGCACTTTCTTTTGTGGATCGATCACGAACACGGAACGCACGGTGACCTTGGCATCCGCCTTGGGGTGAAACATGCCATACAGGCGGGCCACTTTCAGCTCCGGATCGGCCAGGATCGGAAAGTTGATGGCACTGCCCCCGACATCGGCGATGTCCCTGGCCCACTCCTTGTGGTCGACCACAGAGTCCACCGATAGTCCGATCAGGCGGGTGTCGCGCGCGTCGAACTCGGCCTTGCGTCGCGCGAAGGCACCGATCTCGGTGGTGCAAACCGGGGTGAAATCCTTCGGGTGGGAGAAAAACATCGCCCAGTGACCGTCGATGTAGTCGTGAAAACGAATGGGACCGTCGGTGGAGTCGAGGGTGAAATCAGGGGCGCTATCGCCCAGTTGCAGGCTCATGCAGGGTTTCTCCAGAGGCAGGTGCGGCGTCGGACATTGAGCGACCCAGGGGTTTGATGCAGCGGGGTCGATGGTTTCACGGAAACGTGGCGCATGACAAGTATAGGCGTATAGATGCTTAGACGTCTATTGACAATATTTGAATGTGCCGCTAGATTTCGCCAAACTCATCGAGACCGACGGAGGGACAGGCCCTTGGATGTCGGGGCAACCTGCGGGGCAATCCCGCAAGGTGCCAACTCCTGCGGTGGCACCTGGTGGTGTCATCCGGCAGATGAGGGTGTCAGTACAGCGCAACCATGCAGTTGTCGTTTACATGACAGCCTTTCTGCCGGCCGCAGCAGCGATGCACATACCGGAGCCACGCAGATGATCCATTCGTCTCCCACCACCGCCATTGCCGATGCCCCGGCGTGGTGGCCAGCGGTGCAGTCGACACGAAGCAGCCAGCGCGCCGTGGGTACGGTCAGCATGCAGCCCAAATATGCTCTCGGCACGTGCACGCTTGACGTGCGTTACCTGTGGTGTGGCGCAGCAGATGCGCCAACCGTGATTGTGCAGGGCGGCATCTCCGCCAGCCGGGATGTGTGCACGCCGGACGACGCTGGTGCATCGGGTTGGTGGCACGCGCTGGTTGGCAGTGGCCGTGCGCTGGATCTGGATCGTTACCGCGTGCTGGCGATCGACTGGGTGACGCCCGCTGAACTGGGTGCCGGCGCCGTATCCAGCGAAGATCAGGCCGACCTGTTGGCGGCGCTGCTGGCGCAGTTGGGTATTGCGCGGGCGCATGCGTTTGTCGGCGCCTCCTATGGCGCGATGGTTGGGCTGGCGTTTGCCGCGCGGCATGCGCACGCGTTGCAGCGCATGGTGCTGCTGGCCGGCGCGCACCGGGCACATCCACTGGCTACGGCGCAGCGCTCCGTGCAGCGGGACATGGTGCGTCTGGGCCAGTCATGCGGCAGGATTGACGAGGCATTGGCGCTGGCGCGGCAACTGGCGATTACCACGTATCGCGGCAGCGAAGAGTTTGCGCGGCGATTCCGGGCGCCGCCGGAGCTGCGCGAGGGCCGCTTCCACTTTGCGGTGGAGGACTACCTGCAGCATCAAGGCCGGCGCTTTGTCGAGCACTTCGACGCAGCGCGCTTTCTGGCCTTGTCCGAGTCGATCGACCTGCATGACGTGACGCCGGAAGACATCAGCACGCCGGCGACACTGGTCGGTTTTGCCTCGGATCGACTGGTGCCGCTGGCTGACATCTGTGAACTGCAACAGCGCTTGCGCGGACCGGCCACGCTCGCGGTCGTCCCATCGCAGTATGGCCATGATGGATTTCTCAAGGAAACCGAGCAACTTGCGCCGTTGTTGCGCGAAGCCCTGGCCTGAGCCAATCCGGGTTTCTCCGACTCACCGCGCGAGCGGGCTCCTGCCACTGCAGCAAAACCTTGATCTTCAACCCGACCGGAACCAGACGGAGACTTCAGTGAACGAACCTTCCCCCTGTACACGCGCCGTGCGCGCCGGCCTGGAAAGTGACACCCAGCACGGCGCGGTGATACCGCCGTTGCATCTGTCAAGCAATTACAGCTTTGCCAGCTTCGGGCACAAGCGTGCGTACGATTATTCGCGCAGCGGTAATCCAACCCGCGATTTGCTCGGCAATGCTTTGGCTGAACTGGAACACGGCGCGGGTGCGGTAGTGACCTCCAGTGGCATGTCCGCGGTGGCGCTGGCGCTGGAATTGGTGCCTGCCGGTGCACACGTGCTGGCTGCCCACGATTGCTACGGCGGCACCTGGCGTCTGCTCGACGCGTGGGCAACGAAAGGTCGCTTCAGCGTGGAGTTTATCGACCTTGGCGACAGCGGCGCCCTGGCGGTCGGTCTGGCCCGCAAGCCGGCGCTGGTATGGGTGGAAACGCCCTCCAATCCGCTGTTGCGCATCACCGACATTCGCCATGTGGCGCAGGCCGCGCATGCGATTGGCGCACTGGTGGTGGTGGACAACACGTTCTTGTCACCGGCGCTGCAGCAACCGCTGTTGCTTGGCGCCGATCTGGTCGTCCATTCCACCACCAAGTACATCAACGGTCACAGCGATGTCGTTGGTGGCGCGGTCATCGCGCGGGACCCGGCCGTGGCAGAGCAAATGAAATCGTGGGCCAACTGCAATGGTGTCAGCGGTGCCCCATTTGACAGTTACCTGACTCTGCGCGGGTTGCGCACGCTTGGCGTGCGCTTGCGTCAACAGCAGGAAAACGCAACGCGCATCGCCGACCAACTGGACGGACATCCAGCCGTGCGCAAGGTGCATTACCCGGGCCTGGCAAGTCATCCCGGGCATGGGCTGGCCGCCCGGCAGCAACAGGGCTTTGGCGCGATGCTCAGCCTTGAACTGGCTGGTGGCGCGGCGCAGGTCGAGGCGTTTGTGGACGGTCTGCAGTATTTCTCGTTGGCTGAATCGCTCGGCGGTGTGGAGAGTCTGATTGCCCATCCGACGACGATGACGCATGCGTCCATGGCGCCGGAAGCGCGGCGCATGGCGGGTATCTCCGACACGTTGCTGCGGTTGTCGGTGGGTATCGAGGATGGCGACGACTTGATGCGCGACCTGGACGCTGCGCTTGCGCGCGTCGGCGCAGTGGAACCGGCGACACGTCAGGTGAGCGCGTGAGTGCGCAACGGGCAATTTCGCGGGCTGCCGTCGTTTCTCTCTCGGCTCCGAATTCAGCTTCTGCGTCTGCTTCTGCTTTGGAGCCAGTCGGTGCGGGCGCGACAGGCGGTTGGGAGAGCGGCGCGGCTGAAGCCGCGCCCACCGTTGCCGCCTCAGCAGCCACCGCAGTGGTGGTGTTTGGTACTGGTGTCGTGGGCAGCGCGCTCCTGCAACTGCTCGACACACCGGCTGCCGCGGCGTTGCGACTGGTGGGTGCGGCGAATTCGCGGCGCCAACAGTTGGATGCTGCCCAGCTCGCCAGCCGCCGCTGGCGCGAACAGTTGAACCGCCGGGGTGGCGCGCGCGACGACGCGGCGTTGCTCGCCGCACTGGATGCCACCGGCGCGGCCCGCAAGGTGATCGTCGACGCCACGGCCAGTGCGCTGCTGGCGTCCCAGCATCCGCAATGGCTGGCGCGCGGCTATCACGTGGTGACAGCAAACAAGGCGCTGGCCGGAGGCCATCTGGCGGGATGGTGTGCGCTGCAATCAGCGCTGGCGGGTGGCGGCCGCTATGGCGACTCGGCCACGGTCGGCGCTGGCTTGCCAGTATTGTCGACGGTGCGCCGCCTGCGTCGCTGCGGCGATCGGCTGCTCACGATGGAAGGTGTGTTCTCCGGCTCGTTGTCGTGGTTGTTCAACCAGTACGACGGCAGCCGTCCATTCTCCACTTTGCTGCGCGAAGCGCGTGAGCTGGGTTATACCGAGCCCGACCCGCGCGCGGACTTGTCCGGCGCGGATGCCGCGCGCAAGTTGTTGATCATCGCGCGCCACGCCGGGTTCTCGCTCGGCGCCGACGAGGTGCAG
The DNA here is from genome assembly GCA_039926605.1 of Rhodanobacter sp. Classification (GTDB taxonomy): domain Bacteria; phylum Pseudomonadota; class Gammaproteobacteria; order Xanthomonadales; family Rhodanobacteraceae; genus Rhodanobacter. Next base: position 13,380 of record JBDSWR010000034.1, on the reverse strand, counting down.
TTGGAGAATCTGGTGCCCTCGGCGTTGCGTGCGCTGGATGCCGAAGGGTTCCTGGCGCGTCTGGAAGAGCTTGATGCGCCGATCGCCGCGCGCCACGCCGAGGCCGCCACTCGCGGCAACGTCCTGCGCTATCTCGCCCGACTCAACCAGCGCGGCCTGGCTCGGGTGGGTCTGGTCGAGGTGTCGCTGGAGCATCCCGCGGCCCGGCTGTCCGGCACCGACAATCAGTTCGTGCTCACCACCACGCGCTATCACGCGCAGCCGCTGGTGATTCAAGGCCCGGGCGCCGGCCCGGAGGTCACGGCGCAAGCGTTGCTCGGGGATGTGCTGGCGTTGGAGTGATGACGAGCGCCGACCCGGCGCGGCGCAGTGCGTCCTGTGATGTCACAGGCGAAAGTCGCTTGGCGATGGTTCGGGGCATCGTTTCGTGGCTCGCGGAACACCACGCAGTGGCGCGAGATTTGCCCCCATGGAACGTTCGGAGTTAGATGTTTTACCTGCCGGTGATCAGCTCCGCCGTTTCCTCATCCGGCGGCACCAGCGGCGCGGTTGGGTCGGCTTGCGCTTCCAGTTGCGCGGCTTCCACCGAGGGTGTGCGCCAGCCGGACTTCACGCCCCACAGATAAAACACCAGGCCGATCGCGGCGACCACCGCAAGGTCGACACCGTAGGCCAGATAGCCCTTGCCGCCGAAGGTGGTGCTGCCACCCCACGACACCAGCGCCAGGGTGGGCAGGTAGCACACCAGCCACCAGGCGCCTTTCATCTGGCGTCCGAAGTCGTGCCAGCCAGCCTTTGCCTGGTAGTAGAAATACACCGGCAGCGCCACCACCATCAGCAGGATGATTTGCCCAGTCAGTGGCCACTTCGCCCAGTACAGCAACTCGGTGGACATGATGAAAGCAACGCCGGCCAGCACCGGCAGTGCGTACAGGCGAAATGGCCGGTTGAGCTCAGGCGCCGTACGCCGCAGCGTCATGACGCTGACGGGTCCAGTGAGGTAGGAAATGATCGTGGCGACAGAAATCACTGCCGCCAGCGTGCCCCAACCACGGAAGAAAAACAGGAACATGAAGGACACCGCAAGGTTCACCCACATTGCTGGCCGCGGCACGCCCCACCTGGGATGTACGCGACCAAGGATCTTCGGCAACGTGCCATTGCGCTCCATGCCGTACAGCATGCGTGCGGTGGTGGCGGTGTAGGTCATGCCAGTGCCGCTGGGGCTGACCACGGCATCAATGAACAGCAGCGTGGCCAGCCATTGCAGGCCAAGGATGATCGCCAGGTCGGCAAACGGCGAGCTGAAATCAATCCCATGCCAACCCACGTTGGCCAGCATTTCGCGCGGTACCGCGCCGATGTACGCGACCTGCAACAGCACGTACACCACGGTGGCGAGCACGATGGAGCACACGATGGCAAACGGAATGCTTTTGCCGGGATTGCGCGCTTCACCGGCAAGGTTCACCGGACTCTGAAAGCCGTTGAAGCTGAAGACGATACCGGCGATGGCAACGGCGGTGAGGATGGATGGCAAGTCTGTTTTGTGCAACTCGCCGTGAATGCCGACGGCGAAGTTCTCCGGGTGAAAGCCCGTCATCATCAACAGCACCGCAGTGGCCGCGGGGATCACCAGCTTGAACAACGTGATTGCCGTGTTGGAGCGCGCGAACAACTTGACGCTCCAGAAGTTGAACAGGAAATACACCACGACCAGCGCGCCGGCGATCAACAAACCGATCGTACTCAGCTCACCGTGAGCGCCAGGAACGACGTGATACAGATCCTTTGCCCATTGCCATTTCCATGACGACATGTATTGCGCGGAAGCTTCGGCCTCGACCGAAATCACCGACACGATCGCGATCCAGTTCGCCCATGCCGCAATGAAACCGACCAGAGAGCCGTGCGAATAATGGCCGTAACGCACCATGCCGCCGGACTCGGGAAACATCGCGCCCAGCTCGGCATAGGTAAGCGCGATCGTCATGATGATCGCCGCGCCAAGCACCCAGGCCCAGATCGCGCCCGGGCCGGCAATCTGCGCTGCCCGCCAGGCCCCGAACAACCAACCCGATCCAATGATTGAACCCAGTCCGGTGAACATCAACGCCCACGGCCCGACGTCGCGGCGGATCTGACTGGTTTGGGACATCGAAGCTCCTGTGCGGGCGCCAGTGGCGTCGAAAGATGGCGATGGTTGCAGAATTACGGGTCCGATGTCATCCGCCACAGGTCACGCCGCACGAGGCCACCGCGATTTCCGCTGCCGCCTCCACCCTGCGCAGCAGGGCGTCGGTGCGCCCGTGGTTGTTCGGCGGTGGTCAGCTTGGCGGCGGCGGGAGGAAGGAAAAGACTGCGCTGCGTGAAGCGCTGTGGCGTGCGTTGCCATGCTGAAGGGCGTGACGAAAAGAACCACCTGGTTGAATCGCTCCCACAGGAGCGAAGCAAGTCGAGGCCCTCAGCATTCGATGACATTCACCGCCAACCCGCCACGGCTGGTTTCCTTGTACTTGTCTTTCATGTCGCGGCCGGTGTCGCGCATGGTCTTGATCACCTTGTCGAGCGAGACGTGGTGCTTGCCGTCGCTTTTCAACGCCATGCGGCTGGCGTTGATCGCCTTGACCGAGCCCATGGCGTTGCGTTCGATGCAGGGGATCTGCACCAGGCCGCCAATCGGGTCACAGGTAAGGCCGAGGTTGTGCTCCATGCCGATCTCGGCGGCGTTTTCCACTTGCATGACCTTGCCGCCGAGCGCGGCGGTGAGACCGCCGGCGGCCATGGAGCAAGCCACACCGACTTCGCCCTGACAGCCGACTTCGGCACCGGAGAGCGAAGCGTTTTCCTTGTACAGGATGCCAATGGCGGCGGCGGTGAGCAGGTAGTTGATGATGCCCTCGTCGTCTGCCTTCGGGCAGAAGCGCAGATAGTAATGTCCGACGGCGGGGATGATGCCGGCCGCGCCATTTGTCGGGGCGGTGACGACGCGACCGCCCGCGGCATTCTCCTCGTTGACGGCCAGCGCATACAGATTGACCCAGTCGAGAATGGTCAGCGGATCCCTGAGTGCGGCTTCCGGCTCGTTGCGCAGTTCTTCCAGCATGGCTGGCGCGCGCCGGGCCACCTTCAGTCCGCCCGGCAGCACCCCGGGCGAGCGCAGGCCACGGCTGACGCAATCGGCCATGGCCTTCCAGATCGTGAGCAGGCCCGCGCGCGTCTCCGCTTCCGGGCGCCACACGCTTTCGTTGGCCAGCATCAATTGCGCGATGGTCAGGTCGTGTTGTTTGCACAACGCCAGCATCTGGTCGCCGCTGGAAAATGCGTAGGGTTGTTCGCTGGTGTCGGCCACAATGCGGTCTTCGGCAGCCTCGTCAGTATTGACCACGAAACCACCGCCGACCGAGTAGTAATCTCGCGTGGCGATCTCGTTGTCATCGGCGTCGTACGCGGTGAAGCGCATGCCGTTGGGGTGGAACGGAAGTTTCTGGCGCCGGTTGAATATGAGGTCGCGCTTTTCCGCGAACTCGACTTCATGTTTGCCGAGCAGGTTGATGCGCTGGCTGCCGCGAATGCGCTCGAGCATGGCCGGGATCTGATCCGGGTCGACCGTGTCCGGATGCTGGCCTTCGAAACCGAGCATCACCGCCTTGTCCGTGCCGTGACCGCGACCGGTCAGCGCCAGCGAGCCATACAGCTCGGCGCGCATGCGGCAAACCTTGCCCAGCACCGCTTGCTCGTCCAGCCAGTGTTCCACAAACCTGGCAGCGGCGCGCATCGGCCCCACGGTATGCGAGGACGACGGCCCAATGCCAATCTTGAACAGGTCAAATACGCTGACGGCCATGGTTGTACGGCTGCGGATTGGAAGATAACGGGTATTCTAGCGGTCGCTCTCAACGTTGGCGGTCCATACCCAGCAGCATGTCCGAACTTGTGTTGTATCAGCGCGATTACTGTCATTTGTGCGACATGGCCCTGGCTGTGCTCGCCGAGGCCCATGCGCCGGACTTTGACAGCGCCTGGGTGGATGACTCCCCGGAGCTGGAAAGCCGTTACGGCACCCGCGTGCCGGTGTTGCGCGACGCGCGTGATGGACGCGAGTTGGACTGGCCGTTTGATGCGTCGGCCGTGCAGGCATTTATCCAGCGCAACGGGGCGGTATAGCCGGCACCCGCTAACGGCGCGGCAACGGGGTCGCGGTGCCCGGGACGACGAACTTCGGCTCAGCGTCTGGTGACGAGGCGCACTGTTTGGGGCAGGGCGGGGCGGGACAGCTCGCGCTGAGGCGCGCTTTTTGCCATGATCGATCGTGACGCGCTGCGTGTGTAATTCGTTTGGGGTTCATTTGTGAGGTGGGGAATGCGCTGCTGGCTGATTACGTCGGCGTTGCTGCTGGGTAATGTCGCGAGTGGGTTCGCCAGTGACCTCGCGGCACAACCGACTGTCGCCACCGTCGTGCACGCTCCCACCGCATTGCCGACGCCGCAGTTTCGCCGCTACGGTCTGCAGGATGGCGTTCCCAGCGGTCCGATTTATTCCGTCGCACAGGATCGTCGTGGGTTGATGTGGTTTGGTGCCGCAGGCGGTCTCGTCCGTTTTGACGGGGTCAACTTCCAGGTTTTCCGACATGCGGTGGATGACCCCACGTCGTTGCCGGCAAACCAGACCTACTCGTTGCTTGTGGATGACGCCAATCGCATCTGGGCGGGTGGAATGACGAACGGCGGGTTGACTGTCTACGATCAGTCGACCGGGCGCTTTCGCCATTGGCAACACGACGACAAACATGCTGCCAGCCTCGCCAGTAATGAAATCTGGGGTATCGCACAAACCGCTGACGGTCGCATGTGGGTGGCGACGCAAGCCGGACTGGATCGCTTGCTGCCCGACGAGAGTGGCTTCGAGCACATCGCACTGGACGCCACTCGCTCCTCGTCAGGGGCCGTCCGGACCTTGTTGGCAGAAGCGGACGGACGCCTGTGGATTGGCGCAGAGGACGGCCTGTACCTGCGCCACGTCGATGGTGTGATCACTCCAGTCCCGGTGGATCCGTCGTTTACCGGCAACGTGGGCAAGGTCTGGCGTATCGAGGGTGGGCAGCCTGAAGTGCGCGTGGCGGTTACCGGCGGCTTGCTGATCATTGGTGCTGATGGCGTGGCACGTCCGTTGGCAGCCAACGAATTGGCTCAGTCGCGCATTTTCAGCAGCGCACGTGATGCGCAAGGGCGTTTGTGGCTCGGCACGCTGACCGGGTTGGTGATGGATGATGGTAGCGGTGTGCCGCGGAGATTCGGCGGACAGGAACTGCTTCCAGGAGGTTTGCCCAGCGACCGCGTATGGCAAGTGTTGCAGGATCGCGAGGGCGGGCTGTGGTTCACCTTTGAAGACTCGGGGATTGCCTACCTGGGCCCGAACTGGGACGGGTTTACCCGCTTCACGCATATTCCCGATGACGCTTCCAGCCTCACGGGTACGGGCGCCGTGTCCGTACGGCTGAGGACGGATGGAACACTTTGGGTGGGTGGGCTCGACGGCTGGGTGGACAAGCTCGATCCGCGCACCGGACATGTGCAGCACGTGGTAAAGGGATTGCGTAGCGCCGTCATAGCACTGGTGGAAGATTCTCGTGGAAGGTTGTGGATAGTAGGTGCTGGTCAGCTCCATGTGTATGACCACGGCAAGCTTGCTGAACTTGATCTTGAGCGGATGAATATTGATCGTCCAACGGCGGCGATGGCATACCACGACAAGCGTTTGTACCTGTCCTCGTGGGGAACGGGCGTGTTTGCCATTGACACGGAACACCACACGGCAACGCCCTTGGCAAGCAATGGAAAGTTGGGCAACGCCGCGTTTCCCAGCATGTTGTTGCGGCATCTCGGAAGGCTCTGGATCGCAAGCGCTGGCGGTTTGCAGCGCAGTGACGAGCAGGCTGCAGAGCTGGCGTTCGTACCCGGGGTGGCGAGACAGGACCTGACCGCATTTGATTTCGACGGGACCGGTGGTTTCTGGACGGTGAGCGAACTCGCGCTCGAGCACTACCAAGGCGTGAAGGGTGCGGCTCAACGTACCGATCGCATCGATATCAGCAAACGGGAGTTTGCCGCAGATCTGCGCACCATCCGGGTTGATCGACAAGGCCGGGTATGGTTGTTCGCCAATCCGGGGCTGTGGCGCTACGACCCGGTGACCCGTCAGTTCCGGGAATTTGGCCCCTCGCAAGGTTTGTCCAACGCGCAATTCTCCAACGGTTCCACTGATATTGCGGTTGACGGCACGGTGTTTGCCGCCACCAATGGCGGCGTGATGGCGTTCCAGCCAGAGCGTCTGGAACACATGCGCCACCCCGACGCTCCGCCCTTGTTGTCGCTGACCCGTGTGGCGGTTCGACGCCATGGGCGCATGCAGTCGCTGGCGCTGCATGGTGGAGCGGTCAGGTTGCACTGGAATGATCGAGACCTGCGGGTGAACGCGCGCCTGAGCTCATTCGTCGAGCCTGCCGCGAACAAGTACCGCTATTGGCTGCACGGGTTTGATTCGGACTGGGTGAGCGCAAGCAATCGTGGCGAGCGTGATTTCACTGGTCTGCGCGCAGGCAGCTACACACTCGAGGTAAACGCCGCCGGTCCGGATGGCAAGTGGCAAGCGTTGGCGCAGCCGCTGCAGTTGATTGTGCAGGCGCCACCGTGGGCGCGCTGGTGGGCGTGGCTTGCCTACGTGGTGGTGGCCGGGTTGTTCTTCGGCTCACTGTTGCTGGGCTGGCGTCGCCGTTTGGCTGCACGCCATCATCTGCAGATGCTGGAGCAGCAGCGACACATGGCCGAAGCGGCGAGTGCGGCCAAGACCCAGTTTCTGGCAACGCTCAGCCACGAGATCCGTACCCCCATGACCGGCGTGATGGGCATGGCGGAGTTGTTGCTGAGTACGCCGTTGACCCCAACGCAACACGATTACACGCGCACCATGCAACGTTCCGGCGCCATGTTGTTGAAGCTGCTCAACGACGCGCTGGATCTGGCGCGCATCGAGGCGGGCCGTCTGGAACTGGAACCGGCACCGTTCAACCCGCGCGAACTGCTCGCCGAGGTGATGGAACTCGAGCAAGGGCTGGCCAAGATCAAGGGCATTGCCCTGGAATTGTCAGTTACGGATGATTTCCCGGTGTGGGTCGTGGGCGACTCGCTGCGCATCAAGCAGGTATTGCTCAACCTGGCCAATAACGCCCTTAAATTTACTGAGCATGGCAGCGTCAGTTTGTCCGCTCGGCGGGTCGCTGAAGGGCTGCTGTTCAGTGTCACCGATACCGGGCCGGGCATTCCCGAGGCCAGTCAAATGCGCATGTTTCAGCGCTTCGAGCAAGCGGCTGGGCCGCAGCAATTGTCCGGCAGCGGGTTGGGCCTGGCGATCTGTCGTGAGCTGGTGCTCTTGATGCAGGGCACGATCGAGCTGGAGTCGCAGGTCGGCGGCGGCAGTACGTTCCGGGTGCGCTTGCCGCTGGAGGAACCAGCGCCAAGCAGCATGTTGCTGCAGCCGCAGGCGGATCCCGGCCGCCGCTGCCATCTGTTGCTGGTGGAGGATGACAGCATCGTGGCCGCGGTCATTCGTGGCCTGCTCGAAGCTCACAATCACCATGTTTGTCACGTCTCCAACGGCTTGGCCGCTCTGGCCGAGATGGCCCAGACCGACTTTGATGCGGTGTTACTCGATCTGGACCTGCCCGGGATCGATGGTTTCCAGGTTGCGCGCCTCATTCGCCAGCGCGAGCATGTATCGCGGCACATGCCGATCGTCGCGCTCACTGCCCGTTCCGGTGGTGGCGACGAAGCGCGTGCGCGCGCCGTCGGGATGGACGCGTTCCTGCGCAAGCCGCTCACGGGCGAACAACTGGCAGAGGTACTGGGACGCGTAGTGGCGCCCACACCTGAGCTGCGACCGGCCTGAGTTACATGTCGAACTTGTGCAGCTCGAAACCACGTTGCTGGTATTCGCGCCAGCGCTCGCGCGAGCCGTCGCGCTCGGACGGGTCGGCGGCCACCACTTCCAGCACCCGCAGGTAGTTTCCCGGCGCGCATGTCTCGCGCAGGTTGATCACGAGTGGGCGATCCGGTGTTGCCACGTCCGGTGGCACGATCAACACCGCGGTGTGTGCATCATCATCGTCGCCGGCAAGCTGGTGCGGAATCATGGCGTCCTCATCAAACGCCCACAGCAGTTCGTCCAGCGTGTCGGCTTGCTCGGCATCGCGTGCCAGGATCAGCGACGGCTGTTGCGCGGCAAACGCCTTCTTCGCCAACTCGCATACCAGCAACAACGGTTGCTCGCGAAAGCGTGGTTTGTCGATCAGGTAGAAGTCGGCACGCATCAGGCAGGAAGACAAAATCCAGGGTGGCAAGTAAGTGTAACGGCTTGGCGCAGGGCAGTTTGCGCGCGCGCGCCTATGCGCATTGCTGAGCGATCAGCCATTGCGTCAGCAGCGCTACCGGGCGACCGGTGGCCATGCCCTTGCGGCCTTCCTCCCACGCCGTGCCGGCGATGTCCAGATGGGCCCAGCGCTGCCCACGCGTGAAGCGCGAAAGGAAGCAGGCTGCGGTGATCGCGCCAGCGGTCTTGCCGCCGATGTTGGCCATGTCGGCAAAGGTGGAATCGAGCTGGTTTTGGTAGTCGTCCCACAATGGCAGGCGCCAAGCACGGTCGAGTGTGGCCTCACCGGCGGCGATAAGTTGTGCGGCCAGGGCGTCGTCACTGCTCAATAGCCCGCTGGCGTGTCTACCCAGGGCAACCACGCAAGCGCCAGTAAGAGTGGCCACGTCAATCAAAACCTGCGGCTGGAACGTCTGTGTCGTCCAGGTCAACGCATCACACAGGATCAACCGCCCCTCGGCGTCGGTGTTGAGGACCTCGATGGTTTGTCCCGACAGGCTGGTCAGCACGTCGCTGGGTCGATAGCTGTCGCCGCCCGGCATGTTCTCCACTGTGGGTACGACGCACACCAGGTTGAGCTTCAGACGCAGGCGCACGGCGGCGATGAACGCGCCGAGTACTCCGGCCGCGCCGCCCATGTCGAACTTCATCTCCTCCATGCCCGCCGTTGGTTTGAGGTTGATGCCGCCTGCGTCGAAGGTGACGCCCTTGCCGACCAATGCGTACGGTTTCTGCCCGGCGTCGCCACCACGGTATTCCAGCGCTACCAGATACGGCGGGTGGGCCGACCCGCGGGCGACGGCGAGCAGCGCGCCAAAGCCCAGCGTTTCCATTGCGGCGCGATCCAGCGTCTGGCAGCTCACGTTCGCTTGGCTCGCGGCGAAGGTGCGGGCTTGCTCGGCGATGTGCGCCGGGGTGCAAATGTTCGGCGGCAGGTTTGCCAATTCGCGGGCAAAGTGCACGCCTGCGGCGATGGCATTGGCCTGGTCCAGCGCCGGTTGCAGGCCGGCGGCGCCAGCCAGGCGGACTTCGCTCAGGCGGACAGAGTTGGCTTCGCGCGCCTTGCGCGTGGCCGTGTAGTGATACACGGCGTAGTCAAATGCCAGCGCCACGATGCCAAGACAGGCTGCGCGGTCGTGGCCGCGTACCTCGAGGTCGGTGAGGTAGCACACGGCGTCGCCGGTCGGCAGTTTGTCCAGCGCACGCGCGGCCGCCAGTGCGGCCTTGCGCAGGCGGGCCGCGTCAAACCCCGCTTGTGGCCCCAGACCGATGATCAGTACTCGCTGCGCAAGGATGCCAGGCGGCGCAAACAGCAATGTGCTGCTGGCGAGCTTGCCACTGATGTCACCGCTATCCAGTTGCTGGCGGATCGCGCCCGCACTGGCCCGGTCAATCGCGCTGGCGGCGGCGCTGAGCGTGCCGTCAGTGAACACGCCAACGATGCTGCAGGCCGTATCGACGGTGTCCGCGCTCTCGGCTTCCAGGCTGAACTGCAAGGTCATTGACGGTTTTCCTGTATGGGTGGTGGTTCGTGCGACACGCTAAACTGCGCCATTGTCGATGACGAACCCGGCGTGGGCTGGTCAGAAGTGGCGCGGTCGTCTCGCGGCGACCATGCTCGTCGCCTGGGCATCACGGTGGTTATCGATTCCATGGCAAGCGGAAAAGTCTAGCGCATGCTCAGCATTCTCGATCGGTATTTCCTGCGCGAGCTGGCGCAGACCGTCGCGGCCACCATTGTCGTGTTGCTGGTCATCGTGGCCGGCAGTGCGTTTGCCAAGGTATTGCAGCAAGTGGCCAACGGCAGCTTTCCGCCGAGCGTGATGTTTCAGGTGCTGGGTCTGCAAACGTTGGGCGGGTTGACCAACTTGCTGCCACTGGCCAGTTTCATCGGCGTGCTGATGGCATTGGGACGGATGTATCGCGAGAGCGAAATGCACGTGCTGGCGTCCTCCGGCATGGGCCCGGGTGGTTTGCTCCGCCCGGTCTTGCTGCTGGCCGTGGTGCTCGTCGCCATCACCATGGTCGTCGCCCTGTGGCTCGGCCCCTGGGCAATGCGTACCAGCGAGTCGCTGGTTGCCGCCGCCAACCGCTCGGTCATCGCCGCCGGGCTGGATGCCGGACGTTTCACGGAACTGCCAAATCAGGGCGGCATCATTTTCGTCGATCGACTAAGCAGGGATGGCAGCCGGTTGGGGCGTACCTTCGTTGCAACCCAGCGCACCGACAAGACCGGGCAACCGCATCTGAAAGTGGTCAACGCCAGTAGCGGCCAGTTGTATCAGGAGAGCAGCGGGGCCGGACGTTTCATCTCGTTTGAGGATGGTTGGCAGTATGACGTGCCGCTGGGTACGGACAACTGGACGCAGATGCACTACGAACGCAACGATACCGCGCTGTCCAGCGTGCAGGCGGACGACACCGACGATCCGATTGCCGCCGCGTCAACCTGGTCACTGATCCAGTCCTCGGACCCGCTGGCGCGCGCGGAATTTGCCTGGCGTGCGAATGCGCCTGCCTTGACTCTGGTGTTTCTGCTGCTGGCGTTGCCGCTGGCGCGGCAGAGTCCACGCGAACCACGGTATGGTCGGGTGCTGCTGGCTGTGCTCGGGTTCTATCTGTACTACTCACTGCTGGCGCTCGGCCGCGCGCAGATCGGCAAGGATCACTGGCATACCCAGGCACCGCTGTGGGCGCTGCACGTACTGGTGCTGGGCTTCGCGCTGTGGCTGTTGTGGCGCCAGTACGCGCCGCGCAAATCGCGCCTTGCGGCGGCTGCGTGAGCGGGTTCGCCATCAAGCGCGTGGACCGGTTGATCGGCTTGAGCGTGCTCGCGTCGGTGCTCACCGTGTGGCTGGTGTTGACCGGCTTCGACGCGGTGACGCAGTTGCTGCGTCAGTTGGGCAGCATCGGCAAGCACGGTTACACCCTCGTCGATGCAGTCATGTATGTGCTGGTGACATTTCCGCGCCGGGCATACGAAATGTTTGGTTACTCGGCCTTGATTGGCGGCTTGCTGTCCCTCGGTGGCCTGGCGGCCAGTGGTGAGCTGCTGGCACTGCGTGCGGCGGGCATGTCGCAGTTGCGCATTGCCGGCTCCGCCGTTGGCGTAATTGCCGTGTTGATCGCCGGTGTGGTCCTGTTGGGTGAGACGGCAGCACCGTGGGGCGACCAGGTGGCGCAGTCAATGCAGTTGCGCATGCGCGCGGGCACGCTGGGTCTGGCCACGCGCAGCGGGTTGTGGACGCGTGACGGCAACAACATCATCAACGCGCGTGGAACCACGCTGCGCCAGCACGACGGCGTGACTGGCGTGCAACTCACTGACGTGCGCGAATTCGGCTTCGCCGACGATGGCCGACTCGTGCATTTCACCTGGGCGAAAACCGCCGACCACGATGGTCAACGTTGGACGCTCCAGGGTGTGCGCAGCACCACGCTGGATGCGACCGGCGCGCATACGACGGCTGCAACCACACAACCATGGCCGGCGCAGATCGATCCGCAGGTGCTGGTGCAGTCGGTGGTGAAGCCGCAGTATCTGTCCATGCGCGACCTGCAGCGCAACATCGGCTACTTGCGCAGCAATGGTGAACAGCCGGGCAGCTACGCGGTGGCGTTCTGGGGGCGCGCGTTGTATCCGTTCAACGTGCTGATACTGGTGTTGTGTACCATGCCGTTTGCGTTTGGCGCGCTGCGCTCGGGTGGCCTGGGCAAGCGCATGTTCATCGGCATGCTGCTGGCTATTGCGTGGTATTTCCTGCAACAGGCAATGGTGAATTTCGGCACGGTGTATGGCTTGCCGCCGTTGTGGGCGAATCTGTTGCCGGGGATCGTGCTGGCGTTGGCGGCAACTGTGTATTTTCGCCGCCGCGTATAATTTCCCTGGCCGTCCATACGGACGTGCGCCGTGATGTTCGACAGGGGTGGGAATGGACACGATAGATCTGCGCAGCGATACGGTAACCAAGCCTACGCCGGCCATGCGCGCGGCAATGGTTGCTGCCGAGGTAGGCGATGATGTGTATGGCGAGGATCCGACGGTCAATGCGCTGCAGCAGCGCCTGGCCGATGATCTGGGTTTCGATGCCGGGCTGTTCGTGCCCAGCGGTACGCAGTCCAACTTGCTCGCGTTGTTTGCCCATTGCGAACGCGGCGATGAATATCTGGTGGGCATGGATGCGCATACCTACCATCACGAAGGCGGTGGTGCAGCGGTGCTGGGCTCCATCCAGCCACAGCCGATAGTGCAGGCCGCTGACGGCACGTTGCCGCTGGAGCGCGTCGCCGCCGTGATCAAACCGCTCGATCCGCACTACGCGCGCACCCGCGTGTTGGCGCTGGAGAACACCTGGAACGGGCGGGCGCTGCCTTTGGACTACCTGCCGGCCGCGCGCGATCTCGCGCGCAAGCACGGTCTGGGCATGCATCTGGACGGTGCCCGCCTGTTCAATGCGGCGCTGGCGTGCAAGGTGCCCGCGAGGACGATCACGCAGTACTTCGATACCGTTTCGGTGTGCCTGTCCAAGGGTCTGGGCGCGCCGGTGGGTTCGGTGCTGGTGGGTTCGCGCGCGTTGATTGACAAGGCACGGCGCTGGCGCAAGGTTACCGGCGGCGGTTGGCGCCAGGCTGGCATATTGGCCGCCGCCGGGCTGTATGCGCTGGATCATCACGTCGCCCGCCTGGCCGACGATCACCGGCGTGCCGCGACATTGGCCGGGCTGTTGCGTGAGGTTGCCGGGCTGCACCTGCTCGGGCAATACACCAACATGGTGTTCATCAAGGTACCCCCGGAACGTCTGGATGCGCTGGACGCCCATTTGCAGGCGGCCGGCATCCGCATCAGCAGTGGTCACGAGCCGACGTTGCGGCTGGTGACGCATCTGGACGTTGATGACGCCGGCGTCGAACGCGTAGCCGACGCATTCCGCGGATTCTTTGCGCGCGGTTAGAACA
>JBDSWR010000033.1:0-22192 GCA_039926605.1 Rhodanobacter sp. | reverse complement strand
ATACCATCGGTGCGCCGGAACAGGTGGTGTCGGTAACGCTCGATCCAGCGAAGCTCGCCACCTACGGATTGACCGTCGCCGATCTGGCGCAGTCGCTGCAGGCGGCCAACGCGGTACGTCAGGTTGGCGAGCGCGTGGGCGGCGATACCGCAGTGCCGGTCACCGCTGGCACGTTTCTCGCCAGTGCCAGCGCGGTGGCGGAACTGGTGATTGGCGTCGATGGCGGACGGCCGCTGCATCTGTCGGATGTCGCCACGGTGAAGGCCGGTGGCGATCTGCCATCGAACTACGTCTGGTACGGCGCGCCGGCCGACCATGCTGGCCCGGCGCATGGCATCGCGCCGGCGGTCACCATCGCAATTGCCAAGAAGCCCGGCAGCAACGCCGCCGACATCACCAGCGCGGTGAAGCAGCGCATCGGGCAATTGCAGGGCGAACTGATTCCACAAGGCATCCATGTCAGCGTCACCCGCGACTACGGCCAGACCGCCACTGACAAGGCGGTCAAGCTGATCGAAAAACTCGTCTTCGCAACGTGTTCGGTGGTGCTGCTGGTGTTGTTTGCACTCGGCTGGCGCGAGGCGATCGTGGTCGGTAGCGCAGTCATCCTTACCCTGGCGGTGACGTTGTTCGCCTCGTGGGCGATGGGCTTCACCATCAACCGCGTGTCGCTGTTCGCGCTGATCTTTTCCATCGGCATCCTCGTTGACGACGCCATCGTGATCGTCGAAAACATCCACCGCCACATGGCGTTGGGCGGCAAGTCGCTGCGCGAGGCGATCCCACCGGCGGTGAACGAAGTCGGCGGCCCGACGATCCTCGCCACTTTCACCGTGATCGCCGCATTGATGCCGATGGCGTTCGTGTCCGGATTGATGGGGCCGTACATGCGGCCGATTCCAGTCAATGCCTCGGTCGGGATGTTGCTCTCGCTCGGCATCGCACTGACGGTGACGCCGTGGCTGTCGGTCAAACTGCTCGGCCATCACCACAAGCCGGCTCCTGCCGGTGGTGCTCCTGCAGATGATGAAGCGTCCAGCGACGCCAACCCTGAGTCGCGCCTGCATCGGTTGTTCAACTGGTTGCTGCGCCCGTTCCTCGATCAACGTGCGGGTGGGCGCAGGCGGCTGTGGTTGTTCGGCGGCATCATCGGCGCAGTCGCTCTGGCAGCATCGTTGGCAGTCGTGCAATTAGTAGTGCTGAAGATGTTGCCGTTCGACAACAAGTCCGAGTTGCAGGTGGTGGTCGATCCGCCCGAAGGCACCACGCTGGAAGACACCAATGCGCTACTGGTGGAGCTGGCGGCGGCCGTCGATCGCGTGCCTGAAGTGCTGGACTACCAAGGCTACGCCGGCACCTCGGCGCCGATGAATTTCAACGGACTGGTGCGCCAGTACTACCTGCGCAGTGGCAGCAATGTCGGTGACCTGCAGATCAACCTGGTCGACAAGCACCTGCGCCATCGCCAGAGCCACGCGATCGCGCTGGCACTGCGCCCGCAACTGGCGGCCATCGGTGCGCGCCACGGCGCGTCGGTGAAGGTGGTGGAAGTGCCGCCCGGGCCACCGGTGCTCGCGCCGATCGTGGCTGAACTGTATGGCCCGGATTACGCGCGTAGTCGGCAAATCGCGTTGGCGCTCGAACAACGGTTCAAGAAGACCAAGAACATCGTCGATGTCGACAGCAGCGTCGAAAGCAATGCTCCGCGTGAGACGATCGTGGTCGACCGCGCCCGCGCCGCGCGACTTGGCGTGCCGCAGTCGGCAATTGCTGATGCACTCGCGGCGGCGGTGTCGGGACTCGATGCGACTTACATCCACGACGGCAGCTCGAAATACGCGCGCCCGGTGCGGCTGCGCTTACCGGCATCCGATCAAGCCACCACTGATCGCCTGCTTGCACTGCGCGTGCGCGGCGGGCAGAACCAGTTGGTGCCGTTGTCGGAACTGGTGGGCGTGCAACGCGCGCCGTGGGATGGCGCGATCTATCACAAGGATCTATTGCCGGTGGTGTACGTTACCGGCGATGAAGCCGGTGGGCTCGACAGTCCGCTGTACGGCATGTTCAACCTCGTTGGCCAGCTCGATCACAATGCCGTGGGCGGGCAGAAGATTGCGCAGTCTTTCATCGCCCAACCTGCCGACACCAGCGGGTTTTCGATCAAGTGGGATGGCGAGTGGCAGATCACCTACGAAACCTTCCGCGACATGGGCATCGCCTACGCGGCCGGGATGATCCTGATCTACCTGCTGGTGGTCGCCCAGTTTCGCAGCTATCTGGTGCCGTTGGTCATCATGGCTCCGATCCCGCTGACCGTGATCGGCGTGATGCCAGGCCACGCCCTGCTCGGCGCGCAATTCACCGCGACTTCGATGATCGGGATGATCGCGTTGGCCGGCATCATCGTGCGCAACTCGATCCTGCTGGTGGACTTCATCAATCACTCGGTCGCGGCTGGACTCAGCCTTGAAGATGCGGTGGTGGAAGCCTGCGCCGTACGTGCTCGCCCGATCGCCCTGACCGGGCTGGCTGCAATGATCGGCGCGTTCTTCATCCTCGACGACCCGATCTTCAACGGCCTCGCGATCTCGCTGATCTTCGGCATCCTCGTCTCCACCGTGCTGACGCTTGTGGTGATTCCATTGCTGTATTACGTGCTGCGCAAGGCAAATAATGGGGAGTCTGCTTTGTAGTGGCTGGTATGCCTCATGCGACTCGCGGACAATCCGTCGACTAGGATACCCATGCGAACCTTTGTACTCAGAGCACGAGCAGCACCCACGGATAGCCAGAAGCTTTTGGCTTCCGTTGGCAAAGAGGCGCACGCCGAAATTCTCGCGCATACGCTGATGAATGCGATCTTCGTCGCGCAGTCGCCTCGCGCGGATGTAGTGGTGTATCTGGTGCTGGAAAGCACCGCAGATTTTTCGCGCACGATCAGGTTCGACGCCAACGCCATGCACGACATCGGCGGCTTCGACGAGCGTGCGCTGCTGGGCAAGATCGCCAAGGCACTGGACACTTCCAGAGGCATGGGCAAGGAAGAAATGCGCCCGGTGGAATCGGGCGTAACCGTGCGCACGTTGAGCTTTGAGCGACTGGTGCAGGAGGTGGCCGAAGAGCATCAACTATTCGTGATGGATCCGAAAGGCACATCGATGCGAGAGCAGGTGTTTGAAGCCAATCCCTGCTTCCTGCTGACCGATCATATCCCGATGCCGAAAAAGACCTTCAACACGCTCGAACGCCTGGGTGCGAAAAACATCACCCTGGGATCGAAAATGCTTTTTGCCTCTCAATGCGTCGTCTTGATCCATCATGAGCTGGATCAGCGGTAACACTCGCACCTGGGAAAGTCGCCCGAGCTTATTTCCGTCAGCAATTCCGATTCGCGAAAAATTCAAACTAGACCACTGCCGACACATCGCATCAGGATCATGCCGCATCCAGCGTGCTCCCATTTTCGACGGGTGCATTCCGATTCAGTTGTGGTGTCTCTAGCGATGGTTCATCGGATCAGTTCAGTGCTTTTCGCACAGCCCTCAGGAAGCTCGCATCCGGAACAGCGTCTAGTTTGTCCGTCTTCGCTAGAATGCGGCCGTCGGCGTCGAGCAGGATCAATCCAGTGGTGTGGTTGAAATCGCCGCTGGCAAGTTCGCGATAGCGTACGTCGAGCAATGCAGCCAGCTTGCGCACGTGGTCGGCATCAGTACGAGCGAGGGTCCAGTGCGACGGATCGAGCTTGCGCTTGGTCGCCAAGGCAGCAAGCGCAGCGGGCGTATCGCGTTTGGGATCGAAGCTCACCAACAGAATCTGCAGGCGTTCGCGTTCCGCCGGCGTGAGCGCGTGTTGCACGCCCAGACCGCTGTCGATCATCAACGGACAGGTGTAGGTGCACGACGTGTAGAACATGCTGACGAGTTCAACGTGGCCGCGGCGGTCGGCCAACTGGAAATTCCTGCCGGACTGATCGGTGAACGTACCGGTCTGCTGCAACACCGAGTCGGCTGGCAACGGCGCAGCAGCGGCGCAGACGGTGACCGTGGTGACCGACAACAGCATTGCAAGCAACAAGCGCTTCATGGCAATTCCTTTGGTGGCGATTCGGGGTCTGGCAGGCTTCGCGCGCAACGGAAGCCGAGACTGGATGTGCTGTTGACCGCTTCCAGCGATGACAACATCGCCACCCGCATCAGCACCGCATAGTTCTCACGATCCTGCGTGGTCAAGGCGGTGGCGCCGCAGAATTTCAGCCGATTGGAATCGGACTGACTGCGATCGTCGCTGGAGACCAGCATCGAGGCGAAATCCTCAGTCCATTCCCAGATCAATCCGTGCAGATCCTGCACGCCATAGACATTCGGTGGCGACTGGCCGACGTTCGTCAATGGCGATGTCGATGGCTTCGAATACCAGCCGAGAATGCTCTCGCGCCAGACCGGATCGCTGCGCGCGTCGCGCCGCGTCGTATCGGCCGCGGCCACGTATTCCCACTCGGCCCACATCGGCAATCGAGCATGTTGCGCTTCGCAATAGGCCGACGCTGCGAACCAGCTCACATGGGTTACCGGCTGCTCGGGTTTGGCTGCGTCCCCGAGTTCCAGTGGCGCTTGCCAATGCGCGAGATAGCCGGCCTTTTCGGCATACACGCCCGGAACTTCATCACGTCGCCATTGCGGGTGCGACTGCACGAAGGCGAGGAATTCCGCATTCGTCACCGGCGTCTTCATCAACTCGAAGCGTGCAACCGTGTTGTTGCCCTTGGTGTCCTCGTAATTGAGCACCGACCGGTACTGGCCTGCGGGTATCGACACATAGTCGCCGCCCGCATGGGCGACGACTGGCAGCAACGCAATGAGCAGGGCGACGCGGTTCATCAGGATCAGTGCGCTGCACCTTCCGGGCGCGGCGTGCTCGAGCGCATCGCCGCAACCTGCGCCTTGGTGATCCGGCCGCCTGGGTTACTCCATGAATTGAGTACGAAAGTGAGGATGTTGGCGATCTCGTCGTCGGTCATCTGGCTCATCGGTGGCATCACCGAATCGTATTCCTTGCCGTTGACGGTGAGTTTGCCGGTGTGGCCGTTGAGGGGAATCGCGATCAGATCCTCGGGCGAGAGCTTGGCAAGGAAGTCGGATTTCGCCAGCGGCGGAAATACGCCTTCGATGCCGCCACCCTCGCTCTGGTGGCAGGCCGAACAGGTCCCGTTGAACAGCGCCTTGCCCGCTGCCGATTGTTCGGCGATGGTCAGGTTTCCGGCTGCCGCTGCCTTGGCTGCGGTTGCGACCGGTTGCATGCTCACTGCGTTGTCGCCGAGATAACTCGAATCGATTTCCTTGCCCGAATAAACGGTTTTGTCTTCGGGGCCGTCGACTTTCAGGATCGCCAGCGCACCCTTGTTGAACGCGCGAAAAATCGAGTGATCGACGAGGATATAGCTGCCAGGAACCTGAGTATGGAATTCCACCATTGCCGCGCCACCGGATGGAATCAGCGTGGTCTGCACGTTGTGTTGCTCGACCGTACCGCCCTCCTGGCGCACGGTGTCGAAGATCTCGCCAATCACGTGGAAACTCGATACGAAGTTGGGACCGCCATTGCCGACGAACAGACGAATGTTCTGGTCCGTCTTGGCCGTCAACGCATGATCGCCGGTGAGCGCGCCGTCGCTGCCGTTGAACAGCACATAGGTTGGCTTCTCATCGATCGCGGCCTGCATGTCGAATGCTTGATGGCCCTTCTCGCGGTACTTGCCGACCGTATAGAAATCGCCTTGCATCACGTAATACTCGTGATCAACTTTCTTCAATCCTTCCGGCGGTTCCACCAGCATCAACCCGTACATGCCGTTGGCAATATGCATGCCGACCGGCGCGGTCGCGCAGTGGTACACGTATAGGCCCTGATTGAGCGCCTTGAAGGTGAATTGCGATTGGTGTCCTGGCGCGGTGAAGCTCGATGCGGCGCCGCCGCCTGGTCCAGTCACACCGTGCATGTCGATGTTGTGCGGCATCTTGTTGTTCGGACTGTTCTCCAGATGAAACTCGACGGTATCGCCTTGGCGTACGCGGAGAAAACTGCCAGGAACAGTGCCGCCGAACGTCCAGAACGTGTAACTGGTGCCATCGGCAATCGGCATTTCCTTTTCGATCACTTCCAGATGCACGATGACCTTGGCCGGCTTATGGCGACCAGTAGGCGGTGGCACGTTCGGCGGGCTGGTGAGGATCGCTTCGATCGGCGCGCCCAAGTCGGCGGGATCCTGCCTTGCCAAGGCTCCAGCGGGTAACAGTAATGCAACGAAGGCGAGCGAAAACAACAAGCGTTGCATGGAAATTCCTGATCGTGACCGGTGCGTCCATTCTGCACTGGGTACAGAGGGATTGGGTTGATCTTGATCAATCGTAATAAGCCCCGAAGCGCAACGACGGATACTGATGGACACGGCATGTATCTCCAACCGATCCCGGCAGTCCTGCGTATTGCCGCAGATAGAAATCACTCGCACGGCAGTATAGATTCATTTATAATGCATCTTATGAGTCCTAACGTTGGCGGGCTGTTGGCGATCGACGCCGGACTGGGTTGCAGCATCGTTGATCTCGCTCTCATGCATGGAGTGTCAGCTGATGCCACTCACACCGTACGCATCGTGATGACCACGCCTGCCTGCGGACGCGCCTGCGCTAACCTCCGAACCCATAGTTCCGGGCTCGAACAACGTTTCATGCTGGACCGACTCACCCGCCGTCTGCCTGGAGGCGCAACATGACCCACGTCGTCACCGACAATTGCATCAAGTGCAAATACACCGATTGCGTCGTGGTGTGTCCGGTCGATTGCTTTCACGAGGGCGCCAATTTTCTCGCGATTGATCCGGAGGAGTGCATCGACTGCACGCTGTGTGTACCCGAATGTCCGGCCGACGCCATCTTCCTCGAAGACGACATCCCGGCCGGACTGGAGCACTTCGTGCAGATCAACGCCGAACTGGCGCCATTGTGGCCGGTGATCGACGCGAAGATTCCGGCACCCGCAGATGCCGACCATTGGAATGGCGTTGCAGCGAAACTGCCATAACTCGTGCGCTGAGAAAAGAACAGCTTGGCCAGCAGACGCTGACATAGCTCGATAGCAGACCATTTCATTCCATAGAGATGCCTCATGACGCTTCATCACGCCCCGTCCGGTGAAATCATTGACGTTCAGCCATATGGCGAGAAGCTCAAGCAGAAAATCCCGATCACCTTGATCAAGACTCCGCGTCTGCAGGTCTTTCGCTATGTATTGCTCGCAGGCAAGGAGTTCGCCGAGCACAAGGTGAGCGGCGGGATCACGGTTCAGTGTCTGGAAGGAGTGGTCCTGTTCACCGCACATGCGAAAACGCAAATACTGCGCCAGGGCCAACTCGTCTTTCTTGCCGGAGACGTTCCGCATGCTCTAAAGGGCGTCGAGGACGCCTCGGTGCTGGTGACGATTGTTTCGACCAAGCATCCCTGAGAAGCCTTTCCCCAGGGCAATCGGGCTCCTGTTTACCTGAAAGCGCGCGCCACCGGACCAGGTTATCTGGCAGACGCTCGGTGCGCCTCAGCGCCAACGAGCATCGACCTGAAACTATTCAGCGTAATTCTCGACTTCGAAGCGCTGCCCAAACCAGTTTGAGCGGTCACCGACCAGGCGTGCGACCGGAAGCGAACGCTCGATCATCTGCGTGCGGGTCGTTGCTCGCTCAACGAGCACAGTTGGCTTGGGCCCATTATGTCCTTCTCACTCCAGAAACAGCATCTTCTTCCACACTTGCTTGCCGGCAAGGCTGTGCAAGATCGTGGCGCCCACGTGAAGCACAAGGTAGGCCGGGACGAGTACGCCACCAATTTGGTGCCACTGCTTGATCACTCGTGGCCACCCGGTCAGCTTGATTCCCGGTGTAATCGTGATCGCGTTGCTTATCCCGCTTACCGCCAGCCACAGGAACACGAGCATCCCGAGCACTTCAACCAAGCCCGACAGGCCAACATGGGTTGGACGATCGGGGATCCGGAAATGCAGCAGTGAGCGCACATCTTCGATGACCAACTTAAAACGATCTCTGGTCCATGGAACCCAGTTGACGAAGCGGGCGTTCGCCGGGCCGATCACACCCCACAATATCCGCGCGAACAAGAAAACGGCGAAGGTAATGCCGACCCATCTGTGCTGGATATACCAGGAGTGATCGGGATGATCGTAGTCGCCCGCGCCAGCACCGATCCAGCCTGAGCCGATCAGCCAAGCCCAGACACCGAACACGGCCAGGCCAAGATGCAGGAACCGGGTCAGGCCATCAAGCGGCTTTGACGAGGTCGCGCCAGGAACTCCTACGTTCTCCATGACCGTACTCCGGCGCGCCGATCTGAAAGATTGCGCGCACGTTGTGCCGTTGCCGGGCAGATTGCAAGTACGCCGTGAAAGGGCAAGTGATGCAGATCACGTGCATTCGTAGTGAGCCGCCGGACAGCCGGTTGAATGGTGCCCGGTCCGCAGGTGGGCGGAAAGTGGCTTGCTGGCCGGGAAGCCCGTGGCGACGGCCATGAAGCGACATCACCAGGCGGCGAATGATTTCTTCTGGCCACGAGCTGGCGGTCGCCTCCGCCGGTCCACGCGCTGTGGGAACTGCGCCAGTTCCGCTGGCGCCGAAGCTCGGGCTCACCCCCGGGAACGGGCCACGTGCTGACGACGGTGGGCAGCCTCGTCGCCGGCGGTGATCAGTATCGCTGCCGACACTGATCACTTTGCTGTGGTTGCAATCGGCGGGTGGCTGGCATTTTGACCTTTGTGCGGAAGCACCCTAACCCGCCGTCTCGGCAATCATCGCCTGCAACGCATGCAAGTGTTGATCGAGCAGCTTGCGGCCCGCTTTGGTGAGGCTGTACCAGGTCACTGGCTTGCGATCGACGAAGTCGCGCCGCAAGGCGATGCATCCAGCGTCCTCCAGCTTGCGCAGTTGCGCGCCAAGGTTGCCATCGGTCAACTCCAGTTGCGCCTTGAAGCGGGAAAAGCTGATCTCGCCGCGCCCTGCCAGCAACACCCCAATCGCCAGCCGCGCGCGGTGTTCAAAGACCGGCACCAAATCATCCAGCGCCTTCATCACGACATCACTGGGCGACGCTGGCGCTGCGCAGCAACACCCGCCCAACACAACGCGAACGCAATCACGATGCCACTTATCGTCCACACATACGGCGGCGCAAATATCACCAGCACGGCGTATGCGGCCAGCATGATCAGTCCGCTCCAAAGCATCGGTCGCTCCAGATGCACGCCGGCAAAGGCGTAGATCAAGCCGCCCGTCAGCAGAAACGTGGTTGCGCCGAACGCTGGATCAACGTGCCCGGTCACCATCGGTAGCGCGCTCAACAGGAAGCCCACGCCGCCGATTACCCAATGCAAGCCCCAGCGCCGTCCCGTGGCGCGATCAATCACGCCACGCCTTTTCTCGTCGCGCGATGCCAGCCACCAGCTCAGCAAACCGCCGCCGAACCCTGCAACAAACCAGAACGGCCCAGCCAGGCGCGCGGCAAAATCCGGTAGCGCGTAGCCCACCAGGACAATGGCTGCCCACAAGTAGTAAATCACCGGTATACCCACCGTACGATCGTGCTGACGCACGGCGCTGGTGACGTATTGAAGATCTTCGCGAAGGCTGTCAGTGGCTTGCATGATGTTCTCCGTGGTTGGAGCTTATAAAGTACTTTGTATTTTAGAGTTGTCAAGCATGATTTACCTGATATGGGCCAAAGTCGCCTTTATCCGCCGCGGTAGCGCTGCGGCCACTGCGAGGAGCGTGGGCAGTAAAAACCGTCCGGGCCGCA
Organism: Rhodanobacter sp.; assembly: GCA_039926605.1. Lineage (GTDB taxonomy): Bacteria > Pseudomonadota > Gammaproteobacteria > Xanthomonadales > Rhodanobacteraceae > Rhodanobacter. The sequence continues at coordinate 12,341 of JBDSWR010000033.1, read as the reverse complement.
AAGCCAGATGCCCGATCCATTTTTAACCAGCTTCGCTGTTGTAAAGGACTTGGCTTCGAACTCCTCTACCGTCCGCGCTCCTGGCGGGAAGCCGATGCTGTGCCATACGCGAATCACCACATCGCGCCTTCATCGCGACACGCAATCACATAGCTATCCCAGCGCAGGAACCGTTGAACATGCCATCCGGCGAACCGCCGACGTTCACTTTCATGGTTGAATAATGGCCCTGACGTTTCAGACGCCTGAAACCTGGCTTCCGGAGTTCTCTTGATCCCGTTCCTCTCTGCTTCCGTGCGTCTCGAGCGCACCCACTGGCGTGTCTGCCTGCTGGCGCTGTGCCTGCTTTCCGCGTACGGCGTCCAGGCGGGCGACGCGCCATTGCCCGGGCGCGACGCAAAGCAGTCCAGTCCGCTCAGCAGTCCGCTGGCCATCAAGGTGTATGACGACCGGATGACCATTGCGGTTGCCGGGGCACCCCAAGTTTATTTATCCGGCGTCATCGACGATGATGCGCCGCGACGCTTTGCCGAGCTGGTGAAGTCATCGAAGATCCCACCCGGTTCAGACGTCTACTTGAATGCCTCCGGTGCCGACATCGATGCCGGCATCGCGCTTGGCAGGGCGCTGCGCGCGGGCGGGATGTCGACCCACCTTGGCACCCCGACACGCGGTCGGCGGGCCAAGGGTGCAGACAAGTCCTCGGTCTGCACCGGTGCCTGCGCCTATGCGTATCTCGGCGGGGTGTATCGGTGGGCACCGGCGGGCCACGATCGTTTCAGCGTCCCTGTCGATCCCGCGACGGACACGAAAAGTACCGACGCCACACCGGCCGCCGCGCGCATCAGCACCTATCTCAAGGACATGGGAATCGCCACCACGGCGTTGCCTACACTGCGCGCCGATGCGCACGGCCAGGTCGTGTGGCCCACAGCCGACCAGATGATTACCACCGGGCTGGCGAACAATGGGCGCCAGGCGTTGGTCGCAAACTACAAGCTGTCAGGGAGCGTGCCCCGACTCGAACTCAACCAGGTGGGTCGGCGTGGTGAGCAGCGCCTCACCTTGCAATGCAAGCCAGGCAGCATGGCATTTACTGCGTACAGCAAAGTCGGGGCCAAGCGCGCGCAGCTGATCGTCCGTCATGCTGCACACTCGTATGTCGAGGTTGACGGGCGACAGATGCTGTCGCAGCCGTGGTCGGCGGGGACTGACGAAGGTGCCCGCGTGGACCACGATACGCTGATCATCGATCGCAGCTTTCCGCCCAATCAGTTGGGTGGCATGCTGTACGCCAAATCGGTTGGTGCCTGGATCAGCCAGCAAAACAGCACGCTGCGCTACGGCTTCGCGTTCAAGCTTGCCGGCATCGATCGCGCGGTGGGTGCGTTCTACCACGCTTGCTGGAAATACGCGCCGTGGCAGGTCAAGCCCAGTGCCTGACCGAGCCAAGCGGATGCTGGGGCCGTGATCGGCAACCAACCGGATGTCCGCGGTAACTGCTTCGCGAACGTGCCTCGAAACCGGGTTTGTGCCCAGCATTGTCCATTGAGCATTGCGTTACCCTGCCGCCATGCTGCGTGATGCTGCGACGGCCCTCGACAGGAAAACCCAGTGAATACGAATTCCCCTGACCTCCTGCGGTCGTTTCGGCGTGCCTACAGCGACGACGGCTTCAACCCGGATATTGCCACTGAGACAATTGCCGCGTGTCTGCAACGCGGTGACGCGGCACCACTTCGCGCATGGTTCGCACAGGCGCTGGCAGTCGACATCGCGGACGCGCTGGATCGTCTGGAGCCAGCGCACCTGGCTGCGGCACTCCTGCTGATTCCAGCGCAGGAACAGGCCCACGTGTTCGGCTATCTACCATTGGGGCGGCAGACTCGTTTGGTCGCCGGCATGTCGCGCGCCGACGTGATCGAGCTACTGGGGCGCATGTCCTCGGACGAACGGGCAGACCTGTTCAACACCCTCCCAGAAGGACGCGAAGCGCTGTTGCCCGCGCTGGCACAGGCGCAGCGCGACGATATCCGCAATCTGGCCAGCTACGAGCAAGGCAGTGTCGGCGCGATCATGAATTCGCAGTACGCCACGCTGGCACCGGAGCTGACCGCGGCCGAAGCGTTCGATGAACTGCGCCGCGTCGCGCCCGACAGTGAAACGATCTACAACGCCTACGTCGTCGACGAGCAGCGCCGGCTGATCGGTGTGACCACGCTTCGCCGCTTGATCCTGGCGCCACCCAGTGCCCGGCTGGCAGACATGATGCAGGCCAGTCCGGTCACCGCATTCGTTGATGACGACCAGCAGGTAGCAGCCGAGAAGATAGCCCGCTACGACTTTATCGCCCTGCCGGTCGTCGACCGCGAGCACCGCCTGGTCGGTATTGTCACCGCCGATGACGCGATGGACGTCATGGAAGCCGAAGCCACCGAAGACTTCGTCAAATCAGGCGGTTCGCTGGGCCACTGGCCGTTGCGGATGAAGGATGCCACCGTGCGCCTGCTCTATCGCAAGCGGGTCTTCTGGCTGGTCTTGCTGGTGTTCGCGAACATTTTCTCCGGCGCCGGCATCGCCCATTTCGAGAACCTTATTGCTGCCAACGTGGCGCTGGTGTTCTTTCTGCCCTTGCTGATCGACAGCGGCGGCAATGCCGGATCGCAATCGGCCACCCTGATGGTGCGCGCGCTTGCCACCGGCGATGTGCAATTGCGCGATTGGGCCAGCATGCTGGGGCGCGAACTGATGGTGGCCGCCCTGCTCGGCCTGACCATGGCGGTCGCCGTGAGCATGGTGGGCCTGGTACGCGGCGGCGTAGCCGTGGCGCTGGCCGTAGCCCTGACGATGCAGGTCGTCGTCGTGGTCGGCAGTGTCATCGGCATGTCGTTGCCGTTCCTGCTCAGCCGCTTCAAGGCCGACCCGGCCTCGGCCAGTTCGCCGCTGATCACCACGATCGCCGATGCCAGCGGCATCTTCATCTACTTTGCGATCGCCAGCCGGATCCTGCCGCAGTTCGCGGCGGGATGACTCCGGCCCTCACCGCGTCGGTACCAGGTTCCGTCACCGGCAATCATCTTTTTGCACGATCCAGGCAAATGGCTTGTGGTCCTTTTCGAGCTGGACCCCGCGACACTCCCCGCGAGGCAGGCGTCTCCTGCCCCCGCACGCCTACTGGCGGGCGCGGCGTACTCTGCAGCGCGAGCGGCGTGCCCACGCGTATGCATGCGCCGGCAACGCTTGAGGCCTTGTGCCGCGATCGCGGCTGTATCGGCAGGCATGTGAGTGCGCACTGAACGCCAATCGACGCTTCACGCCGGTTTCAACTGCATCTGCGCAAGCTGGTAGTTCATTTCGTCCGCCAAGGAGTTCACCCATGATCAAGCGCCTGCTTCCCCTTTTGATTGGAATGTCAGTTTGCGGCGTCGCCCTCGCGCAGGCTGTGCCTGCCACCGCGCAATCGGCGACCACCCACACCACCACCACCACGACGCGGACCACGTGGGCGGCTGTGCCACCCACAGGCGCATTGAGTGAAGACGCAATCAAGACGGCCATCGCCAACGCCGGCTACAAGCAGGTAAAAGATCTGGAATTCAAGGACGGTGTGTGGCGCAGCAAGGCGCGTGGCGGCAACAAGCAGTGGGTCAAGCTTGCGGTCGGGCCGGTCAACGGCAAGGTGTATGTTTCCGACGCTCCGTCCAAACTCACCGAGGACGAGGTGAAGGCCAAGCTGACGACAGCCGGATACCAGAACGTCCATGACGTGGAGTTCGAGCACGGTCTGTGGAGCGCCGACGCCACCTCGGCAAACGCCAAGGATGTTGACTTGCTGGTCGATCCGGATGACGGCAGCGTGATAGCGAAGACCGACGATTGATGCACTGCGTTTCCATTGCTCGCGAAAACCCGATGCGTTGGTGGCACCGGGTTTTCGTCCCTTTGCGCCAGATGATTCTGCGCACCCCGCTGCTCGCCGGTGTGCTCCTGTTGGCGCTCACGGCATGTGCGTCACGGCTGCCGCACTCTGGTGCGGGCCAAGCCGACTCAGCTCACCCCATCTCGGCGGACAACCAGCCGGCCGGATGCATGTCAGCGCAGCTGGCTTTCAGCCTCGACGCCGATGATGGACGTTTCAACGGCGTGTCGCATGGCGACACCACACTGGTGCTGCGCAATACCGGAAGCATCGCCTGCACCATTCCGGCTCAGCCGGTAGCGGCTTTCAGCGATGCGGCCAGGCGCACTCTGGACATCGCTGCGAGGGATCCGTCCGGCGCTCAGCGCGCATCGCCAGAAACGCTCACGCTCGCGCCTGGGGCTTCCGCCACCAGCGACATGCGTTGGGTGTCCAGCAACGTCTACCCCGGCGGCCATTGTGAAACCCCGGCCTTCGTCACTTTGCACGTCGGCGCGCAAACAGCTACTACTACCTTCACCGGCCACCTGTGTGGCGCTGCCGGTAAACCACCCAGCTACACCCTGACGCCATTTCAACGCATCGGCGTCCCCACCCAGTCGACCACCACGAAAACACTGGCGTATGGCTGTGACGACGGCCGCACGGTGCACGCCAGCTATCCCGATGCTGATACGGCAGTGTTGACAATGGACGCCCAAACGTACCGGCTGCACACCGCCATCTCCGCTGATGGCGCGCGCTATGTCGGCACGCATTGGCAATGGTGGACAAAGGGCATGCGGCAGGGTCGGCTGGCCCCACTCAAGCCGGGAGAAACCATCGCGTCAGCGACCGGTGTGTCGTGCACGGCACCGTGACGGCCTGCAGAAGCTGTCGCGCCACTGCGTTATCTTTCCGGGACACTTTCAGCTCAAGCACAAGGGATACGCGCGGACTCAGACTTGCGCGGACACGCGCCTGCCATCAGGCACCGCCGCGCTCAACTACCCGTTTTCCGCGCGCACGGCGCGTGTCGGCCTGCTGCGCGACAATCGCCGGTAATGATCGGGGTCGCAGGTGTTGGACCCGCTTTGGATGTCAGCCGCGGAAACTCTTCAAGTGCACGCTGGTTTCCGTTGCGGTAATACCCGGGATGCCGCGGATGCGTTCCAGCACCTCGGATAATTCGGTCAGCGACCCCGCCTGCAGCCCGGCGAGCAAGTCCCATCGCCCATTGGTGTCGTGCAGCTCGGCCACACCCGGCTCGCCCAACAACGCGCGGATCACCGCATGCTGATTGCCTTCAACGGCGATGGATGTCCAGGCGCGAATATCGTCCGGCGCGCTGTCGGGCCGCAGGCGCACGGTGTAACCAGTGATGACGCCATCATGCTCGAGCCGGCTGAGGCGGTTGCTGACCGTGCCGCGCGACACTTTCAGGCCCTTGGCCAAGGCAGCCACCGAAGCGCGGGCGTCGTGGCGCAATTGGGCGATCAAGCGGTGGTCGAGGTCATCCATTGATCAATTCGTCACTGATAGCTGTCAAAACGTCAAGGGCATGCTGGTATGCGTGCAATTATGCCATATCGCTCTACCGTCGTTATCGGGAAAATTGAGACATGCGGCACCCCCGCCGACTTGCCAGGAGATTCCCATGACCCGCACTACTTTGCTTACCACCAGCGATATCGCGCGCATCGTCGCTGTTCACGGCTTGCCAGCGGTGCTGTCGCGGATGGTGGAATACCTGGAAGCGGATTACCGCCGTTGGCCGGCGTTCGAGAAGACCCCGCGCCTGGCCTCGCATTCACCAGTGGGCGTGATCGAACTGATGCCGATTTGCGACGACCGGGATTACAGCTTCAAATATGTCAACGGCCATCCCGGCAATCCAGCCAGGGGATTGTCGACGGTGGTTGCATTTGGCGTGCTTGCCGACGTGGCTACCGGCTATCCGGCGATCATCAGCGAGCTGACCCTGTGCACCGCGCTGCGCACGGCAGGCACGTCGGTGAGGGCGGCGAAATTGCTGGCCCGCGCCGACTCGAAGGTGATGGCAGTGATCGGCAACGGCGCACAAAGTGATTTCCAGGCCAATGCGTTCCATCATCTGCTCGGCATCGAGCAGGTGCGCCTGTTTGACGTCGACCCGGCGGCCACCGACAAATTGATCGCCAACCTTGCGCTGTCGGCGCCGAAACTGCGCGTGGTGCGTTGTGCCAGTGCGATGGAGGCAGTAAACGGTGCGGACATCGTCACCACGATCACCGCAGACAAGACCAACGCCACGATCATCACCGCTGACATGATCGCCCCGGGCATGCATCTCAACGCCGTGGGCGGCGACTGCCCGGGCAAGACCGAGTTGACTGCCAACGTGCTGGAGCGCGCCAGCGTGTTCGTCGAGTTCGAGCCGCAGAGCCGGATCGAAGGCGAGTTGCAGCAGATGCCGGCCGAGTTCAAGGTGTGTGAGCTGTGGCGGGTCCTGGCTGGCGAAGTGGTCGGTCGTCGCGATGCGACCGAAGTGACCATGTTCGACTCGGTCGGCTTTGCGCTGGAAGACTACGCCGCGCTGCGCATGATGCGTGATTATGCTCGCGAGATGGGTCTGGGTCGCGATGCCGGCCTGCTCCCGGACATGGCCGATCCGAAAAACCTGTTCGGCTACATGGTCGACAAGGCCTCCCAGCCAGCGACCAAGGCGGCTTGAGCCGCCACGCGACGAGGCCGGCGGCTCAGAGTCGCCGCCTCGTTCGCAACGCGATGGCAAACTTCCAGCTACTTGCCGACCATCGCCACCGCAACTGCCCAGCCTCGACAGTGAAACTGTCCTTGACCAGCACGCGAGCGGCCCAGAGCCGCCGGCGTGTTGCGCCTGGAAGTGCTCCAGCCGCACCCGAGGGTGGACTGGATCGTTCCTAGTCGGCGGGGGGCGCTTGCAGGCGCGGAAACGCCATGGTCATGGTGGTGCCGACGCCAGGCGTGGACTCAACGTCCACGAAACCTTGCGCCTGACGCACTACACCATAGACCTGGGCCAGACCCAGGCCCGTGCCACGGCCTTCGGGCTTGGTGGTGAAGTACGGCTCAAACAAGCGCTCGCGCACTTTCTCGTCCATGCCGGTGCCGTTGTCGGTGACCGCGAGGGTGACATAGTCGCCAGCCGGTCGCAGCAGGTTGCCGTGCTCAAGGCTGACAGCAAGCTCACCAAGCTGCACCAGAATCGTGCCGTGTCCTGCGCAGGCGTCACGGGCATTGATGCACAGGTTGATGAACGCCTGCTCGATGGCGTGGCGGTCGCACAACGTTGACAGTTCGGTCGTGGCCGGTTGCACCTTGAAATCGATGCCCGCGCCCAGACTGTGCCGGGTGAAATTCTCGATGCCATGCACGATACCCACCAATTCAACCGGTTCCGGCGTGTAACGATGCACGCGGGCGAACGCCAGCAGCCGCTGGGCCAACAGTGCAGCATGGTGCACACCGTCCATGGCGTAACCCAGCAGCCGGCGTTGGCTCTCGCCGAGGTTGGCCTGATCATCCTGGATACTGCTCAGTGCCACGATCGCGATTTGCAGCATGTTGGCGAAGTCATGCGAGAGACCGGCCACGAGCTGACCGATGGCCTCGTTCTTCTGTGCCTGTTGCGCAGCATGTTCGGCGACCGCTTGGGCGGCGCTCGCCAAGCCCAACTGAATTTTCAGCGACTCCACGCGGCCCTTTCCCCGATCATGGGATAGCCGCGCGCGCGCCAATTGGCGATCCAGCGACTCATTGAGCGCAACACTGGTTTGCCCGGCAGATTCGCTGAGACTGAGCCGGCTCTGCAAGCTGGAGATCGCTGCATCCAACGCCAGTTTCGCCTGGACCGATTCGGTGATGTCGCGACTGATCACGGCCATGCCGTTGACCTTTCTGGTTGGATCTACATACGGATGCACATTGATCAGCCACCAGCTCGTATCGCCGCTGGCGGATGGCAGTACTTGGAGGAACTGGATGGATTGCCCTGAGCGCGCGCTTGCCAGAGCCGCCTCAAGCTCGCCAAGGGCGGCTTCGGGCCAGAACGCGGCCAGCGGCTTGCCCAGCGCAGCGTCCGGATCGGCGATACACAACGCAGCGCAACCGCGGGCATTGATGCGGACAATATTGCCGCGCAAGTCGAGTTCGTGGATGCCATCCGGCGAGAAGCCCAGCAACTGCCGATAGCGCTCCAGATCGTCCATTGGCACGCCCCTTGTGTTTGTCGAACCTTGATGCAACGCAGCCTCACCGCACGTTTACATCCCGCGGGCCAATGTCAAGACATCGCCTGCCCCGGATCGTTCATGACTTTCACGCCGAACAAGACCATCCTGCTCGCTGAGAACGACCGCAGCGCACGTGAAGTCACGGCCATGGTGCTGGAGGCGGAAGGTTATCGGGTGGTCACAACCCACAACGGCACCAGCGCGCTGCGTATCCTGCAGGACGACGACACCGTCGACGTGTTGCTGAGCGACATTAGCATGCCCGGCGGCATTGATGGCATTGAATTGGCCAGGCGCGTGCAGATGCACTGGCACATTCCCATCGTATTGACCTCGGCTGATCCGCGCAGCAGCTTCGAGTCGTTTCCGGACCATGTGACCTTTCTGCCCAAGCCTTATGACCGTCGCGCCCTGCTTGCCGCAGTCAGCGGCTTGCCGCGGCCAGCCTCCGCCTGACCTTCTGGTCTGGCCTGCGGAGCAGGACCGCGAAATCCGCTCCGCAGAAATTCCCCGTGATAACCCTTTTGGCTACCCCCTTTGGCGTTGCCAAGCCGGCCTGATCCGCTTGCTGTGTCATGGCGACGCCGGTCCTGGAACGACAACCCTTGCCGATACAACCCAAGGACGGCGCCAGCATCTTCACATCTACGCTGGGCCCCTCCACGTATACTCAAGGCGATTACGCTTGGGGAAACGTCCATCCTTCGAAAAGTCTTGAATCACTGATGTCATCTGAAAACCGAATGATGCAAACCCGGTTTGCCCGGCAGTCAGTGGCCGGTACAGACGCGTCCCGAATCGCGGCAATGGCCGTCGCGATCTGGCAGGACGCCGGCATTGCCTTGTCTCCAATCATCGGCCAAAACGGCGTGGCGGCATTATTCAAACGCAGCGCCCATCTGACGCGCAGGGCACATCCGTGCCTGGCAATGGTAGTGGAGGACACGACGCAACCCGATGCATTGGCGGCCCTGCAAATCGTACTTGCCCAGCAGACCTGTCCCATCGCCGTGGCAGCCAATATGGCACTGCTGCAGAACTTCCAGGATGTGCTGACCTCGCTGATCGGCTTATCACTCACCGAACGGCTGCTGCGCCCCGTATGGGACAAGGTTTCAAGCGGCCAAGCCGAGCAGGACACCAGGTCATGACCATCGCCAAAGCCACCATCAATCGCATGTTGACCGGAATACCGGGTCTGGACGAGGTGCTGGGCGGAGGACTGCCGGAGTTTTCCTTCAACGTTATCGCCGGGCTGCCCGGAAGTGGCAAGACCACTCTGGCGCATCAGATGATGTTTACGCTGGCAACGCCCGAACGCCCGGCGTTGTACTTCACCGTGCTGGGCGAGCCGCCCTTGAAAATGCTTCGCTACCAGCAGCAGTTTGAATTTTTTGATAGCGACAAGGTCAACGACTCGATCCATTTCGTCAATCTGGCGGAAGCCACGCTTACGGGTGATCTTAGTCGGGTGCTGGCAAGGATCGTTGTCGAAGTGGAGGCACACGCGCCTGCGTTGGTGTTCGTCGACTCCTTCCGCTCGGTGGTCCTGGCCGGCCAGCGTGATGACCGCGGCGACGGCGTCATGAGCCTGCAGCGGTTCGTGCAGGAATTGGGCATGTTGATGACCAGTTGGCAGGCCACCACCTTTCTGATCGGCGAGTACTTCGAAGACAGCGAACCCAACCCGGTGTTTACCGTGGCCGATGGTCTGATCTGGTTGCAACAGAGCCTGCAGCGCAACTCGATGGTGCGCAAAATGGAGGTCGCCAAGATGCGTGGCCAGCCAACTCTGCCGGGTCTGCATACTTTTCGCATCGGGAGCGCCGGCATTCGGATATTCGCGCCGCCATCGGTGTCACCAATCACCGAACACGATCCCGCTCGGCCGATCACCACGCGCCTGTCCATGGGCGTGCCTGAACTGGACGCGATGATGCACGGCGGACTTCCACGCGGCTATTCGCTGCTGGTGGCGGGCCCGTCTGGATCGGGCAAGAGCATTCTGGCCGCATCGTTCCTTGCCGAGGGCGCGCGTCTTGGCGAGACCGGCGTTATCGCCGCCTTCGAACAGCGTCCGACACAATCGCGCGGCCGCGGGATCGCGGAGCTGATCGAAAGCGATCGCATTGGCGTGGTGGACACGCGTGCTGCAGCTCTGTCGGTGGATGAGATCGCCATGCTGCTGATCGCGGAAATCCAGCGGCTCAAGGCTACGCGCGTGGTGATCGATTCGTTGTCTGGCTTCGAACTGGCACTGGCGCCTACCTTTCGCGAGGACTTCCGCGAATCCTTGGCGCGCATGGTATCGGCGCTTGCCACCACCGGCGTCACCGTGCTGATGACATCGGAACTGGAAGACCGCTATACGGAACTGCGCTTCAGCCCTTACGGTACTGCCTTCCTCACCGATGCGATCATTGTGCAGCGTTACATCGAAATGGACGGGCAACTGCAACGCATCATGGCGGTAGTGAAGGTTCGCGCAAGTAAGCATTCAACCGAGATCCGTCTTTTCCACATTGATGATGACGGCATCAGGATCGATCACACGCTTGTCGGCTATGAGGGGATGTTGAGCGGTAGTCCGACCCGCAGCCATTGGATCGATCAGCCTCCGACCGGCGTGGATGATGGATAACCGAATCAACGTCGTTGCGGCGCAATGACCGACCAACCCGACGAGCGCAGCGTTGTCACGGCCAGACACACTTTGGCGTCGCTTGATCAACAGGCGGCCGACCTGCGCGCCGAATTGCTGAAACTTCGCAAGCAGCTCCACGACCTTGAAAGCGACCTGAGCAACAGTCAGACCGCCCAGTTGCAGGAGGCAAACCAGAAGCTGGTGCTCGCGGTGATGCATGCCGACAGTCTGGCTGAGGTGGCCGCAGCCAGTCTGGCCGCGCTGACGGAGTCGAATCAGCGCGACGGCTTGACCGGCCTGCCCAACCGCGCATTGGGACTCGATCGCCTCACCAATGCCATCGACATGGCGCGCCGTCAGCAAAAGCGCTTGGCCGTCCTGTTTCTCGACCTCGACCATTTCAAGGACATCAACGACCGCCTGGGCCACGCCGGCGGCGACGACGTATTGCAGATTGCAACCAAACGCCTGCAGGCAGTTTTGCGCGATTCAGATACCGTGAGCCGCTATGGTGGTGACGAATTTTTGATCATCCTGCCGGACATCGCACAGGCCCTCGACGTAGGTCACATAGCCGATCAATTGTTGGGCGCGCTGAGCATCCCCAGCAGCGTGGGCGGACACATACTGCGGCAGTCGGCCAGCCTGGGTATCAGTATCTATCCCGAAGACGGCGACGACGCAGCGACTCTGATCGCTCGCGCAGACAGCGCCATGTACCACTGCAAGCGCCGCGGCTCAGGAGGGTTCCAGTTCCATGGGCTCCATGGCGCGGAAGAAGCGCGCGACGACGTGCCCTCGAGTCGGGTGCGTTCATCCCCACCATCGGCCACTGACGTGCTGAGCAGCGACACGCCGCACGAGCAAGACCTGCGTGAGGCGAACGAACAACTGCTGCTGGCCTCCATGGTCGCGCAGGAAGCCGAGGCGCAGGCAAGGAAGGCGCACCGGGAGCAGCTCAAGTTCATGGCGATGGTCGCGCACGAGTTGCGCAACCCGCTGACGCCCTTGCGGCTGGCAACCGAGATGCTCACTCATCCCGCTGCCGGTGAAGAGATTCCGATCAAACGCCTGGCCGTGATCATCACCGACCAGATCGCGCGCATGACTCGACTGATCGATGATTTGCTGGATGCGGCACGCCTCAGCACCGGCAAGCTGCGCCTGGAGGTTGCCACCGTGGACCTGATCGGCGTTCTCGATCAGGCCATCATGGTTTCCCGTCCCGGCATGCAGGCGCGACAGCAGCATTTCCGCGTTGACTTGCCGCCTGGCCCGATCAACCTGCGCGGCGATCCCATTCGGCTGGCGCAGATCTTCAACAACCTGCTGGACAACGCCAGCAAATACACCCCCGAAGGCGGTGAGATAGCGCTTGGCATGACCATGGGCGAGCATTCCTTGTCGATTTCTGTCCGCGACAACGGCTTGGGCATCGCCCCCGACATGCTGCCACTCATTTTCGAGTTGTTCATCCAGGATTCGCGTGCATTTGCGCATTCCAGCGGCGGCCTCGGCATCGGTCTCGCGGTAGTGCGCGATCTGG
>JBDSWR010000032.1:0-51848 GCA_039926605.1 Rhodanobacter sp. | reverse complement strand
GGAGACAGTCATGGGATTTGGTTATGGCGCAGGCGCCTATCAACAAGTTCGCTCACGCGGCGGCGCAGAATCGGCCGATCCGCATGGCTTGATCACATTGCTGATGGATGGTGCCCTGGAGCGCATTGTGCAGGCACGCGGACACATGCAACGCAGTGAAATAGCGGCCAAAGGTGAAGCGATTTCGCGCTGCATCAAAATCATTGGCGGCTTGCGCGACAGCCTGGATCGCAAGGCGGACGCAGCGTTGGTTGACCGGCTGGATTCGCTTTACGACTACATGAGCCGTCGCTTGCTGCAGGCCAATGTACGCAACGACACGACGATCCTGGATGAAGTGAGCAACCTGCTGCGCCAGGTACGCGACAGCTGGATCAAGGTATCACCCGCCCATGCCGAGGCGGTGCAGCAAGCCGTCAGCGCATGATCGGCACGCTCACTCAAGCGCTGCAATTGAGCCAGCACATGCTGGCCGCCGCGCAAGCCCAGGCATGGGACACCGTGACCGCGCTTGACGCGGAACGCGATCCACTGCTGCTTGGTGCCTATGCCCCGGACGCCAGTACCCGCGACCAACTGGCACAGATCCTCGCCTGCAACTGCGAACTCGAGGCGGAAGTTGCGCGTGCGCGCGATGCCGTTGCGCTGCTGTGGCAACGCGAAAACAACCGCGTGCAGGCCATTACTGCCTACACGCAGACCTGATCCTCCAACTGACGGCCCACGGCATCACGACTGCGGTCGCATCACCGCAGCCTTTCTTCCGCCGGAGTTGCATTTGCCGGAGTGGCCTTGGTCCGCCCGGGCGCTGGGTCGGTGTTGGGTGGCTCGCTTCAGCAGGACGCTTTCGGCTTCGCTTCAGCCCCGGCACGGCCTGCGGTTTCCGGCGCAAGCCAGCGAGGCAGTGGGCAGGAGAGTTGCTGGCGGAAGTGTTGCAAGCGCGTAGCAACCCACGCCGGCGTCCCCGCGTATCGCGCGGGACGGTCGGTTATCCTCGTCGGAAGGGCTTGCTGTGTCTTGTGCTGGCGGTATTGCGCTTGGTATGGCCCGATACAAGCTCACAATGAACCCTGGGGTCGGCCAGGGTTTCTCGCTTTCTGCCACCGGAGTTGCACGATGATCGCCAGCAGATGGGATGATTTCGAACAGCGTCTGAGTTGCGAAGAAAGCCTGCATGTGGACGCCGCGCCGCTGATCTGGCCGCCGGCACCAGCCCTCCAACTGCGCATGGCCGAACGCAATACGAATACGCTGGCCGCGGTGGCTGCGCTGGAGGAACGTGGCATTGAGAGCGGGGATGAGGACAATCCGGTGATGCAGGAAATGTTGCGTCTGGATGCAAAGCTCACCGCACTGATGGATGTCGTCAACCAGCTACTGGTGCCAGCCAGCTCATTACCGTCGCGTCAGTCGGTGCGTTTCAACGTTGTCGGCGCACTGCTCCCGGCCACCGTGGTGCCGCCGGGCGACGCGCTGCTGTTGCGCCTGCGCTTCGATGTGTGTCCGAGCCTGCCGCTTGAGCTGGCCGGACAGGTGGACCGGCGATTCCCGGACGAAAAGGTGTTTGTTGCGTTTGCACCGGTGGGTGACGTGCTGGGTGACGCGATTGAGCGGCTAGTTTTTCGCCATCACCGCCGCAAAGTGGCAGAGACGCGACAACTCGCCGGTTGAACGCCGAGCGGCGCGTGTGACGCACGTCGCGTTTGTGATGCTTGGCGTGTTCTTTTCTTGACGCGACGGAAAGCGCGCCCGGGATCCTTGGAGCGCTTGGCTCCCTTTTGCCAAAGTGTTGCAACTTCATCCACTTGACGCACGGTGGTGTGCGTTTTTTGACGTCAGACTGCCGCTGCGTTCCTGCGCCGGTGACTCCAAAGTGACGCTTTCCTGCCGCGATGGCAGCAAAACTGGCCCTGATCTTGCTCTTGCCTTCATTGCGCCGGCGACGTAAAGCCGACAGGTTATGGACTGACCCGCAGGATTTGCCTGAGGACAGTGGTGAAGCGGTAGGAGATCAAGGATGCAAAAGTACGATTTTCTGGTGATTGAGTCGGATCGCGCACGGATGGCGTCGGTGCTGTCAGCCCTGCAGTTTCTCGGCTATCAGCCACAGGATGGCGCCTTGTGCGCCGTTGCCGATGAGGCCACGCACGCCTGGCGAGGGGTGTTTGTCGGCACCATTGGGGATGCCGCGGAGGCCGAGCGTCAGCTGGCATTGCTCGGTGACAGCGCCGCGCACGTGCCGATGCTGGTAGGCGGTGATTCGGCGTGGCTGGCGCGTTTTACCAGTTCAGCGTCGACGTTTGCCACGCGTGTGGCCACGCTTGACTATCCCTTGCGCTACGAACAGATGGCCGATGCCTTGCGCAGCGTGTACGCGCGGTTGTTCGGACGTGAGCGTGGTGCCATGCAACTCATTGGTGACTCCGCCGCGATGGTGCGGGTCAATGGCCTGATCCGTCAGGTGGCCCCGTTTGATTCCACCGTCCTGGTATTGGGTGAGTCGGGGACTGGAAAGGAAATGGTGGCACGAGCCATCCATCAACAGTCGCCCCGCCGAGACAAGCCATTCGTGGCGATCAACTGCGGCGCGATTCCCGCCGAATTGCTTGAGAGCGAATTGTTCGGTCACGAGAAGGGGGCGTTTACCGGCGCCATCAGTGCGCGCAAGGGCCGGTTTGAGATGGCTGAAGGCGGCACGTTGTTTCTTGACGAGATCGGCGACATGAGCTTGCCGATGCAAGTGAAATTGTTGCGCGTGCTGCAGGAACGCGTGTTCGAGCGTGTCGGTGGCAACAAGACGCAGCGCTGTGACGTGCGCATCGTTGCCGCCACGCATCGCAATCTGGAGCAGGCCATCCACGATGGCCAGTTCCGTGAAGATTTGTTTTACCGCCTGAGTGTGTTCCCGCTGGAGCTGCCTTCATTGTGCGAGCGCCTGGGCGACATGTCGCTGCTTATTGCCGACTTCAACAAGCGTTTGGCGCGGCGCGGCCTGGGTCAGGTGCGCTTCAGCGCGGCTGCCCTGCAGGCGCTGCATGTGTATGCCTGGCCCGGCAATGTACGCGAATTGTCGAACCTGGTGGAGCGCATGGCGATTCTGTTCCCGCATGGAGAAGTGCGTGCGGGAGATCTACCGGAAAAATATCGTGGTCAGCGCCTCAGCGATGAGGTGCGCGGCGCAGCATTGCTGGCGCTGATGGACGATCAGCTCGTTCCCGCTGCGGCCCTGCCGTTGGAGATCGTTGACAGTCTTGGAGTCCTGCCTGAAAACGGCTTTGACCTGAAAGATCACCTGGCCGACATCGAGGTTGGCTTGATCCGCCAGGCGCTCGACGCCAGTGGCGGTGTGGTCGCGCACGCCGCGCGCTTGCTGCACATGCAACGCACCACGCTGGTAGAGAAGCTGCGCAAGTACGGCCTGCAGGGGAGCATGGCGTAGGCCTGCTGATGCCTCGTGGATACCCGCCCGGCGTGCCGTCGGGTGGTTATGGCACGCCTCGTGCATCCATTACCAGCAAACCCGTCAGGTGACGGGATTCCGACAGCAGCCAGCCATAACGGTGCACCGCGATGAACACGATTGACGTCAATAACCTGTTGTCCCAGATGCGCCAGATGAGCGCTCAGGTACGTCCCCCGGAGAGCGCGTTCAAGACGGCACCGGTCGGCGCACAAAGTGACTTTTCGGCGTTGCTGCGTCAGTCCATCTCCGCCGTGGGACAGAGTCAAATGGAAGCCGGCCGCATGACCGCGAGTTTTGAACGTGGCGATGCCGGTGCCGATCTGGGACGCACGATGATCGCGGTGCAGAAGGCCGATCTGTCGCTGCGAACCATGGTCGAAGTGCGCAACAAGATGGTGGATGCGTACAAGGAAATCATGAGCATGCCGCTGTGACACGAGCGGCTGCAGCGATTCATACCCCCTAGACAACGAGCAACACCATGGCAGACAACGCCGTCGCGGTTACCGGAAACGGTTCGCGCATGGATCCCCTGAAGCAATTCACGCGCAACCCGGCAGCGCGCCAGCTTGTTTTGCTGGTGGCGGTGGCTGCGGCGGTGGCGCTGGGGGTGGCCGTGGTGTTGTGGTCGCGTGGACCGAACTACGGCTTGCTGTATGCGGGGCTGGACCAGAAAGATGCCTCGGCAATCACCCAGGAATTGAGCGCGACGCACGTTCCCTACAAGCTCGGCGCTGACGGCACCTCGATCATGGCGCCGGCCGAGGATTTGCCCGGGTTGCGCCTGAAGCTGGCGGCGCGTGGTCTGCCACAGGGCAGCGCAGCCAGCAGTACAACGGCGAACGCTTCCCCGTTTGGCATGAGCGATCTGGCCGAGCGCACGCGCTACCAGCAATTGCTGGAGACCGACCTTGGCGCGACGATCAGCGGTCTGCAGTCTGTGCGCGCCGCACGCGTGCATCTGGCGTTGCCCAAGCCGTCGGCGTTCATCCGTGACAGTCGGCCGGCGAGCGCCTCCGTGCTGGTGACGCTGTATCAGGGGCGCACACTCGACGCCGGACAGGTTGCGGCGATCGTGCACCTGGTCGCGGCCAGCGTGCCCGATCTGGATTCACGCCAGGTATCGGTGATCGATCAGCAAGGCCAGCTGCTGACGACCGATCCGGACAGTCCCGGGGCGGTGGATGACAATCGCCTGCGCATTGCCACACGTATCGAGAACACCTACGCCCAGCGTATCGAGGAAATTCTCACGCCGCTGGTAGGTCCGGGCCGGGTACGTGCGCAGGTGTATGCGGATGTGGATTTCAGCCGGACCGAGAAAGCCACTGAAACTTTCAACCATGACAATCCGGCGCTGCGCAGCGAGCAGACCAGCAGCGAGCGCCACGACAATGGCAGTACGCCGGGTGGTATCCCCGGTGCATTGAGCAACCAGCCACCCGTAGCCGTGGCACAACCCACGGCAGCCAAACCGAATGCCGGCACGGCGGTCGCGGGCAAGCCCACGACAGCGACTGCGAGCACGGCAACCGCGCAAGGGGACAGCTCCAGCAGCGCCACGCGCAACTACGAACTCGATCGCACCATCAGCCATGTCAGCGATCCGGCTGGACGGCTCGTGCGGTTGACCGTGGCGGTGGCACTGGACGACAAACTGGTCAACGCGCCGCCGACGACAGGCGATGGCGAGGCCAAAGCCGCGCCGCCCAAAAGCGTGCCGTTCACCGCGCAGGAACTGGTGCATCTCACCGACCTGACCAAGAACGCGGTTGGCTTCAGTGCCGCGCGGGGCGACAGCGTCAGTGTGATCAACCAGTCTTTTCAGCACGGCCCGGGGATCGAGGCATTGCCGCCGGTTCCGCTGTGGCAGCGCCCCGGCGTCCTCGATCTGCTCAAGCAGGGGCTGGGAGTGATGTTCGCGTTGCTGGTCGGGTTTGGTCTGTTGCGGCCGCTCCTGAAAGGGTTGCTGCGCGGAGATTCCACATCACGGGCGTTGGCTGGCCCAGCCCCATCGATCAACGTGCGTGTTGATGATCTACCCGAGGCAGCCGAGGCTCCGGCGCGCCTTGCCGCGAGCGTGGCGGCGCCTGTCCCGTCGCTGGCGTACGAACAACGGGTCGGCGCGGCACGGCGCATGGTGGGGGAAAACTCAAAACAAGTGGCTCAGGTCGTGAAGAATTGGGTGAGCGAAGATGCCAGTTGATTCCGCGGAATCCGAGATCAGCGGTTCGCAGCGTGCGGCCATTCTGCTGCTGACGCTGGGCGAGCAGGATGCAGCCGAGGTGCTCAAGCATCTGAGTGCGCGTGACGTGCAGGCGGTGGGGACGGCCATGGCCGGCCTGTCCGGAGTGAGCCGCAGGCAAGTCGAATCCGTGCTGGACAAGCTCACCGTGGACGTCGGTCAGCAGACTGCGCTGGGCGTAGGCACCGAGGATTACATCCGCAAGATCCTGGTCAATGCGCTGGGCGAGAGCAAGGCGGGCGGCCTGCTTGACCGCATCCTGCTCGGCCATTCCAGCAAAGGCATGGAATCGCTCAAGTGGATGGAGAGTCGATCCATTGCCGAGATGATCAATCAGGAGCACCCGCAAATCATTGCATTGGTACTCGCACACTTGGAGCCGGCTCAGGCCGCGGAGGTCATCGGTTACCTGCCACCTCGCGTGCGCAGTGACGCGGTGATGCGCATCGCCACGCTCGACGGGGTGCAGCCGCACGCGCTCAGCGAGCTGGATTCGATCATGGAACGCCAGGTGTCGGGCAACAGCAGGAAGATGAAATCTTCCGCTGTCGGCGGCCTGAAGGCAGCGGCGGACATTCTCAATGCGATGGAAGGCACGCGCGAGAACGAAGTCATTACTGCCATTCGCAGCCAGGACGAAGCCCTCGGCGGACGCATCGAGGAGCTGATGTTCGTCTTCGAGAATCTGGCCGACGTTGATGACCGCAGCATGCAGACGCTGTTGCGTGAGGTGCCGTCTGGAACCCTGGTCACCGCCCTCAAAGGTACCGAGCCAGCCCTTCGCGAAAAGATCTTTTCGAATATGTCCAAGCGCGCCGCCGACATGATGCGGGACGACCTTGAGGTGAAGGGCCCGGTGCGCCTGAGCGAAGTGGATGCGGCGCAGAAAGAGGTATTGGCCACGGCGCGCAAGCTCGCCGACGCCGGACAGCTCAACCTGTCCTCCGGCGGTGAGGAGTACGTCTGATGGCGGCGGTGCTCAGCGGCGCAGCCGCGGCGATTCGACGCTGGGAGTTGCCCGATGTCGGCATCGGGCACAACGCGTACGCTGCGGCCAAGACCACCGCGGCACCTACCGTGCGCGATCTGGCTGCGCTGGAAGCCCAGGCCCATGACGAGGGTTATGCAGCCGGGCGTGCGGAAGGTCTGGCGGCCGCCCAACAACAGGCGCGCGAACACATCATGCAATTGGACGCCGTGTTTGCGGCCGCTGCGCGACCGATCCAGAACCTCGACGCACAGACTGAACAGCAGCTTGCCGAGCTGGCCATGATTGTGGCGCGTCGCGTGATTGCCAGCGAGTTGCAGTTGTCGCCGGCGCTGATCCTGCGTGCCGTGCAGCAGGCTGCGGCGGCATTGCCGGCCGCGGCGCGGGAATTGCGCGTGCATGTGCATCCGGATGACCTCGTGTTGTTGCAAGATGCCGCAACGACAGACAGTCACTGGCAATGCATCGGCGATCCGACTCTGGCGCGTGGCGACTGCCAATTGGAAAGTGTCCATTCACGGTTGGACGCGCGCGTGGAAACGCGTCTGGCAGCAGTGATTGACGCCGTTCTGGGAGATGCCGCCGAGCGCAGGGCTGCCGCATGAAGTGGCTCCCACAAAATCTGGTGGGCGGGCAACTTGGATGGCGCGAGCGGCCAGGCGCATGAACGCCGAAGCGGCTCTGGCCGCGCGTCACGCACGCTGGCAGCAACTGCTGCAAGAGCGTGGCTCGCGGGCGACGACTGCACGCACCCTGACGGTGGAGGGCAGTCTGCGTCGCGTGGTTGGACTGACCCTGGAAGCCGAGGGTTGCGAAGCCGCACTGGGTGCGCGCTGTCTGGTGGATACCGTCGATGGCGCCCAACTGGATACCGAGGTTGTCGGCTTCGCCGACGAACGGTTGTTGCTGATGCCGGTGGGTGACATGCACGGGGTATTGCCGAATGCGCGCGTGCGTCCCTGCGCTCGGAGCGGCGGTTTGCCGGTCGGCAACGCGTTGCTTGGTCGCGTCGTGGGTGCCGATGGCGTACCGCTGGATGGCCTGGGACCGTTGGGAGCGACGGAGCAGGCGGCATTCAAGCGCGAGCCGATCAACCCGATGGCACGCAAACCAATCGATGCGCCGCTGGACGTCGGTGTACGAGCCATCAATGCGTTGCTTACCGTGGGGCGCGGTCAGCGCCTCGGCTTGTTTGCGGGTTCGGGTGTGGGCAAATCGACTCTGCTGGGCATGATGACGCGTTACACCAATGCTGACGTCGTGGTGGTCGGCTTGATCGGTGAACGTGGCCGCGAGGTGAAGGAATTTGTCGAGCAGACGCTTGGCGAAGAGGGCCGCCGCCGCGCCGTGATCGTGGCGGCACCGGCTGATGTACCACCGTTGAAGCGGTTGCGTGGTGCGCAATATGCCACCGCGATTGCCGAGTGGTTCCGCGACCAGGGCATGCGCGTGCTGCTGCTGATGGACTCGCTCACCCGTTACGCGCAGGCGCAGCGCGAGATTGCGCTGGCCATTGGGGAGCCGCCAGCAACCAAGGGCTACCCACCGTCGGTCTTCGCGATGATGCCCGCGTTGGTCGAGCGCGCCGGCAACGACGCTGAAGGGCGCGGCTCGATTACCGCGTTTTACACCGTGCTGACCGAGGGTGACGATTATCGCCACGACCCGATTGCCGATGCGGCGCGGGCCATCCTCGATGGTCATATCGTGTTGTCGCGTGATCTGGCCGAAGCCGGCCATTACCCCGCGATTGACATCGAGGCATCCATCAGCCGCGTCATGCCGGCCGTGGTCACGCGCGACCATTTGCATGCCGCGCAGCGCTTTCGCCAAGTGTACTCGGCATATCGCCAGCAACGCGATTTGATCGCGGTTGGCGCCTATCAGAAAGGATCCGATCCGCAAGTGGATCAGGCGATCGAAATGTGGCCGCAGCTGCGCAAGTTTCTGCAACAGGAAGTCGATGAGCCGATGGATCTGGAGACGGCGGTGAATCTGCTGGCGACCCTGGCTGCGCAGGTGACGGCATGACCTCGCGTGCGGTAAAGCTGCAGCCGGCTGTGGAGCAGGCACACCATCGCAGCGAAGCCGCGCTCGCCCAACTGGCGCAGCAGCAACAGTTGCTGGCTGCCGGCGAGCGTCAGCTCAGTGAGTTGCAACGCTACCGGCTGGAGTATGCCCAGTCCGGCGACGGCAGTCAGACGGTTGGTGCGCTGCTCAACCGTCAGGGTTTTGTCGAGCGCATTGATCAAGCCATTGCGCAGCAGACGTGGGACCTTGCACGCCTCGGACGACAACTGGAGCAAGCCCGCGAACATTGGCGTTACGCCCATGCGCGGGAAAGCGCACTGAGCAGCGTGGTGCAGCAGCATCTTGAGCGCGAGCGCCAGGCCGAGGACCGGAATGAGCAGTCCGAAGTCGATGAACGCATGCAATATCGGCGGCCGCAACGATGAATGGCCGCACGACTGCAGCTTGCACCCCACCATCCGGCTTGGTAAGCGATCGAATTGACGACTTCTCTCATGGAGCTCCCTGACATGCCTGCACAGATTGTTGCTGGCGCACCTGCGCCGACGGTAACCGGCAACCGTGCCGCACCAAATGAAGCACGCGACGCGGGGACAACAGGTGGCCATTTCGGTCGCCAGCTCGACGCGGCACGCCAGGACCAACCACGCAAAGATGTCGATTCGGATCCAGTTGATCGCACTCCAGTGATGCCCGATGCGGACGCACAGCCGGCAACCGAAACAGCAGCGGAAGCAGTCGCCGGGGTTCCCGGTTTCTCTGACGTGATCAAACGAACTTTTGGTGGCGGCAGCGCAGCTTCCGGGAAAATCACCGACGCCACCGATCAAACCTCCACTGACAGCGTGCCGCAGGGCGTGTTCGCGATGCTTGCGCCATTGCTCGGCGGCGCATCGGTGGGGCCAGGGGTGACGGGTGCCATGAATGCAGGCCGCACGCTGACCGCCGCACTCGCCAGTGGCGGCGTCGCTGGAGTACTCGCCGATGCGGCCAACGCCGCGCGAGCGTCCGTGTCTCTGCAAATCTCTGACGCGGACACCCAGGCCGCGAGCGCAGGACCCGCTGGATTGGCAGGCAATCCACTCGCCCTGTCGGTCTTGCTGGACGCCGCGCAGCCACATGCGGGCGATGACCTGCAGACACCCGCTGCGCCGGCGGCAGGGAGCGGCGCGAACATGTTGCCACCGCTGGCCGCCACCGTTACTGGGGTGCCGATCCTGTCTGTGGCAAGTCCGGTCGGCACATCCGCGTTCGATCAGGAGTTCGGTCGTCAGGTCACGTGGCTGGCCACGCAAGACCTCAAGCAGGCGCGGATCCGGCTGCACCCGGAGGAGCTCGGTCAGGTCGATTTGAAGATCAGCGTGGATCACCATCGCGTCGACGTGGCGTTTACCGTGCAGCATCCGGGCGCAGCGCAGGCAGTGCAGCAAAGTCTGCTGCAATTGGACCAGATGCTCGCCCAGCAAGGCCTGTCCCTGGGCCACACCGAAGTGGGCCAACACGGCAGTGACGGTTCTTCGTCACGCCACCGTGGTGCGGACACCGCGGAGGCAGACAACCGGAACGAACCCCACGCGGTGGATTCCCTGGTCACGGTGCGCCCATCCAGTCTGCTCGACGCGTTTGCCTGAAACGGCGCGGTCGGGTGTCCTCGCGTGGGTCCGCGTAACCCGCGGCTCCTGAAGGCGGCCTGGCGCCAAGCCGTGCTGCGCGACCGGACTGACGCGGCGTTAGGCACACGTTCGTGTCGCCGCGCCGCCGCCGGCTTGCTCATCCCCCTTTTCTGCCACCTTCGCGACAAGGACTTGTGAGGCGTCAAGAAAACGCCGCGCGCCGCTCCGCCTTCCGGCGCTTATGCCGCTGAACTCAACCCCAGCAACGAATGATTGTGGTGGCACGGCGATTGCTTCATGCCAGTGAACGCCCCGTAAGGGCACCCAACAAGCATTGCAGATTCGAGGTCGAGCATGGTCGAGGAAGAGGAAGGTCAGGTCGCGGAAGCAACTCCATCGGCGCCGCGTAACAAACGTCGTCTGCCATGGCTGATTGGCCTGGCTGTGGTGCTGCTGCTGGCGGGGGTTGGTGGCTACGTTCTGTTCACCCAGCACGCCACGCAGAGCAAGACGCATGGTGCGAGCGATAGCGTGGTGAAGGTACCCAAAACCGAGGTGTATCTCGCGCTGCAGCCGGCCTTCGTGGTGAATTTTCGCGACGATGATTCGCTGCGTTACCTGCAGGTTGGTATCACCTTGATGGCACACGACCAGGCGGCACTGGATACCGCCAAGAGTGCCGACCCGGTACTCCGGGACGCACTGGTGGCGCTGCTCAGCAGCCAGGACTACACGGTTATCAGCGGCGCGGCCGGCCGCGAGAAGTTGCAGGCCCAGGCACTGCTGGCGGTGCGCAAGGTGGTACAGGCGCGACTCGGCCGGCCGGGCATTGATGCGCTGTATTTCACCAGTTTCGTAATGCAGTGATGAAAGGGCAACACTCATGAGCGATCTGCTGTCTCAGGACGAAATCGACGCGCTGCTGGACGGCGTGGAAGGCGGGGCCGTATCCACCGGCAACGATCCGCCGCTGCCACCCGGCGCGGTGTCCGCGTACGACTTCACCCAGCAGGATCGCATCGTCCGCGGTCGGCTGCCGACTCTGGAGATGGTCAACGAACGCTTTGCGCGATTTTTTCGTACTGGCATCTTCAACGTGCTGCGCAAGACGTGTGACGTGTCGGTGTTGGGCGTGTCAATGGTCAAGTTCAGCGAATACGTGCACAGCCTGGCGCTGCCCAGCAACCTGAACATGGTGCGTATCAAGCCCCTGCGCGGCACGGCACTGGTAGTGCTCGAGCCGCGCCTGGTGTTTACCGTGATCGACAATTTTTTTGGTGGTGACGGACGCTTTCACGCGCGCATCGAGGGACGCGATTTCACTCCGACCGAGAATCGCGTCATCCAGATTCTGCTGGCCGAGCTGTTCAGCGCGATGAGCGCGGCGTGGTCGCCGGTGCTGGCCATGGAGTTTGAATACCAGAGCTCGGAAATCAATCCGCAGTTCGCCAATATTGTCAGCCCCACCGAGACCGTGGTGGTGTCGCGCTTCCATGTCGAGCTCGATGGTGGCGGTGGTGAAATTCACCTGACCCTGCCTTACGCAATGATCGAGCCGTTGCGCACTTTGCTTGACGCCGGCGTCCAGAGTGATCGTGTCGATGGTGACGGGCGCTGGGCCGAATTGCTGCAACAGGAAGTTTTGGATGCCGAGGTGAACATCAGCTCGCTGTTGCTCGAGGCGCACCTGAGCATCGGCGAGTTCCTGCATTTGCGCCCGGGCGATGTGATCCCGGTGCAAATGCCTGAGCTGGCCACTGTTTACGCCGAGGACGTGCCGATATTCCGCGGCCAGTACGGGCAATCCAACGGACACAACGCCGTAAGTTTCCACGCCCACGCCGGACGCCGCGATCGCGCCGGTGCCGGCCACACAGAGAAGAACCCAGCATGAGCCAGACCGCCGAACAAGTTTCCGCCGACGCCACTGAACGCGTCGCGTTTGATCCCCTGCAAGAAGTTGCATCCGATGTAGGTGAGGTCAACCTGGACATGATCCTCGATGTGCCGGTGACCCTGGCCATGGAGGTCGGGCGCACGCGCATCAGCATCCGCAACCTGCTGCAGCTCAATCAGGGCTCAGTGGTGGAGCTCGATCGAGCTGCCGGCGAGACACTGGACGTGTTCGTCAACGGCACCCTGGTAGCCCACGGGGAAGTCGTGGTGATCAACGAGAAGTTCGGCATTCGCCTGACTGACGTGATCAGCCCGGCTGAGCGCGTACGCAAGCTGCGCTGATGATCACCGTCGCCTTCATCGTGGCGAGCGCGCCACTGGCCACCACCGAGTTCAACGCTACCGGGGAATTGCTGCGGGTGGTGCTCAGCCTGGCGGGCATTGTGGTGCTGATCTTTGCCGCTGGTTGGATGAGCCGGCGCATGCAGCGCACCCGTGGCGCTGGTGGGCGGCGCATCCGTTGTGTGGAGAGCTTTGCCATTGGCACCCGGGAACGCATCGTGCTGCTGGAGGCTGACGGCAAACGCTTGCTGATCGGTACCGGACCCGGCGGCATGCGCACGTTGCATGTGTACGACAACGTTGCCGCCGCGCCGCCATTTGCCGTCGACGCGCAGGCACCAGTTATCCCGGCGTTTGGCGAGTTGCTGGCACGCTGGAAGCGACGCGCATGAAGGTGCTGCGCTGGATCGTGTTGGGGGCGTTGCTGGTGGTACCGCTGTGGGCCAACGCCGCAGTACCCGGGATCCCCCTGATGAACGTGCAACCTGCTGCGGGCGGCGGGCAGAACTGGACTATGTCGCTGCAGGTGCTGGCGTTGATGACCGCGCTCACCCTGTTGCCTGCGGCCGCGCTGATGATGACCTCGTTCACCCGCATCATCATCGTGCTCGGTTTCCTGCGTCAGGCGCTCGGTACCCAGTCCACGCCACCCAATCAGGTACTGCTGGGTCTGGCGTTGTTCCTCACCTTGTTCGTGATGTCACCGGTACTCAACAAGGCGTATGCCGACGGCATCAAGCCATACATGGATGGCCAATTGACTGCCGAGCTTGCCTTGCCGGCAGCCGCGGCTCCGTTCAAGCATTTCATGCTCGATCAGACACGTGAAGCGGATCTGCAATTGTTCACCCGCCTGGCCAAGGAGAAGCCGTACGCGAGCAAGGCCGACGTGCCGTTCAAGGTGGCGATGCCGGCGTTTCTCACCAGCGAGTTGAAAACCGCTTTCCAGATGGGCTTCATGTTGTTTGTGCCGTTTCTGATCATCGATCTGGTGGTGGCCAGCGTGCTGATGTCGATGGGCATGATGATGGTCTCACCGATGATCATCTCGCTGCCGTTCAAGATCATGCTGTTTGTGCTGGTGGATGGCTGGACGCTGCTGCTCGGCACCTTGGCCGGGAGCTTCTACACATGAGCGCGCCGGGCGCCAGAATCGCATCCTTCCCCCGTGCAGCGGTGGCAGGTGCCCGGCAGGGCGGGAGGCCGCGTGCAGACCGTGGTGTGGCCGCACGTCGCTTCCCCGCTGTCGTAGGAGCGCACCCTGCGACTTCAGTCGCGATGCTTCTGCTGGAGGCCCGCGGTCTTGGTTCGGCTGTTGCATCGGCGAGCAGGAGCTTTCGTGCGCCTATGGCGCGCGAGTCACTTTCTCTTTGCGTGGCCAAAGAGAAAGTAACCCAAGAGAAAGGCCACCCCGTTTGGCGCTTTCCGGGCATCCCTGCCCGGAAAGTCCGTGAGCCAGGGGCGGGCTTTTCGACGGCACATCCATGTGCCGGCGAAAAGGCATCGACATCGTGTCGATGCCCGCTTTGCGGCATCTCGCCCCCGTCTCACCGCCGCACAGGGGCCCCCGGTAGAGCACCGCGCATCCTGCGCGCACTCCTCGAAAAGCTAGATCGAAAGCCAACGCAGTTCGGGTGCGATGCTTTTGCGGCCGCTGTGCGGGCGCCCACCGAGTGCGAGCCGGGACGGCTCGCAGCTCTGCCGGGGCCCCTGTGCGGCGGTGTGGCGTGGCCGATTGGCCCGCAGGGGAATCGGCACGAAGCCGATTACTTTTCGCCGGCACATGGATGTGCCGTCGAAAAGCCAGGCCATGCCGCACGGACTTTCCGCCCATGGATGGGCGGAAAGCGCCAAGTGGGGTGGCCTCTCTTTGGGTTACTTTTCTCTGGCCAAGCAGAGAAAAGTGACTCGCGCGCCAAAGGCGCACGAAAGCTCCTGCTCGCCGATGCAACAGCCGAACCTAGATCGCGGACGGCCACCAGAAAAATCGCGACCCACGTCGCTCCAACACAATCACGCGGGTCGCACACAAGGTGGCCGCCCGTTGGGATCGCGCCAATGCCGCCCGGCGTCGGCCCACGCCAAGGAGCCCGGGCATGACCCCCGAATCCGTCATGGAGTTTGGTCAGCATGCGATGTACATCGCGATGCTCGTGTCCGCTCCCTTGTTGCTGACGGCGCTGGCGGTAGGCTTGCTGGTTGGCGTGATCCAGGCAGCGACCCAGATCAACGAGATGACCTTGAGCTTCATCCCCAAGCTGCTGGCGATGGCCGCAGTCGCGCTGGTGGCCGGCCCGTGGATGCTGCGCTTGCTGGTGCAGTTCACGCGGCAACTGATCGAGAACCTGCCGGGGGCAATCAGGTGAATGCGCTGGACCTGGCCCAGTTGCCGATGTGGCTGGGCAGCGTGTTCTGGGCAATGGGGCGGGTGGCCGGGCTGTTTCTGGTCGCTCCGGTCTTCAGTTCCCAGGTCGTGTCGGCGCGCGTTCGAGTCGGGCTGGTGGTGGTGTTGACCCTGGTGCTGACGCCTTTGGCTTCCGGCTCGATCGATCCGTTGAGCGGCGCCGGTGTGGTTGCCATGGCCGGGCAGGTGCTGATCGGCGCGTCCGTGGGCTTCGTGTTGCGCATGGCATTCGAGGCGGTGGCGCTGGGTGGCGAACTGGTTTCGCAGGCCATGAGTCTTGGGTTTGCCTCGGTGGCGGACCCGCAAAGTGGCGCCAGCTCAACCGTGCTGAGTCAGTTTTACATGCTGCTTGTGACATTGCTGTTCGTGGTGATGGACGGCCATCTGCGTTTGATTGAACTGCTTGCCGACAGCTTTCAGAGTCTGCCGCCGGACCAGTTGGCGATCAACGCAAATGGGCTGCATGCGGTCGTCGCCTTTGCTGCGGAGTTGTTTTCCGGCGGCGTGCGGGTCGCACTGCCGGCGATGACGTCGCTGCTGGTGGTGAATATCGGCTTTGCCGCGATCAGCCGTGCGGCGCCGTCGATGAATCTGTTCGCGGTGGGCTTTCCGATCACCGTCTCACTTGGCTTCATTGCGCTGTGGCTGTCGCTGCGCAGCCTCCCCGGTGCGTTTGACGCGCTGCAAGTAAGCGCGTGGACCCTGATGCGCAACCTGGTCGGAGGCTGACACCGTGGCCGAGGGCAGTGACCAGGAGAAGACCGAAGAACCTACCGAAAAACGCTTGCGCGAGTCCCGCGAAAAAGGCGAGGTGGCGCGCTCGCGTGACCTGTCGGGCGCGGCGGTGGTGCTGGCTGGTGTACTGGCGTTGATGAGTGGTGGCGAAAGGTCGCTGCACCACGCGGAGCGGATTTTTGGATTGGGCTTGGGCTACTCGCGCGAGGCCTTGTTCACTGACGCCTTGCCCGGGCGAACATTGCATGCAGCGATGCTCGAGGCGCTCGGTCTGTTCTGGCCGGTGGCAGCGGCAACGGTGCTGGCCACGCTGGTCGGGCCGTTGTTGCTGGGCGGCCTCAACTTCAGTGCCCAGGCGCTGCAGCCGAAATTCGAGCGGCTCGATCCAATTAAGGGTCTGGGCAAGATTTTCGCCATGCGCGGGCTGGTGGAACTCGGCAAGGCATTGCTCAAACTGCTGTTCATTGGCGGCGTGCTGGCGTTGTTGTTGTACAACTGGAACGCCGAGTTGCAGGCCACCGGCCGTGGCACGGTGATGGCGGGGATCGCGCAATGCATGGCGCTGTTGGCACGCGCTGCACTGTGGTTTGGTGCGGTACTTGCGTTCATCGGCGCGATCGACGCGGGCTACCAGAAGTACGACCACAACAAAAACCAGCGGATGACCAAGCAGGAAATTCGCGACGAGATGAAAGAGACGGACGGCAACCCGGAGATGAAGGGGCGCATCCGTCAGGTGCAACAGGCGCAGGCGCGCCAACGCATGATGGAGGATCTGCCCAAGGCAGACGTGGTTGTCGTCAATCCCACCCACTTTGCCGTGGCGTTGCGCTACGACGACGGGCACATGGGCGCGCCGCGGGTGATCGCCAAAGGTATCGATGTACTTGCGGCACAAATCCGTCTGGTAGCGGGCAGCCATCACATTCCGCTGGTCGAGGCACCGCCGTTGGCACGAGCCTTGTATGCAACCACTCAACTGGGACACGAGATCCCGGCGGCCTTGTACGTGGCGGTGGCGCAAATCCTGGCCTACGTCTATCAGCTCAAGCAAGCCACGGCACAGGGTGAGACACCACCTGCAGCACCTTCCCCGGAAGTCGATCCTGACTTGATGGGGCCTTACCGGGATCGTTGACGAGTCAAATCCATGACGGGTGCAGACGTACTAGGCAATTTCAAAACGATCGCCCGCCGGGGAATTGGCGCTCCGGTGATGTTGCTGGTGATGTTGGCAATGTTGATGTTGCCGCTGCCACCGTTTCTGCTCGACATGCTGTTCAGCTTCAACATCGCGCTGTCGCTGGTGATCCTGCTGGCCGTCGTGTATGTCATGCGACCGCTGGAGTTTGCCGCATTTCCCACCGTGGTGTTGATGGCAACCCTGCTGCGGCTGGCGTTGAACATCGCGTCGACGCGGGTGGTGCTGCTGCATGGGCATGATGGCCCCGGCGCCGCGGGCAAGGTGATCGAGGCGTTTGGTGAATTTGTCATCGGCGGCAATTTCGCCGTCGGCCTGGTGGTGTTTGCGATCATCACCATCATTAACTTTGTGGTCATTACCAAAGGTGCGACGCGGGTGTCGGAAGTGACCGCCCGGTTCACCCTTGACGCGATGCCCGGCAAACAGATGGCGATTGATGCCGACCTCAATGCCGGGCTGCTCACCCAGGACCAGGCGCGCGAGCGGCGCCAGGAAGTGCGTGAAGAAGCGGATTTCTACGGTTCGATGGACGGTGCCTCGAAGTTCGTGCGCGGGGACGCAACCGCCGGCATCCTGATCCTCATCATCAATATTGTCGGTGGTTTTTTCGTCGGCGTGATGCAACATGGCTTGTCGGCTGGTGAGGCGGCCAAGACGTATACCTTGCTGACCATTGGTGACGGCCTGGTGGCGCAGGTGCCGGCGCTGATGCTCTCGGTGGCGGCGGCCATCATCGTCACCCGCGTCTCCAAATCC
Organism: Rhodanobacter sp.; assembly: GCA_039926605.1. GTDB lineage: Bacteria > Pseudomonadota > Gammaproteobacteria > Xanthomonadales > Rhodanobacteraceae > Rhodanobacter. The sequence goes on along the minus strand of JBDSWR010000032.1, from coordinate 34,171 downwards.
CAGGACATGGGCAAGCAGGTGATCGGCCAGGTGTTTGGTCAGCCACGTGCGCTCGGGGTAGCGGCGGCCGTGCTGATCGTCATGGGCGTCATCCCGGGCATGCCGAACATGGCGTTTCTGCTGCTGGGTGCCAGTTGCGCAGGCGCTGCGTGGTTGCTGGTCAAGCGCGAGCGCGAAACGCGCGCGAAGTTGAACGACGCCGCCACTGAAACGCCGGCCGCCTTGGCCCCGACGGAACGGGTGGAACTCAGCTGGGAAGACGTGGACAGTGTCGATCCGCTGGGGCTGGAGGTCGGCTACCGGCTGATCCCGCTGGTCGACGTACACCAGGGAGGCGAGTTGATGGGGCGGATCAAATCGGTGCGCCGCAAGCTGTCGCAGGAACTGGGCTTTCTCGTGCCGGCGGTGCACATTCGTGACAATCTGGATCTTGGCCCGAACACTTACCGCATCACCCTGATGGGTGTGCCGATGGGCGAGGCCGAGGTGCACAACGAACGCCTGATGGCGATCAATCCCGGCCAGGTACACGGCACCTTGCAAGGCATCGCCACACAGGACCCGGCGTTCGGCCTGGAAGCAGTGTGGATCGAGAGTGGGCAGCGTGAACTGGCGCAAAGTTACGGCTATACGGTGGTCGACCCGGCAACCGTGATTGCCACCCATCTATCGCACATCCTGCAAGGTCACGCGCATGAGTTGATCAGTCATCAGGACGTGCAGCAATTGCTTGACCGCCTCGCCGGCACCGCGCCGAAGCTGATCGAAGATCTGGTACCCAAACGGCTGTCGCTTGGCGCCGTGGTCAAGGTTTTGCAGAACCTGCTGGCCGAGCGCGTACCAATTCGCAACATGCGCAGCATCGTCGAATCCTTGGCGGAACACGCGGCGCAAAGTCAGGATCCCGGCGTTTTGACCGCCGCCGTGCGCGTCGCCCTGGGTCGGCAGATCGTGCAGGAGATCACTGGTCTGGGTACCGAAGTGCCAGTGATCACCCTTGCGCCCGAGCTGGAACAAATCCTGATCACCTCGCTGGCCGCCGGGGGTGGAGTGGCTGGCGCCGCTGTGGAGCCGGGCCTTGCCGACCGTTTGCAGCAGAGCGTGGCCGATGTCGCGCGGCGCCAGGAAGTGAATGGTGAACCGGCGGTTTTGCTGGTCGCGCCGCAGTTGCGGCCATGGCTTGCACGCTTCACTCGCCATGTGGCACAGAACCTGCACGTATTGGCTTACAACGAGGTGCCGGACAACCGCCGTGTGCGTTTGGTCCAGGCGCTGGGACGATAGTGGCGGGATGAGGATCGGGATGATGAATCTGCATGACGGGGTGGCGGGCGACAACGGCGAGGCGCGATGTGGCGTGTCGTGGCTCTTCCACGACTATCGAGGCCGCGGCGCGGCGCAAGCACATGGTCGCGAGTTTGGAACAGCCGCTGCGCGTTGGAGCCAGGCATGAAGATCAAGCGCTTCCTGGCAGCAGACATGCGTCAGGCGATGCGCCTGGTGCGTGAGGAACAGGGGCCCGACGCGGTGATTCTCTCCACGCGACGTCTCGCTGACGGAATCGAGTTGATTGCCGCGACTGACTACGACGAGTCATTGATCAACGAGGCTATGCGTCAAGGCAGCGTGCCAAGCGTCAACGAACACCTGCCAACACGCATGGCGGAGCCCGGCAACACCGGCGAGCCGCCACGGTCAAAGTCCGTTGCTGCCCCGTCCACGTCGCTTGGGTCACGCACGCTCAGCGACACGGGCAGCACGGCCGTGCCGCCTCCTCCGTTGGCTGCGCGCGAAGCGCGCTTCGATGCCGGTTCGGGCTTGGCCATGCAGCCCTCGATCGAGCACGCCGCGCGCGAAACCGCGCAGATGCGCGAAGAGTTGGGCAGCATGCGCGAGATGCTGGAGGTGCAACTGTCGAGCCTCGCGTGGAATGACCTGGAGCGACGCCAGCCGCTGCAGGCCCGCGTGCTGCGCGAGATGACCCGCATGGGGATTGAAAGTGATGTTGCCCGCGCGTTGGTAGCTGAATTGCCCGAACAGCTCAGCGCCGCGCAAGCGCGCTATCTGCCGCTGGGGCTGCTCACGCGCAACCTGGTCATCAGCGGACGGGCGCTGGCCGAAGGTCCGGCGGTGACCGCGCTGGTTGGTCCCACCGGTGTAGGTAAAACCACCACGATTGCCAAGCTGGCCGCACGCGCGGTACAGCAACTGGGCGCGGACAGGGTGGCGTTGGTCAGCACCGATCACTACCGCATTGGTGCCGCGGCGCAGCTTGAACACTACGGTCGCCTGCTTGGTGTGCGCGTGTATCCAGCCTACGACGCAGACAGCCTGCGCAAGGTGTTGGAGCTGCTGCGCGATCGCCATACCGTGCTGGTCGACACCGCTGGCATCGCCGCGAGCGATCCACGGCTCGTGCAACAAATGGAAATCTTCGCCGATGCCGGCAACTTGCGGGTATGCCTGGTACTCGCGGCGAACGCCCAGGCGCAGGCGCTGGAAGACGCGGTGCTGGCCTACGAGCCGCTCCGGCCGAGCGCATGCATTCTGACCAAACTCGATGAAGCTCCGAATCTTGGTGGTGCGTTGTCGGTGCTGATTCGCCAGCGCCTGCCACTGGATTACACCACCGATGGCCAGCGCGTGCCGGAGGACATTGCGTTGGCCGATGCGCGCAAGCTGGTGTGTCGCGCCGCGCAACCGGTGCGGGCTGCACAGCCTGACGATAGTGAGATGGCCGAACGTTTCGGTCTGGCGGTGGCCGGAGCATGAATGCAGTGCAAACCATGGACCAGGCCGCCGGCCTGAAAACGTTGTTCGCGACGGCACACGGTGACGTGGCTGCCGAGATGCCGCCAGGGGTGTTGGGCGCGGTGCGACCGGCAGAGCGAGGTGTGCGCCGACGTTGTCGCGCCATTGCGGTGGCGGGTGGCAAGGGCGGTGTCGGTAAAAGTACGGTGGCGGTGAATCTGGGCATGGCGCTGTCGATAGCTGGCAACGACGTGATGCTGCTGGACGCGGACATGGGCCTGGCCAATGTGGACGTTCTGCTTGGCCTGACACCGTCGCGGCACATCGGTCACCTGTTGGATGGCACCTGTACGCTGGAGGACTTGCTGCTCACGGCGCCGCACGGTCTGCGGGTGATTCCGGCCGGCTCCGGTGCGCGGCGCCTGGCGCAATTGGCCAATGGCGAGCACGCGGCGATCATCCGCGCCTTTGACGAACTGGCGCAGCCACCCAGATATCTGCTGGTGGATACCGCCGCCGGCCTGTCCGACAACGTGTCGATGTTTGCTGCCGCCGCCGATGACGTGGTGCTGGTGGTATGTGACGAGCCTGCTTCGCTGACCGATGCCTATGCGATGACCAAGGTACTCAGTCGCGATTTTGGCGTGCGGCGTTTTCGCATGGTCGCGAACATGGTGCAGAACGAGGGTGAAGCACGGCAATTGCATCGCAAGTTGTCGCGTGTGTGTGATCGCTTCCTTGAGGTGGTGATTGATTTCAGCGGCTGGGTGCCGCACGACGAGCGTTTGCGTCAGGCGATCCGGCGCCAGTGTGCGGTAGTCGATCTGTGGCCATCCAGCCGCTCCGCATTGGCATTCAAGCAAATGGCAATCGCGGTCGATACATGGGCTGAGCCTGAGCGTGCAGGTCTCGACCGGATCGCGTTTTTTGGTGACCGGGCGATGCCCGCAGACAGGGTGACAACATGAGTGTGGCTTCGGAGTATCTGCAGCACTCGCGCGAGAGTGCCGACCAACTGGTACGTCGGCACGCCCCGCTGGTACGGCGCATTGCCTATCACTTGATGGGCCGTTTGCCCGCCAGCGTGGACGTGAGTGATTTGATCCAGGCAGGAATGATCGGCTTGTTGGAAGCATCGCGAAATTTCGCCACCGATCGTGGGGCAAGCTTTGAGACGTATGCGGGGATCCGCATACGTGGCGCAATGCTGGATGAATTGCGCCGCACCGACTGGACACCCCGCTCGGTACATCGCAAGTCGCGTGAAGTGGCGGAGATGATTCGCCAGATCGAGACCGAGACGGGCGCCGAGGCGGACGACGCCGAGATCATGCGCCGGATGGGCATCAGTGCCGAGGAATACCACCAGGTGCTGGCAGATGCGGCATGTGCACGGTTGTTGAGCCTGACTGCCGCGGACGACAACGAGGACAGTGCGGTGATGGACGTGGCCGATGAGGCTGCGTTGGAGCCGGCGCAGAGTATCGAGCGCGACCGCATGCGCGAAGCACTGGCGGCAGCCATCGGCAAATTGCCCGAGCGCGAACAATTGGTGATGTCGCTGTACTACGAGCAGGAGTTGAACTTGAAGGAAATTGGCGCGGTGTTGGGGGTAACCGAATCCAGGGTTTGCCAGATTCATGGACAAGCGGTTATCAGGTTGCGTGCACGCCTGACCGACTGGCGTGGCTGAACTCTGCGCTCGGCAACAACGACCCCGGCGTCCGGACGTCGCATAGATCACGTGGAGAAGGTGTTGGACAAGAACATGAAAATTCTGGTGGTCGATGACTTCTCCACCATGCGGCGAATCGTTCGCAACCTGCTGGTGGAACTGGGCTTCAGCAATGCGCTGATCCATGACGCTGACGATGGCGAAAATGCGCTGGCGATGTTGCGCAAGATGCCGTTTGATCTGGTGGTAACCGACTGGAACATGCCCAACATGAACGGCATCGACCTGCTGCGTGCCATTCGTGCCGAGGCCGCAACAAAGACGCTGCCGGTGTTGATGGTTACCGCAGAGAACAACCGTGACCAGATCATCGCTGCTGCACAAGCGGGGGTGAATGGCTACGTGGTGAAACCGTTCAGCGCCGCCACGCTGGAAGACAAGATTTCCCGAATTTTTGAACGCATTGCCGCCAGCGGAGCCAAAGCATGAACGCAGAACTGCCGCTTGCCATCGATAACAACCTGCCGCCGCAGTTGCGCGACTTGCTCGACAGCGCCGATGGACCGGCGTTCGAGAAAGCTCTGGATGTCATCGTGCGCCAGCGCGAGCTGAAGCTGTTCCGTGCGCTGGGCCAGCTTGCACGCGATCTGCACGACGCGGTACGCCACCTTGGTGGCGAGTTGGCGCACGACGGAGTCACTGCCGTCGTGGCGGACGCGCGACAAGATCTGCAGGACGTGTTGGAGATGAGTGCGCAGGCGGCCAATCGCAGTCTGGACTTTGCCGAGCGCATGCGCCCGCAGGCCGATACTCTTTCCCAGAATGCCAGCGAAGTGCTGGCCTGGACGAGCGGCAATGACGCTGCTGCGGTGCTCGCGAGGCAGGCGCTGGAGTTTGCCGAGGCCAGCCGTGCCGGACTCGCTGACATGGTGCTGGCGCAATCCTGGCAGGACCTGACCGGACAGCGCATCAAGAAGGTGGCCGTGTTCATTGGCTCGGTGGAGTCGTCCTTGCTGGAATTGGTGCGGCTGACCGGCGCGCTGGCTGGCAGCGAGACGCCTGTCCGTGCGACGCAGGTATCCACTCAGGACGATGCCGATCGACTGCTCAGCGAGTTCGGTTTCTAGGAACGCTCGCGTGAACGACGAGTTTGACAACGAGCTGCGTCAGGACTTTCTGGTGGAGGCCGGTGAGCTGGTGCAGCGCCTCGGCGGGCAGTTGGTTGCCCTGGAATCGGCACCGGGCGACAGCGAGTTGCTGAATGCGGTATTTCGGGCGTTTCACACCGTGAAGGGTGGTGCGGGCTTTCTGGCCCTGGAGCCCATGGTGGAGTTGTGTCACCACGCCGAGGAGTTGCTCAACGAGGCACGGAATCACACGGTGGTATTGGCCGCCGCGCAGATGGACGCGCTGCTGGAGGCGCTGGATCTGCTCACTGCGATGATGGGTGCGCTGGCCGATGAAACGTCGTTGATCGCCGCACCGCCGTCGTTGCTGCAGCGATTGCTGCCAGCAACGCCTGAAGTGCAAGCAATTGACAAAGCGGTTGTGTCGCCACCGCAGGCTTGCGCTGGTGGAGCGATGGGCGATCTCGAATTTGAGGCGCTGCTGGACAACCTGTACGGAAGCAGCGCGCCCGGCTTGGCAACGCCGGGCACCGGGCCGGCACCCAGCGCGGGCGTCACGCGAGCCACGATCAACGACGACGAGTTTGAAACGCTGCTGGATACATTGCATGGCCCACCCGGATCGACGGCAGCCGATGCTGGGCCGGGTGGTGCGGCAGGTGATCCCGTTGCGTCTGTTGTCGCGGCAGTCCCGGTCTTGCCCTCACCTGCGACCGCTGTCGTGCATCACGCGACGGCGGAACCCACCGTGCGGGTGGATACCTCCCGTCTGGATGTGCTGGTCAACCGCGTCGGCGAGCTCGTACTGGTGCGCAATCGCTTGCTGACGCTGGCAGCGCACGATGGTAGCGAAGCTCTTGTACTTGCTGCCAGCGAACTGGATCGAGTCGCCGAGGCACTGCAGACTGCGGCGCTGGGCATGCGCATGCAACCCATTGGCCGGTTGTTTCAGCGCTTTCCACGCATCGTGCGCGACCTGGCGCGCCAGCTTGGCAAAGAGGTCGAGTTGGTGATTGAGGGCGAAGACACCGACCTCGATCGGAGTCTGGTGGAGGCGCTGGCCGATCCCCTCGTGCACTTGCTGCGCAATGCCCTGGACCATGGCATCGGCATCCCCACCGAGCGCGAGCACTCTGGCAAACCACGCAAGGGTCGCGTGACTCTGTCGGCCAGCCAGTGGGGCGAACACATCGTGATTGCAGTGAGCGATGACGGACACGGCATGGACCCGGAAATCCTGCGCCGCAAGGCGTTGGAAAAAGGCTTGCTGGATGCCGCGCAGAGCGCGCGGCTCAGCGAGGCCGAGTGCTACGAATTGATTTTCCGCCCGGGTTTCAGTACCGCAGCAGTGGTATCGGACATTTCCGGACGTGGCGTCGGCATGGACGTGGTGAAGACCCGGGTGGCCGAACTGGGCGGCAGTTTGCGCGTGCGCTCGCAACTTGGCCGCGGCACCGAGCTGGAACTGACCGTGCCGCTCACGCTGGCTATCCTGCGTGTGCTGATGGTGCGTGTCGGGACGCAACTGTTTGCCCTGCCGCTATCCAGTATCGAGGAGGTATTCGAGCTCGCCACGGGCCAGGATCGGATGCTGGATGGCCGACTGGTGGCGCGGCATCGCGATCGCGCGTTGCCGCTGGCCGATCTTTCGACGTGGGCCGGTGCCGGCAGCGCAGCCGGCCGGCATGTGGTCGTGGTGCGCGTCGGTCATCTGCACCTGGGCTGTCTGGTGGACGCGGTGCGTGGTCGCGAGGATGTCATCGTCAAACCGCTCGGTCCGCTGTTTGCAAACGTACCCGGGGTCGCGGGAGCGACCGTCACGGGTGACGGCCGATTGGCACTGGTGGTGAATCTGGCAGGCCTGGCCGACCATGACGGCGAACTGCTCCCTTCTTTGCGCATGGCTGGCTGAGGCCATGGACAAGATAAGCACCGTAGGGACCGTTCTAGGCGTGCTGGTAATCCTTATCGGTACCCTGCTGAAAGGCTCCACCATTGGCGCGTTGTGGAACGCTGCGGCTTTTGTGATCGTTATCTTCGGCACGCTTGCCGCGCTGCTCGTGCAGACCCAGGGTCAGGTGTTGAAGCACGCCGTGTCGATGGTCAAGTTGATCTACCGGCCGCCGCAGCATCGGCCCGGCGATCTGATCGCCCGCATTGTCGGCTGGAGCGAGGTCGCGCGCCGACAGGGGTTGCTCGGGCTGGAGTCGCAAATCTATTCGGAGGCCGACACGTTTGTCGTCAAGGGTCTGCAGTTGCTCGTTGACGGCGGGGAACCCGAGGCAATCCGCAGCGTGCTTGAAGTTGACCTGGGTACGCGTGAGGCGATCGATCTGGCCGGAGCCAAAGTGTATGAGAACGCCGGTATCTACTCGCCGACGCTCGGCATCATCGGTGCCGTGATGGGCTTGATGGCGGTCATGCAGAATCTTTCCGACCCCAGCAAGCTCGGTCATGGTATTGCCGCCGCGTTTGTCGCGACCATCTACGGCGTGGCGCTGGCAAACATGTTCATGTTGCCGATGTCGGCACGATTGAAGGCGTTGGTCGGCAAGCAGACGCAGATGCGCGAGATCCTGATCGAGGGGCTGGTGTCCATTGCCCAGGGGGATAATCCGCGCCAGATCGAAGCCAGACTGCAGGGGTATGTGCAGTGAGAAAGAAGCAACACGAGGAGCACATCAATCACGAGGCATGGGCGATTCCCTACGCCGATCTGATGACGTTGCTGCTCGCGTTTTTTGTCGTGATGTATGCCGTTTCCGTTGTCAATGAAGGCAAGTACCGGGTGGCGTCGGCATCCATGGTCGAGGCATTCAATGGCAGCAGTCGCCCGTTGCTGCCGCCAGCGCCAGCGCCAGCTACTGCACCAGTGCCGGTCACGACGCACCCGACCAGTGCCGCCAGTGCACCGCTGGCACCTGCGAGTGCGTCACTCCCGCGGCGACGCAAGCCGTCGCCACCTGCGGCCACGCCTGCACGCACGGCGGCCAACCTGCAACGCATCGAAGATCAAGTGCGCAAGGCATTGCAACCGCTGATCAACCGGCAGATGGTGGAGCTGCGGCGCGGCCCGGACACGCTGGAAATCGAGATTCGTACCGACGTTCTGTTTCCCAGCGGTGTGGCGCGCTTGTCGATCCCTGCTGACACGGTGTTGCGCAACATGGCGGCGATCCTGGCACCATTTGGCAACCCATTGCGGGTAGAAGGCTTTACCGACAACGTGCCCATCGCCACGTCCATGTATCCGTCAAACTGGGAGCTGTCGGCAGCGCGTGCGGCGACGGTCGTGCGTCTGTTCGCCGAGCATGGTGTCAGTGCCGATCGCCTGAGCATCGTGGGCTGGGGTGAGGCACGTGCGATCGGGGACAATGCCACTATTGAAGGGCGCAACCGTAATCGACGTGTATTGGTAGTAGTGATGGGCGAGGCGGATAGCCCCGAGCGACCTGCACAGGACGTCGATCAGCTCCGGCTTGGTGCGCAAATGACTGCCGTCCGTGTGCCGCCTGCGCCACACGCCGACGCGGGACCGGAGCCAACGGCGACGCCGGACACGGTCGCGTCGGCTGCTTCCGCGCCGGCGCTTGAGCAGGCGCCAGTGCGCATGTTGCCGGTTCCGGGTGTTACTGCAGTGTCCACTGTGCGTTGGACGGCTGCCCCGGCACCTGGTGGCGACTACCTGCGAGCTGACCCACTTGTCCGGTGAAAAAGACTCATGAGCGCACATCAAGGCGTACCTGGCAGCGGACCGATCAGCGCATCCGCATGCCAGCAGTGGTTGTCGTTTCGCATGGGAGCGCATCTGTACGCCGCACCGCTGGCCGATGTCAGCGAGGTTGTCCGTGTGGGTGAGTTGACTGCGGTGCCGGGAGCTGACGCTGACTTGCTCGGGGTGCGTCCGTTGCGCGGCCGCGTCGTGCCGGTGCTGGATGGCCGCCGACGCTTGGGTCTGCCGCTGCTGCCGCCGCCCGAGTCGGCGCAGGTCCGGCTGGTGATACTCGCCTATGGTCAGCATCTGGTGGGCCTGCGGGTAGATGCGGTTGGTGAGTTGCTGTCCAGCGACGGCCTGGAAATCGGACCGGCACCCCCCGGTCGCGTCAGCCGCGAGGATGATCCGGTAATCGGCGTCCTGCCTTGGCAGGGCGGCTTTGTCGTACTCTTGGATGTATGCCGGTTATGCCGGCTGGAGCAGGGGAATGACCGTGTGGCTTGAAATTGGAGCGGGGGTGGTAGCGCTATTGCAATCGGTGTTGCTGGCCCTGCTGTGGATGCAGGCGCGACACCTGCGTGCCGCCTTGCACGCACTGGGGCACAACGCCGTGCATGGGTGTACCGATGTGCCTACTTCGATGCTGGTGACGGCGCTGGGCCGGCTGGAACATCGCCTCGGCATGCTGGAGTTGCCTGCATCGAAGGTACCGCGGCCGTCCTACGATCTGGCCCGGCAATTGGCGCGCGAGGGTGCCGACGTCGGACAACTGGTTGATCGTTGCGACCTGTCGCCAGACGAAGCCAGTTTGATTGTGCAAATGCACTCAGGGGTGCAGCCGACGCGGGTCTGATGATGTCGGGTTCATGATTCCACTGCGTCATACACTGCGGCCAGCACCGACGCCGCGGCCACATACAGCAGCGCCGGTACATCGTCACGCATGCGCAGGGCCACCAGCAGGGCCGCGATCTGCGGGTCATGGTGCACCGGGACTCCAAGCGTTCGAGCGCGTGCCAGCAACGACTCCAGTGCTTCGGCCGGCATGGCGTTGAGCTGCGTTTCGCCGTTGGCCAGACGCAAGTTGACGCGCCGCTGCGCAGGTGGCGGCAGCGTGCTCATGCGGTGGCCTGCAACAGCACGGCGCTGTGTCGACCATGTTGTTGCGGAACGCCCACCTGGCAACTGAGTTGATCCAGCAGTATGCCGCAGGCGGCGAGGCGTTGCCGCAACGCGGTGAACTGGCGTTCCAATCGTTCGGCGGTGTCAGCGCGTTCGCTCCACAAGCGCACTGACAAACGCGGTTCGCGCAGTTGCAGCTCACCTTGCACGGGTCCGAGCGCGGGCAGATCGAGCGCAAAGCCGAGCGTCCAGCCATGGCCACCGTCCGTCCCGTCCATCATGCATTGGAGCTGCAGTTGCAGTACATCTTTTCCGTCGACGCCTTGCAACGGAATCTCGATCATCCAGGCCTGCGCTGCGGTTGCCTCCAACTGTGCCACCTCGAGTCGAGCCAGAGCTGCCTTGACGTCGCCGTGCAACCGGCTGACCAGCGGCGTCACGTCTTCATTGCCAACCAAAAGCGGCAGCGGCACGCGCTGCTGTGCCTGCAAGCCGCGTTGCAACAACGGCGGCGGGGTGTCGTTGCGCCCGGTGGGTGACGGCGGGGGCGCCTGTTGGTCGAGCAAGCTGGACAGGCGCAGCAGTGCGCCCTTCCAGTCGTCTTGCACGAGTGTCGGGGTAGCTGCGGACGCGCGGGCGAGCTGGGATTCCAGAAACATGCCGCTGCGCTCGATGGCCGTACGCAAGCCCTCGCCACGAGTCACGTCGGCAGGCGTCGGAATGGCGTGTTCGAGCAACGCCAGGGCGGTGCGCAGCCCCGGCGGCAGTTGGCGCATCATGGGTCGTTGCGCCAACGCTCCGACAGTTGCCAACAATGGTGCGTAACCATTTTGTTGCGGCAGCAGTTCGCGCAATGCGCGTTGGAAAGTTGGGTCGGCCGGGTGTGTCGCCAGCACTTCCAACTGCGGTTGCGCGCCAAGGCTGAGCACTCGCACCTGGAATTGCGCCGGCAACTCGTTGCCAGGTATCTCGGTTTCCACTGCCAGCGCACCAACCTGCAGTACCAGAAGTCCTTGGGGATTGACCCCCAGTGGCCGCGCTGACAGCACCGCGCCGATACGCCAGCTTTGAGCCGTCGTGCCGGCAGCGGCACCGGCCCAGGTGAGGGCGGCAAGGCTGCTGGGTTGGATGATCATGAGGCTCCTGCTCACGGCTGTGCGGTGCGGCTGAATGGCTTGTCAATGACAACATCGGCACCGGGAGCGGGAACTTGAGCGTTGCCGGTCGCGGCCGCGAGAATGCTGTCTCGACGAAGCCAGAGTAGCGCGGAGGCAAGACCCGGGTCCATGTCCGGCGGGCTTGTTCGGCCGCCTTGCGCCTACCGGCCAGCCGTCTTCCCGCTGGCTTCGTTAAAGCGATTGCCGGAGCTGCCGATAAACCTCCCGACAACGCACACAGCGCGAGCCGAAGGGATGGGTCAACAGATGGCTGGAAAACGAGGTGCCAAGCACAAGGTGGCTGCTGCACAAGAGCAAACCGCATCGGCCGCGACTTCCGCGCCAGCTTCCACGCCTGCAGTCGTCGAAGTTGCCACCTCGCGCCCGCTGGTGCTTGCGCAAGCCGTCGTAGCGACAGTCGCCTCGACCGGCACGGTGGCTCTGCCTGCTGATTGCCGCATGAGCACCCAGAACAGTTTGATGGGTGATCTGCTGCGGGCCTTGGATGAGCGTGCGATTGTGCTCGACGGTCAAGCCGTGGAGCGGATCGATACGGCAGCCCTGCAGTTGCTCACCCTGTTCCGTCGCGAGATGACCACACGTGGTGGCACGGTGAGCTGGCGTGGACCGAGTGTTGCGTTGCATGAGGCGGCCAATCTGCTTGGACTGGGGACGTTACTGGAATTGCCGGCGCTTGCGCCGGCTTGAATGGGGCAACCGTGACATGGCCAAAATTCTTGCAGTGGATGATTCGGTTTCGATGCGCAACATGGTGGCGTTCACGTTGCGCGGTGCGGGTCATGAGGTAGTAGAGGCGGAAAACGGACAGTTGGCGCTGGACCTGGCGCATGCCGGCGCGTTTGATCTGATCCTGGCGGATGTGAACATGCCGGTGATGGATGGCATCGCGATGGTGCGTGCGTTACGCACTCTGCCTGCGTACAAGGGCGTGCCGATCCTGATGCTGACAACCGAGTCGCATACCGAGAAGAAAATGGAGGGCAAAGCCGCCGGTGCAACCGGTTGGCTGGTCAAACCGTTCGATCCGGACCAGTTGCTCGGCACCGTCAACCGCGTGCTTGGCTGATTGCTCGTGGGTACGGTCGATCTGACCCAGTTTCATCGCACTTTCTTTGCGGAGAGTCTGGAAGGGCTGGACGCGATGGAGGCGGCACTGTTGGAACTCGATGGGAGTGCCGGCCGCGGTGAATTGGTGGACACGATTTTTCGGGCTGCGCACTCGATCAAGGGTGGAGCTGCCACGTTTGGCTTTGCCGACATTGCGGCATTCACCCACGTCGCCGAGTCGCTGCTGTCGGAAGTGCGTGACGGCCACCGGCCGGCCGATCCCGAGTTGATTGAATTGCTGCTGCGGTCGGTTGACTGCCTGCGCGGCATGATCGGACGTGCCCGGGCCCATCAGTCGGTGGCCGATGCCGACAGTGAGGTGCTGCGGGTTGAACTGCTGCGACTGGCTGGGGCATCTGCCGATTCGGTGGCGGTGACGGCGAACTCTGCTGTCGAGCCGGCTGCACGCGGTTGGCAAATACGCTTTGTCGCGCTGCCGCACATGCTGCAAACCGGCAATGACCCGTTGCGGGTGTTTCGCGAGCTGCAGGTGCTCGGGCGGCTGGAGGTGAAGCAGGTGTTCGTGGTCGGCAGTGCACCGAGCACGCTGGCGCAACTGGATCCCACCCAATGCTTTCTTGGTTGGGAGCTGTGCCTGCACGGTGCCGTGGTGCGCGCAGACCTGGATCGCGTATTTGATTGGCTGATTGGCGACTGTGAACTGACCGTGGCTGCGCTCGCCGACCGCCGCGCGCGCATCGCGCGGGTAGCAGGTGCCAGCGACGCACCGGCACCGTCCGCCATTCCTGCATCGAACGCTGCAGATGGCGGCGCCGGAGGGTCGATTCGCGTGGATATTGACAAGGTAGACGCGCTGATCAACATGATGGGCGAGCTGGTCATCACCCAGTCCATGCTCAGTGACCTGGGCGACCATTTCGACATGACTCAGTTGCCACGCCTGCGCGATCGCCTGGTGCATCTGGAGCGCAATACCCGTGAGCTGCAGGAAAGTGTCATGCGCATACGCATGCTGCCGATTGGCTCCGTGTTCAACCGCTTCCCTCGCCTGGTACATGATCTGGGACGCAAGCTGGACAAGCGCGTCGATCTGCAAATGCACGGCGAGCACACCGAGCTCGACAAGACGGTTCTGGAAAAGATTGGTGATCCCCTGGTGCATCTTCTGCGCAACGCGATTGATCACGGCCTGGAAACGCCGGCGCAGCGGATCGCTGCGGGCAAGCTTGAGGCCGGCATGATCACGCTCGACGCGCATCATGAGGGCGGCAATATTGTGGTGGAAGTCAGTGATGACGGTGCAGGTCTCAACCATGCAGCGATTGCCGCCAAGGCGCTGCAGCGTGGGTTGATCGAGCCCGATCAGGAATTGAGCGACAGCGACATTGCCGAGTTGATCTTTCAGCCGGGGTTCTCCACGGCCGACCAGGCCACAGATCTGTCCGGGCGCGGCGTGGGCATGGATGTGGTGCGCCGCAACGTGCGTGATCTGGGCGGCAGCGTGCGGGTGCGCAGCGCCGCCGGCAAGGGCAGCACGTTCACCATCACGCTGCCGTTGACCCTGGCAATCATCGAAGGGCTGGTTACTGCAGTTGGCTCCGAGCGCTATATCTTGCCGCTGATTTCAGTGGTTGAATCGATGCGTTTGCGTGCCGATGCCGTGCGCAGGATCGCTGGCGGCGGTGAGGTGTTTTCCTTCCGCGGCGCCTACTTGCCCATGCTGCGTCTACACAAGGTTTTTTCCTGTGCCGATGCGGTAACCGCGGTTGCGGGAGGCATCGTGGTGGTGGTGGAAGACGGGATGCGCCGGGTGGGTTTGCTGGTGGACGCATTGGTCGGTCAGCAGCAGGCCGTCATCAAGTCGCTGGAAGCCCATTACCAGCGCGTGCGCGGTATCTCTGGCGCGACCATCCTCAGCGACGGCTCGGTCGCCCTGATCGTCGATGTGGGTGGCATCGTCCAGCTCGGTCTGGCTTGCCAGCAGGCAGCTTGAGGACAAGCGCTGGCGGGATGCCGCACGCTGCCTTCGCAGCGATGAACGGCGGGTGCCGGAAGTGCAACTTGTCGCCATCTGTCGCTGGCCGTTGGCACGGGTATTGGCCGGGTCCCTCAAGTTTCCGCAAGCCCCGTCGAAACAGTCAGGGACAACCGGGTGCGACCCGCCACGAGACAACAACCCATGTACGAAGAGGCTCAGGCCACTGTGGTGCCGTTGCAACAGCTCACGTTTGCGCTCGCGGGTGAGGAGTACGGCGTGGATATTCTGGCTGTGCGCGAAATTCGCGGCTGGTCGCACGTAACGCGCATACCGCAGACACCCGACTATGTGCTGGGGGTGTTGAATCTGCGTGGCGCGATCGTGCCGGTGATGGATTTGCGCCTGCGCTTCGGCCTCGTCCGCGAGAATTACAACGCCACCACCGTGATGATCATCGTCGCCATTGGCAAGCGTCTGTTCGGCATCGTCGTGGACGGTGTTTCCGATGTCATCGACATTGACCCGGCGGCCGTCACGCCGGTCCCGGACCTTGGCGCCGCGGTGGATACGGAATATCTGCAAGGTTTCACCACCCACGACGAACGCATGGTGATGTTGTTGGACGTGGAAAAGCTCATGTGTTCGGCGGATGTGAAAACACTGGACGCTGCGCTCCCGGGTGTGCGCGATGTGGAAGTTGCTGTCTGAAATTATTGACCGCGCTGGCTCGACAGGCTGGGGGTCTGAATGAATCGGGATGACGCGATGAAGATCAAACACGTTCTAGTGAAATTCGTCAGCCGCAGGGCCATGTCCATCAAGACGCGCTCTGTCGTCGTGCTTGGCCTGCTCAGCGGCATGCTGCTGGTGGGTGCCTGGGCGGGCCTCGGAGCGTTGGCCACTACCAACGAAAGCATCCGCCAGATCTATCAGGACGAGTTGCTGCCACTGGCGGGTATAAACGATGTGGCACGTGGCTCGCTGAACAACTTCATTGCGCTGAGTGAAGCTGCGTTCCACGTTGAAGACAAATCCGTCGTGGCACAGAAATTGGCGGACGTGGCCCGACTTGAGGCGCAGAGCACAAGCATGCTGCAAAAGCTCGCCGTGGGCAGCAAGTCACCCGCCGAGAAAAGGCAGTGGACCGCGTTCGAAGGAGCACGCGGCGATGTGACATCTTCGATGGCGGGAGTTATTGACGCGCTGCGCCGCGGAGACGATGGCGCCAGCGGGATGTTGTACTCGGACGTGTTGCCGAACGTATCGATCATGAGCGCGGAGTTGGGCAAGCTGATTGTGCTGCACGAGCGCGAGAGTGAGGCGCGGTATCAGGCGGCCGTGGCCGATTACGAGCGTATTCGGATGGTCGCATTCGCTTCCCTGGGCGTCGGCATGTTTCTCGCTCTGCTGCTGGCATTCTTCGTGGTTCGCTCGATTGCGTATACGCTCGACTATGCCATTAGTCTGGCGCGCGCCATTGCGCGGGGCGAGCTTGGGCACAACATCGACAACGGGCGCAAGGATGAGTTGGGACGCTTGCTGCACGCGTTGCGGGTGATGGACGAACGCCTCACGCTTACCGTGAGTGAGGTGCGCAACGGCTCCGAGGCGGTGAGTACGGCCGCACAGCAGATCGCGCGTGGCAACGATGACCTCAGCCAGCGCACCCAGGAGCAAGCCTCCAGTCTGGAGGAAACCGCTTCGTCGATGGAGGAGATGGCCTCTACCGTCAAGCAGAACGCGGAGAACGCCAGCCACGCCAACCAACTCGCGCGCACTGCCCGTGAACAGGCGCAATCCGGTGGGGAAGTGGCAGGCAGGGCGATCCTCGCGATGGGCGAGATCGATATATCCAGTCGCAAGATGGCGGACATTGTGGGACTGATTCAGGAGATCGCATTCCAGACCAATCTATTGGCATTGAATGCTGCCGTTGAAGCTGCTCGCGCAGGGGAACAAGGGCGTGGATTTGCCGTGGTCGCCACCGAAGTGCGCAATCTGGCCCAACGCAGCGCAAACGCGGCCAGGGAGATCAAGGACCTGATCGCCGATAGCGCTGACAAGGTGCGCAACGGGAAGGAGCTGGTCAATGAATCCGGCAAGGCGCTGGCGGGAATTGTGGACAGCGTGACGCAGGTCACGGACATCGTCGCGGAGATTGCTGCCGCCAGCCAGGAGCAATCTGCGGGCATAGATCAGGTCAACAACGCGGTGATGCAGATGGATGAAATGACCCAGCAGAACGCGGCGCTGGTCGAGGAGGCTTCTGCTGCAGCGCGTGCGATGCACGAGCAGGCCACTGAGTTGACCGAGCAAGTCGGGTTTTTCCATTTGCGGGTCGATGCATCTGCACCAGCGGTGAAGTCCGTCTCGGCGCATCTCGCGGCGACCGCGGCTGAAGCCGTGTTTGCCGCGGTGCGCAGCGCGCCGGTTGCAGCGAATCGTCCCCTGCGTGTGGTCAC
This sequence comes from Rhodanobacter sp., assembly GCA_039926605.1. GTDB lineage: Bacteria > Pseudomonadota > Gammaproteobacteria > Xanthomonadales > Rhodanobacteraceae > Rhodanobacter. Next base: position 17,095 of record JBDSWR010000032.1, on the reverse strand, counting down.
TGAGCCGAGCAATGCGCAGACAGGCGTCTGGAAGGAATTCTGAGTGTGAACGTGGCTGCCGCCATGCTGCGCGATGCTGGGCCCGCTGCCGGTGGCGGGCCGCAGTTGGGTGAGGCCGAGTTCCGGTTTCTGCGCACGTTCGTGCTGCAGCACTGCGGGATTGCCTTGGGGGAGCACAAGCATCAGCTCGTGCAGGGGCGACTGGCGCGTCGTCTGCGTGCGCTTCGCTTGCAAAGTTTTGCTGACTACTGCGATTTGTTGCGCGCGGATCCACAGAGCGAGCTGGGGGAACTGTCCAGCGCCATCAGTACCAATGTCACGGCTTTTTTTCGCGAGGTCCATCACTACGAACTGCTGGCCAATGAACTGTTGCCGCGTTGGTTGCAGCAGAAGCGTCGCGATGGCGACCGTCTGCGGCTGTGGTCGGCGGGCTGCTCCACCGGTGAGGAGCCATACGCTCTGGCAATGGTGCTGGCCGAGGCATTGGAGCGCAGTGAGCAGAAGGTGGATGCCCGGATTCTAGCCACCGACTTGTCACCCCAGGCGCTGGAAACGGCACGGCGGGGAGTGTATCCGCTGGAGCGTCTGGCTGGTGTCAGCAATGAACGGCGTCGGCGCTGGATGTTGCGCGGTGATGGTGCCTATGCGGGACTTGCTAGCGTGCATCCGCGCCTGCGTGAATTGGTGAGCATCGAGCTTTTGAATCTGTTGCACGCGTGGCCGATGAGCGGGCCGTTTGATGCAATCTTTTGTCGCAATGTGGTGATTTATTTCGACCAGCCGACCAAGCAGCGGTTGTTTGCGCGCTACGCGCAGTTGTTACCGGTGGGTGGCTATTTGTTCCTTGGTCACTCCGAATCGCTGCATGGGATAAGCGAGGCGTTTGAGCTGGTCGAGCACACGGTCTACCGGAAGCGCGGCTGATGGCGCGCGGACAGGCCAACGTGGTACCGATCCTTGCGTCAACGGTGCTCCCTGGCTTTGAACATTTGCGACGCTACTGGGACCCAACGCAGGCGTGCATGATCGTCAAGGTGTTGCCTGGCGAGTTCTACGTGAGCGTGCAGGAAGAATTGGTTACAACGGTGCTGGGTTCATGCGTATCGGTGTGCATCCACGATGCTCACGCAGGCGTCGGCGGCATGAATCACTTCATGTTGCCTGAACCGATTGGTGCGTCGGACAGTTGGTCGGCGACTACCGGACGCGCTGCACGCTATGGCGTTGGCGCCATGGAGCAATTGATCAACAGCATGCTCACTGCTGGTTGTACGCGCGCGGACATGCAGCTGAAGGTGTTTGGCGGTGGTCGCGTGCTGGCCCAGCTCAGTGATATCGGCAAGCGCAATATCGAGTTCGTGATGCAGTACATCGCGGCCGAAAAATTGTGCTTGAGCGCGTCTGATGTGGGTGATGTATATCCGCGCCAGATCCAGTTTTTCCCTCATAGCGGGCGGGCTCGCGTACGCCTGTTGCGGCGTCAGGGCGACGTGGCGCTGGTGGCGGACGAGCCCAGGTACCTCAAGCGTTTGGCCAAAGACCCGATAAAGGGTGAGGTTGAGCTTTTCTAGCAACGGTCCGCCCCATTCCGGGGTGAGGTACCGATTCGTGATGGATGAGTCGTGATGGAAAGAATCCGTGTCCTGGTGATTGACGACTCCGCGCTGGTGCGCAAGCTGATGGCAGCGATGCTTTCCAGCGATCCGGCGATCGAGGTCGTCGGCAGCGCGGCCGATCCGCTCATTGCGCGGGAAAAGATCAAGCGATTGCACCCGGATGTGCTTACGCTGGACGTGGAGATGCCACGCATGGACGGGCTCACGTTTCTGGAGAACTTGATGCGTCTGCACCCGCTGCCGGTGGTAATGGTGTCTTCGCTTACCGTGCGTGGCGCGGATGTCACCCTGCGCGCACTGGAGCTGGGCGCAGTGGATTTTTTCGCGAAGCCGGACAGTAATCTGGTCGGCAGTTTTGGTGCGGCCGCCGACGAGATTTGTGCCAAGGTGAAGGTTGCGGCACTGGCGCGGCCGCGCGCACGCACGACGGTGCGCAAGCTGGAAGTTGTGCCGCGATTCACCGCTGACGCGGTTTTGCCGCAGCGGCTACGCCCGGGCGTTCGTGGCAGTGGCGTGGTCATCGCCATCGGCGCCTCCACCGGCGGTACGGAAGCGGTGCGTGTCGTGCTCGAAGCCATGCCGGCGGACGCGCCGCCGATCATGATTACCCAACATATTCCCGCCGCGTTCAGCGCGCCGTTTGCGCAGCGCATGGACCGCGTTTCAGCCATGCACGTATGCGAGGCCGCGGACGGTCAGTCGATCCAGTCCGGTCACGCCTATATCGCACCTGGCGGAGCGCATTTGCTGCTGACCTGGGATGGCGCGAAATATGTCTGCCGATTGCATGATGGTCCGTTGGTGAATCGACACAAGCCAAGTGTTGATGTGCTGTTTCGCTCGGTGGCGTTGAGCGCCGGTGCTGGCGTCGTGGCCGCGGTGCTGACCGGCATGGGCGATGATGGCGCGCGTGGCTTGCTGGAGCTGCAGCAGGCCGGCGCCGCCACGCTGGTCCAGGACGAGGAGAGTTCGGTGGTCTGGGGCATGCCCGGGGCCGCCTGGAAGTTGGGTGCAGCACACGAAATGCTGCCGCTTGATCAGATTGCAGCACGCTTGTTGCTGCTGGCGCACCAGCCCCACGACGGCGCCATGCGCGCTTGATGCCTGGATATCACCCATGGCCGCGATCATCAGTCCCGTACGCCAGCCGCTCGCACGAATCGGTTGGGCCTGGCCGGCCAGTGTGCTGGCCGTGATACTGAGTCTCCTCTGGCCTTGGGCCTGGTTGGCACCGGTGTTGCTGCTCGCGCTGAGTGCCGGCTGGGCCCTGGAATGCCGCCAGCGATTGGCTCGCGCGCGACCCGTGACGGCGCCCGATGTCGGCGCGCCGGTATGCGCAGCGTTGGAGGACGTGCGCGGCGCGCTGGTGGATGAACTTGGTTACGCGGCACGGGAGTTGCACCAGGGTCTGGGCCTGCTCAACGACGCCGTTTCCGAGCTGGGTGGAGGCTTTGATGGCTTGTCGACCAAGACTGCGCTGCAGCGGTCATTGCTCAAGCAGATTATTGATGCGCAGACCGGCGGTATCTCGGTGCAGGATTTTGCCGCGCGCACGGCTGATCTGCTGCAACACTTCGTCGGCATGATTGTGCAGATGTCGCGTGAAAGCCTGCGCATCGTGTATCGCATCGATGGCATGGCCAGTGACATGGATGCAGTTTTCGCCCTGCTGAAGAACGTCAACACGATTGCCGAAGAGACCAACCTGCTGGCGTTGAACGCTGCCATCGAGGCGGCACGCGCCGGTGAGTCTGGCCGTGGCTTTGCGGTCGTCGCCGGGGAGATCCGCAATCTGGCCAGCAATTCCAACCAGTTCAATGAGCAGATCGGCAGCCATGTCGAGCGTGCCCGGACCGCGATGGAAGAATTGCGTGGCCTGGTCGGCACCATGGCCTCGCAGGATCTGAACGTGGCGTTGTCCGCCAAGGGCGGGATCGACGCGATGATGGCGCATGTTACGGAAAGTGACGCGCGCACCAGCGCGGTAGCCGATCAAGTGGTGGAGATCAATAGCGGTCTGGGGAGTGCCGTATCTACCACTATCCGCTCGCTGCAGTTTGAAGACATCCTCAGCCAATTGCTGCGCCAGACGCGCAGCCGCCTGGTTGAACTGCAAGAGGTGGTGATCGAATGCACGCACGACATTGGCGCTCTGGCCTGTGGTTCGCCAGACGCGGGCGTGCTGGCCGGACAGGCGCAGCGCATTCGCAGACGGCTTGCCGTGCAGCGTGAGAAGGCGCGCTTGCGCGCACATGGGCCGGCCTTGCAAAGCTCGATGGACGCTGGCGAGATTGAATTGTTCTGAAGGAGTGCAGGTTGTGATCGTCAACCATGACAGCGACAGCGATTGCCTGACCTTGCAGATGGGTGAACGCTTTGATTTCAGCATGCACCGGGACTTTCACGATGCATGCCTGGGCACCAGCACGCTTGCGCACAGCTACGTGATCGACCTTGGTCAGGTAACCCGCATGGACAGCTCCGCACTGGGCATGTTGTTGCTGCTGCGCGAGCGTGCGGGTGCAGTTCACGCCGAAATCCGGATCGTCAACGCCAGCGGCGACTTGCGCAGCACGCTGCGCGTGGCCGGTTTCGACAAACTGTTTGTGCTGCACTGAGCGGGCGTGGCGGTGCAGGGCGGATAAACGTGTGCCCCGGACTGGTCGCGGGGCTGCAATAGATGACGTGCAAGGCAACTAGTGCAGCCGGACTTGTTCGGCCCACAACTCGACACTGCCGGGAGATTTGTCGACGCGCAAACGAGCCGGCACGGCCTGCCAACGCCGGCTGTTGCGTGTAGCCAGTCGCGCCGGCTGCCGGCCCAGGGGGAACGGCTTCAGCGCTGATCAGCGCACGCCACGAATCTGCCAGAAGTGCGCCTGAGCACCCCGCGCCTTACCAGGTTCGCACGCTCACCACGCTTGCGGTATACAGCGCCATGTCGGTCTGGACGTGGAACTGCTTCCCAAGATTGAACTTTGTCGATGCACCGGGTGCGATGTTGGTTGTGCCAGCGGGCCAGCTTTGCCTGGATTGCACGACTTTGCCCCCGCTGTCTTTGGCATCAACGCGAACGCGGGCAGCGGCCGCAACGGCGCAGTGGTTGACCAGCTCGCCGCTGACACTCAGTTGGAGGGTTGTCCCGGAGCCCGTCACCTCGCTCTTGAAATCCCTGATCTCGAAGTCCGTCTGGGCGCACGCGGCATGCGCGGCGAATGGCGCCAGTAACAACAGTGCGGAAACAAGGAGTGGCTTCATCGGCATGGTTCCGTCAAATGCGAAAAGGGGGCCGCGTGGACGGCGCTACCTACGTAGTCGGCAGAGACCCGGAAAACCTTAGGGATTCGTGGCGTCGATGACAGCTCGGCAGATTCACGCTGCCCAAGGGCTGCCGAACGGTCATTGTCATGAATGATGGTGCTGGCGCATGACTCGACAAGTGCACGCAAAGCGATGGCCGGCTGCATTCCATCGGCCGGTTCTGCCGTGTTGCAGGCCATTCCCGCTGCTTGCCGGGTTTGCGGCAGAGGTCGCAGGCCGTGAGTGCATGTCCCCGGTTGCGGCGTTCACGAAGCACACTCTGGAATTTCGATCCTTGCAGCGCGTGTTGCCAGTGGTGCTCCGCAGCGCTACTGCGGGCATCGCGAGAAGCCCCCCATGCCGCTGGCGTGCTGCAGCACTGGCGTGGATCGATGACGTGTTCAGCGCGAAATCGCGCTGGGGTGCTCAATGAACCACAATCCGGCGAACAACTTCGGGTCGATCGAATAGCCGGCTGCAGCGCGGGCAAACAACCAGCTACCGGCTTCCGTACGGGGCACTTCGTGGACCACGATATTTTCGGTGTCGTCACCGCCGCCGGGACCGACCTTTTCCAGTTCCCAGGCGCGCATGAACGCAATCATCTCGGTGCTCATGCCTGACGACGATGGTCCGCGGTGGACAAACTCCAGGCGCTGGCAGCGGTAACCGGTTTCTTCCTCCAACTCGCGCTGCGCCGCCTGCAGCGCGCTCTCATCGGCCTGGTCGGGCAGGTCGCCAACCAGGCCGGCGGGCATCTCGATGGTGTTGCACAGGATCGACACGCGGTACTGCTCGACGAACAGCACTTTGTCCTCGGGAGTCACAGCCAGGATGATCACCGCCCCGCCGGGATTGTTGCGTTCGGCATATTCCCAGCGGCCACGCTTGCGCAAGCTCAGCCATTTGCCCGTGCACAGCGTTTCCACCGGGGCGCTGGCGTCGGTCGGAATGTGTCCGGAAAGATCGTTCATGGTGGTTGTCCCCCCGATTGCTCGACCACCATCGTGACCGTTCCGGTGCGCAGCGACAAGTCGTTGCCGGAGGCGTTCACCACTGCAAGGCGTGCAGGCGATTGCGCGTAAACGTCCCCAGGCGCAACTGTGCGCATAATGCATCCAGCGTGGGTGGGTCGACTGACGTGCGCCGCAGTGCGCCCGCGTCGACGGCGCCAGGTGCGTCCAGCGCTATGCGCGTGAGGCGTCGGCACAGGCGCGCTTGTTCGGCATACTCGCGCAGACGTACTGCGCACTTCGCGGCACCACGCAAGCGCAGGAACGGCACTTCGTCGATGCGTTCCAGCAGTATGTCCAGGCTGCCAAAGTGCGTGAGCAGCGCGGCTGCGGTCTTGGCACCGATGCCGGGCACGCCGGGAATGTTGTCCACCGCATCGCCGCACAGCGCAAGATAGTCGGCAACCTGCTGCGGGTGCACGCCGAGCCGATCAAGCACTCCCGGTGGCCCGTAGCGCAAGCCGCGCGCGTAGTCCCATTGCTCGTCGTGATCGCCCAGCAGTTGGCCGAAATCCTTGTCGGCGGAGACGATCACGCTGCGCATGCCCAGCGCGCGCATGCTCCACACCGTGCTGCCGATAAGGTCATCTGCTTCGTAGGTGTGGTCGATCAGCACGTTGATGCCCAGGGCGCTGGTGAGCGCCCGGCATTGCATGAACTGGCGCTCCAGCGCAGGGGGCGGCAGCTCGCGATTGCCCTTGTATGCCGGATAGATGGTGTTGCGGAACGAGCTGGTGAGTGAGGCATCAAACGCGACAGCGATGAATTGCGGATGAGCGCGTTCCAGCAATTCGCACAGGAAGCGGGCGTAGCCGCGCACGGCATTGGTGGAAAAGCCGTCGGCGTCGACGAACTCGTCGGGCATTGAGTGCCATGCGCGAAAAACATACAGACTGCCGTCGACCAGATAGACCGGTGGCTGCGCCGCGTCGTCAGTGGCTATGTCGTCCATGTGCTCAGTACGTCCGCCAGCGCCGGGCGCTGCCGATCCGGCACGTCGATCTGCGCCGTGCCGATATGCACGAAACCGATGACGTGTTCGTCATCGCCAAGCCCGAGAATCACCGCCGCATCGCGATCATATGCGGCCCAGCCGGTAAGCCATTGCGCGCCGAAACCCAGGGCATACGCGCCGAGCAGCAAGTTGTGCGCGACGCAGCCGGCGCTGAGTTTCTGTTCAATCTCGGGGACTTTGCCATGCGCGGTGAGACGTGCCACGACGACGACGACGAGCGGTGCGAAGGTGTAGCGCAGACGCTCTTTTTCCAGTTTCACCGGCGAGATGTCCGGGTGCTTGCGCTGCGCCAGCGCTGCGAGCTGCGCGCCCCACGCGCGCTTTGCCTCGCCCTGCAGGCGGATCAGCCGAAACGGCACCAACTTGCCGTGATCCGGCACGCGGATCGCTGCAGTGAACAGTGCCTGCAACGTCGCTTCGTCAGGCGCAGGTTCGCCGAGTTGGCGTGCGGCGGTGGAGTGCCGTTGCTCGAGCAGGGACAGGGCGCTGGACATGCAGTTTTCCTTGGGTGCAGCCTCCATGCTACCGGGCGCGTCAGTCGCGCGCGAATACGAGCTCCCGAGGACCACCAGCCCGCCAGCCCCGCACGTTTCGGCAATCAGCGTGCGGGCGCAGTCGTCCCCGACGGCTCCAGTTTGAACGCTCCGGGCAGCAATGCCGCCACGCTGGTTTCCTGCCTTGCGCCGCGCAGGTTGCCGAGCATCACCGGCATGGATTGATCACACAGTTCGGCCAGTACCTGACGGCAGGCACCACACGGACTGGCCGGCCCGGCGGTGTCCGCGATCACCGCCAGCGCAACGAAGTCGCCCGGCTGGCAGCCGGCAGCAATCGCGTTGAACAGCGCGGTGCGTTCCGCGCAGTTGCACAATCCGTACGCAGAGTTCTCGACATTGCAGCCGTGGAAGACCCGTCCGTCGCGAGTTTGCACGGCCGCGCCCACGGCAAACGCCGAGTACGGCGCGTAGGCATGTTGTCGTGCAGCGAGCGCGGCGTTGAGCAGAGTATCCAGCACTATGTCGGGCAGAGTCGTGGTGGTCGAAGGCATCCGGATCTCCGTCAATGCCCGACGCCACGGCAGGCGTTGGCGCGGTGGGCCAGCTTACTCTCGGCGCGCGAATACGTGCCAGAGGTTTCATCCCGCTAAGATAACCGGATCATTCCATCGAGATTGCACCATGCCGATCACCGTAGCCGCCTTGCGTGAGACCGCCGCCGGAGAACGCCGTGTGGCGATTACGCCGGAGATGGCAAAAAAATATAACGGCAAAGGCCTGCAGGTAGTGCTGCAACACGATGCTGGCCGCGCAGCCGGGTTCCCCGATGCCGCGTACGCGGATGCCACGTTTGCCGACGCCGCCGGCGTACTCGCCCAAGCCGATCTGCTCGCCTGCGTCTCGCCGCCTGACGATGCGGTGTTTGCGGGCCTGCATGAAGGTGCCGTGGTGGTTGGCCAGTTGCATCCGTACAGTGCCAGCGCACGCCTGGCGGCTCTGGCGGCGCGCAAACTCAGCGCATTCTCGCTGGAGTTGCTGCCGCGTATCACCCGCGGCCAGGCCATGGACGTCCTGAGTTCACAGGCCGCCGTGGCGGGCTATCGCGCCATGTTGATTGCCGCTGAAGCATCACCGAAATTCTTCCCGATGCTGACCACTGCCGCCGGCACCATCCGGCCGTCCCGGGTGCTGGTGATTGGCGCCGGCGTTGCCGGCTTGCAGGCGATTGCCACGGCGCGCCGACTGGGTGCACAAATTGAAGGCTATGACGTGCGTCCCGAGACGCGCGAGCAGATCGAGTCGCTCGGCGCAAAGTTTCTGGATTTGGGCGTCAGTGCCGCAGGCACCGGTGGTTACGCCCGTGAGCTTTCCGCCGAAGAACGCGCGGCGCAGCAACAGGCACTGGCCGAACATCTCAAGTTGGTTGATGTGATCGTGACCACTGCCGCCATCCCCGGCCGCCCGTCGCCAAAGATTCTCACCACGGCCATGGTGGAAGGCATGAAGCCCGGCGCACTGATTGTCGACCTGGCCGCCGAAGGTGGTGGCAACTGCGAGCTGACGCGGCCCGGCGAGCGCGTTGAGCATGCCGGTGTGGTCATCCTTGGCCCGCTGAACCTGGCGGCGGGCGCGCCGTTGCACGCTTCTGAAATGTACGCGCGCAACGTCCACAACTTCATTGATTTGCTGGTTCACGATGGCGCACTGCAACCGGATTTCAACGATGAACTGGTTGCCAAGTGCTGTGTAAGCCATGCCGGAGAAACCCGCTTCAAGGCTTGACTGACTCTGCGCGGCGCCCGCTTGCGGCGTGCAGCGTGCCGGTGGCTCTTTCCTGTCGCCCAGCCGCGGGAGGCGATTAGCGTTGCGGTTGCTGCGGCTCCGCCGGCGGCAACGGTTGCTCACTGGCGGCATGGCTGGACGACGCGCCAGACGGTTGCCCGCTGTTTGCCGGCATTGACCAATGCAGGCGTTGCTCGGGCGTGAGCGCCCGCCATTCCTGAAGCAGCTTGTCGCGCTGTGCCGGTGGCAACTGTTGAAAGTGCTCGAACGTGGCGTGCAACTGCTGGCGTTGTTGTGGAGACATGGCGCGAAACTTGCGCCGGTTTGCACGTGCCTGCTCGCGCTCTTCGGGCGTCATCTGCTGCCAATGGGCGATGTGCTCGCGGATCGCGGCGCGGCGCTCCGCGGGCAGCGTGGCCCAGTGCTGGGCACGCTTGAGCATGTGCCCCTGGCGGCGCGGGGATAGCGTGTCCCAGGTGGGCTGCAAGGGCGCGAGCAGGTCCTGCTGGGTTGCGCTGAGGCTGTTCCATGGTCGCGCTGGCGACATCGCCGGAACACTGGCGGAACTGACTGGTGCGGCATCCTGGGCCCAGGCACAGAGGCTCATGCCGCTGCTCATGCCTGCGGCAATCAGTGTGGTCAGTAGCAAATGGTGAATTTTGGTCATGGCGCACTCAGCGATGGCTGGCGGAGGTGTCGTTGGCCGCCAGCCAGCCGTAGAAATCCAGCTTCTGGTAAAGCACCGGATCGGTCTGATCGGCGTCGGGTGGCAAATCGTTATCCATTTCCGCGGTGCTGGCGGTGTTGTTGACCGTTCCAGTAGACAGCGGTGGCGGCGAACCGGTGAACGGCTGCCACCACAGCACGGCGGTGAATGCGAGTGCGGCGAACGCGCCGCCGGAGGCCAGCCAGCGTGTGCCGGGCCGACGTTCGCCAGCACCTGCCGTGGCCAGCGCGCGGGCTCGTGCGGCGCGCAACCGGGCGGTGGTGTGTGGGTCCACGTGTTGTGCGGCTGCGCGATAAACCTCACGCGCACGCTGGACGAAGCGGTCATCGGGCGTATTCATCGCCAGTCCTCGAGTTGGACGCGCAGATGCTGCATCGCGCGGAACAGATGAGTTTTCACGCTGCCTTCGGAGCAGGCCATGGCGCGTGCGGTTTCGGCCACGTCCAGTCCTTCCAGCATGCGCAGCATGAAGGCTTCACGCTGGCGGCGCGGCAGTTGTTGCAGCGCGGTCGTCAGGTCGGCCCACGACTGCGCGTCCTGCAGCCGGTCAACCGGGCCCGGGCCGTGATCGGCGGGCTCCCACGTCGGCATGTCGTCGCCGTCGCTGTCCTTGCCGCCGAGCCAGCCGACGACGATTGACCGCACCTTGCGGCGGCGTTGCAGATCGACAACGCGTCGACGCAAAATGCCCCAGAACAGCGGAGCCCACTCCGCCGCAGGCTTGTCGCGGTAGTGCTTCACCAACCGCAACATGGCGTCCTGCACTGCGTCCATCGCATCTTCGTGATGCCGCAGTTGGAATTCCGCCATGCGCAATGCGCGCCGCTCCACCTGGGCCAGAAACGCGTCCAGCGTCGCCGGCGTGGCAACAGCGGGGGCATCGCCAAAGAGCGGCGATACGAGCGTGTCAGCCACCGCGTTCACGGCATTCGCAGCTGCATTCGCACCCGGTTCGGCGTTGGGCACATCGTCAGACTCCATTGGCTGGGTTTCCTCCGATTCAACGCGGCAGACTCGCGCGGGTTGACGCTCACCCGTATGATGCGCGGACATTCGGGTTTTCTCGGGGCGACGTGATGGATGGATTTCTGGCGCTGTACATTTTCATGCTGGCTGCATTTACCGGCTATGAAATCATTGCGCGGGTGCCGGTGATCCTGCACACACCGTTGATGTCCGGATCCAACTTTGTGCACGGTATCGTGTTGATTGGCGCCATGATTGCGCTGGGTCATGCCAGCACGCCGTTCGAGATCACCATCGGCTTTATCGGCGTGCTGCTGGGCGCCGGCAACGCCGCGGGTGGGTACGTTGTGACCGAACGCATGCTGGAGATGTTCAAGTCGAGCAAACCGGGCGCCGGCAAGGAGCGCAAGTGATGGTCTGGGTGCCGATGTTGATCAAGGCGTGCTATTTCGTGGCCGCCGTATTGTTCATCCTGGGACTGAAGCGCATGAGTTCCCCGCGCACGGCGCGCGGCGGGATCGTGTGGGCCGGCGTGGGCATGGTGGTTGCGGTACTGGCGACGTTCTTTCTGCCGGACATGCACAACCTCGACTTCATCATCGCTGCGGTGGTGATCGGTGTGAGTGTGGCGTGGTGGACCGGCAAGCGCGTGGCGATGACCGCGATGCCGCAGATGGTGGCGCTGTACAACGGAATGGGTGGCGGCGCGGCGGCGGCAATCGGCGCGGTCGAGCTGATCGGCTTTGTCCGCAACTGGGCACTGCTGCATCCAGCGGGCGTGCCCGACACCTCACCGCTGCGCCCCGAGAGCTGGGCGATCAACGCATTGCCACCGCTGCCAGGCGTTGCCGTGTTGACGCCTACCGAGCTGACTCTGGGAGTGCTGGGCGCACTGATTGGCGCGGTGAGCTTTTCCGGCTCCATGATCGCGTTCGCGAAGCTGCAGGGCTGGATGGACAAGCGCTTCGTGTTTCCCGGGCAGCGTGTGGTCAATCTGCTGTTGCTGGCGGCAACGGTGGTGGTCGGCATCCTGTTGCTGAGCGGACATGCCAGCTTGCCGTTGATCGCGCTGTTTTTCGCGCTGGCGTTGCTGTTTGGCCTGATGATGACCTTGCCGATCGGCGGCGCGGACATGCCAGTGGTGATCTCGCTGTACAACGCGTTCACTGGTCTGGCCGTGGGTCTCGAGGGCTTCGTGCTGGGCAACGAGGCGATGATCATTGCCGGCATGGTCGTGGGCGCTGCCGGCACGCTGCTGACGCAGTTGATGGCCAAGGCCATGAACCGATCCATCGGCAATGTGTTGTTTGGCAGTTTTGGTGCGGCGGCGAGTGGCGATGCACAATCCATCGACGGCGCGCAGAAGCCCATTGATGCCAGCGATGCGGCAGTGATGATGGCGTACGCCGAGCGCGTGGTGATCGTGCCCGGCTATGGCATGGCCGTAGCCCAGGCGCAGCACAAGGTGTGGGAGTTTGCGCAAGTACTGATCAAGCGCGGGGTCAAGGTGAAGTTCGCGATTCACCCGGTGGCGGGGCGCATGCCTGGCCACATGAACGTGCTGCTGGCCGAAGCCGGCGTGCCCTACGACCTGATCGCCGACATGGACGATATCAATCCGGAGTTTCCTGTCACCGACGTGGCGCTGGTGATTGGTGCCAACGACGTCGTCAATCCGCTGGCCAAGACCGATCCCGCGTCGCCCATTTATGGCATGCCGATTCTGGACGTGGGCAAAGCCCACCAAGTCATCGTGATCAAGCGCGGCAAGGGCACCGGCTTTGCCGGTATCGAGAACGCGCTGTTCTACGCGGACAACACGCGCATGTTGTACGGCGACGGCCAGGCTGCAGCCGGGCAACTGGTGACGGAGTTGAAGGCGCTGGACGACTGACACACCGCCGGTGTGGCGCGAGTGCTCAGCGTCGCGTGCGGCGCAATGCGATCGCCGCTGCGAACGCCGCGCCGATCGCGTACCAGGCAATATCTGTCGGCGATGTGGCCATTCGCGTGAGCTGCCAGAGCAGACCGGCGCCCGCGGTGCGCAGTGCATCGGTCAGGTTCAGCCCCATGCTGCCGGCAATCTGTACGCCCGCCAGCAGCACGTTGAGCGACAGCGCTGCCACTAGCGTGGCCAGCGCGGCGAGGGCGGCGCAGGCCACACCCGGAGCGTGGATTCCGGTGCGAAGTACCCATGCCAGAACGGCGCCGACAGGAAGTGCAAGCCATGCTGTGGGTTGGCGCAAGTACAGCGTCGCCACCATCCACCCGGCGCCTGCAGCCGCACCAAGCGAGACAGTGCCAAGCAGTCCAAATGCGTTGCCGAGGGATGTGCGCACACCCATCAACATGTCAGGCGCGAGGTGTGGATGGGCATGGGTCGTCCAGCAAGCAAAGGCGCCATAATAGCGTGGCGCTCGGCGAGATGTGGCCATGTCGGGCCAGCAGCCTGATCTGTGACAAGCGCGCGCGCGGTATCAACGGCATAATGGGAGGTCCCAGCTCGACGTTGCGTCGCGCGGACCATCCCGGTTGGCATTGACATGAGTGGTTTCAGCCTGAACAGCGAGCCTTTTACCCTGGTGCGTGATTGCGATGCGGTCATGGTGCCGCAGGGCGAGGACGTCGTGCTGCCGGCGGGGCAAATTGGTTACATCACCCAGGCCCTCGGTGGCAGCTTTACCGTCTATGTGGAAGGCAACCTGTTCCGCATCGCCGGCGCCGACGCCGACGCCCTGGGCAAGGAACCGCCGCCGCCGCTCGAGTTGCCACCGCATGCGACCAACGCAGACGTGGAAAAGCTGGCGTGGGAACAACTGCATGCGGTGTTTGATCCGGAAATACCGGTCAATGTCGTTGATCTGGGTTTGATCTACGACCTGAGCATGGAGGAACTGCCGGACGGCAATCGCCGCGTTTACGTCAAACTCACGCTGACGGCACCGGGGTGCGGCATGGGCGACATTCTGGTTGAGGATGCGCGTACGAAGCTGTTGATGATCCCGACGCTGATCGAGGCCGATGTCGATCTGGTGTTTGATCCGCCTTGGTCGTACGAAATGATGTCTGACGAGGCCAAGCTCGAAACCGGCATGATGTGACGCGGTCACATTGCGCGGCTCAGGATGAGATTTCCTCGAAACGGTTGGCATCGCGGTTCTTGCGTACCCTGGCCGGGTCCCACACGCGCCCGTTCATGGCGATGTAAACGCCGTCGGGCAGGGTCTGCACGGCGGCGACGGCGCAACCAATGTTGAACACGGCGTCGGAACCCTGGAACCGTGCCGGGTTCAGCGCGCCGGTCAGTACGATCACCTTGCCCTTGATGTCGGCCAGCGCCTTGGCGGTGTCGACCATCGTGTCCGTGCCGTGGGTCACCACCACGAAGCGTCCTGGCTGTTGCTCGATGGTCGAGCGTACCAAGGCGCGATCTTCCGGACCCATATGCAGGCTGTCCTTGCGCATGACGGGAACCACGGTGAATTCGAACGCCACGCCAAGCTGGCCCAGGATTTCAGCAATTTGCGGCGCACCAATCTTGTAGTCCGACTTGTCGTCGAAATAAATCTTGTCGATCGTGCCGCCGGTGGTGATGATGGTCAGTTGCATGCTGAGCAGCCAGAAGGGGAACCACCCCATTTTAGCCCGCGCCGCTGTGGAGCGGCGTTGGCCGTTTGCTGGCTGCGGGATACGACGCCGCACGGCCCCCACTTTCCGCCGAATCTTCGCTTGCCAGGATTGGGTGGGCAGAAACGTGCGAAGTGCCCCACGGAGAAGGCCAGGTCAACCTGGTGCTGCCGCCAACCTATGGCTGTCGCTCGCGCCGCACGCCCGCGCCCAGTGCACCGATCAGCACCAGGGTAAGGAGGATCTCGAGAAGCGCCAGTACGCGCGCACTGGACGAACTCCAGGCTTCAGCTACGCCGTGGCAAAAATAAAATAGGGCGAGGATGCCCACCCACAGCAACGCGCGGCGCACATTGCGCAAAGCGCTCAATGGCAACAGCAACGGAATGATTGTCACCGCCAGCACCACCCACAGCGGCATGTGCAGTGGTGGGAAAAACCAGGCATGCCAGACAGGTTGCAAGATCGTCAGCGCGGCCCATGCGCACAGGCCCAGTTTCTGCTCACCGGGCAACTGCGAGAATGCGTTCATGCGTTGATTGCCAGTTTGCATGCAATCTGGGCGAGGCGCCGGCCCAGAGCGCGTGCCAATTCGCGCTCATGTTCACTGATGGTTCGTTCTCCGTTGGCGCCACTGACGTGGCTGGCGCCGTATGGCGTACCACCGCTCTGCGTGGCGGTCAGTGCCGGCTCGGTGAACGGGAGCCCGACGAGCAGCATGCCGTGATGCAAAAGCGGCAGTGCCATGCTCAGCAGGGTTGCTTCCTGGCCACCGTGCATGGTGCTGGTACAGGTGAACACGGCAGCCGGCTTGCCGACCAGCGCACCGCTGGCCCATTCGGCGCCCGTACCGTCAAGAAAATGTTTCAGCGGCGCGGCCATGTTGCCGAAACGCGTTGGGCTACCCATGGCCAGTCCGCAGCAGTCGTGCAGATCCTGCTTGAGCACATATGGCGCACCGTCGGCGGGCTCTGGCGGTTGCGCCACTTCAGTGACAGGAGCAACCGGTGGTACCTGGCGCAGCCGCGCGTGCGCACCCGATACTTCCTCGATCCCGCGCGCAATCAGTCGCGCCATCTGCGCGGTATGACCGTTGCGGCTGTAGTACAAAACGAGGATGTCAGAGGTCATGCGGCATGGCTCAGATAAGGGCATTCACGCAGTTGGGACATCCGTGCGCAATACGCTAGTGTACTGACCGCAGTCATGATCTTGGCTGGTGCACGTCGTATCCACTTCGGGGACATTGATGACCCGCCGCTTCAATCGTGACCGCACGTTGAGTTTCAGCCGGTTCATCTGGCAGCGCTTTGTCGACGACAAGTGCTTCGAGACCGCGGGCGCGTTGTCGTACACGACGCTGGTGTCGCTGGTCCCGCTGACCGTGGCGGTGTTCGCCATGTTCTCCGCGTTCCCGGTGTTCCAGCCGGCGCGCGACACACTGGTCAATTTCGTCTTCAGCAATTTCGTGCCGGCCGCCGGCGAGGCAGTACAGGACACGATGCTCGGCTTTGCCGCCAACGCCAGCAAGCTCACCGGCATCAGTATTCTGGTGATGTTGTTCAGCGCACTGGCGATGATGATCAGCATCGAGGACCGGTTCAACCGGATCTGGCGCGTGCACGTGCCGCGCGGATGGGGCTCGCGGTTGCTGTTGTACTGGGCGGCACTGACGCTGGGGCCGATCCTGGTGGTGGGTGGCATCGCGGTGACGTCGTACGTGACGGCGATGCCATTGCTGCACGGTGCGATAGGGCAGTTTGGTGGCTTTGCCCGAGGGCTGTTGAGTACGCTGCCGTTTCTGGTGACGTTTTTCACACTGTGGGTGATGTACACGGGGATTCCCAGTTGTCCGGTGCCATCGCGCGACGCGGCCGTTGGCGCGTTGCTCGGGGCCGTCTTGTTCGAGATTGCGCGTTGGGGTTTCACGGTTTTCATCCAGCACGCGCAGACCTACCAGCAAATCTACGGCGTGCTTGCCTCGATTCCGATCTTGCTGCTGTGGATCTATCTGTCGTGGGTGATCGTGATCCTGGCCGCATCGATTGCCGCATCGATGTCCGCGTTCGAATACCACGCTACCGTGCCGACGCTGCCTGCCGGCGCGGAATTTCTGGGGCTGCTGGTGGTATTGCGGTGTTTTGTCGATGCCCAGCGCTCTGGGCAGAGCGTGGACCAGGCCAGTATTCGCGCGATCGAACCCTATTTGCACAGCACGGCGATTGCCAAGTACTTTGACGACTTGCAGCGAGCCGACCTGATCCAGCGCGCGGAGTCTGGTGGCTGGGTGCTTACGCGCAGTCTGGACAGCACCGATTTGTTGCGCGTGTACCGGCATACCGAGTATCGATTGCCGCTGCATCCGCAGGAAGAAGCCGCGACGTTGGGCATTGACTTGCCACCCGAGTTGCTCACACTACTGGCTGACCTGGCGGAGGTTCTGGCTGTGCAGCTCGGGACTCGACTGGAAGTGGTTTACCCACCCAATGCAGGCATCGCCACCGATGCCACGGAGATTTCAGCGTGAGTGTACGTTTGCCCTGCGTTTTCCT
>JBDSWR010000031.1:0-2912 GCA_039926605.1 Rhodanobacter sp. | reverse complement strand
GGCGACTTGATCTTGAACGTGGAGCAGACCAGGGTTTCCGGGCGCTCCAGGCTCTCGTGCATCTGGATCACTTCGGCCATTGGCGGCGCCTTGGCCGCGCTGGCGGCGACCGGCGCGGCAGCGCGCTTGTCATCGGGCTGGACCACGTTGTAACCGGTGATTTTTTGATCGATCTTGGTAGCCATGAGTGTGCTTCTGTGAAAGGTGGTACTGCGAAAGATATGGGGGGTGCGTGGTGGAAAGCGCACCCGGCCCGGCGTCGCGCCGGACCGGATGCAATGCACCATCGTGTTACCGGCGACTGACGACAGCACCGATGGGAGCCGTTGCCTGCCCGCCGTCTTGCTGGCAGTGGGCCACTTGGCCGCGATGGAAGCGGCTTGCTGCGGGCGGACTTGGGCGCCGCCTTGGTTCAACCCTCACGTGTGATGGGCACCGACCATCACCCTAAAACTTGCCGTAATAACCTTCCTTCAAGGCATCAAACAGGTTGGCGGCTGAATGCATTTCGCCGTCGTATTCCACCTCTTCGTTGCCGGGCAGTTCAATCGTGCTGCCATCGGCCAGCTCGAAGCGATACAGCGTGTTGGCCAGATCGGACTCCTTGACCAGCACGCCCTGGAACGCGGCCGGGTTGAAGCGGAACGTGGTGCACCCCTTCAACCCTTGCTTGTACGCGTACAGGTAGATGTTCTTGAAGTCTTCGTACGGATAATCAGTGGGGACGTTGGCGGTCTTGGAAATGGACGAGTCGATCCACTTTTGCGACGCGGCCTGCATGTCCACGTGCTGATGCGGGCTGATGTCGTCGGCGGCGACGAAGTAATCCGGCAGCTTGTTCTCGGGGTCATCGGTGACGGGCTTGGCATCGGCGTTGATCAACGCGCGATAAGCCAGCAGCTCGTAGCTGAGAACTTCAACCTTTTCCTTGGATTTCTTGCCTTCGCGAATCACGTTGCGCGAATAGCTGTGTGCGAAGCTCGGCTCGATGCCGTTGCTGGCGTTGTTGGCCAGCGACAGCGAGATCGTGCCGGTGGGCGCAATGGACGTGTGATGGGTGAAGCGCGCGCCGGTTTCCGCCAGCGCCTCGACCAGCTCTGGCGCCACGCCGGCAATGCGCTGCATGTAGCGCGAGTATTTGGCGTGCAGCACGCGGCCGGGGATGCTGTCGCCAAGCTTGTAGCCGTCGGCTAGCATTTCCGGACGCTTGCGCAGCATGTCGCCGGTGACGGTGAAGTTCTGGACAAGGACGGGCGCCGGGCCTTTCTCCCTGGCCAGTTCCAGGGCCACTTCCCAACCGG
This sequence comes from Rhodanobacter sp., assembly GCA_039926605.1. Taxonomy (GTDB): domain Bacteria; phylum Pseudomonadota; class Gammaproteobacteria; order Xanthomonadales; family Rhodanobacteraceae; genus Rhodanobacter. Next base: position 1,611 of record JBDSWR010000031.1, on the reverse strand, counting down.
CCACCGCCATCTCGCGCGATACCTGGTCGGTAAACGCCACACCCTCGGCGCTGCCATAGCGGTGCTTGAGCATGGTCAGCGTGGAGCCCAAGCCGAGAAAGCCCATGCCGTGGCGACGCTTGGAGGTGATCTCCTCGCGCTGGCGTTCCAACGGCAGGCCGTTGATCTCCACCACGTTGTCCAGCATGCGCGTGAACACCTTGACCACCGCGCGGTATTCGTCCCAGTCAAAGCGCGCCTTGGGCCCAAATGGATCACGCACGAACGTGGTCAGGTTGATCGAGCCGAGCAGGCACGAGCCGTATGGCGGAAGCGGTTGTTCGCCGCAATTGTGTGCGTGCAGACCGTTGCCATCGAACGCATTGATGCCAGGTACCTGCACGTCGTAGACGTCCTCGACGCCATCGGCCTGCAGCGAAGTCACGGTGGCGACGAAGCGCTGGCGATTGAGGCTGCGCTTGTAACTGGACAGTGCCGCCTTGAGGCGCACCGCCTTGTCCGTATCGGCAAAGCCGATCAGTTCGGCGAAGCGCAGCAGCGACTCACCGGCGATGACCAGCTCGTGCTGGGCCAACGTGGCGTAGGCGTGGACGCCACCGTGGCCGTCCGGCAACTGGGTTTCACCAGCAACCCGACGATTGCGATAAATGTGCGACGGCATGCCCAGGCGCAGCAACATGCGTTGTACCGCCTCCAGACGCGGCAGGTCGGACTGCGCCAGACGTACGGAAACGCCCTTGGTCTGGCTGCCTTGCACCGAGCCGTCGGCGTCGAAGAACCCGCGCAAAAAGCCGCGATATGCCTCACTGGACGCCTGCTCAAGGGCCGGGGTGATGGCCTTGGCGCCGACCCGCATGCCGAACTCGAACGCCAGATCGCGCAGCGCGGCGGATTTCATGCGGAACTCGCCGCGACCAGCCACTTCCGACCAGCCAGCAAAGTCGGCACGGTGCACCAGCGTCTGCGCGCAGCGCAGAGTTTCGGCCATCAGGCCACAGGCTCCACCATGGGCGGAGCCATTCACCACGGCGGACTGCGGCCAGACCGACAGCACCGCAGCTTCATGCTTGAGCGTACCGTCGCCGACCAACATGCCGAGCAAATAACCCTGCTCTGCAGTCAACGGGCCATCCCATTGGGCGTTGGCGCGATGGTCATTGAGCAACACACGATCGCCTGGCTGCAACGCGCCCGCCGCGCACCACTCGGTGTCAAGGCTCCAGCGCGTCATACGCGACACGCGACGCACGCGGTGATCTGCGGTCAGCCGCAAGCGATGACCTTCTTCGGTCTGCAACGCCAGTACCGGCTTGGTCGCTGTGCGGAAAAAGCCCTCGACACCGGTGGCGTGATCCTGCCCATCGACCCGAGCCATGAAGCTGTGACCGAGCAGGTCGCTGACCTGCCGCGGGCCCTCTGCCGTCTGCACCCAGGTGTCGGCGGTGACGCACGGGTTGGTAGCGCGAATGTGCTCGCACCACCAATTGTTGTTCATCTCGTTGACGCGGTCGATGAGAATGAACCCGGGCTCGGCGTAGTCGTAGGTGGACACCATGATCAGGTCCCACAGATGCCGCGCGCGCACTGTGCGGTAAATCTTGCAGGCGACCA
>JBDSWR010000030.1:0-94414 GCA_039926605.1 Rhodanobacter sp. | reverse complement strand
GCCTCAGTCTTGTCGGCGATCACGTGCGCCATTGCCGCTTCGCTGACCTCGTTGGCGAAGTCCGTCTGCTCCGCGGCCCAGTCCTTGAACGTCGACCGGAAGCCGTGAACGGTGATGTGCGCCATGCCCATGCGCTGTAGCAGGGCGTCCATCGCGCCATTGCTCATGTGTGCCTTCAGGCCGCGGTCACCGGTGAAGATGGCCGGGCCGCTACCTTTGACGTGCGGCACCGATTCGAGCAGATCCAGCGCGGCCGGCGCCAGCGGTATCTCAAAATCCTCTGTTTTGCCCTTCATTCGCGCGGCCGGCACGCGCCACAGGTTGCCGTGGATCTCCGGCCAGCTCGCTTTGCTGACCATGTTGGTGCGCGCGGCGGTGAAGATCAGGAATTGCAGCGCATAGGCCGCGACGCAGCTATCGGCACGCAGGCGCACCATGAATGCGGGCAGATCCGCATAGGGCAGTGCCGGGAAGTGGCGCACGTTGCTGACCTTGCTGGGCTTGGGTAGCAGCTTGGCCAAGTGCCCGCGCCAGCGCGCCGGGTTCTGTTTGTCCCATCGGTGCTGCGCATACTGCGCGTCCAGAACCGACTCCACGCGCTGCCGCACGCGCGTAGCCGTCTCAGTCTTGCTCTCCCATATTGGCCGCAGGAGCGCCAGCACGTCGTTCGTGTCGATCTGGTCCACCGGCTTGGTGCCGATCGTCGGGCTCGCGTATGTGGCCAGCGTGCTCGCCCACTGTGCCGCGTGCTTGGGGTTGGTCCAGCCTGGCGCCTGCGCGGTGATGTACGCGGCCGCAGCCTGGTCGAAGGTGAGTACCCCCGCCTTGGCCGCCATCGTCGCGCGCCGTGCGTCGAGCGGGTCAGTGCCGGACAGGAGAGCCCGGCGCGCATCGGTAGCGGCTACACGCGCTTGCGCGAGCGTGATGGTGTGGGTTGGGCCCATTCCCATGTCCCGCACTTTGCCGCCGCGCTCGTAGCGGAAGATCCACGACTTGCTACCCGACGCGGCCACCTGAAGGTACAGGCCACCCCCGTCCGCGTAGTACCCTTTGCCCGTGACAGTTGCCACGCGCCGGGCTGAAAGCCGGTTCAGTTGTCTGGCCACTACCCATGTCCCTACCCATGGTTTGTACATGGATTGTACCGGAAAAGGACGGAAGGGTGCGGAAGGTGAATAGCCCGCGAGCCCAATGAAATCAAGGCTTGCCGGCAAACTACGGAAAGTGTAGGATGCGGCACGCGCAGACGCTCTCTCCGCCAGTTTCAGAAACAAACGTGATGTAAATTAACGTTTCACGTAATATTGATTTTTACCACCCATACTTTGGGCCATATTCTTCTCAGCGCTTGAGTTATGGCCGTATGGGTCGGGCGTCGATTTAGCCAGTTGATGAGCGCGAGCGACCTCATCTCGCGGCGGCGAGACGACCGCACCATTTTTGTGCCATCGCTTCCTTAACGCAGGTCCGCACTAAGCTGGGAGTCCGCGTACATCTCCTTCAGCCGCCAATTTTCGTGCTGCAGCTCTTTGAGCCTGAAGATCAGTGACGCGTCCATGCCGCCAAACTTGCTCCGCCACTTGTAGAACGTCGCCGAGCTGATGCCGTGCTCCCGGCTCAGCTGGGCACGAGCGTGCGGGCCCCGGCCTGCTTGAGCACAGCCACCATCTGGCTGGCGATGAATCGTGACTTTTCATGGAACCTCTCGGAAACGCGTACGAGAAAATTCCACTTCTGGGGTCAGCCAATCTTAGGGGGATTACCCTCCTGATGGTGCTGGTATGCGAGGACATCTGCGTTCGACCCGACCCTTTTCAGCAACCAGGGTGTTGACCATCATGGACGGGACGTCGCCTCCATGCGTAGCGTCCCCGTTTTCAGCGAATGAACCCGAGTAATGCGTCAATCCAAGTTGGGCCGCTGATTCTTTCCTTCACTCGTCCGTCACGGGTGCGCGCGCCTACTTCGTTCAGGTGCACAAGCATCTTTAATCGCATGCTGCGTGTGGCCGGGTGAGGCAGGCTCTGGCGCTTTTCGCACTATGTCCCGCCTCACACCATGCATGCCCGACGTACAAATGCGTTCGCGCAGTACCGTCATTCGTGCAAACCCAATCACTTCAAGCAGGTAAGCAACCTGTGCAGGAGCATCGCTGACGACAGCGGTGAAGGGTCTTCTGTGTCTTGTATCCACACGTTGGTCTCCGGGGTGATATGCCAAACGGAGGCGGACGCTCGTCCCGAGTACCCCCTGACCCAGTGGGCCAAGCAAAACCGCGAGCTTCGTTCGCCCCACCCTGCAGGATGTGCACGTGAAAAAGACCCTTATTGTTCCTCTCTTCGGCTTGGCCATGGTGGCTTGGCTACCACTGACTGTTGCCCGCGAAGTCGTCGTGCTGCCCGGTGTGGTCAATCCGGTTGGCGTCGCTAGCGGTGTCGATACACAAGGCCCCGGGTTGCTTACCGTCGGCAGCCAGAACATCAATACGGGAAATGATCCCGGCGGCGCGATCACCACCGATGCCGCCAACACGGCGAGCATCCTGTTCAACAACAGCTCGACGGTGACCGGATTCGTCGGTGCGATCGGCACCACGTTCCTCAACATTGCCGCTGGCACCAATGGCAATACGGTCACCTTCAACGGGCCGGTGTATTCGACGACGTTCTCGCTGGCTGGCACCGGTACCGTCAATTTCAACGGCGGCTTCACCAGCAATACCGGCTCAACGATGGATTTTGCCGGTGACGGCTTCATCAATGTCGGCGCGGGGCAGACCGTGAAGGCTGCCATTACCAACTCGGCCGGTGCCAGCACCGGCATGCTGACACTCAATGCCAACAGTATTCTGGATGGTGCTGTCGGTGCCGCCAGCGGGCTCAAGCAGATCAACGTGGTCGGCGGCAATGCGCTGATCACCGGCCAGGCGAATGCCGCAGCTTATTCGCTCGGCACCAATACGTTGAACGTGGCTGGCGCTTTCGCCATTCCTGTGGCAGGTACGATCAACACCACGATTTTCAGTCCATCGATCTACGGAAAGATCGTGCCGGTCGGCGCCGCCACTATTGGCAATGCACTGCAGGTCAACGTGACCGTTACCGGCCCAATTCCGGTCGGCAGCAACTTCAACATTGTCGACGCCACCAGCGGCACCAGTGGCAGCACCGTAACCGCAACCAGCAACACCACCCGCTATGCGTTCTCGGCGGCACCCACCACGAATGGTTTGGTGCAAATTACCACTACGCAGATTCCATTGGCGACCGTCGTGGCACCGGTGGGAAATCCAGTGGCGCCGATCATCGCGCCGGTCGTCGACGCTCTGCCGTTGACGCCGGTGGCCTTGCCACTGCTTACGGCGATCACGTTGCTGCCGAGCGCTTCTGCTGTCGCCAATGCACTCGCGCAACTGCAACCGGGCGCCGCCAGCCTCGCGTTGCCGCAGGCGAGTTACCGCGTCACCCAGCAGTTCCAGAGCTTGTGGGCGTCGCACATGGAAAGTATTCAGCAGGCTTGCATCCCGGATGAACAGTCCGATGATATGAATCGTCAGCGCAGGGACAATGCAGCAACCTGCCAACCGGACAAGAGGGGTCCCAGCGTCTGGGTAACTGCATTCGGTCTCGCCGGCACGCAGCAGGGCGATCATGGCTACGAGGGATATACCGATAACAGCCATGGTGCCCTGCTTGGTATGGATATCCCGCTCAGTCAGGCGACTACCGTTGGTGTTGGCATAAGGGCCGCACGCTCCACGCTCGATGGTCTGGACCTGGCCAGTGACGGCAGCGTCCGCTCCTATCAAGCCATGGCATATCTGGGTTATGCGCCGGGTCCGTGGTTTATCAATGCGGCGCTGGTCTATGGGCAGGATGATTACTCGAGTTCGCGCCGAGTCATGTTTCCTGGCATCAACGAGACGGCACGGGCAGACTACACGGGCCATGAGTACACCGCGTCCGTTGCAACCGGATACCACTTCTACGTAGGCGACGGCCGCAACACCATCACGCCGACTGCGACGCTTCAGTACACCATCCTGAAAATGCCCGGTTACAGCGAATTCGGTGGCAACTCGGTCAATCTCAACGTCAATGCGCAGAAACAGAATTATCTGCAGTCTGGCCTGGGCGTGAAGTTCGCTCGCGATCTTGCCAATTCGGGTCCGGTGACCGTGCGCCCCGACGTACATGTCAATTGGCTGCACTCGTTCAACGGCACGAACACGAGCAGGACCGCGGCGTTCGCCAGCGGAGGTTCGTCGTTCATCGCCAATGGCGTCAGGCCGGGACGGGATCTCGCCGATGTGGGCGCTGGCTTGCTGATCGCCGGCGGAAATCGGTGGTCATTCCAAGCCGGCTTCGATTACCAGTTCAATCACACATACAAGGCGGGCCAAGTCATGGCCGCGTTTGGTTTGGCCTTCTGAGCTGAGGATTCAGAACGAAGTTTCATCGCACGCACATTTAACCAGGACATGTATCAGCACGTTTGCATTCGAGCTTGCATGAGCGAGCGGCCAAATTCACGCTAGGACGCCGCTCATGAAAAAGTCCGTATTACTTCCACTGCTGCTGTTGGCCCTCATCCAGGGCAACACTGGCACAACAAATCCCCGGTGCGGGTAACCAACTGCAGCAGTATTTGTAGGAGAACGGATCCAGGGTGCTTCAGCTTGCCTGGAAGGCTCGAAGGCCCTGGATTCTCGCTTGACCAGGCGTTCATCTGCTGTTGTAAAGCGCCTCGCGGGAATGATGAAATTTGTCCCTTGCTACTTTAGTCAAGTGTCATTCGGCTCTGAACCGCCCATTTGTGCGTATCTTCCGGTGCGCACCATTGCGCAGTGTTCATGCGCTGTCCCGCAGATTGATTGGACATCACTCAACTGTCCGCGCAACTGTCCGCGAAATCGGGGGTAGAACCCCCTGAAGGTCCAGGCCACCCCGTCTGCGTAGTACCCTTTGTCCGTGACAGTTGCCGCGCGCCGCGCTGAAAGCCGGTTCAATTCTCTGACCACTACCCGTGTTCCTAGCCATGGTCTGTACGTGGCCTGCACCGGAAAAGCACGGAAGGTGAAGAGCCCGCGAGCCCAATGAAATCAAGGCTTGCCGGCAATCTATGGAAAGCGTAGGATGCGTCGCTCGCAAACGCTCTCTCCGCCAGTTGATCAAACGCGCGATGATATCAATCGCCGCGCAGGGCTTTTGGCCCACGTCTATGGTGGCCCCGTCGGTCCCCCCGCGACGATAGTTCGTAAACTCCGCCAGGTCCGGAAGGAAGCAACGGTAGCGAATGATTCGGGTGCCGGGGTGTGGCTGGCGGGGCTGCCACCCTTTCGGGTCTGGCGGGTGCGCGCAGCGCACCCGGAATCGAGCGTTGCCGCATCGTGCGGAACCGTGCTGCTTGCTGACTTGCGCGGTTCAACTTGGCACAATCGACACTTGTCCCCAACGCAAGAGAGTCGGCCATGGCATTCCAACTGCCCGCGTTGCACCGTTCGGGTCAGGGCTGGTTGCTCACAGACGGACGTCATCAATCAGCCATGTCTCGATCTGCATTCGTTGGTTTTCTCTTGTCCACTGGACAGACCGCTCCCGGCGCGGGTCGCCGCGATACCGTGGGCGGACTCTGAGACATGTCATATCAAGTACTTGCGCGTAAATGGCGGCCACGGAAGTTTTCCGAACTGGTAGGCCAGGAACATGTCGTGCGCGCGCTGACCAATGCGCTCAACAGTGGACGCATGCACCACGCCTATCTGTTTACCGGGACCCGCGGCGTCGGCAAGACCACGATCGCCCGTATCTTTGCCAAATCACTCAACTGCGAGCGTGGCCCGTCGGCGGAGCCGTGCGGTGAATGTTCAGTGTGCACGGCGGTCGATGAAGGGCGTTTTGTTGATCTGCTGGAAATTGATGCGGCCAGCAACACCGGGGTGGACGACGTTCGCGAGGTGATCGAGAACGCGCAGTACGCACCCTCGCGCGGGCGCTTCAAGGTGTATCTCGTGGATGAGGTGCACATGTTGTCCAAGAACGCGTTCAACGCATTGCTGAAGACACTGGAGGAGCCACCGCCGCATGTGAAGTTTTTGCTCGCCACCACCGATCCGCAGAAGCTGCCGGTGACGGTGCTGTCGCGCTGTTTGAAGTTCAATTTGAAGCGTCTGCTGCCGGCACAGATTTCCGGACAGATACGCCATATTCTGGGGGCGGAAAACATCCAGTTCGACGAGGACGCGATTGCCGAACTGGCGCGCGCAGCGGACGGGTCGCTGCGCGATGGACTGTCTCTGCTGGATCAGGCAATTGCCTATGGTGCCGGCGCGGTGCGCGGTGACGACGTGCGGGCGATGCTTGGCAGTGTCGCCCGTGCTCAAGTACTGGGCGTGCTGGCGGCTGTGGCCGCCGGTGACGGCGCCAGGCTGCTGGATGAATGTGCGCAGATTGCCTCGTACTCGCCCGACTTCGGGGGCGTTCTGGATGACCTCGCCAGCGCATTGCATCAGGTGCAGTTACTGCAGTTGATTCCAGACTACCAACCCGCCGACGGTGCGGATGATGACCATGCGCTGGCGGCACTGGCCGCGCAGATGGCTGCGGAAGACGTGCAGCTGTACTACCAGATCGCCATCGCCGGGCGACGCGATTTGACTCTCGCGCCGGATGCGCGCACGGGGTTCGAGATGGCTTTGCTGCGCATGCTGGCGTTTCGCCCGGAAGGCGACGCATCGCCGTCAGTACGTCCGCAATCGGCGCCGATCCGCGCCGCCACCGGAGCTGCAAACCCTGGCGGTCCTGCGGTTCGCCCGGCACACGCTCCAAGCCCGCAGCCACAACCGGGAAGTGTGCAATCACTGCCGGTGGTAACGCCATCCGCGCCAGCGCTGCCGCCAACACCGGACTCTGCGTCGGCACCGGCCATCCTCGACGCCGACGGCCTGCCGGACTGGGAAGGCTTGATCGCGCGCGCGGCACTGCGCGGGCCGCTGGGCATGCTGGCGCAAAACGCCGTGTTGCGCGCAAGGGAGGGGCAAACCCTGATACTGGCCCTGCAACCGGTACATCTGCACATGGCCGTGGAGCCGATGATCAGCCAGATGGAAGAACATATCAGTCGGGCACTGGGTGAGTCGGTGCGTCTGCGCTTTGTTCCGGTCAGCAGCCCGACGGCCGCGGTGCGGACACCTGCAGCCCGTGCGGCGCAGGCACACGACGCGGCGCAGGCCGCGGCACAGGCCGCGATCGAAAGCGATCCGCTGGTGCAATCCTTGCAACGGGAATTTGGTGCGCGTGTCGTGCCGCAATCGATCAAACCATTGGCAAACGAATCGGGAGTCGCGTGATGAAAGGTCAGATTGGACAGTTGATGCAGCAGGCGCAGCGCATGCAGGAAGACATGAAACGTGCGCAGGAGGAGATTGCCAAGCTCGAAGTTACCGGCAGTGCGGGTGGTGGCCTGGTGAGCGTGGTGATGACCGGTGAACATGAAGTACGCCGCGTGCAGATCGACCGTCAGGCCTTTGCCGACGACCCGGAAATGGCCGAGGACCTGGTGGCTGCGGCAATCAATGACGCAGTGAACAAGATAGCGGCGGCCAGCAAGGAGCGCCTTGGTGGTGTTGCCGCCGGCATGAACCTGCCGGCGGGGTTCAAGATGCCGTTCTGATGCATTTCATTGCAGGAGCCCGCTGGCGGGTGATGTCGTTGGTCTGCGCCGCCGCGGCAGGCGTCGCCCGCCAGTGGGTTCCTGCGAGAGGTTGAGACAAACATGAGTGGTTCCATCCTTCTTGACGGCTTGATTGAAGCGCTGCGTTGTCTGCCCGGTGTGGGCGGCAAGAGCGCCCAGCGCATGGCCTTCCATTTGCTGGAACGCGACCGTGACCGCGGTTTGCAGCTGGCCGGCGCCCTGCAACAGGCCATGCAACGGATTGGCCGTTGCCAGCGCTGCCGCAATTTCAGCGAAGATCCACTGTGCACGGTGTGCGCCAACGAGAGTCGCGACCAGCACACGCTGTGCGTGGTCGAGTCGCCCACCGAGTTGGCGGCGATCGAGCAGGCGACCGGCTATCGTGGCCAGTATTTCGTGCTGATGGGCCATCTGTCGCCGCTGGATGGTCTGGGCCCCGAAGAACTCGGCCTGCCGCAATTGGCGGCCCGCCTGGGCGAGGGCGAGATCGAGGAGATGATTGTCGCCACCAACCCCACCGTCGAAGGCGAAGCCACCGCACATTACCTCGCACAACTCGCACGCGCCGGTGGTGTACGTCCGACCAGGCTGGCCCACGGGGTGCCACTTGGTGGTGAGCTGGAGTACGTTGACCGCAGCACGCTGGCGCACGCGTTTGGCGGACGCCAGTTGCTTGAATGACTTGCCGTCAGGGGATGCATGATGAGTGACACGATTTTCAGCAAGATCATCAGCCGGGAACTGCCGGCCGATATCGTCTATGAAGACGACGAGGTGCTGGGTTTCAGTGATGTGAACCCGCAAGCACCGGTACACGTATTGTTTATCCCGAAGGTGCCGATGGCGACGTTGAACGATGCCACTGCAGCGGATGCCGAGCTGCTGGGCAAGTTGCTGCTCGCCGCGGCCAACTACGCCAAGCAGGTGGGGTTGTCCGAGCGCGGTTATCGTGTGGTGATCAACTGCAACGAGGACGGTGGCCAGACCGTATACCACCTGCACATGCACCTGCTGGCGGGGCGTTCTCTCCGCTGGCCCCCGGGTTGATCGATAGCGTTCCAGCGCCCGACTGCGCCGCCATGCAACAACGCCGGCAGACAGCCGGCGTTGTTGCATGGTAATTACTTCTTCGGGGGCGGCGGCGGCGTAGGTGGCCGCACGATGATCACCCGCGGCTGATTCCAGTAGGGATATCCCCACCCACCGCCGAAGTAGCCCGGCCCGAAGCCAGAGCCCCAGAACGGGTCGTAGTAGCCTGGCGGGTAGCGCTGGACGGGCACGCGCTTGGGCCACAGATAAACCACGTCAGCCGCTACTCGCGGATAGGCGTAATCGTAGTCGCCGACTTTCTGCGATACGGTGCCTTGGAGCGTGCCGGTCACGGTCAACTCGCGCCCGCGCACAAAAACCTCCGGGTCGTAGAAGCCATCGCGGCAGGCGACAAAGCGTCCATTGCTTTCACCGGAGGTGCCCATTTCCGGGCGTGCCTGACTGTCCAGTGGCCGTGACAGCAGGAAGAAGCAGGTTTGCTGCGGGCCGGGTTCGGTCTTGATGATCTCGCCGCCCCAGCGTACGTGCTCGCCCCCGGCGCCACCTTGCTGGGCACTGGCAGAGGAAACGTTGGTGTACGTGCCTTGCAGCGGCTGCGGGATCGTCGCGCAGCCACCAACCAGAGCCAGCGCACCCACTAACGCAAGCGGACGGTACAGGGACATGGCGGTTTCTCCATTATTGGTAACGGCGTTGTGCCACTACGGTTGGCTTATTTGACCATGCGCGCTGCCCGAAAATTCCGTACCGCGCGGCGGAACGCGCGCAACGGTTCAGGCGGCGGTTCGTTCTGAGCGTAACGCAGATGAAGATAATTCGTTGACAATTGCGCAAGCGTGGCACGTTGTCCGGGCAGTGCTCGTGCTGCGCGCGCAAGATAGTGCTGGGGCCCCTCACCATGGCGCCGCACGACGCCATGCCGTGCCAGCTTGCGCTCCAGCACGCGCAACGCCTCGCGCAACACGTCGTGGCGCTGACGTCGCCACAAGGCCCACGCCAGACCCAAACCCATGCACAGCGTACTGCTGATGGCAAGCAATATGCCGAGCGTCCGCGTGTCCGTGTCGCGCACGCCGAAGGGCGTCAGCAGAGCACGCTGGCGTAGCGCGTCGAAGCCCACGACACCCTGGTTCCACCACCGATTGACGATGTCCCAGTGGTTGCGAACACCTTGCAGCCAGTCGTTGTGATACCACCCGCGCTCGTTGCCGATGGCCGCTGCTGCGCCCAGTGTCACGCGTTCAGGACGCACTGCGGCGGTGGGGTCAACGCGCACCCAGCCGCGACCTGCCAGCCACACTTCACTCCAGGCATGGGCATCGGAATTGCGCACCAGCAGGTAATTGCCCAGCTTGTTCCAGTAACCACCTTGATAGCCGGTGACCACGCGCGCCGGGATGCCGGCACTGCGCATCAATACAGTGAACGAGGACGCGTAGTGCTCGCAGAAGCCTTCGCGCGTGTTGAACAGGAAATCATCGACCGCATCGCGACCCAGCGGTGCCGGCGTCAGGGTGTAGCTGAAACCGCCGTCGTGCAATAGCGTCAGGCCGGCACGCACGATGGCTGGGTCGTCTGTGCGGTAGTGCTTGCGCCACTCTCCGGCGAGCGCGTGCGTGCGCGGGTTGAAGCCCGTGGGCAAACGCAGGTCGAGTTGCCGCGATCGCTCGTCCAGCTCAGGTTGCAGGCGGTAGCGCAGGGCCGAGCGCACCGTGTAGGTGAAAGGGTTGCTCACCGACTTGTGGGCGAACAGTTCGCGGTCGGAGCGCAACCCGGCGTTGGCTGGCGCCTGGAGAGGCACATCGAGCGCCGGCAGAATGCGTTGATGGGTGGGCTCCAGGGTGACGTGGTAGCTGATCGAGGTGGCGAATTCGAGTGGCGCAGGCGTGTTGTCGGTGCCGGCCAGGTGCGCTCGTTGCCAGCGTCGGCCGTCGTAGTTCGACATCACGTATGCGCGGAAGTAGCGCAAGTCCGGCGGTGGTGGCGTAGCGTCGAAGCTGACACGCAGTGCGGGACTGTCGTCGGTGAGCAGTTCGGTGAAGTTGCCGGGGGACATGCTGTCGCTCAGGCCAGTGCGCGCCTGATCAGGTGACGGTGCCCCCCACAAAGGCGAGCTCAAACGTGGCACCAGCACAAACGCGAGCAGGCTCAGCGGCAGGGCTGCAGCCAGCAACAGCAATATCGGCAGCAGGCTGCGCGGCAAGCCTGTCTGCGCCTGCGCAGGTTCCAGTGCGCGCAGTGTGGCCAGTGCGGGCAGCAGGCCCATCGCCACGACCGCGGTGGTCATCATCCCCTGGCCGAACAGCAGCGCGGACATCAGCGCGAAGCAGGCGAACCCGACACCAACCCGCACGTCGCGCGGCGTTGCGGTTTCCAGCAGCTTCAGCACCAGCAGTCCAACGCCCAACGCGGCGCCGGCCTCACGCCCGAAGATGCTCCCGTAGGTCTCGATGACCGCAAGCGTCAGCAGCAGCAGCAGCGGCAGCTTGATCCAGCGCGGCACCCGCATGACATGTTGCCGGCGCTGCCACCAGCGCGCGGCCAGCAGCACTGCCAGCAATGTACTGAGCCACCACGGCAAGTGGGGCGAATGCACCCCCAGCACCACGGCCGTGGTCAGGGCCAACAGATCGAACGTGCGTCGGTCGACCGGCGCTTGCTGGGCATGGGTTGAGTCCGGGGTCATGGCAACTCGGCCAGCGCATTCATGCAATGCACGTAATGGGAGGGACCGCTGCCCAGGGGGAGTTCCATGCCGGGCAACCACAAACTGTAGCTGTGGCGCTCAGCCTGGGCTTCACCGAGCCAGCGTGCGAGCCGGGATATCCGGCTCTCATTGTCCAGACCGCGCAGCTCACGCCAGTCGAGGCGCCATTGTGGTTGACTTTGTGGTTGCGCAAAGTCCTTCACCAGCAGGCCTTCGTGATGAGCGCTGACCTTCCAGGCGATATGTCGTTGCGGATCGCCGACGCGATACTCGCGCAACGCCGCCAGCTCGTCACCGGCTCGGCGCCGGGTTTGCTGGGCGTTGGTGGCGGACGCGTGCGGCGCGGGTCCGCCAGCTTCCGCGCGGGGCCACACCAATACCGGCTGCTCCGGATGCAGCCAGCTCCAGGCGCGAAACAGACCCAGCGGCCAGGTTGTCCACAGGCGCAAGCGCGGCACCGGCTGCCAGCCGCGTCGGGCGGTCGGCATGGAAATCCGCACGTGCGTCGTGTCGGGGCCTGAGATTGCGAACGCGGTGCGCGTGCGCGCCATGTCAATGCGTACTGCGTTGCGTGCTCGCACCGAGTCAAAGCTCAGGGTGAGCTCGACCGGTTGCCCGGCCATCGCGTGCTCGGCCTGGACCTGGCTGAGACGCAGGCCGTCGAGGTTGCGGAACGCCACCAGCATGCTGGCTGCGCTGGCGGCACCAAGCAGACACGTCAACAGCAAGGCAGCGTTGTTGGCGTAATTCAGGGCACCAATCAGCATGACCAGCAGCAACACGGTGAAGCCGACGCCGAAAGCGGTAGGTACGAGGTAGATGCGCCGGCGGTGCAACTCAATGGGCAGGCTTTCGGTGCGCCGGTAACGAGTCAATGCCGGTAGGCGACGCTCGCCCCACAAGGCCAGACGCTGCAGCAGGGCGTGCATCAGTCCACTGCTACCTCGGCCAGCAGTTGCCGCGCCAATGTGTCGCTGTTGGCACCACGCGCGGGCAGGAGGCGATGTGCCGCCAGCGGCACGAACAACGCCTGGATGTCTTCGGGCAATACATGCTTGCGTCCACTGATGAGCGCCCATGCCCGCGCCGCACCGAGAAGTGCCAGTCCAGCGCGCGGAGACAACCCCACACGAATTTCCGGATGTCTGCGACTTGCGCTGAGCAGTGCCTGCAGATAGTCCAGCAAGGCGCTGCTGGTGGTGATGGTTTGTGCTTGCCGGGTCAGCGCAAGCAACGCCGCACCGTCCAGTTGGGGCCTCAGTTGCGCGAGCAGATCACGACGATCGCTGCCGGTGAGCAGGGCGCGTTCAGCGGCTGCATCCGGGTAGTCGAGTGACAAGCGCAGCATGAAACGGTCAAGTTGCGAGTCCGGTAGCGGAAACGTCCCATTGAGATCCAGCGGGTTCTGCGTGGCGACGACGAAAAATGGTCGCGCCAAGGCGTGCGTATGGCCGTCGACGGTTACCTGCGCTTCGGCCATGGCCTCAAGCAATGCACTCTGGGTTTTCGGACTCGCACGATTGATTTCGTCGGCCAGCAGCAGCCCGGTGAAAATGGGCCCGGGGTGAAAGCGGAACTGCGCGGTCTCGCGCTCGTACACGCTAACGCCGATGATGTCAGAGGGCAGCAGATCGCTGGTGAATTGCACGCGCTGGAAGTCCAGCGCAAACGTGGCCGCCAGCGCCTGGGCAAGCGTGGTCTTGCCAACCCCGGGGATATCTTCCAGCAACAAGTGTCCGCCAGCGATCAGGCAGGTAAAGGCCCGCTTCACCTGCGCTGGTTTGCCCAGCAGCACCTGGTTGACCTGGGCCATCGCCGCATGCAGTCGATGCAGCAAGATTTCGTCGGGTTGCTCGGTGATGGCAGACATGACTTCTTCAGGTGGTCGCGGCGGGCCCGATATGACGTGGACGGGATTGGATCAGTGTAATGTGCGCGCCGGCTGACAGGCTGCGGTCGCGCCCCGACGCAAGCCAGACTGTGCCACGCCTGCTCGGCGAGATCGCGGAAGTACGACACATTGCAACGGGTCGAGATCCATCTTGCGCCGGAGGCAGACTGGATTTCTGGTCAAGGGAGCGTTGCGCGGGTGGGGCCAGCTAGTGTTCGCGTGCGCCTTCAAGGCAAGTCGAAGCCGCATTCGCGCAGGATCTGCGCCAGGGCGATCAGCGGCAAGCCGATGAGTGCTGTCGGATCTTGCGTTTCGATGCGCGTGAACAACGTGATGCCGAGACCTTCGCATTTGAAACTGCCGGCACAATCGAGCGGGTGCTCGCGCTTTACGTAACGCTGGATTTCCGCCTCGCACAGGTCACGAAAATGCACGGTGGTGCGGTCGGTATGGGCATGTGCCTGGCCGGTGCGGGTGTCACGCACGCAGACGGCGGTATGGAAAACCACGTCATGGCCGGAGCTGGCGCGCAGTTGGGCATGTGCACGTGCGCTGCCGCCGGGCTTGTGCAGGATGCTGCCACCGAGCTCGGCCACTTGATCGGAACCGATCACCACCGCGTCGTTCTCGCCCTGCGCGGCGGCTTCAGCCTTGGCGACAGCCAGACGCAGCGCTCGCGTTGCTGCCGGCTCGCCGGCAATCTCGCACTCGTCGACCTCGGGCGCACGCTGGTTGAAGGCAATGCCGAAGCGGCGCAGCAGATCGGCCCGGTAGCGCGACGTGGATCCCAGAATGAGGACGCGCATGGCGTTGCTCACGATTCACCGTCTTGCCGTATGTGCTCGCGCATCGCGCGGTCCAAGGCATTTTGTGCCTGTGCCAGTGCCAGCAGCAATGGCTGCAGACGGGAGCGCATGTGCCGCACCGAAGTCGCTGCGGCATCGAAGTCGCTGGCGCTGGCCTGGGCGGAGCGATCACGAATCCACAAGCGCTGTTGCAGCAGGGCACGCAGACCGGCGTCCACTGCGTGCTGCGCATCCTGTTCGCTGGGCGCGGGCGAGTCCGGGTTCAGGGACATCACCGCGTGTGCTTGCGCCAAGTGGCTGCGACAAGCCTTGAGATCGCGTTCGAGCGCATCGGCAAGATCCAGCAGACTTTGCAGCCGTGCCGTATGCAAAGCCTGACGCCGCCGCTGCCAAAGGATCGCGCCGATGAAAGCCAGCACGACAAGCAGGATCATGCTGACGACAGGCAGCAGGTAGACATTCACTGGCAATTGGCTCGGGCAGGTGGAGGGTCCACGGTATTGCAGTGTGCCGCAAGGGCACCCAGTGGCGCAGAATGTCGACGCTGGGTGGGAGTGTCAACGTCGTCACGGTTGACTTGCGCAGCGCACAAACCTAACATTCCGCGATTATGTCCGTGACATTGCCAGAGTCGGTCGACGTTTGGCGCATGGTTTCGGCGCGCCGTTCGTTCCAGGGAAGTTTGCCGGTTGCCCGCATGCCGCGCTTGTGTGAGACGCTGGCAGATGTGTGTGGGGCGGCAAGTTTCACGCTGGACTTTGGTCGCGACAGCCTGCAAGTGAGTTACGTCGATGTGCGTGCAGAGGTGTCACTGACCATGCTTTGTCAGCGAACACTGGAGCCGTTCATATTGCCGCTGACGGTCAGCACCCGGCTGGGTTTGATGCGCCAGGAAAGTGACGAGGCCGGATTGCCGCCGGATTACGAGCCGTTGTTGGTACCCGCCGATGGCAGATTGAACCCGGCTGATGTGGTGGAGGATGAATTGTTGTTGGCGTTGCCGTTGGTGGCAATCAATCCGGATGGCAGCTTGCCCGATGCGGCAACAGCGTCCGATGTTGCAGACAGTGACGAAAGAACAAGTCCGTTCGCAATGTTGCGCGAACTGAAAAAATGAGCAGGTAGTTGCAGAGAGTACCTTGGGTTTGCGTCAGCCGACGCAGCCTCTTCGTTCCAATCACCAAGTTTCCGCTGGAGAACCATCATGGCTGTTGCCAAGAGCCGTCGCACCCCGTCCACTCGCGGCATGCGCCGTGCCCATCATTCACTGACCACCGTGCAGCTTTCCACCGATCCGACCAGCGGCGAGGTGCATTTGCGTCACCACGTCACCAAGGATGGCTATTACCGTGGCAAGAAAGTGCTCGAAACCAAGAGCGCAGTGACAGTCGAGGATTGATTTCAATTTCTCTACAGTGATCGATGGTGTGCCTGCACGGCATCCGTTACCGGTCTCTGTGGACCAGCGCAACATGTAAAACGGTGCGGTGACGCGCCGTTTTGCGTTGGCGTCGGAGTCAACGCATGCGCTCGCGTGGTACAAAGGTGATTACGTCAAATCGTGTTTTTGTTGGTGGATAGCTGAATGCCCCAGATTTACGCCCGTATCATGGCCACCGGCAGCGCGCTGCCGGAGCGCGTTGTCAGCAATGCCGAGCTGGAGAAGCTCGTCGATACCACGGACGAGTGGATCCGTACCCGCACCGGCATTCGCCAACGGCATGTCGCCGCTGATGGCCAGACGACCGGCGATCTGGCATTCCAGGCGGCGCAAAACGCGCTGGAGACAGCGGGGGTCAAGGCTTCGGAACTGGACTTGATCATTCTGGGTACGACGACACCGGATATCATCTTTCCCTCCACTGCCTGTCTCATCCAGCATCGCCTTGGTGCCAATGGCTGTGCCGCGTTTGATGTCAACGCCGCGTGCTCGGGGTTCATGTACGCCTTGGGCATTGCCGACAAGTTCATTCGCAGTGGACAGTCAAAGAAAGTGCTGGTGATGGGTGCCGAGACTTTGACGCGGATGGTCGACTGGAAGGAGCGCGAGACCTGCGTGTTGTTCGGTGATGGTGCAGGCGCGGTGGTTCTCGAAGCGGCGACCGAGCCAGGTATCCATGCGACGTGTCTGCATGCAGACGGTGGCTACAAACACCTTTTGTACAATCCGGTTGGCGTCTCCGCAGGCTTCACCGACGGGCCAAATCATGGCGTGCGCATCCACATGTCTGGACGCGAAGTTTTCAAGATGGCGGTAAAGACGCTCGACGCACTGGTTGGCGAGACCCTGGGGGCCGCGGGCATGCAGGAGTCGCAGATCGACTGGCTGATCCCGCATCAAGCCAACCTGCGCATCATCGAGGCGACGGCCAAGCGCCTGAGCATGCCGATGGAGCGCGTTATCGTCACGGTGGACAAGCACGCCAATACCTCATCAGGCTCGGTTCCGCTTGCGCTGGATTACGCCGTGCGCTCGGGCAAAGTGCAGCGTGGTCAGAATCTGTTGCTGGAAGCGTTCGGCGGCGGCTTCACATGGGCGTCGGCATTGCTGCGTTATTGAGGCTGGCGCACAACGTCCCGCGCCACAACGGGCGATGACTTGCGGTGGTACCGCTGCGTATGGTGAGTCAGCGTGTCACCATGTCCCTTACCTTGACCCGGATTGACCTTTCCATGAGCTCAGTTTCCTCATCGCTGGCGTTTGTGTTTCCCGGACAGGGAGCGCAAACAGTTGGCATGCTGGCCGAGCTGGCTGCGCGGCATGCTGTCGTGCGCGCCACGTTTGACGAAGCGGCGCAAGGTGTTGGCGTGGATCTGTGGGAGCTCAGTCAGCACGGCCCCGAAGACCAGCTTGATCGTACCCAGAACACCCAGCCGGCGCTGCTTGCTGCCAGCGTGGCGGTGTGGCGCGTATGGCAGCAGTTGGGTGGTGCGCAGCCAGCGCAATTGTCCGGTCACAGCCTTGGTGAGTACAGTGCGCTGGTATGTGCCGGAGCGTTGTCGTTGCATGACGCGGCGGCGTTGGTCGCCGAGCGTGGACGGCTGATGCAGTCGGCCGTCCCATCCGGTGTCGGCGCGATGGCGGCGGTCATCGGTGGCGATGACGCTCAGATTGCCGCGGTATGTGCGGAAGTCGCGCAGGGCCAGGTCGTGGCGCCGGCCAATTTCAATGCCCCAGGTCAGTTGGTCATTTCTGGCCACGCGGAAGCGGTGGATCGGGCGCTGGCCAAGCTGGCCGGGATGGGCGTGAAACGTGCGATCAGGTTGGCGGTATCGGTGCCATCGCATTGCGCGCTCATGCGCGAGGCGGCGGACCGTCTGGGGGAACGCATGGCGACCATTGCCTGGCAGTTGCCGCAAATTCCCGTCGTGCAGAACGCCGATGCACGCAGTTACAACACGGTGGCTGAGATCTGCCGGGCATTGCAGCGGCAATTGTATCAACCGGTGCGCTGGACTGAGTGCGTACAGGCACTGGTCGCCGGTGGCGCGACCCGCGTAGTCGAGTGTGGCCCGGGCAAGGTATTGAGTGGTTTGCTCAAACGTATCGACAAGACGCTGGCGACCCACGCGATCGGTTTGCCGGAGGAGATGGATGCGGCACGTGCCGAATGGACGTGACCGTGCACTGGTGGCGCGGCTGCCACGCATCGCCAACCGACCCTGACGTTTGTTGTTCAAGGACCCATCCATGAGTCAAGATTTGCAGGGCGAGATTGCATTGGTGACCGGCGCCAGTCGCGGCATTGGCGCGGCGATTGCCGATTTGCTGGCAAAGCGCGGCGCCACCGTCATCGGTACTGCGACCAGTGAGAAAGGTGCGGTCGCAATTGGCGAACGAATGTTGCCGCATGGCGGCTGCGGTCGCGTGTTGAACGTTACCGATGGCCGCGGTGTGGAAGCTCTCGTCGCGAGCATCGCCAAGGAAATTGGTCCGGTAACGATCCTCGTCAACAACGCCGGCATCACGCGAGATCAGTTGTTGCTGCGCATGTCCGAGGAGGATTGGAACGGCATCCTGGACACCAACCTCAGCTCGGTCTATCGCATGTCCAAGGCGGTGCTGCGCGGCATGATGAAAGCGCGCAAGGGACGCATCATTTCGATGGCGTCAGTAATTGCTCTGACCGGCAATCCCGGACAGGCAAATTATGCGGCGGCGAAAGCCGGGATCATCGCGTTTTCCAAATCGCTGGCGCGCGAAATAGGCTCGCGCGGCATCACCGTCAACGTCGTGGCCCCGGGTTTCATTGACACCGACATGACGCAAGCATTACCCGCGGAAACGCGGAGCGCGTTGTTGGGGCAGATAGCACTGGGCAGGTTGGGCGGCGTGGCCGACATTGCCGAAGCGGTCGGGTTCCTGGCCTCGCCAGCGGCCGCGTATATCACTGGTGAGACGCTGCACGTGAATGGCGGCATGTACATGGCGTAAAAAAGTTTCAGATGAGGGAGTCGCACGCGGCTCTCTTTTGCAGGATAATTGACACTTCGTGCTGGCCATCATGGTCAGCTTTCAGGTTTCACCGGCGGAACGTGGCGGCCTTCCGGCTTAGCCATTACAATGCGTCGGCGTTTTGCCTGGCAGTTGCAGGCGGGACAAACCACTACTCCTTGAGAGGTATGGGCAACATGAGCACCATCGAAGAGCGCGTCAAGAAAATCGTGATCGAACAGTTGGGCGTGAAAGAGGATGAGGTCACGGCGAACGCTTCGTTCGTGGACGATCTGGGCGCAGATTCGCTGGACACAGTGGAGCTGGTCATGGCGCTTGAGGAAGAGTTCGAAACCGAAATTCCTGACGAAGACGCCGAGAAGATCACTACCGTGCAGCAGGCTGTTGATTACATCAAAGCGCATTCCAAGAGCTGAGCGGGCCAGCTGGCGGAATTCGCTTGCGGTGGCTTTTGACCAGCCACGCCAGCGCACCCGTCATGCGGCTTGACCGAATGCTGCGCCGATCTGGCGCAGTTTTCGTTTGTGCGTGTGCAACGTTCGGCCCCGTATGGTATGTGCGCGCCGCGCAGGCGTTCCTTTGCCACTGCGGAATCGCCGATGCGGATGCGGTCCACACACGCTGTTTCGCCGGATCAGGAAGGACAGGACGGGCATGAGCAAACGACGCGTAGTAGTGACGGGCATGGGCATGATCTCGCCGGTTGGCAACGACGTGGCCAGCGCGTGGGATCGCGTTATCAAGGGTGTCAGCGGCATCGGCCCGGTCATTCACTTTGATACCTCCGCCTACGCCACCCGCATTGCCGGACAGGTGCGTGACTTTGATCCGGCGCAGTGGATGCCGCTCAAGGACGTCAAGAAAATGGATCCGTTCATCCATTATGGCGTCGCGGCGGCTACCCAGGCGTTGCGTGATTCCGGAATAGAAGTGACGGAGCTGAATGCACAGCGTATCGGTGTGGCGGTTGGTGCCGGGATCGGCGGCCTGCACACGATCGAAGCAACCACCCTGGAGCTGGCAGCGAAGGGCCCGCGCCGGGTATCACCATTTTTCGTCCCCAGTTCGATCATCAATATGGTTTCCGGGCAGTTGTCGATCATGTTTGGCTTGAAAGGGCCAAACATTGCCTGTGTCACCGCATGCACCACTGCGACCCACAACATCGGGCTGGCGATGCGCATGATCCAGTATGGTGATGCCGATGCGATGCTTGCGGGCGGCGCTGAATTCGCGACTACGGGTACTGCAATGGCCGGTTTCTGTTCGGCCAAGGCGATGTCCACTCGCAACGATGAGCCGACGCGCGCGAGCCGGCCATGGGACAAGGATCGTGATGGCTTCGTGCTGTCCGACGGCGCCGGTATCCTGATGCTGGAGGAATTCGAGCACGCCAAGGCCCGCGGCGCACGCGTGTATGCCGAGATAATCGGCTTTGGCATGAGCGGCGATGCGTTCCACATGACTGCGCCCAGCCCGGGCGGGGAAGGGGCCGCGCGCTGCATGCAAAATACCCTCGAGGACGCAAGACTTGATCCTTCCGACGTTCAGTACATAAACGCGCATGGGACATCGACGCAACTGGGCGATCTGGGCGAAGTGATGGCCGCAAAGACCGTCTTTGGCGCCGCTGTGCACAAGCTGGCGATGAGTTCGACCAAGTCAACGACCGGGCATTTGCTCGGCGCCGCCGGTGGTGTTGAAGCAATTTTCAGCATCCTGGCGTTGCGCGACCAGGTGCTGCCACCCACGATCAACCTGGACGAGCCCGGTGAAGGCTGTGATCTCGATTTCGTCCCGAACGTGGCGCGTGAGGCAAAGATCGACGTTGCCCTGTCCAACTCGTTCGGCTTTGGTGGCACCAACGGTACGTTGGCATTTCGTCGCGTCTGAGCGTGACCTTTCATAGACGAGAGCTACCCGGTCGGCATGACTTGCTGGGGCCGGCCGCCGCCTGGCCGGAGCGTTATCCGTGCTTGCTGGAAAGTGTCGTGCATGGCACCGCACAGGCGCGCTATGACATCCTGTTTGCGTTGCCGCAAGCAAGCTTGACCTTGCATGCCGACGGCAGCTTGCTCGATGGTTGCGGGCACGAGTTGCATGGTGGTTTCCTCGATGCACTGGACGCCGCGTGGCAAGTTGAACAGGTGCCGTGTGCGCTTGATGATTTGCCGTTTCACGGCGGCTGGGTACTGCAGCTGGCGTATGAGCTGGCCGCTCAGATCGAGCCCACGCTGAAACTTCGCGCGGAACCTGCACTGCCCGTAGCTCTGGCGCTGCGCTGCGTCGCGGCAGTGGTCTTTGACCATGTGCGCAATTGCACCATTCTGCTGGCCGAGGACGACCACGCGCGGTGGCTCGACCAGATGCAGGCTGATCTCGAGGACGCGCCAGCGGTGTGCGGATTGGTCGCGCCGACGGCATGGGATGAAGACGCTCCCCAGCAATTCCTGGATGGTGTGAGCCGCGTGCACGAACATTTGCGCGCAGGAGATATTTTCCAGGTGAATCTGTCCCGGGCGTGGCGTGCACGCTACGTGACTTCGCCCACGCCGGCAGCGCTGCATGCCGCGCTGCGGCGGACCAATCCGGCACCGTTTGCCGGCTTGCTGCAGCAGCCGACGTGGGCCGTGGTCAGTTCGTCCCCGGAGCGTCTGGTCGAAGTGCGCGGCGACGTGGTGCAGACGCGACCCATTGCGGGCACGCGACCGCGCCTACCCGGTGCGGATGATGCCGCGCACGTTCGCGCACTCATTGCAAACCCGAAGGAGCAGGCTGAGCACGTGATGTTGATTGACCTGGAACGCAACGACCTTGGCCGCGTGTGTCAAGCAGGCTCGGTGGAGGTCAATGAGTTGATGCATGTGGAGAGTTACACCCACGTCCACCACATCGTGTCCAATGTTCGCGGCCGGTTGCGTGCTGGAGTGACACCGGGCCAGGTCATCGCGGCAGTATTTCCCGGTGGCACCATCACCGGCTGCCCGAAGGTACGCTGCATGGAAATCATCGCGGCGCTGGAAGACTCCCCGCGCGGCGCCTATACCGGTGCGCTGGGTTATCTCGATCGCAGTGGTGATCTTGATTTGAATATTCTGATTCGCACGCTGACGCTGTTTGGTAACGAAATCACGTTGCGCGCCGGAGCAGGGATCGTGGCCGATTCCGTGGCCCGGTGCGAACTGGAAGAAACGCGTGCCAAGGCGCGTGGCCTGCTGCGTGCGCTTGGAGTGCCAGGCTGATGGCTGCGCAGTCGATGCTCGTCAATGGCACTGCCACCGACACGGTGTCGGCATTGGACCGCGGCCTTGCCTATGGCGATGGCTTGTTCGAGAGCATCCGCTTCGTCGGGGCGAGCGCACCGCTGTGGGCTCGGCACATGCAGCGACTCGGCGAAGGTTGTGCGCGCCTGCATTTGTGCGCTCCCGATGTAGCAACACTGTGGAGTGAAGCGCTGACGGTGAGCCATGACATGCGCCAATCCGTGGTGCGTATCACGCTGACGCGAGGCGTGGGCGCGCGTGGTTACACACCATCTCCCACGGTGCAATCCACTCGCATCGTGGCAGCGTTTGCACTACCTGTGGTGGCGGCTGCCGCGTATGTCGAAGGGGTCCGCATGCGAATGTGCAATCTGCGTCTGGCCGAGCAACCGGCGCTGGCGGGCATGAAGCACCTCAATCGCCTGGAGCAGGTACTCGCGCGCGCCGAATGGGATGATCCGGATATTGCCGAAGGCGTCTTGTGTGCAGAGGATGGCCGGGTAATTTCTGCGACGATGGCGAACTTGTTCGCAGTAGTTGACGGTCAGTTGTTGACGCCGGCATTGGATCGCTGCGGGATCGCCGGCGTCGGCCGCGCCGAAGTACTCGCCGTGTGTCCCCAGGCCCGCGTCACGACGCTGTCCGTGGACGCATTGCACGCTGCGGGTGAAATCTTCCTCAGTTCCAGCGTGCGTGGCATCGTGCCGGTGCGATCGATGGCGTCCTGGGAGTATGTTCCGGGCGGTGTCACCCGCCACCTGCAGCAGCACTGGCGCGAGCTCGGGTTTCCCGTGGAGGAGCCGGCATGCATCATCCGTCACTGAGAACGCGGGCGCGTGGGCGCATGGTCTGGCGTGCGTTCCTGCTGGTGCTGGCACTGGCGATTTCCGGCGCACTGTTTTGGGGTTGGCATGACTTCAACCGGTTCAGCAATACCCCACTGCCAATGAGTCCGCAGCGCAGCAGTGTGGATGTTGACCGTGGTGCGAGCTTCCGCAGCATCGTCGGCCAGTTGCAGCAGGATGGCGTGACCCGCGCCAATGTCTTGTATTGGCGCGCGTTGGCCACGCAGATGCATGTAGCCGACAAGCTGCGCGCGGGTGAATACGCTTTGCCAGCGGGTCTCACGCCCCGTCAGTTGCTGACGAATATGGCCACTGGCAAGGTGTTGCAACGCAACTTCACCATTGTCGACGGCTGGACATTCAGCGAATTGCGCAAGGCGCTGGGCAAGGCTGATCGCCTGCGCCACGACAGCGCCAGTCTCGATGACGCGGCGATCATGCGCGGCATTGGTGCCGGCGGCGAGATGCCGGAGGGGCGGTTCCTGCCCGAGACCTACGCTTACGTGAAAGGCGACAGCGACCTGCAGGTCCTCAAGCGCGCACACGCTGCCATGAGCAAGACCCTTGCCGAGCTGTGGCCGGGGCGTGACCCCGGGCTGCCGTTGGCGACTCCCTACGAAGCGCTGATACTGGCCTCGATTGTCGAGCGGGAAACCGGGCGTTCCGACGAGCGCGCGCGCATTGCCGGAGTGTTTGTGCGCCGCCTGGAAAACCACATGCTGCTGCAGACGGATCCGACCGTGATTTATGGCATGGGTGCCGCTTATGCAGGCAACATTCGCAAAGCCGACCTCACCGCTGACACCCCGTACAATACCTATACTCGCCCCGGATTGCCGCCCACGCCCATCGCCTTGCCGGGCAAGCCGGCGTTGATTGCCACGTTGCATCCGGCAGCCGGCACGGCCCTGTATTTCGTCGCGCGCGGTGACGGTGGTCATGTCTTTGCCGATACGCTTGGCGAGCACAACCGCAACGTCGATTGTTACCAGCGCAAGCGTTGTCGATGAACCAGTTGGCACTCAGTCCATTCCCCAGCTAGTGGTCGCCCATGAATTCTGCACGCGGAAAATTCATCAGCCTTGAAGGCGGCGAGGGCGCTGGCAAGAGCACGTTGCTCGCCGGCTTGCGCGGTGCACTTGAACAGCGTGGTGTGGTCGTGGTGCAAACGCGCGAACCTGGTGGCACCGCGCTTGGTGAAGCAGTCCGCGCGATCGTGCTGGACCCGGCATTGCACGGCATGGAAGCAGAGGCCGAGCTGTTGTTGATGTTTGCGTCGCGCGCACAGCTGGTCCGCGAAATCGTCGAGCCGGCTTTGCATACTGGCCAATGGGTACTGTGCGATCGCTATGTCGACGCGAGCTATGCCTATCAGGGCGGTGGACGCGGGCAGCCCGCAGCGCGTATCGCCGAACTGGAGAGCTGGGCCTGTGCGGGCCTGCAGCCTGATCTGACCTTGCTGCTGGATCTTCCGGTAGCCACTGGTCGGGAGCGTATCGCCGGCCGCGGTGATGCGGATCGTATTGAAGTGGAGGCGGACGCATTTTTCGAGCGCGTGCGTAGCGTTTATCGTGCCCGTGCCGCAGCGCAACCCGAGCGCTTTTGCGTGATCGATGCCGGTCAGGCGCCAGCAGCCGTCCTGCGTGCGGCGATAGTGGCCACCTCGGCGCTGTTGGCGGAGCGCGCGGCGTGACTGGGCTGCCCTGGCACCGCGAAGACTGGACACGTTTGCAGGCGCGACGTGATCGCGATGCGTTACCTCATGCACTGCTGTTGTGCGGTGCTGCCGGCCTGGGCAAGCGCATGTTCGCGCAGCGGTTCGTGCGGGGATTGCTGTGTGCGCAACCTCTCGGCGGGGATGCTTGCGGGCGTTGCCGCACTTGCCTGTTGCTGGCCGCCGGCACCCACCCGGATCTGGTCGAGCTGACCTACGGCTTGCGCAGGGATGGCACGCCGCGCAGCGAAATCGTGGTCGATCAGATCCGCGACCTGTCCGCACGGCTGGCAATGAACAGCCAGTTCGGCGGCTGGCAGGTTGCATGTATCGACCCGGCGGACGCCATGAATGCCGCTGCGGCCAATGCGTTGCTGAAGACCCTGGAGGAGCCATCCGCACGGACGCTGTTGATCCTTCTTGCTGACGCGCCGTGGCGTTTGCCGCAAACCATTCGCAGCCGCTGCCAGCGCATCGAGTTCCATCTGCCAGCACCCGACCAGGCAGTGGCGTGGCTGCGTGCGGAAGGCGTGAGCGATGGTGCGCTGGCCTTGAGCGCAGCAGGAGGCAACCCGGGACTTGCGCGTGAGTGGTCCCGGAATGGAGCCTTGGAACGGCGCAGCGAAGTGCGCAAGGATCTGGCCGCACTGGCGGCCGGTCGCGCGGAGCCGGTGGCCGTGGTCAAGCGCTGGCTGGAGAGCGAACCGGCACAGCGACTGTGGTTTGCCGCGCAGGCAGCCGCAGACGAACGCACGGCATGCGCGATCCAGCGCAAACCGCCGCTTGGCAGCACACTGGATAGCGAAGGATTGGGGCGTTGGTATGCTGCGGCCAATCGCGCGCGCGAAAGTTTGCGCGGGCCACTGCGCGATGATCTGCTGATGCTTGAGTTGCTGGCGCGCTGGCGTTGATGACAGCAGCCGAACATGCACCAAGCTGTACCGTGCACACGCGATTGCTGGTGATCGCGCCGCATCCGGATGACGAGACGATTGCCACCGGTATATTGATTCAGCGCGTGCATGCGGCAGGCGGTGCGGTCGACATCCTGCTGCTGACAGATGGAGACAACAATCCGTGGCCGCAGCGGGCGCTGGAACGACGGCTGTACATCGACGCGGACGCGCGCGGGCGCTGGGCGCGTCGGCGCCGGTCCGAATTGGCGCAGGCGATGCAACATCTGGGTGTGTCGGCGGAACATGTACATGCGTTGGGCTGGCCTGACCTGGGCGTGACCCGCTTGTTGCTTCAGGCCGACAGTGCCGCTGTAGCGACTGTCGCGGGCCTGTTTGAGCGATTGCGTCCGAACCTGTTGATCATGCCGGCGTTGGCGGATCGCCATCCCGATCACGCAAGTGCCCACGTGTTGGCCCGGCTGGCGTTGGTTGGTGTCGCCAAACCGCCGGTGCAGTGGACCTATGGGGTGCACACGACGGAGGTCGATACTCCGCCGGTTGAGCCCGATGGTACGCAGACGCAGCGAGCAAACAAGCAGGTCGCACTCGCCGCGCATGCCAGCCAGATGGCGCTGAGCGGCGCGCGGATGCGGCGGCTTGCCGCCCGCCACGAACACTTTGTGCGCCTGCCCGCAGGCCCCATCAAGAATGATGTGCTGCCATGGCAGCCGCCGGCCTGGCTGGGTTCACGCTTGCGACTGAGCGTGGTCGACAGTCACGGAGCGCGCAACTGGCGTTGGTCGCAGGCACCGGTGCGGCACGACAGTCAGGGCGGCGTCCATCTGCTCCCGCCTGCCGGTCGAGGTGGCGGCCCGCGTTTCGCGCGACTCGAGTTGCAACTGCCCTCACCATGGATTTTCGATCACTGGGGGTGGTGTGAGTTGGCCTGAGCCACCACGGACGCGCGCGCATCGCCGGGGCATGGGCGGCCTTGTGCCGGTGGCGAGACGGGGACGCGTACGCTGGCATCGGATGTGTCCGAAGGAGTGCTCGGGTCGCGACGCGAGTATGGTCAGGATATATTGTGTCTGCGGACGCTGCTTTCGTCGCTGACGATGCCTATGCGCAACATGGATCACAGAGTACTGCCAGGTACGGTCGCCTTCTTGGACGATGGTCCGCATGCTGCGTTGAATGAGCTTGCGGATCTGCTGCAGCGGCAGATGGCGCCGCCGGAACTGTATGCGGCCGCGGTCGGTGTGCTCGAGCGCACGTTGGGTGATCTGCTGGCGTGCGTGGTGGCACCGGACGGTAGCGGAGACGGCTGGCACCGCGAGAGCCCGCAGCACGCTCCCGGCGAGTTGCAGATGCTGTATCCACAACGTCTGAGTTTGCCCAGGACATTGGGCGCCTTCTGGCACGGCGAACCCCAGATCGTGCTGGATGCAAGAGAGATAGAGGGTTCGGCAACCTTGGTGCGGGTTTATCGGCAACGGGCCATCGTTGCCACAGCATTGGTGCCCGTCACCGTGGCTGGCCAGGTGCGTGCCGCGTTTGTCCTGCGCGCGACCAGCGCAGACGTGTTCAGCGATCAGGTTCTGGCCTTCTTGCGCTGCGTCGCGGCAACCGTCGGCACACGCATTGAATTGCACGAACAGCAGTTGCTGGTAGTGCAATCCGTGCGCGAACGGGCCGCCCAGTACCGTGCGCTGGGCTTGCTGGATTCCATGACCGAGCTGTTGGCGCATGCGCCGGGCGAGGCGCTGCTGCTGTCTGAAACATGTCGCATCGCATGCGCTGTGGGTGGGTACGATGCAGTCTGGATCGGGTTACTTGAGGTCGCCACGCGCGAGTTGCAACTTGTCGCCCAGGCGGGACTGCGCGGCGCGCCAGGCATCGGAGCCAGATTGGCTGTCGACGACATCGCGCACGCAACTGACGCTGCAATAGTTGCCATCATGAGCGGCCAGGTGCAGTCGCGACGTGTGACATCGACGGTCCCGGCTGGTTGGCCACTGCTTGCGCAAGGGGATGAACCACGTGCGTTGCTGGCGCTGCCACTGTGCATCGAGTGTGCGGTTGCCGGCGTGGTCGTTCTGGTCAGGGCCGAGCCGGCCAGCTTCACGGCGCCGGAGGTTCGCGTGGCTCGCGGACTGGTCAGCGCGTTGGAGCTGGGCTTGCGCGAGCGGCGTGCGGACGTGTCGCGCGTTGTCGCCGAGCGCGCCTCGGCACTTCACGCACTGCACCTGCATGCAGCGTTGTCGGCACCGCATGCAGGGGTACTGGTGCTGTCCGCGCAACGAGCCGTGGACTTTGCGAATGCGGCGTTTTGTGCGCTGTTCGGCCTGGACGCAAAGCCCGCGGACCTGGAGAACCTGCCGATCGCGGCACTGCGCGCGCGGCTGGCGCCAACTTACGCCTTGCCGCAACAGGAGTTGCAGCGTGTCGAGGAGATCCTTGCTGCTGGTGTTGCCGTTACCGGTGACGTAGTGAACACACGCGATGGACGGGTTCTCCTGCGTGACTTCACTCCGATCATGATTGATGGCGTGGCCCAAGGTTCGCTGTGGCAACTGCGCGATGTCACCGTGCAAAGACACCATGAACTGCGCGTGGAGCAGCTTGCATTCTTCGATGAAGTCAGTGGGTTGCCCAATCGTCGGCGTTTGTTCGAGTTGCTGGAAGCCGCACACGCGACTGCATGGGCACAGCAATCGGTCGTGGCTGTCGGCGTGCTGGATATGGATCGGTTCAAGAGTGTCAACGACACTTTGGGCCGCAGTGGCGGTGACCGTGTCCTGGCAGAAGCTGCCGCGCGCATTCTCGGCCTGTTGCGACCCGATGACGTCCTGGCGCGATTTGGCGGCGACGAGTTTGCGTTGATCATTTCCGGTCTGGACAGCAAGGAACAACTGGACGCGATCAGTCGCGTCATCCTGCAGTCGTTGCGCGCACCGTTCGACGTGGCCGGTGAAAGAGTACAGCTGTCGGCCAGCGTGGGCTGGACCATGTTTCCCATCGATGGCGCGGATGCGGAAGGCCTGGTACGCCATGCCGAGTTGGCGCTGTACACGGCCAAGGAGGAAGGGCGCGATTGCGGCCTGTTGTACGACCCGACGATGGAAGCCGAGCAGCTACGTCTGCGGGCCATGCGGGATCGCGTCGCACGCGCGCTGCAAACCGGACGGTTGCAATTGCTGTTTCAACCCATCGTGTACATCGACGGATTGCCCGGACGAAATGGCGTGGCCGGCATGGAGGCGCTGCTGCGTCTGGATGACACGGGTCAGGGCTTGGTTGAACCGGCCAAGTTCATGCATGTGCTGGATGACTCGCAGCTCGCCCGGCCGATCGGACATTATGTGCTGGGCGAGGCTCTCAAACAGTGCCACGCATGGATGTTGGCCGGTGTGTCGGTCCCGGTGGCAGTCAATATCAGCACCCGACACCTGCTACACCCGGCATTTTTCGGCGATATCGACTCGGTGCTGGAGGCCTACCCTGATGTGCTGGACGTGGGCTTTGGCATCGAGGTGACCGAGACCGGTCCGGCGATGGACGAGGCCCGGGCCAAAGCGGTTATTGAAGAATGCCGCCTGCGCGGCATACGCGTCAGTCTGGACGATTTTGGAACCGGGAGTGCATCGCTCAGTCATTTGCAGAAACTCGACGTCGAGCACATCAAACTCGACCAGAGTTTCGTGCGCGACATTCTCAGCGACGAACGTAACAGGGCGATCGCCGCGGGTGTCATCACCACCGCGCGCATGCTTGCCAAGACGGTCATTGCCGAAGGCGTGGAAACGGCTGAACAGGGTGATCTGCTGGCATCGCTCGGCTGTCACCAGTTACAGGGTTTTTCCATTGCCCGGCCCATGCCTTCGGTGGCGGTTCCAGGCTGGGTAACACGCTGGAAACCACCACTGTCGTGGGCACATCTGGTGGCTGAACGGCGTACGCTACTGGCCAGCCAGCGCGACGCGCCCAAGGTTCTTCCCGATTGAGCCGATGACCTTGCATACGCCTGCATGGTAGTTTGCCTTCAAACTAACCCCATTGCCGCGTGCACAACCGGTGTGCGCGGCAGGAGATGTCATGAAGCCTGTCGTTGCCCGTCAGGGTATTGTTTCACTGAAGATCAAGGACGCCGCGGAGCTGTACAGCGCCTACATGCCGTTTCTCAAGCGTGGCGGCCTGTTTGCGCCTACTGCGCAACGGCACGCCTTGGGTGATGAGGTTGTGCTTTTGGTGACACTGGCCGAAGAGACCGAGCGGCTGTCCGTAGTAGGTACCGTGGTCTGGGTCAGCCCGGCCGGCGCGCAGGGCAATCGTCCGGCCGGGGTCGGCATCCATTTCAATGAGTCAGGAGATGGGGAGGCCGCACGTGGCCGCATCGAGAATATCCTCGCCGGCGCCCTGAACTCCGAGCGCACCACACATACCATGTAGGATTGAACACGCGCGTTCGGGTTCTCCCAACAGCGCAAATGCAGTGTCAAGACTTGTCGATGCACTGGTGTGCACTGGTACAATGCCCGGTGGCAGAATTCATTGTCGGTGCACGGGCCGCACATGTCCGGGTTGTGCGTTGGCATGAGTTAACGGCTCGCCGTGGTTTGACTACGAGCAAAGCTGCCAGACCGTCACTGATGCGCCCTCTGGCGCGAGGTACCTTGCATCGTGCTTGCCGAATACTGGCCTGTGTTGTTGTTCATCGTCGTCGCTGCCGGCGTCGGTGTGGTGCTGCTGGTGTTTGGCCTGTTGGCCGGTCCCAGGCGCCCGGAAGCGGAGAAACTGGCCCCGTATGAGTGTGGCTTCGAGGCGTTCGAGGATGCACGCATGCGCTTCGACGTGCACTATTACCTGCTGGCGATCCTGTTCATCATCTTCGATCTGGAAATTGCTTTCCTGTTCCCGTGGGCTGTGGTGTTTCAGCAAATCGGCGCAATCGCGATGATCGAGATGGGCTTGTTCCTGTTGTTGCTGGGCATCGGCTTTGCCTATGTGTGGAAGAAAGGAGCACTCGAATGGGAGTGATGGATTCCCTCAGCGGGATGATGCACAACCCCGACCCGCTCAATCTGGTCGATGACATCCTTCTTCCAGCCCGCGACGAGCCCATTGCGCAGCGTGGATTTGCCACAGCGCGCATGGACGAGCTGTTGAACTGGGCCCGCACCGGGTCGATGTGGCCGATGACATTTGGCCTGGCTTGTTGCGCGGTGGAAATGATGCATGCGGGCGCGGCCCGGCTGGACCTGGATCGCTATGGCGTCATTTTCCGGCCCAGCCCACGCCAGAGCGATGTGATGATCGTTGCCGGGACGCTGGTCAACAAGATGGCGCCGGCACTGCGCAAGGTTTACGACCAGATGCCCGAGCCCAAGTGGGTGATCTCCATGGGCAGTTGTGCGAACGGCGGCGGCTATTACCATTACTCGTATTCAGTGGTGCGCGGCTGCGACCGTATTGTCCCGGTGGACATTTACGTACCCGGATGTCCGCCGACAGCCGAGGCGCTGATCCACGGCATCCTGCAGCTGCAGAAGAAGATCCGTCGCACCAGCACCATCGCGCGTTCGTAGAGGTTCTGTCATGTCCGATTCTGTTCCGACCTCGCTGGCCGAGCGCCTAGTTGCGCGATTCGGTGAGACGCTCGCGGTTACTGCGGTGCGTCGCGAGACCATTGCCGAGCTGTCTGCAACTGACCTGGTTGCGGTCGCTACGGCGCTGCGTGACGAGGCGGACTTTCGTTTCAGCGTGTTGATTGACCTGTGCGGCGTCGACTATCTGGGTTACGGCCAGACCGAGTGGAAGACTCACGATGCCACGGGTACGGGCTTCTCGCGCGGTGTACAGGGTCAGGCGATGGGCCGTTTCAGCTGGGCCGAACGGCCGCGCGGGCACGATGCGCCAAGGCGTTTCGCGGTGTCGATTGAACTGCTGTCGCTGGAGCTCAATCGGCGTCTGCGCCTGCATGTGTTTTGTGATGACGACACGCTGCCGATCATACCTTCGCTGACACTCGTGTGGCCGGGGGTGAATTGGTTCGAACGCGAGACGTTTGACCTTTACGGAATCATCTTTGACGGTCATCCGGATCTGCGCCGCATCCTTACCGATTACGGCTTTGTCGGTCATCCGTTCCGCAAGGATTTCCCTTTGATAGGCAACGTCGAGGTGCGTTACGACCCCGAGCAGAAGCGCGTGATTTACGAACCGGTATCCATCGAGCCGCGTATCGGCGTGCCGCGGGTCATTCGCGACGATGTGGATCTGCTGCAGTCCCGGGCCGAAGCGGCCGATAACTGGCGCGACAACTGAGGCCGGGAACAACGATGAAGGAAATTCGCAATTACACGATGAACTTCGGCCCGCAGCATCCGGCCGCACACGGCGTGCTGCGCCTGGTGATGGAAATGGATGGCGAGACAATCGTGCGTGTCGATCCGCACATCGGGTTGCTGCATCGCGGCACCGAAAAGCTCGCCGAGTCCAAACCGTTCAACCATTCGATTGGTTACATGGATCGGCTCGATTACGTGTCGATGATGTGCAACGAGCACGCCTACGTGCGCGCCATCGAAACCCTGCTGGGGATCGAGGCACCCGAGCGCGCACAATACATCCGCACCATGTTCGACGAGATCACGCGCATCCTCAATCACCTGATGTGGCTGGGCTCGAACGGCCTCGATCTGGGTGCGATGGGGGTGTTCCTGTATACGTTCCGCGAGCGCGAAGAGTTGATGGATGTATACGAGGCCGTGTCCGGCGCCCGCCTGCATGCCACGTATTACCGCCCCGGCGGCGTATACCGCGATCTGCCGGCGCAGATGACGAAATATCGTGAGTCCCCGTGGCACAAGGGCAAGGACCTCAAGCGCATCAACAGTTGGCGCGAAGGCTCGATGCTCGATTATCTGGACGCATTCACCGCTGACTTCCCGACCAAGGTGGACGAGTACGAGGAACTGCTCACGGCCAACCGCATCTGGAAGCAGCGTACGGTCGGCATCGGCGTCATCAGTCCGGAACTGGCCCAGCAGTGGAGCATGTCCGGCGTGATGCTGCGTGGCTCGGGCATCGAGTGGGACCTGCGCAAGAAGCAGCCGTATGCGAAATATGCGCAGGTTGATTTCGATATCCCCGTGGGTACCAACGGGGATTGCTACGACCGCTATCTGGTGCGCGTCGCCGAGATGCGCCAATCCAACTCGATCATCCGCCAATGCGTGGCGTGGCTGCGGGCCAATCCGGGTCCGGTGATCGTGAAAAATTTCAAGGTCGCACCGCCCAAGCGAATGGAAATGAAAGAGGACATGGAAGCCATGATCCATCATTTCAAACTGTTCACTGAGGGCTATTGCGTGCCGGCCGGCGAGACCTACGCCGCTGTCGAAGCGCCCAAGGGCGAGTTTGGCTGCTACCTGATTTCCGATGGTGCGAACAAGCCGTTCCGCGTGCATCTGCGCGCGCCGGGCTTCGCCCATCTTTCGTCCATGGACACCGTGGTGCGCGGGCACATGCTTGCGGACGTGGTGGCCATGATCGGTACTTATGACCTCGTGTTCGGCGAAGTGGATCGCTGAGCCGGCGCCACGGGAGAAATGCATGAAATCCACTGGACATTTTGCACAGGTCAAGAACGTCGATCCGCTCGTCGCTCTGACGGCGCCGACGCGGGAGCGGATTGATCACTGGGTCGGCAAGTTTCCGCCAGAGCGCAAACGTTCGGCGCTGATCCAGGCGCTGTTCGCCACCCAGGAGCAGAACCATGGGTTTCTCACTGACGAATTGATCACCGCGGTGGCGAAATATCTGCAGTTGCAGCCAATCTGGGCCTACGAAGTCGCAAGTTTTTACTCGATGCTCGAGACCGAGCCGGTAGGGCGCAACAACGTGGCGATCTGCACCAACACCTCGTGCTGGCTGAACGGCGCGGAGGGTTTGGTGCGCCATTGCGAGCACAAGCTGGGCATCAAGGTGGGAGAAAGTACTGCGGATGGTCGCGTGTACCTGAAGCGCGAGGAAGAGTGCATTGCGGCTTGCGTCGGCGCACCAGTAATGACCGTCAACGGGCACTACCACGAACGCCTTTCCGTAGAGTCAATCGACAAGATCCTGGACGGGTTGGAGTGATGGAAAGTCCGTCCATGATTTACCGGCAGTCCGCGTTGCTGCGCAACCAGCCGGGCACCGCCTGCTTGCGGGCAGGTGAGTGTCATCGATCGCGCTCGTACCGACGTACGCTTCTTCGTTCTTCCTTGTCCCGCGCCCGTACCCTTCGCGGCGCGTGCGACCGAAAAATCAAAGGTGGGCTCTAATGGCCGTCGGACCCGCACCCAAGGAACACCAGGTTGTCTACACCACGCTGCACTTCGACAAGCCGTGGGCGATGGACAGCTATTTGCAGGTTGGTGGCTACGTGGCGTGGAAGAAGATTCTCGCCGAAAAGCCCGACCCGAAGACCGTGATTGACGAGATCAAGCGAAGCAACTTGCGCGGCCGCGGCGGCGCGGGTTTCCCTACCGGGTTGAAGTGGTCGTTCATGCCGCAAGGCGACATGCAAAAGTACATCCTGTGCAACTCGGACGAGTCCGAGCCGGGTACGTGCAAGGATCGGGACATCCTGCGCTACAACCCGCATGCCGTAATCGAAGGTATTGCGATTGCCTGCTATTGCACCGGTTCCACCGTCGCCTACAACTACCTGCGCGGCGAGTTCCATCATGAGCCCTTCGAGCATTGCGAGGAAGCGCTGGCGGAGGCCTACGCGGCCGGACTGCTCGGCAAGAATATCCAGGGTACCGGGTTGGATGTGGATATCCACAATGCACTGGGAGCGGGCGCCTACATTTGCGGCGAAGAAACCGCATTGATGGAATCACTGGAAGGCAAGAAGGGCATGCCGCGCTTCAAACCGCCGTTTCCCGCCGGCTTCGGCTTGTATGGCAAGCCGACCACGATCAACAACACCGAGACTTTCGCGTCGGTGCCATCGATCCTGCGCAACGGTGCGGATTGGTTCCTGGCGCAAAGCAAGACCAAGAATGGTGGCCCGAAGGTGTTTTCGGTATCAGGCTGCGTGCAGCATGCAGGCAATTTCGAGGTACCGCTGGGTACCACCTTTGATGAGCTGCTGGAGATGGCTGGTGGTCTGCGTCCAGGCCGTACGCTGAAGGGCGCGATTCCGGGTGGTGCGTCGATGCCGGTGCTCGCCGCAGCGCAGCTCAAGGGTTTGCCGATGGATTACGACACCTTGAAGGCGCTGCATACCGGCCTGGGTTCGGGCGCGATCATGGTGCTGGATGACAGTGTGTGCGCGGTCAAGTTCACCTGTCGCATCTCGCGCTTTTACCATCAGGAATCCTGCGGCCAATGCACACCGTGCCGCGAGGGTACCGGCTGGATGCACCGTGTCCTCCAGCGTATCGTCGATGGCGGCGGCACTGTCGAAGACCTGCACCGGCTGAAGGCTGTGGCCGGGCAGATCGAAGGCCATACGATCTGCGCGTTTGGCGAGGCTGCGGCGTGGCCCGTGCAAGGTTTCCTGCGCCAGTTCTGGAACGAATTCGAGTATTACGTGACCAACGGGCGTTCCCTGGCCGACGACCACATGGCGGAAGTCGAGCGCGGGGTGGTGGCATGAGCACGCAGCCGGCAGCCGCTGCGCCGGATCTGGTGCACATCGAGATTGACGGCAAGCCCACGGCGATCCGCAAGGGCGCGATGATCATCGAGGCTGCCGATGCCATCGGCATCACCATCCCGCGTTTTTGCTATCACCGCAAGCTGACCATCGCGGCAAACTGCCGTATGTGCATGGTTGAGGTGGAAATGGGCGGCCGCCCGGCTGCCAAGGGCTCGCCGGCCTGCGCCACGCCGGTGGCCGAAGGCATGAAGGTGCTGACCCGCTCGAAGATGGCGCTGCAGTTCCAGCGTGACGTGATGGAATTCCTGTTGATCAACCATCCGCTGGATTGCCCGGTGTGCGATCAAGGCGGCGAGTGCGAGCTGCAGGACCTGGCGCTTGGTTACGGGCGGAGTGTGTCGCGCTTCACCGAAGGCAAGCGTGCCGTGGCCGATGAGAATATCGGGCCGCTGGTGGCGACCAAGATGACGCGCTGCATCCATTGCACACGCTGCGTGCGTTTCACCAGCGAGATTGCCGGCAGCTACGAGCTTGGCGGCATGAGCCGCAATGACGACATGCAGATCGGCACGTATATCGGCCGGACGGTGGAAACCGAGCTGTCGGGCAACATCATCGACGTGTGTCCGGTCGGTGCGTTGACCGACAAGGTGTTCCAGTTCAAGGCCCGCGCGTGGGAGTTGATCGCCAAGCCGTCCATCGGTTATCACGATGCGCTGGGGTCCAATCTGTGGCTGCATACGCGCCGCGGCGAAGTATTGCGCGTGGTGCCGCGTGACAATGAGTCGATCAACGAATGCTGGTTGGCCGACCGCGACCGTTACAGCCATCAAGGCATGTATGCGCCCGACCGCATCAGCGCACCGGAAGTGAAACGTGATGGAAAGTGGCAGGTCGTCAGTTGGGACGATGCGTTGGCGTATGCACAAGACGCGCTCAAGCAGGTACCCGGCAGCGAGATCGGCATTCTGGTGCATCCGGCG
Source organism: Rhodanobacter sp. (assembly GCA_039926605.1). Classification (GTDB taxonomy): domain Bacteria; phylum Pseudomonadota; class Gammaproteobacteria; order Xanthomonadales; family Rhodanobacteraceae; genus Rhodanobacter. The sequence continues at coordinate 58,456 of JBDSWR010000030.1, read as the reverse complement.
TCGTCCAACGAAGAAGGAGATTTGCTGTTGCGGCTGGCGCGGGGCCTGGGTTGCGCACACATCGATCACCGCCTGCGTCAGTTGGATTTCTCCGATAACGCAGTAGCGCAACCGTTTACCGTACCCGTGGCCGCCGTGCAGGCGGTGACGGCAGCATTGCTGGTTGGGTCGAACCTGCGCTACGAAATGCCGCTGCTCAATCATCGTGTACACCTGGCCAGCAAGCACGGCGCGCGCATCTTTGCAGTCAATCCCGCGCACTTCAATTTCAACTATGAGCTTGCCGGCGAAGCGGTGGTTGGCCCGTTGGCGATGGTCCACGCGCTGCGGGCTCTGGCGAAGGCCGCCGTGACCGCGGGCGCCACGGCGCCGTCGGCGCTGGCGGCTGCGATCAACACGGTGAATTGCGACGAGGGCGACAGCGACACGATCGCGGCGTTGAAACAGGCCGCCAGTAATGCGGGCGGCGCCGTCGTGATCGTCGGCGAGGCTGCCGTTACTCATCCGCAGGCGGCGTGGTTGCGTGCACTTGCGCGTTTCATCGCCGATGCCACCGGTGCTGGTTATGCGGAGTTGCCGGTAGGCGCCAATGCACTGGGGCTGGCCCGGACCGCGGTCGTCCCCAGCCACGGTGGGCTGGACGCGCGGGCCATGCTCGCGCAGCCACGCAAGACTTACCTGTTGTATGGCGCGGAACCGCCCTATGACTTTGCTGATGGCGGCGCGGCCATGAGCGCGTTGCGCAGTGCGCAGCATGTCGTCGCTTGCAGCGCGTTCGCGGGCACCGCGCTACGCGAGGTTGCCGACGTGATTCTGCCCATTGGATTGCTGCCGGAGATCGATGCCACATTGGTGAATGTCGATGGCTTGGCGCAAGGCGTGGTGGCAGGTGCCAAGGCGCCGGGTCAGGCGCGAGCGGGCTGGAAAGTCTTGCGAGCGCTTGGCGGAGCGCTGCAGTTTGACGGCTTCACGTTTGACGATCTTGCCGGTTTGCGCGAGGGCATTGCCGAGCGCAAACCGGTCGCGGCGGCAGATGTTTCTGCCCGGCCGTCCGAGGCTGCGCCGACTGATGGGTCACCACCGGCGCTTACACGCTTCGCCAGTTGGCCCATCTATCGTGGCGATGCTGTTCTGCGTCGGGCCACGGCGCTGAACGCGCATCCGCTGAACCGCGCGCCAGCCGCCCGGGTGAATTCGACCGAAGCGAAGCGTCTGGATCTGGATGACGGCTGCCAGGTGCACGTCGCCGGCAGCGTCTTGCCACTGGTAGTGGATGACACTGTCGCCGACGGCACGGTGTGGATTGAAGCGGCCACCGACCTTACAGCCACGCTGCCACCGTATGGCGCGGCACTCACCTTGCGCAGGGCCTGATGCCAATGGCGGATTTACTCACCCATCAGCTGTTGCTGCCGCTCGCCTACATCCTGGCAATCGCCCTGCCGCTGATTATCGCGGTGGCAATGTTTGTGTACTGGGAGCGCAAGGTCATCGGCTGGATGCATGTGCGCATCGGACCGAACAAGATCGGCCCGTTCGGCGTATTGCAGGCGTTTGCCGACGTGTTCAAGCTGCTGTTCAAGGAAGTGATCCTGCCGACCAAGGCAAATCGTTTCCTGTATTTCACGGCGCCGTTGATCGCACTGATTCCCGCGCTGGCGGCGTGGGCGGTAGTGCCGTTCAGCGCGAAGATGGTCTTGTCCAACGCGAACGCCGGCATCCTGTACCTGCTGGCGATGACCTCGATGGGCGTGTACGGCATCATCATCGCCGGCTGGGCGTCCAACTCGCGGTACGCGCTGCTGGGAGCCATGCGATCGGCTGCCCAGGTGATTTCCTATGAGTTGGCGATGGGATTGTGCCTGGTCTGCGTGTTGATCCTCGCAGGTAGTCTCAACCTGACCGAGATCGTCAATGCGCAAGCTGGTGGCAAGGGTTTCTTCGACTGGTTCTGGCTCCCGCTGCTGCCGGTGTTCGTGATCTATTTCATCTCCGGCGTTGCCGAGACCAATCGCTTGCCGTTCGACATGGCCGAGGGCGAATCGGAAATTGTTGCCGGCTTCCACGTGGAGTACTCCGGTTCGGCGTTTGCAATTTTCTTCCTTGCCGAATACGCCAACATGGTCCTCGTCAGCTTCCTGTCGGCGATCTTCTTCCTCGGTGGCTGGCTCAGCCCGTTGCAAGGTTGGGTCAACATGGATGCACCGGCGTGGATGAACTGGCTCTGGACCGGCAGTTGGGCGTGGCTTTTTCTCAAGGCTTTCCTGGTGTCGTTTCTGTTTCTGTGGTTTCGCGCGACATTCCCGCGGTACCGCTATGACCAGATCATGCGACTGGGCTGGAAGATCCTGATCCCGATTGCCCTTGTCTGGGTTTTGGTGGCTGGTTGTCTACGCTACTTTGATTGGGTCAGCATCGGTACGGGGGCATGAGGATGACGATGAATCGCATCACTGGTTACTTCAAGAGTCTGCTGCTGATTGAACTATTCCAGGGCATGAGCGTGACCTTGGGCTACATGTTCAAGCCCAAGTACACCGTGCGTTTTCCCATGGAACATATTCCCAAGTCGAACCGCTTCCGCGGCCTGCTGGCGTTGCGCCGCTATCCCAACGGTGAAGAACGCTGCATCGCCTGCAAATTGTGCGAGGCGGTGTGCCCGGCCTTGGCGATCACCATTGACTCTGCACCACGCGAGAGTGACGGCCAGCGGCGGACCACGCGGTTCGACATTGATTTGTTCAAATGCATCTACTGCGGCTTCTGCGAGGAAGCATGCCCGGTGGATTCCATCGTGCTGAGCTCGATCCACGAGTATCACTTTGAGCATCGTGGCGAAAACGTGGTGAACAAGCAGCAGCTACTGGCGATCGGTAGCCGTTTTGAAGCGCAGATTGCCGCGGATCGCGCGCAAGACGCACCGTACCGCTAGGGCTGCCAATGGATACCCAACTTTTCCAACTGATCTGCTTCTACGGGTTTGCCACGGTGACCGTGGCGTCCGCGTTGGCAGTGATCACGCTCAAGAACACGGTGCATGCAGTGCTCGCGCTGGTGCTCACGTTTTTCAGTGCCGCCTGCCTGTGGATGCTTGCCGATGCCGAGTTCCTGGCGCTGGCGCTGATCGTGGTTTACGTCGGCGCGGTCATGGTGTTGTTCCTGTTCGTGGTGATGATGCTCGATGTTGATGTGGAGAAATTACGCGAGGGCTTCGTCAAGTTCCTTCCGATCGGGCTGTTCGTTGCGGTGATCATGCTGGTGGAGATGCTCGGGGTGATCGGCGTTCGCGCCATGCATGCGCAGGTCGTGGGTGGTGACCCGGCGCTGGCGGCGGGCGTGTCCAACACCGAATGGCTTGGCTATGCGCTGTATACGCGCTACCTGCTGCCGTTTGAGATTGCCGCGCTCATCCTTACCGTCGGCGTGGTTGCCGCAGTGGCACTGACGTTGCGCGAGCGGCGTGACACGCGTTACGAGAATGCCAGTCGGCAGGTGCGGGTTGATCCGCGCAAACGTTTGCGCCTGGTGAAAATGGGTGCTGACCATGCCAATGAATCCACCGCATCAGAGGAGCCGCGCACATGATCACGCTTGCGCATTTCATCGTATTGGGCGCGATACTGTTCTGCATCGCCGTGGCCGGGCTGTTCATCAATCGCAAGAACGTGATCGTGCTGTTGATGTCGCTGGAGCTGATCCTGCTCGCGGTCAACACGAATTTCGTGGCGTTTTCACGTTATCTCGGCGATGTTTCCGGCCAGGTATTCGTGTTTTTCATTCTTACCGTGGCTGCGGCGGAAGCTGCCATCGGCCTGGCGATTCTGGTGTTGCTGTTTCGCACTCGCAGCACCATCAATATCGCCGACATTGACAGCATGAAGGGTTGACCTGATGCAACTGTCCACTTCCATTCTGCTGGCTATTGCGCTGGCACCGCTGGTCGGCTGTCTGTTGGCAGGGTTTCTCAGCCGTTTCATTGGTCGGGTTGGCGCACACAGTGTGACCATCCTGGGCATGGTCGTCGCCTGTGCGCTGTCGTTCCTGGTCCTGTATCAGCTCACGCTCGGCGGGGCGGATACGTACAACCAGAACATCTACACGTGGTTCCAGATTGGCGAGTTCAACGCCAGCGTCGGCTTCATGGTGGATCGCCTCACTGCGATGATGCTGGTGGTGGTGGGCTTTGTGTCGCTCGTGGTCCACGTCTACACCATTGGCTACATGCGTGATGACCCAGGCTACACGCGCTTTTTCAGCTACATCTCCCTGTTCACGTTCTCGATGTTCATGCTGGTGATGGCGAACAACTTCATGCAGTTGTTCTTCGGCTGGGAAGCGGTCGGTCTGGTCTCGTATCTGCTGATCGGTTTCTGGTACAACAAGCCGAGCGCGATCTTTGCCAACTTCAAGGCGTTCATGGTCAACCGCGTGGGCGACTTCGGGTTCCTGCTGGGCATCGCCGCGGTGCTGGCGGCATTCCATACGCTCGATTACCAGACCGCGTTTGACGCCGCGCCCAGCCTGGTCGGCAAGACTTTCCAGATCACCGCGAATACGCAGTGGGACATGGCAACTGTCATCTGCGTGTTGCTGTTCATCGGTGCGATGGGGAAGTCAGCGCAGGTGCCGTTGCATGTGTGGTTGCCCGACTCGATGGAAGGCCCCACACCGATTTCCGCGTTGATCCACGCTGCGACGATGGTCACGGCCGGTATCTTCATGGTCGCGCGGATGTCGCCGCTGTTCGAACTGTCGGCGACGGCGTTGAGCTTTGTGCTGGTGATCGGCGCGACCACGGCGCTGTTCACCGGCATGATCGGCATCGTGCAAAACGACATCAAGCGCGTGATCGCGTATTCCACGCTGTCGCAGTTGGGCTACATGACCGTCGCACTGGGCGTGTCGATGTACAGCGGCGCCGTGTTCCATCTGATGACCCACGCGTTCTTCAAGGCGTTGCTGTTCCTGTGTGCCGGTTCGGTGATCATCGCGATGCATCACGGCCAGGACATGCGTTACATGGGCGGGCTGCGCAAATACATGCCAATCACCTGGTTGACCATGTGGGCGGGTTCGGCTGCGCTGGTCGCGGTGCCATTCACGTCCGGGTTCTATTCGAAGGACGCGATCATCGAGGCCGTGGGTGAGTCGCATCGCTGGGGCGCGAATTACGCGTATTTCTGCGTGATGGCAGGCGTACTGGTGACCGGGTTGTACACGTTCCGGCAGATGTATCTGACATTCCATGGCAAGGAGCGTTTCAAGGTGGTCGAGCAGCATGGCCATGGTCACGCCGACGGTCACGAACTCCCGCCGGGCGTACTCGCCCACGCGCCGAAGGAGTCGCCGTGGGTCGTGACCGTGCCGTTGATTGCGCTCGCCATCCCGTCGCTGGTGATCGGCTACTTCACCATCGAGTCAGCGCTGTATGGCAACTGGTTTGGCGCGTCGATTCACGTGGACGGTGCGAACAATGTGCTGGCCACGCTGGCGCCTGAGTTCCACGGCGCGCTGGCAATGGGCCTGCACGGCTTTACCCAGTTGCCATTCTGGTTGATGTTTGCCGCCTTCGTGATCTGCACCTACATCTATCTGATCAACCCGGCCATGGCCGACAAGGTCAAGGCTGCCTTCAGACCGTTGTGGACAGCGCTGGATCGCAAGCTCTGGTTTGACGACGTCGAGTACGCACTGTTCGTCAGCGGCGGGGTGAAGATGGGTCGCTTGTTCTGGAAAGTCAGCGACGCCGGGCTGATTGATGGCGTCGCGGTCAACGGCTCAGTCAAGATGGTGCATCGTGGGGCGGCCCTGCTGCGCCGGCTGCAAACCGGTTATCTCTATCACTACGCGTTTGCCATGATCGTTGGGTTGATCGTGATGCTGAGCGGGTATCGGCTGTTCGGGAACTAGGGGAAGCAGGCTTCATGTTCAATCATCTTCTCAGTCTGCTGATCTGGCTGCCGATTGCCGGAGCCGTACCCGTGCTGCTGGCAGGCCCGGCGCGACCGATGCTGGCGCGCTCGCTGGCTTTGCTGGTCACGATCGTGACCTTCGTCGTCAGCCTCGGCTTGTTGCGGCGCTATGACCCGAGCGGCGCGGTCATGCAACTGCAGGAAACCCACGAATGGATCGTGACGTGGGGCGTGCATTTCACCCTTGCGGTAGATGGCATTTCGGTTGCGCTGATATTGATGACGACCTTCGTCGGCATTCTGGTCATTGGTGGCGCATGGAAAGTCATTCAAAAGCAGACACACCAATACATGGCGTGCATGCTGGTGCTCGAAGGGCTGCTGATCGGCGTGTTCTGCGCAACCGATGCGCTGGTGTTCTATGCGTTCTTCGAGGCTGTGCTGATCCCGATGTATATCCTGATCGGCATGTGGGGCGGCCCACGGCGCGTGTACGCGACATTGAAGCTGTTCATCTACACGTTTACCGGCTCGGTCTTCATGTTGATCGCGTTGCTGTATCTGTATCAGCAGGCGCACACGTTCGACCTGGCAACGTTGGCCGCATTGCCGCTGACGATGCAAGAACAGACTTGGCTGTTTTTCGGCTTCCTGATTGCGTTTGCGATCAAGGTACCGATGGTGCCGGTCCATACGTGGCTGCCTGACGCCCACGTCGAGGCACCCACCGGCGGGTCGGTATGGTTGGCAGCGGTCATGCTGAAGATCGGCACTTACGGAATGATACGTTTCATCCTGCCGATCACGCCCGATGCCGGCGCACATTTCGCATGGATCATCATCGTGCTCAGCCTCGTCGCGATCGTCTACATCGGCTATGTCGCGCTGGTACAGGAGGACATGAAGAAGCTGGTGGCCTATTCGTCGGTAGCGCACATGGGCTTTGTGACACTGGGTATCTTCATGGCGTTCATGCTGGTGCGCGAGACCGGCGACCTGAACATGGCGGTACTGGGCATGCACGGCGCGATGGTGCAGATGATTTCCCACGGCTTTGTGTCTGGCGCCATGTTTACCTGCATCGGCGTGATGTACGACCGCACGCATACGCGCCAGATCAAGGACTACGGCGGCGTCATCAACATGATGCCGTGGTTTGGCTTCTTTTATGTGTTGTTCGCCATGGCCAACACCGGTTTGCCGGGCACCAGCGGGTTTGTTGGCGAGTTCATGGTGATCCTGGCGAGCTTCACCGCCAGCCCGTGGATAGCGCTGTTCGCCACGTTCACCCTGATCATCGGCGCGGGTTACACCCTGTGGCTGGTGAAGCGCGTGTTGTGGGGGCCTGTGACTACCGAGCACGTCAAGCACATGAAGCCACTGGAGCTGCGCGAAACCCTAGTGCTGGCCGGCTTTGCCATTGCCGTTCTGGGAATTGGCGTGTGGCCACAGCCTTTGGTGCACTTGATGGACAGTTCAGTGGCGCAGTTGATATCGCAACTCGCGGTGCACAAGATTTGATGTACGCGCTGCCAAGTGCGCATTGTGCGGACCGCAGCGCGCGCCGGGATGGCGCGCAGGGCAACGCAATGCAGCAGCCGTGGTTCCGGTTTTTCCGGTGTTGCGAACGGGCTGGTCCCGACGCCGCCCGCTTTGAGTACGTGGATAACCTCTGATGCCGACCCTCAATGACGTTCTGATCATGTTGCCGGAGTTCTATCTGGTGGCGGCAACGTGTCTGCTGCTGTTGCTGGACGCCTTCATGAAGCCGTCGCAACGGCCGCTCCTGCACTGGCTGGCCATCGGTGTCTTGGTGATCACGCTGTACATGGTGGTGGCGGGGCAACCGGAGCATGCAGTGACCGCGTTCGGCGGCATGTTCGTGCGTGACAGCGTGGCCGAGATCATCAAGGTATTTGCCTTGGGCACCACGGCGATGGTGTTCGTATATGCGCGGCCATACCTCATTGACCGCGGCCTGCTCAGTGGTGAGTTCTACACACTGATGCTGTTTGCCGTCACCGGCATCATGCTGCTGGTTTCCGCCGGAAGCCTGGTGACGGTCTACCTGGGTCTGGAATTGTTGTCGTTGTCGTCGTACGCGCTGGTGGCACTGCACCGCGATGCGCCGCTTCCGGCGGAGGCGGCAATCAAGTACTTCGTGCTCGGCGCCCTGGCGTCGGGCACCTTGTTGTACGGCATGTCGATGGTCTACGGTGCATCGGGCATGGGCGGCACGCCGACGCTGGATCTGGCACAACTGCACGGTGTGATGGCCTACACCACATCACCCAAACTGCTGCTGTTCGGCTTGCTGTTCATGATCGTGGGCATCGGCTTCAAGCTGGGCGTGGCGCCATTCCACATGTGGCTGCCGGACGTCTACCACGGAGCGCCCACGCCGGTCACAACCTTTATCGCGGCGGCCTCGAAGTTGGCGGCGTTCGGCATGGCATTTCGCTTGCTGGAGACCGGCATGGGCGATCTGGTGCAGCAGTGGCAGTTGATACTGGCCGTGCTCGCCACTGTGTCGCTGGTGATCGGCAATCTTGTTGCCATCGTGCAGACCAATTTCAAGCGCCTGATGGCGTACTCGACCATCTCGCATATGGGCTATCTGTTGCTGGGCTTGTCCGCAGCGGGGCCGGAAGGTTATGCCGCGGCGATGTTTTACGCAATCTGCTACGCCTTGATGGCCGTTGCCGCGTTTGGCGTGATGATGGCGATGTCGCGAGCCGGTTTCGAGTGCGAGGAAATTTCCGATTTCAAGGGACTCAACCAGAAAGCACCGTGGATGGCATTTCTGATGATGCTGGCGATGTTTTCGCTGGCCGGTGTACCGCCGCTGTTCGGCTTCTGGGCGAAGGTACTGGTGCTGGAAGCGGCCATACATGCAGGCATGCTGTGGCTGGCCATCGTCGGTATCATCGCCGCGTTTGTCGGTCTGTATTACTACCTGCAGGTGATCAAGGTGATGTACTTCGACAATCCGGAAGAAGGTAGTCTGCTTGCGGCCAAACCGGATCGCCCGTTGCGCCTGGTGCTGTCCTTGAACGGTCTGTCGCTACTTGTTCTGGGTGTGTATTGGGGGCCTTTGTTGAGTTGGTGTCAGCGCGCATTTGGCGCGTGATCACCGGCGCGTGTTTCCTGCTGCGGACATGCGCAAGGCAAGCTCGGTGCTTGCAAGAAACTGGCCACGCCGTTAAACTCCTCAAACTCTGATGCGGGGTGGAGCAGTCTGGCAGCTCGTCGGGCTCATAACCCGAAGGTCGCAGGTTCGAATCCTGCCCCCGCTACCAGCTTTATCTGACAATCGGATGCGGCGATCTCTGCGAAGAGGTTGCCGTTTTCGTTTTTGATGGTGACGCGATCGCCGACGAGCTCGCGCAGGGCTTCGCGGGCTGCTGGAACATCGCGAATGTCGGTGAGGCGGGCCACTACGTTGCGCCAGCGTTCGCGGGCGCGCGGCATGATCTGGGCGGGTTGGATGGACTGGATGGTGTGCAGATCGGCGCGTGCGGAAGCGATGACGGTTTCGGCGTTGATGAGTTCGGCTTTGGTGCTTGGTGTGATGATGCCGGCGCGCAGGGCGGCCATGATGTTTTGCTGTACGCGCTCGGCGTCTGCCAGCGCGCGCTTGGCGGCGGCGGTGTCGGGTGCGGCGTGTTTGAGGGCGGCGACGGTGGCGCGCTGATAGCGCTGGAATGCCGCGTCGCTGAGCAGTTCCGTGCGCACGCTGGCGAGCAGCGCATCTTCGACGATGGTGCGTGGCACGCGGGTGCGGCTGGGGCACACGGCATCGCCCTGGTCTTTGTGCGTTGCGCAGCCGTAGCGATAGCGATCGACGATGACCAGCGGGCCGCCGCAGTGTTCGCAGCGCAGGATGCCGCTGAGCAGATGACGCATGGGCCGACCTGGGCCGCCTTGTTTGTCGCTGGTGCGCTTGGGGCTGGCGGCGCGGATGCGCGCTTGCGCGGCAGACCAGGTGGCAGCGTCGATGATGGCCAGTTCTGGCTTTTCTTTCGTGACCCACTCGGCTGGTGGGCGCTCCTGGCGTACGCGCCGGCCGGTGTCGGGGTGCTTGACCCAATGGCTGCGGTTCCAAACTTGCCGACCAACGTAGATGGGGTTGGCGAGGATGCCGATGCCGCGGCGAACGTCGCCGTAGACGGCGGTGAGGTGCCATTGCCCGCCACGCGCCGACGGTACTTGCTGCGCGTTGAGGGCGCTGACGATCTGGCGCGGGCTGTGGCCGGCGATGTAATCGGCGTAGATTCGGCGCACCACGGTCGCTTGCGTGTCGTCGATGGCGCGCTGGCCCACGGTGGTGACGACGTAGCCGTAGGGCAGGCCGCCGGCGCTGGCGCCAGCGAGCGCGCGGCCGGTGAGCCCTCGGTGAGTCTTATCGGCGAGGTCATCGAGGTAGAGCTCGCTCATCAGGCCACGCAGGCCGACGTCTGCCTTGCTGGATTTGCGAGCGGTGTCCACGCCGTCACTGACCCCGACCAGGCGCACGCCTGCGAACTTGAGCCGGCGCACCGTGATGGCGCACTCTGCGCTGTCACGGCTCAGCCGACTGAGGTCGTCGACCAGCACCACGTTGTAGCGAGACAGCTCCGCACGTAGTTTGAGGTACGCCGGGCGATCGTTGCGCGCGCCGCTGGTGGCCGCGTCGGTGTAGACCGTAGGCGCTGGCCAGCCCTGGCGATCGCAGTATTGCCGACAGTTGCGGAGCTGGTCGTCGAGGCTCGCCTCGCGCTGGCTGTCGCTGCTGTAACGGGCGTAGGCTGCTATGCGCATCGGGCGAGACTAGGCCGCTTTGGTCGCGCGTTGCAACGGGGCGTGATCCGGTCGCTCAGCGCGCAAAGCCTCACTCCGCGCCGTCTGCTCGCGCAGATAATTCGCAACGTCGCGCTGTGCCAACAGGTCGATCAGACGTAAATGCGTGGGGGTCAGTGTGGTTGTTTCGGGCATGACGGGGGCTTTCCATCTTTTGCGGTTGCGTCACACGCAAGCTGTTGTTTGCGTTGTTGCTTAACATCGGTTTAATTGTGTGTATGGGGCTTTTGTCAGTCTATACAGGTGTTAGCCGGCACTTGGCTCGGTGGCTTCACCGCGCAACGCGGCATGCAACACATCCACCTTCTTGCCAATGAAGTAATCAGCGCCATCAAGCGCGCCTTCGTTTGCGAAGCGCATTGCGGCGGCTTCGGTTAGCGTGTGATAGCCCTTCGCGGCATCGCTCAGTGGTTCGCCTTTCTTGCTCGCATTCGTGTAGGCAAACAGCGCACGATAGGCGCGGCCGAGTTCAGTGCGCAGGTGTTCCAGTTCGTTGTCCATTTTCGTGCTCCGTTGGTGGGTTGCCGCCTAACACGGCATTGCAGCTGACGGCTTCGCCGCAGCTAAATTTGGGGGCTATGCGGCAAGTCGGTAGTCTCCTCGAACGGGCGTTTTGTAAAGCGCCCATGCCATTTCAGAATTTTTGGGTCGCATTCCGAGCAAAGCAGCGGTTGTTTATCAATCAGCCGCACCCAGTAACGGCATAAAGCAGTGTTCTCTCGGCAGCCGCATTGGTCACATTTGAAAAGGCTCATGGTCGCTCACTGTTTGTAGTGTTGCCGCACAACACGTAGGTCAAGCCGATGGCGTTCCGCCACGGCTTACCATGTGGTTAGGCGGCAGCCGATTGATGCGGTCGATTTCCGCCGCGATAAGTGCGCCGGCCTTCACTAGGTCGCGCACGCGTCCACCAATCAACGCTTCGCCAGGCTTCCACCAGTCGGTGCTCCACGGCCACACTGGCAGCCTCTTGCCAAGCGCGTAGCAAGCCGCTGCGTCACTCAGTTCGCCTTGTGTGTGTTCGTCGTCATGTGCTGGCGTCCAGCCCTCGGCATCAATCTGCCGTTGGCGTTCATCTGCGATCAGTTCAATTCCGGGTTTCATGTGTTTCATGCGGCGATCCTTTCCGGCACGGTGACCGGGTCGAGGTTGGCGCGGGCCAGGGCGCACAGGGGTGGCGGGCTGACGCTGTTGCCGACCATGCGCACGCTTTGGCTGATGGTGAGGCGCTTGCCGCTGGCGGTGCGGTCGATGATGTAGTCGGCGGGGAAGCCTTGAGCCCGGAATAGTTCCTCGCGCCGTAGCATGCGCAGGCCGATGTCCACGATGACGTAGGGCGTGCCTTTGATGACGACGGTGACCAGCGCGATGCGATCGCGGGTGGTGACGGTGTCGAGTGGTTCGCGCAGGTCGAGCGCTGTGCCGTTGCCGTAGTAGTTGACCATGAAGGCAGCCACGCGCAGGGCGCCGGCTTCGTGTTCTGGTGATAGCGTGCACTCGACAACGGCGTGGTGTTCGCCGCCGGCGCTGATGGTGGCCAGTGGGTCGGCTACGTCTGCCGCGCTGCTGGTGCCGCGTAGCTTGGCCATGTGCGCGGTGACCAGGCGTTGCTGGCTGCCGGTGGCTGTGATGGTGCTGGCGGGTTCATGGCAACCACGGGCGCGGGCGGGCTTGCCGTTGGGCCCGCTGCCGTTGGCTTGTTCGAGGAAAGCCGACACGACGGCGTGCTTCACGCCACCGCCGACAACGGTGCCGAGGGGCGCGCCGATGTCAAGCGAGCGCGGTGACTGCCCAGCGCGCTCGCAATAGCCGGTTTGCACCAGAGTGGCGGCGGTTACGGCAAACCCACCACCGGCTGCGTCTATGGTGCGCACTGGAGCCAGAACGTCCCACGCGTTGCGCCCCCTTCCTGTTGTTTTGCTGTGGTTGGTCGCTACTAGAGTTGGCGCTACCACCGCGAAGTGTCCGCCCTTGACTTTCGCGCAGATCGTGCGTAGTGGCTCATCGGCGGGCATGGTGCGTTGGTTGCTGGCGTTCGCGCACTCGGTTAGGAGTGGGGCAAATACGGGAACAGCAGGTGCGCGGGCAGCAGCGCGGTCTCCGGCTGGAAAAGGTCCGTCCTGTCCACAAATCGGACCCTGACCCGCTCCCTGCCCGCCCGATCGCGCGTGTAGCCCATGACCTCGCACAGTTTCTGCGCGTGTGGGCTTTCGTCGTGCCACGCCCCGACAATCCATAGGTTGGGCCACGCATTGGGGCGTTGCGCCTGGCTGCATTTCACGGTTGCTCTCCACGATGAACGGCTCTGCGGCGTCGATGACGTACCGCTGAATGCCTTTGGCGATGCGGCGCATGGTGGCTTCCGCCAGCGGTTTTTTGCGGGTGAAGATGGACGGGCACGGCACGTTGAAGTCGATACAGTCGGCGGCTGTGACCAGTGGCATCAGGTCGGCGGCTTTGCCGTGGGTTGGTGCTGGCCACGCGATGCGCTGGCCATCGCGACGGGCGATGAGAAACAGGCGTTTGCGGCTGGTGCCGGCGCCGTAGTCGCTGGCGATCAGCTTGCGCCATTCGACGGTGTAGCCGATGGCGCGCAACGCGGCAACAAACTGCGCCCACGTGCGTCCGGCGTGGCGTTTGTCGGGTACCAGTTGTTGATTCCACACGCTGACTTGCTCGCCCTTTTCGGCGACGGTGCCGTCCAGCTTGAGCACGCGGCGGGTGGTTTTGCAGCGCTTGGCGATGAGCGGGCCCCATGTGAGGATCTGCTCCACGTTCTCCAGGCTGATGATGCGCGGTGCGTTGCCGGTTTTGGCGAGTGAGCCGGCCCACTTGAGCACTACCCAGCTCAGTGAGCGGGTGACGCGTGAACGGGGTTGGCCGCCTTTGGCCTGGCTGAAGTGGGTGCAGTCGGGGCTGGCGTGAAACCAGCCGATGCGACGGCCCGCCACTTCGGTGACCGGGTTGGCCTGCCAGACGTCTGTTTGCAGGTGCTTGGTGAACGGGTGGTTGGCGGCGTGCATGCCGATGGCCAGCGGGTCGTGGTTGATGGCGATGTCGGGATCACGCCCCAGCGCCTGGCGCAGCGCCTCACTGGCGCCGCCGCCGCCGGCGAACAGGTCCACGATGATTTCCCCGCGGCGAAGCTGTGGCACCGGTAGCTTGCGGGGGAACTTGAAGCTGTTTTGTGTGCTGTCACGCATGCGTGGGTCCTGACTGGGTGGTGGCCGGCCTGTCTCGATCGTCGGCCGCGGCGTTGTGTTCGCGCAGCCAGTCTTCGAGCGCGTAGCGCACGGACGGCGGCTGATCGGCCGCGGCAGGCGCCGTGAAGCGCTTTGGCGCTGGTGGCGCGTTGGCGGACATGGCGGTGTGGAACGCGTTGTAATCCTCGGTGCTGGCAAAGTGGATGCCGCCGTCGTGGACCGTGTAGTGCAGATCTACGTCGAACGTGGCGATGAGGTCGGCCATGACGCGCAGGAACTGTTTGGTTTTGCGGTTCATGGTGTGCGGGCTGGCGGCTGGGTGCGCGCGGCTGCGCGCTTGATGAGCTCCAGGCGGCGTTCGCTCAGCAGGCGCTTGGGCATGGGCCGGTTCAGGCCTTGCCACTGGCCCCACGTGCTGACCTTGCGGGACGCGCGCCCGGCGGCGCTGAGGTCGTGGTGGCTGACGTGGCCGGGTAGCCACAGGTTGGCGAGTTGGGCTGGCGTCATCGTGTGTGTTCCAGCTTGCCCAGCGTGCTGGATACGCCGTGCAGCACTGCGCGCATGCGCTCCAGGCACTGCGCGGCAGCCGCGGTTGGTGACTTGAAACCAAAGTCAGATTGGATCTCGAACTTGGCTCCGGTGGCGTTGACGGTCATGTCGATCTGCGAGACCCAGCCTCCGGTGTACAAGCCCACGCGTGGGCGTCCAAACGGCTGCATCTCCAGCAGAATGGATTCGAGTGTGGCGTCAGTCATGATCGGTCTCTGTGGCGATGAGCTGCGTTGCAATGCGCGCGCGCATCATCGCGATGGTGTTTTGCGCCAACGGGTGCGCAGTGGTGCGACTGGCAAGCTCGGCTTCGGTACGGCACAGCTCGAGTTCGCGCATGTCGCGTTCTGACCCGGCTGGCAGGCCTACTGCGCGCTGCACTGCGCTGATCAGATGCAACGCCTGTGCGCGGCTGATGTATTGATACGCGGCAGCGATGTACACGGCGATGCGCCCATCGGGCATGGCGCTCGCGAGCGGTTTCTCCTCAAACGTGCCCATGGCGGATTTCCTTGAGCATGGCCAGCCGGGCCTTGCGCGCTATGTTGCAAGCGGCGCAGACGCGGCGGCCGTTGACCAGCGTGATCTTGCCGGTGGTGTGATGGTTGGATGCCGTGCACCAAAACGTGCCGGTGGCGCGGATCGTGGCCTCGGTAGTGTCGCTGTCGCGGCGGCGATGGTTGGTGGTCATGCGGCGGCCTCGGCGGATTGCGCCAGGCCGCGCTCGGCGTAGCTGATACGTGCCGACTGCAGGTCTTCGGCGATGTTGCCATGGGTGAGCGGAAACGCCGCGGTGCGTGGCTTGCTGTAGCTGTTAATGCGCTGCTCGGGCGCGTGGCGCAGCATCGCGGCAGCGCGCGGGTGGTGAGCGACGGCAAGGTAGACGCACCCGTCGTCATCAACCCAGCAGGCGTAGTGCACGCCGGCTGGTGCCACGCGCATGCGCGTGACGATCATGAGCGCCAGAATGGTGAGGTTGCATGCGATGTGGCCGATGGGGCGGAGTGAGGTCATGATGTGTTTCGTATGCTTGATGGGTGCCGGTGACGACATCCGGCGTTGATGCGTGATCCTGGGCAATTCGATAACGTGATCGTTTTGCTTTGGCGCAGAGCAACCGGCGCTTTGCATCGGTGTTCGGTTACGGTGTGAACGTGCCCAGCGTGAGCGTGCTGGCGGTGCCGAGTAAGGCGCCGAGGCGGTCGGCGAAGTCTTTGGCGATGGCTTCGGTGGTGGCTTCGGCTTGCTGGATGCGCAGCACCAGGCTGAGTTTGTCGCTGCCAGTGTTGACGCCGAGACGCAGGTTGAAGGTGCGTTCTTGAAGGCCGTCGTACGGCACGCAGCGGAATTGGAAGCCGCTGGGTAGTGTGTGCTTGCTTTTGGCGTCGACGCTTTCCATCGCGCTGCGGGTGGCGCCCATATCGCGCTCGACGCTGTTGATGCTGCGTGCGGTGTCGATGCTGATGTCGCGGATGGCAGCCAACGCGGCGCTGAGCGGCTTGCTGGTGTCTGCGGCACCGTTGTAGAGCACGGCGATGTTGTCGCGCCAGTCTTCGATAAAGTCGTGTAGCCCGCGTTGATCGAGTGTGGTGCCGGTGTGTCTATTCAGCGCCGTAAATGCCGCCGTCTGTTGCAGTTTCAGGTTGGCGGTGTAGTCGGCGTGGCCTGGGTCTTCGCGATCGCCGAGGTTGAAAAACACAGTGGCTTGCATGGTGTCCGTGTTGATAAAGCCTTGCGGCTGCGGCCCGGTGCTGTCGTTTTCACGATTGCGGACCACGTAGTCGGCGAATGCCTGCAAATACGGCGTGGCGAATTTGCCGCGGTAGCGCGCCCGGCCAGATTCCAAATGCTCGAGGCTGGTGATGGTTTGGCTGCCGTCACGCGCGGTGAGGATGACGGCGGACGTTCGGGTGTTGAGGATGTTCGCGTTGGCGGCTTCTACGCCAAGTTGTGCGATGCGGTCTACTGCGGTGCTGTCCATGTGGTTTTGGTCTCTGAGTAAGTTAATGGGTGGCTCGGCGCGCGCTGCGCGCCCATGTGGCAGCCGCTCGCGAGGCGACCGGCGCCGATGCCGTGAAACGTGTTATTCGCTTGCGGCTGTCGCTTGGTGGTTGAACAACTCGCTCTGCGACTCCGGGAACAAGCTCAACACGCCACGTGCGCCCACGTGCAGCGGTGTGCTGGTGGTGGCTTCTTCGCTGACCTTGCCTTTGTCGGTGGGCCGGGCGTATTTGATCTGGTGCGTGCATTTCACCTGGCTGCTGTCGCCGATGCGTTCCAGATCCAGCGTGATGGTGACTTTGCCCTTTTTGCCGGTGTTGGCGACGCCGAGCGCGGTGTCACTTAGGGCCGCGCTGAGCCGCTCGACGAATACGCCGGCGTCCAGGTCGTTGAGTAGCGTGGTGACGTCTGTGGTCTTGCCCATGGGGTGCTCCGTTGTGTGTGGTGGTGAATGACTGGTCAGCGCCCTGCATCGCAGGGGTGGGCGACTTTGCACGTCGGGGGGAGTGACGTGGCAGGGCGCTGAACAGTGCCGCCTGTGGTGCGACCGAGGCGGCGACGGTGCGGGGCGTAACGCGAGTAGGAACGCTGGACAATGTCAGCGCGGTGCAACGCACACCTCACGTGTTCCCAACTGCCGGGGTTTGCGCTGTATGGGCGCGGGCACTGGCCGGCTGATCCCGCCAGTGAGCGACTGGCTGCGTTCGACATTCATCAGGTGCGGCCCGGGTTGCTCGCGCCGTCGAGGTGGTTTTTGATTTGCCGCATGGCTTCTGCGGCAGCCTTTGCTGCATCTGCGTCGATTGGATCCGGCGTTTCCGGAAAAATGACCGTGTAGCGAACGTTGCCCGACGTGGATCGGGTGGACCGTGCAGCCGACTCACCGGCCAGCGCCGAATACGCGGCCTGGTCGATGTAGTCATCCATACGTGGCTTTCCGGTGACGGCTCTTGCCGCCTTGAGCAGCACCATGAATTGCCAGCCCTGTGTTTCGCTCAGGCTTGTGCCGTAGAGCGCGTTGAAGGCGGCGACTGTGCGCGACATGCTGCGTTCGCCGCTGGGCTTGTCGCGTTGCTTGCCGCGCTCGGTGATGGTGTCGGCCGCGTCGATGAGGATGCTGACGGCGTCAGGTATCGGGAGGTCGGTCATGGCTGCATTGCCTGCGCTGGCAGAAACAGCGACGCGATGACGACAAGGTCGACGATAAGGATCGCGGCGGCGATCACGCCCCACACCAGCGGTATGTGATCGTGCAGACGCCGCAACCAGTCGCTGTACGTTGGCGTTGGCTCGGCAGCGGGCGGCACGATGGCCAGGGTTGCTGGCGCGCGTGGTGCGGGTTGCGCGTTCTGGAGTGCGGCGCACTGGCGCAGTTCGCCGTGCTGATTTGGTGCGTATTCGAGGTATCGGCGTAGCGCCTGGCGTTGCATAAAGGTTTGTGTCATGTGTGCAATCTCACGAAAAGGATGATGGCGGTGGTGAGTAGCGCTAAGTGGATGGCGGAAAACAGGAAACACAGGCGCAGCGCGGTGGCTGGATGGATGCGATCGCCATGGCGGCGACGCGGGTGCGGCGCTGGCGATACGCGCCACATCACGCGGCGGTGTTGCGTGTGGGCGGCGGGTCCGGTGTGTCGTCTGCCGCCGTGCGCAGCTTGTCTCGCTCGTACCGGGCGCGGCAGCGCTCCGCTTCGAGCTGATCAAGTTGTTGCGCGATGAGCCGCGTTGTTGCCGGGTCGGCGGGCTGAAATGCGACGGCATCCGTTGGCGCTGCACTGCCGCGCTGCTGCGCGTCAAACGCGAGCAGGTTGACGGTAGTGCGCGGCCGGGTTGGCGCGGATGCGAACGTGCCGCGAATGGTGCGCAAGGCGTCGATGATGTTCATCCGCAGATCCACGTTGACCACGCGTACGCGAATGACACGACCGAGCCAGACCAAAGCACCAGCACGGCCCACTGGAAGCTGTCGTGCCCGGTGAACTTGCCCCACAGGTTGTCGCTCATGCTGCCACCCGGCGGTGCTTGCGCACGCTGAGCGGCAGCGCGAGCTGGGCGTAGTCACTGCCCCACTCGGTTTCCGCGCCGGTGATCGTGTTGTGGCGGGCGGTGCGTGCGCCGCAGCGACACTCAAGGTGATGACGCTGGCCGATGGTGGCAAACGCCACGGGTTCCGCCGTGGTGGTGCCGGCTGCGCTGATGTGGTGTGGCTCGCAGCCGCAGATGCGGCAACGTGCAAACCGACCGGCTGGATGATTGACTGTGCGCTGGATCATGACTGCACCACCGGGAACCGCGCTTCAAATGCGGCAAGCGCTTCGAGCACGTCGGGCCGCGGGAGGGTGCGCGAGGTGCGAAACGCGGGAATGATGGTTTCGCGCATGTTGCGCACGGTGGCTTGATCGGAGGCGCAGCGGTGGCAGAGGTAGCAGGCGGAAATGTCGGACGGCATCAATGCCACCTCGAAGCCGTAGTTACGCTCGATCTGGAGCAATGCGGCACTCATGATTGCGCGCCTGCTTCACGCGCCTTGGCCGCGCCGATCTTCAGATCGTCACCGATGCTGTCCGCAAAGTCGGGCGTTAGGTGCAGGTTGTGCAGCCACACGTCGCCGAGCTGGCCCAGCACGACGCCGTGCTTGTCGGCTTTGATGTCGACGCAGGTGCCGTCCGTGAGGCGGTGTGCTTGCGATGTCCAGCGGGATGCTTGCATGGGGTGTCTCCTACCGACGTGGCGGTCTGTCGGGTTTGGAGATTAGGACAAGCTAACGACGAATGCAATAGGAGTGGCTAATTTCTTTTTCAGCGCAAAAGTACGGGGTTTCGCGCGGGGTGCGTGGGCGCACAGCCTTGCGACAACGCTGTGTTGCGTTTGTCGGCGTGGCGTCGGGGCGCGTCAGATGGTTGGTGTGGCGCGAATCAGCTTGGTTTGCGGCGGGTGAGGGCACGCGCCAGGCAATAGGGGATGACCGCCATGCCCACGGCCATACCGGTACCGGCCGCGTGCTGGGGTGCGCTGATGGCCGCGATCATGGTGTAGCCGAGTTGGATCAACCCGGCGCCGGCGCCAAGTGCGGCGAAGCCCCATAACCAGCGATCCAGCCACGGGTCTTGTGCGGGCGCGCTGGCGCGGCGACCGAGCTGCTCGGCTGCCAGATGATGCTGCGCGTGCGCCACCGTGGCTTTGCTGTAGATGGCGCTGCATTGGGGGCACGCTTCCGTTGCGGTCCCTGACGCAGTGGCGTTGACGAAGCCGCACTTGACGCATTCTCGCAACATGGTTGGCCCCGTTTGGTTGTCCCCGTTGGCGCGGTCCGCTTATCCCGTTCGGCCGTTGTGACTTTGTGTCTGGCGCATCCATTCGCGTGGCGTCAGTTTGTGACGTTCGGCGTCATCGGCTTGAGTGCCCGTGGCGCGTGGCGCGGTGGGCACGATCCTTAATTCAACTTTTTTTGGTGGCACCCCGAGTTCTTTCCTTATGCACGCTTCCAGCATGCGTATCAGTTGCTGGTCCATCCTTTGAAACCCCCTGCGACAACACTTGCGTAATTTGCGAGCCGAGCCAGGCGTTGCCACTTCCGCCACGGTAATTGCCGTACGTGTGGGCGTTCTGGTAGGCGGTAATGAAGATCTGCGGGTGGGCCGTGAAATCGTAGGCCAGCCCGAGCTCGTCAAAGACGTTATGCAATGCTTGTGCCACGTGCAGGACGATGTCCGGGTCGATCGGTGCGCCAACCATGTACTCGGGGCGCTGGTCGTTGACCATGTTTGCGGTGCGGATTTTGGAGCCTTTGCCGGTGGCGAGCCATTGATTGGAGACGTCAAGGGCATCGGCGGCGCGCAGCAAGTTTTCGCCGCGCAGGAATTTGGATTTGCCGCTCAGCCACCCGCTGACACTGGGTGGCTTGACGTTGCAGCGCCGCGCCAGCTCGGCTTGGCTCATGCCGATGGCATCCAGCGATTGGCGTATACGCGTGGCAAGACTCATTAGCAAAGCCTAACTAATCGACGAATAGGAGTGGCTATTGCGCCTTTCGTTAGGAGTCGCTAAGCTGCGGCCATGAACGCGAATGATGTGGACGCAAATAACGTTATCGACAACCTGGGCGGCACGTTTGCGGTGGCACGCTTGTGCCAGGTGCGCCCGCCTTCCGTCAGCGAATGGCGCCGCACCGGCATACCCGCGGCGCGGCTGATGTACCTGCGCGTGATCCGCCCGGATGTATTCGACGACAGTGCCAGCGAGTTGGTGGGCCCGCCCGCCGACATGCGCGGGCTGGGCTGATCCGTGTCCGTTTTCACGCGGCTTTGCGGTGGGTTGGTGGGTGGGCACCGACCAGCTTACCGGTAGAGCCGCGCTTTGTTGCTTTTGCATTTTTGTCCTCAAGGACACTTAGCCATGTATGACGATCCAACCCATATCCGCAGCCACGAAATCAAGGTGCGGCTCAACGAAGACGAGCTGGCATTGGTCGACGCGTTGGCGCGGTTCAATCGCCGGCAACGTGCCGCGTTTGTCCGCGAACTGCTGATGGCCAGTGCTGCGCGCATTGCGAAAGAGGTTAGCTCGCAACGTGACGCAGGCTGAAGGGCGTGATCAGGCCCACAGGGGGGCCTCTTGTGCATGATTTGATTATCCATTTAACGGATGCCGAAAAGCGGCGTGTGGACCTGGCTGCTGCGGCGGTGGGCAAAACGCCGGCTGAGTTGGTCGCGGACGAATTGCGCTATCGGTTCGGCATGCTCACGCAGACCGCCAACGTGCTCGAGCTGCGTGTGGCCATGGAGGACGCTGTCGATGGATGTGATTGACGTGGCCCAGCGACGCCAGCAGGAAGAGATCGAGGCAAGCCGATATCCGCGCCAGCCGCAGTTGCTGCTGCCGGTGCGCGCGTGAGGCCTCGACTGTCACGTTGGGTGTCGCCGTTGCCGGCTGGGGTGACCGCCGAGGTGCGCGTGTGGCGACCGGGGTTCCCGGCGCGGGCAGTGGCGGAGCGCATTTGCAATTGGGCGTGGAAGGGTAAGGGTGTGCGCGTGTACCGCTGGCCATGCGGCACGCTGGCGGTGGCTAAGGTGGGCACACCGGCTGATGACAAACTCTTGAGTCAGTGCATCGCCATGCTGGTGGCCACTTACGCACGGCATGGGCTGGACCGCGTCGGCAAGCTCGGTGACGGCCCGATGTTGGATGAGGTGATTGAAGAGTTGTGCGCCGGTCAGGCGGCTGTCGCATGATCAATACGGTGCAGTTGCTGTCACGTGTGGATCTGGTTGACCTGGTTGAGCGTCACGGCGTGGAGTTGCGTAAGTCAAGCAGCGAATGGGTTGGGCTGTGCCCGTTCCACAGCGAGCGGTCGCCATCGTTCAGCGTGTCGGTGGCGAAAGGCTTTGTGCACTGTTTTGGCTGTGGCGCGCACTACGACGCGATCGGCTTTGTGATGGCGATGGATGGCGTGGATTTTGTAACCGCTTGCCATCAGTTGGGCGGCACGGACGCTGGCGCGGCAGCGAAGCGCGCGGTGCACAGTGCGCCACGCCGGCTGGAGTCGCCGGTGGGTGAGTTGTGGGTGCCGATCTACCCGGTGCCGGAGTCGGCGCCGGCGTGGGTGCCGGGCGTGAAGGGCCGAGTGTGGAACATCAAGCGCGACCGCTGGTGGGATGGGTTGACGCCGAGCCGTGCCGATGCGTACCGCGATACCGATGGATCCGTGATGGCGTATGTGCTGCGCGTGGATATGCCAGACGGCAAGATCACGCCGGCGGTGACGTGGTGCATCGGACCGGCTGGCGAGGCGCGCTGGTGTCTGCAGCCGCTGCCGGAGCCACGCCCGCTGTGCGGGCTGGATGATCTGGCTGCGCGGTTGGATGCACCGGTGATGGTGTTCGAGGGCGAGAAGTGCCGCGCGGCCGGTGCTGGTGCGTTGTCGATGTGTGTGGCGTTGTGCTGGATGGGTGGCAGCCACGGCGTGGACAAAGCGGACTTCAGTGTGCTGTCCGGTCGTGACGTGGTGTTGTGGCCGGATGCTGATCAGCCCGGATGGGATGCCATGTTGGGGTGTGTCGACGGTAGCGGTTTGTTGCATGAGGGCGTAGCCCAGGCGGCCTACCGCGCCGGATGCGCCAGCTTGCGAGTGGTGGATACGCACGACCGGCCGAAGGGTTGGGACGTGGCGGATGCCATGGCCGATGGCTGGTCAGCGCAACAGATTGTGGCGTGGGCCAGGGCACATACGCGTGCGATTGACGTGGAACAGACGCGGGCGGCAGTCAAATGACGGCGCCAAGTCGAGTGGTGGTGCAGATCGGTGACAAGCGCGGCAAGCGCGGCGGCAGCGGTGGTGGGCGTGGCGGCTCGGGCGGTGGCGGGCAGGAGGTGCCTGGCGATTGGAGCGCGGACATTACGCGCACGTCGACCGGCAAGCCGGACTCGACTACGCACAACACGCTGCTGGTGATGGACAACGACCCGCGATTGTCGGGTCTCTTCTCGCTCGATGAGTTTGCCAACGTGGTGCGGCTCACGCGCGACCCCGTGTGGTTCGGCGGTGAGCGCGATGAATTCACTGATCAGGACGGCACTGAGTTGTCGGCGTGGCTGGGCAGCCCGACACGCTATCGGCTGAGTGTGAAGCGCGACATGGTGATGGATTGCGTCGAGGCTATGGCGCGCCGGCACAAAGTGCACCCGGTTCGGGTTTACCTGAGCGGGCTGCAGTGGGATGGTGTGCCGCGCATTGACCGGATGTTCCCCACGTTGTTCAGCAGCCCTGATGACGAGTACACGCGCCAGGCGGCGCGCTGCTTCATGGTGTCGGCGGTGGCACGCATCTTGTGGGTGGATCCGAAGGTGCGGCACAACGGCGCGCAAGTCGACTTCATGCTGGTGCTTGAGGGTGACCAGGGCAAGGGCAAGACCTCGGCGGTACGCGCGTTGATCGGACCTGAGTGGTACGCCGAGACGCTGGAATCACCCGGCAACAAAGATTTCTATCAAGGGTTGCGCGGGCGCTGGGGGGTGGAGATCGGCGAGATGGACTCGTTCTCGAAGGCGGACGTGACGAAGGTCAAGCAGGCGATCACGTCGCGCTTCGATACATATCGACCAAGCTATGGGCGGGTGAGCCGATCATTTCGGCGTGAGTGCGTGTTTGTCGGCACCACGAACGAGCATGAGTATCTGCGCGACGCCAGCGGCGGGCGCCGGTTTCTGCCGGTCAAGGTGGACACGGTGCGCATTGCGGAGATCACAGCGCAGCGCGATCAACTGTGGGCGGAGGCGGTGACGCTGTTTCGCGCGGGCTATGCGTGGTGGGAGTTGCCGGCTGATGCGGTCGAGCAGCAGGAGGAACGCTTCAGCGAGGATAGCTGGCAGGGTGTCATTCGGAACTGGCTGGCTGGCCGTGCGGAAGACAAGGATTACCCGTCGCGCTTTACGCCAGTGGGTAGTGGGGTGCCGATAGATTGGACTACGACCAGTGAGGTGCTGAACTGGGCACTCAAGATCGAGATCGGCAAGCACGGCAAGCCAGATCAAATGCGCGTGGCAGCCATCATGCGCAGGCTCAAGTGGACGCATACGCGGCAGACAATCAACGGGGTCAAGGAGCGGCGATGGGTTCCTGACGCTGCTGCGAGCAAGGGAGGCGGCGATGTCCCCTTCTGACCGCTGGCGCGGGCGAGTTGTAACCGCGCCGGACCAACCTGACCGACCTCGGACCAACCTCGGACCAACCTCCGAAGTGTTGCGGCGCATGGCGCGGACCGACCTGACCGACCTTTTCGGCTTTCACGCGTGTATAGCGCACAACAACTGCAATCAACTTATGTCTATACGTGTGTGGAAAAAGGTTGGTCAGGTTGGTCAGGTCGGTCCGGCCCTACAGTCGCAACGGTTTGCGCGGACCAACCTCAGTGAAGGCAGGTTGGTCAGGTTGGTCCGGGCGCCGTCGGCGGTGAAGCCGGCAGGCGGAAAGGTACTCCCCAGCCTTCGGTTATACGGGTCATTTGGAGCGCAATCTAGCGCTAAATCAGTGGGTTGTACTTTGGTTAAGCCCGCTTCATTGGGTGAAGGTATGCCGGTCGGGGTGAGTTATGGCCGGTGATGATCGGTTTGTCACTCGCGCTGAGTTCGCACGGTTGCGTGGATGCACTGGGCCCTACGTCACCAAGCTCGGGCACCAGGGGCGGCTGGTCCTGGATGCCAGCGGCAAGAGAGTCAACGTATCGGCGACGCTGGCGCTGCTGGCCCAAAGCGACGATCCGGCCCGTGGCGGCGATCGCACGGGCAGGGTGGCGCCAGCGGACGGCTTTGCGCTTGCGCGGCCAGCCACGGGCGCGCCGTTGGCTGCGGCTCGCGAAGAGATACTGGCCGAGTTGCCCACGCTTGGCGACAGCGCAGCGTACAAAGGCGCGGCCACGCGCGAGCGCATGGCCAAAGCACGCCTGGCGGAATTGGAGCTGGCCGAGAAATCAGGGAACCTGGTCCGGCGTGACGAAGTCGAGGCCGCAGTGTTCGGTCTCGCGCGCCAAGCGCAGGACGCGCTGGTGTCCATCGCCGATCGCCTGAGCACCCAACTTGCGGCGGAAGCCGACCCGTCCCGCGTGCACGCGTTGCTGAGCGAGGAAGTCACCCGCGTGATGCAGCAGATCGCCGCTGCGCGCCCGCTGCCAGCACTCACTGCCGAGCAACTTGCCGTCGCCGCGCAAGTGGTCGTGGCCGAGGCGGTGACCGCGTGACGTTCGACGCACAACCATTCGACGTGGCGCTGCCCAGCGGCACCGATGCGACAGCCGATAGCTGGTCACGCGGCTGGACCATGCCTGCGCCCATCACGCTCAGCGACTGGGCCGATCAATACCGCGTGCTGCCCCGTGAAGGCGCGGCCGAGCCCGGCCCGTGGCGCACTGCGCGTGCGCCGTACCTGCGCGAGATCATGGATTGCCTCACGGCCGAGTCGCCAATTCGCGAAGTCACCATCCGCAAGTCAACGCAGGTCGGCGGTACCGAAGTCGGCATCAACTGGCTCGGCTACATCATCGAGCACAACCCGGGCCCGACGATGTACGTACTGCCCACGCTCGACGTGGCACGCAAGTTCAGCGAACACCGCCTGGCGCCGATCATCGAACTGATGCCCGTCCTGCGCGAGCGCGTCGGCCCCACCAACAGCCGCAGCAGCGGCAACAACACGCTCACAAAGAAGTTCCCGGCCGGCATGCTGGTGATCAGTGGCGCGAACAGCGCCAACAGTCTGGCGTCGCAGCCGGTCAAGAACCTGGTGCTTGATGAGCTCAGCAAGTACAAGAGCGACCTCGACGACCAGGGCAGCGCGGAAGAGCAAGCCGTGCGCCGTACCTCGACATTCGCGCGCAGGAAGATCCTGCGCATCAGCTCGCCCACGGTGAAAGACGCCTGCGCCATTGATCGCGCGTACGACGATGGCGACCAAAGCCAGTGTTTCGTGCCGTGCCCGCATTGCGCCACCATGCAAGTGCTCACCATCGACCAGATCACCGACGATGGCCAGTACCTGTGCGTCGGCTGCGGCCAGCTCATTGCCGAGCACCACAAAACGCGCATGCTCGCCGCCCACGAATGGCGCGCGCAAAAGCCCGAGCGCAGCACGCAGCACCGCAGCTTCGCCATCTGGGCGGCATATGCTGGCATCGGCCTGGGTTACACGTGGCAGGAAATCGCCGACATGCGCGCCAAGGCGCGCAAAGACCCAGCGCTGCAGCCCACGTTCGTCAACACAGTCGTCGGTGAGAGCTACGAAGGCGCCAGCCAGCACGTTGACGCCAACGAGCTGCAGCAGCGCGCTGCTGGCAACAAGTGGCAGCGCCGCACCATCCAGCGTGGCGCGCTGATCCTCACCGCCGGCGTCGACGTGCAAAACAACCGGTTCGCCGTCCAGCTGGTCGGCTGGGGGCGCGACGAACAAGCGTGGATCATCGACAACGTCGAGCTGCCCGCCGACCCGACCCGCCGCGAGGATTGGCAGATCCTGTGGGACTTCCTCGCCCAGCCGCTCACCAACGCGTGCGGCATCCCCATGCGCATCAGCGCCGCGTGCGTCGACTCCGGCAACTGGACGCAAGAGGTCTACACCGCCGTGCGCCCGCTGCAGACGCAGGGCATCATGGCCATCAAGGGCAGCAAAGATGCCGCGCGTCCGATCATCGGCCGCGCCAGCAAGCAAGACGTGGACAAGCGGGGCAGGGTGGTGCGCAAAGGCGTCAACCTGTGGCTCATCGGCGTCAACACCGCCAAGACCACGCTGATGCAGCGCCTGCTCGGTGATGCCGACCGCAACGAAGATGCTCGCCTGATCCACTTCGCGGGCGATCTACCGGTGGACTACTACACCCAGCTCACCGCTGAGCGCTACGACCTGGCCGCCAAGCGCTGGGTCAAGAAATCCGGTGCGCGCAACGAAGCGCTCGACACCCTGGTCTACGCCTACGCCGCCGCACTCAGCCCAACGCTGCGCATTCACCTCAAACGCGATGCCGACTGGTCCGTGCTCGAGGCCAAGCTGGAACCGTCCAGCGCCGACCTGTTCACCGCATCGCAACCCGCGCCCATGGCTGCGCACACACAGGGGCCTGAAAAGTCCCAACCACGCATAGCCGTCCAGCCGTCCGCTGCTCCACGTGAAACCTTGCCGCCGCGCGCCAACCCCTTCGCCAGCGAAAGCTGGATCAACCGAGATCGCCCATGATCAAAGTCTCCACCATCGTCCCCATCATCGCTGAGTGGCAGCGCCGCATCATCGCCGTCGATCAGCAGCTGGATGCGTTGTTCGCTGTCGTCGGCTTCGTGGAAAGCCCGCTCACCGATACCATCTTCAGCCTGGCAACGTCCTACACCGAAGCCACCGCCGCGCGTGTCGGCGATCACGACGAATGGCTCGACTGGTACTGGCGCGAAAACGGCATGGGCAGCAAACGTGGCCAGTGCAAAGCCGCCCGCTGGAAGAAAGAGCGCCCCATCGGCACCGTGCACCAACTCGCCCAACTTATCGTGGCCAGCCCATGACCGACTTCAGCCCATCGCAAGCACTCACCGACGAACTGGCCGTCGCGCTCCATGAAGCCAAAGGCGTGCCGTTCGATCAAGCGACCGAATACGCGGAACCCATTGTGCGCTACCTGCAACAGCAATACGGCGGCGACTCGCTCTACATCCCGCAACCCTACGTGCGCCGCGACATCAGCGAAATCGTCGCCGCGCGCACTGCCGGCATGCCGCTCAAAGAGATCCTGCGCAAATTCAACCTGAGCCGCCGCACGTATTACCGGCTGCTGAGCCAGCTGTAATGCGCTTTGTAACGTGTGCCATCTTTCCCCTAAACATGGCACAACATCTGCGCGACTGTTACCGCACAGATGTGCAGACAACCATAGCAATTCACGGAGAGTCGAATGGATACGGGAAAAGAGCAAAGGTCGTTGGTGGTCAGTATTGGTGACGCGTGCAAAGCGCTCGGCATCGGGCGGACATGTTTTTATCAGATGTTGCTGGGTGAGAAAATCCGGGTGATCAAGATCGGCAACCGAACGTTGGTGCCGCAATCAGAGCTGGAACGTATCGCGAGCGGACGGCCCATCGACGAATCCACAGTGTTGGTGCATTACCTGGACAACGGAGCCACTGCTGGCGTAACGCACAAGCGGTTTGGCCGGGAGACAGACGATGCAAGATGAAGCTCGCGTCGTCGCGAGGCTTGATGAGTGGGCGAGCCTGATTGCGACACTTGACAAGCAGATGAACGCGCTCGAATCGATCGTGGGTCGTGGCGAGAGTTCATTAAGCGTTGCGGTCATGGATCTCCAGTCGTCGTACACGGATGTTGTCGCAGAGTTGGTTGGCGACCGGTGGGGATTGCTTGATTGGTATTACATGCAAAACGAGCTTGGTCGCAAAGGCGCAACGCGCCAAGCGCGCGGGTGGAAGAAGCCCCGTCGCGTTAAATCGTCGTTGCAACTTGCACGACTCATTGGGGCATATTGATGACGATGACTGAGGAAGAGCGAAAGGCATCACGGCGTTTAGCGCGCGCAAAGTGGCTCGCTGCGAACCCAGACAAGCGGCGGGTTGCGGTGCGCAAATACCGTGAATCCAATCTCGAAAAGCAGCGTGCGGCGATAAGAAAATGGCGAGCGGGCAACCCAGAACGAGTGCAGCAAATAAGCCGTGACTATTGCGCAAAACATCGGGAGCTGTTGCGCACGAGGTCAGCCACGTATGCGGCGGCTCATCGCG
The DNA here is from genome assembly GCA_039926605.1 of Rhodanobacter sp. GTDB lineage: Bacteria > Pseudomonadota > Gammaproteobacteria > Xanthomonadales > Rhodanobacteraceae > Rhodanobacter. Next base: position 29,692 of record JBDSWR010000030.1, on the reverse strand, counting down.
TGCAACGTCGTCAGAAATTCAGTGAGTGGTACTGGGCCAGCCCAGAAATACGAAGAGCACGCAAAAACCATCTGCGTGCGATGGATTTGCCGAAAGCTCGGGAGCGCGAAAGAGAATCGCGCGGAAACATGGCCGCGAACCTAGGCCTGCCGGGAATGGCAAAGCACATACCCGAAGAATTGCTGAACGCCAAGCGTCAGCAACTGAAACTCAAGCGTCTACTCAAAAGGAAATCAGCATGAAAAACGTCAACGAACTGCAGCAAAAGCTCTCCGAAATGTTCGACATGGTGGAGAACGAAACACTCGACTTCAAGAAAGCTAAGGTTCTATCAGACATCGCCGGCAAGATGATTTCTGCGCATGCCGTGCAGATCAAGTACTACAGCATGCGAAAGGAAAAGCCACGTATCGGGTTTCTCAGCACGCGCGGCAACAGCGACGAACAGGTCTGAGTGACGCGATACGTGGCGCAGGCGTCCCGATCACCCGTGTAAATGCGGCCTGAAACAGTGCCAGACCTCGGCTAAATCTGGCACAGCAGCACCGCAATCCTGTGCGCATGTCCACCGCTACCGACATGCGCGACAAGTACATTGCAGCCGAGGCCGCCATCCTTGGCGGGCAGGTATTCAAGTGGGGCGAGCGCCAGCTCACGCGCGCCGATCTGACGCAGATCCAGACCGGCCGGCGCGAGTGGGAGCGCAAAGCTAACGCCGAAGCACGCGGTGGCACACCGGTCGGCGTCAGTCTGGCCAACCTGTCCGGCATGCCCATGGCACCGGAAGGCGGCGAGGGTGATAACTGGTGGATGCACGGATGAGCACGTCCAAGAAATCGGGCGGCATCTTTGATCGCGCCATCATGGCGCTGTCGCCGAGTTGGGCCGCGTCGCGTGCACAGTCCCGCCTGCGCGTCCAGGCGTACAGCAACGCGTATGAGGCGGTGAACCACTCGCGTCTGCGCAAGCGGCAACGCGACTTCGGCAGCGGCAACACCGTTGCCGGTCTGGCGCATCGTCAGCTGCGCGATCTGGCGCGTAACCTGGACCGCAACCACGATCTGAGCCGCGGCATCCTCAACACGCTGGTGCGCAACATCGTCGGGCCCAGCGGCATCGGCGTGGAGCCGCAGCCGCGCGACGCCAACGGCGAGGTGATGCAAGACGTCGCCAAGACGCTGGACGATTTGTGGCAACAGTGGAGCGTGCAGCCGGAAGTGACTGGCGAATTCAACCGCGGTCGCAGCGAGCAGTTGCTGTGCCGCACATGGATGCGCGACGGCGAAGGCTTGTGGCAGTACCTCGAAGGCGCCGTCAGCAAGCTCAACCACAATTCCGCCGTGCCGTTTTCGCTGGAACTGCTGGAGCCCGACCTGCTACCGATCGACTACAACGACCCGATCAAACAGATCGTGCAAGGCATTGAAATCGACGCGTGGGGCAAGCCGCAAGGCTACTGGTTCTACAAGCAACACCCGGGCGACCCGTTCGTCGCGCTGCCCACACTCAAGCGCCTGAGCACCGAACACGTTGGTCACATCAAGCTGGTGGACCGTCTCGGCCAGCGTCGTGGCGTCAGCATGTTCGCCAGCGTGTTGTCGCGGATGGATGACCTGAAAGATTACGAAGAGAGCGAGCGCATCGCCGCCCGCATCGCCGCCAGCATGGCCGCCGTCATCAAGAAAGGCGACCCGCAAAGCTATGACGCCGCCGCACCGGGCATGCCCACAGTGCCGCGCAACATGAACTTCGCCCCAGGCATGATCTTCGACGATCTGCAGCCCGGCGAAGACATCAGCATGATCGACAGCAACCGGCCCAACCCCAACGCCGTCAGCTGGCGCGATGGTCAGTTGCGCGCCGTTGCCGCCGGTGCCGACGTCAGCTACAGCAGCAGCAGCAAAAACTACAACGGAACCTACAGCGCGCAACGGCAGGAGTTGGTGGAGCAGTGGACCGCGTACGCCGTGCTGCAGCAGGCGTTCATCGACCAATTCACAAGCGAGGTCTACGGCCGTTTCGTCGCGGCGTGCATGGCCGGTGGGCTGATCAAGCCACGTAAGGGTGTCACCTTCGCGCAGCTCAGCCACGCAATTTACATGCCGCCCGTCATGCCGTGGATCGACCCGGTGAAAGAGGTTATGGGCTGGCAGATGCAGGAAGACCGCGCCTACATCAGCGGCGCGGAAATCGTGCGCCGCAACGGCCGCAACCCGGCCGACGTCATCCGCTCACAAGCCAAGTGGCAGGCGGACCTCAAGGCCGCGGGCATTCAGACGCAAACCGCGCCAACGAACGTACCCGCGGCGTCGAACGCTGGCGGCGCCGACAACACTGCGCCGGCCACCACGGAGAACCAGTCATGACCACCCGCGTCACCATCCAGATCAGCCACGCCAGCCAACCCGTTGAAGTGCAGGTGCTGGCACGCCAGCGTGATGGCAGTTTCGCGACCACCATGCCGCCGACGCGCATCGAGCGCGAGGGTGATGTTGTCACCTTCCACGTGCACGGCAACCAACGCCTGCAAGTGGTCGAGGTTGAGGGCGACATCGTTACTGGCGATGGCAGCGGCGAAGCCCTGCCGGAAATCACCGACACGCCCACGCGCCGTACAGCACCCGCGCGTGTCAAACCCGTCCCGCCGCCGCTTCCCGTCGCCGCCTCTGCCGCCATCCTCGACGATGCCGATAGGGCAACGGCTGGCGCGGACACTTCCGAGGATTCAACCCATGCGTAACACCGTCTTGTCCGCCGCGATTGCGCTCGCCATGGCCGCACCGGTCCCTGGCTTGTTCGCGGCGTTCGCCGCCGCCGATGGCAACCTGCCAACCATTCGTCCGCTGATGCTGCTGCGTCCAGTTGCGGACACCACCGAAGCCGAACTGCTGGTCTACGGCGACATCGGTGACAGTTGGTACGGCGAAAGCGTCACAGCGCTCGGCGTCGTGCAGCAACTGGCCGCGCTGGACCCTGGCACCACGCAGATCAACGTGCGCATCAACAGCTACGGCGGCAGCGTCAGCGATGGCATCGCCATCTACAACGTGCTCAAGCGCAGCAGCGCGAAAAAGGTGGTCACCATCGACGGCGTGGCCATGTCCAGCGCCAGCCTTATCGCCATGGCCGGCGATGAAATCCAGGTGTCGGCCACGTCGCTGATGATGGTGCACGCGCCGTGGGGCTTTTCGCAGGGCAACGCGCAAGACATGCGCCTGGCTGCCGACACGCTGGACATCTATGCCACCGCCATGGCCGCCGCGTACGCCGCTAAAACCGGCGAAACTTCCGCCGCCATGCTCGCGTTGTTGAATGACGGTACCGATCACTACTACGCCGGCAACGATGCCGTCACCGCCGGCTTTGCCGACGTGCTGATCGACGATCAGCCCGACGAAGGCGACGACACCGCCACGGAAAACGCCAGCGCCATGGGTGCAGGCGTCAGCCGCCTGGTGGCACGCGCTCCGGAAAACATCCGGCAGATGGCGATCGCCGCCGCCGCGCGCCATCCGCGCGCATTGCCGCAAGCCGCCAAGCCTCACCTCACCGCTGCGCAGCTCGCGCAGCTGTCAACCCGTACCCCCGCGGCAGCCGCCGCAACCACCGGAGTCATCACTATGCCCCAAGCAGTAACCACCACGGCCCCACAGGCCGAGCCGGCGGCCAGCGCGGCCGCCATCACGGCACAAGCGTATGCCGCCCTTCGTGAGCGCAACGCGGAAATCAAAGCCGTGCTGGAGCCGTACATGAAGCGCGAAGGCGTCAGCGCCCTGTACGTTGAGGCGCTGGCCGATCCATCCGCCACCGCCGACACCGTGCGCGCCAAGCTTTTGCCGATCCTCGGCGCCGGCAGCGAGCCCGCCGGCACCAGCATGCACATCGAGATGGGCACCAGCGAAGCGGAGAAAACCCGTGGCGCCGCCGAGCAGATGTTGCTGGCGCGCTACAACGTCATCAAGGGCGCGGATGCCGACCGTGCACGCCAGGGCAACCCGTTTGCCAGCTCCACGATCAGCGGCATCGCCGAGCGCTTCCTGATTCAGGCGGGCGTCAACACCCGCAGCATGGGCCGCGAAGAGATCGCGCGGCGCGTGCTGGCAGCGCAGACCACCAGCGACTTTCCGGTGCTATTGGAAAACGTGCTGCACAAGGTGCTGATCGGCGGCTACAACGCCTCGCCATTCACCTGGACGCGTTTCTGCGCCACCGGCACCCTGATGGACTACCGTCCACACGGTCGCTACCACCTGAGTTCGTTCAGTGACCTGCTGCCGGTCAATGAGCATGGCGAGTATCCGAACGGCGTGCTGGGCGATGCCGCGAAAGAAACCATCACCGGTTCGCGCAAAGGCCGCATTCTGGAGATCACCCCGGAAGCGATCGTCAACGACGACCTTGGCGGCTTGGTGCGCGTTGCCGCTGCGCTGGGGCAGGCTGCCGGTCGCACCATCGAAAAGGACGTGTTTGCACTGTTCGGCATGAACAGCGGCAACGGCCCGACGATGAGCGACGGCAACCCGTTGTTCCACAGCGCGCACGGCAACATCGCCGCCACCGCAGCCGCCCCGAGCGTGGCCAGCTTCGATGCCGCACGTCAGGCCATGGCCAACCAGAAAGACCCGGCCGGCAATGACTTCCTCGACATCACGCCCAGCATCTGGCTTGGCCCGTTGTCGCTGGGTGGCAACGCCCGCGTCATCAACCGCAGCGAATACGATCCGGATGCCACCAGCAAACTGCAGCGTCCGAACATGGTCGCCAACATGTTTGCCGACATCGTCGACTCGCCGCGCTTGTCCGGCACCGGCTGGTACGCGCTGGCGGCGCCCGGCACTGAGCCGGTGTTCGAGGTCGCGTTCCTCGACGGCGTGCAAACCCCGACGCTGGAGCAGGAGCTCAACTTCCGCACCGACGGCATCGCGTGGAAGGCCGCGCACCGCTACGGCGTTGGCGCAGTCGGCTGGCGCGGTATCAACAAGAACGCGGGCGCGTAATCGCCCAGGCCTGGCGCGGGCCGCCCGCGCCAGGCCACCGCCCACTTTCTCAGCTTTCGGAGCAACACCATGACCACTCGCTTTATCAAGCCCGGCGATGCCCTGGACTACAAGGCACCCGTCAATATTGCCGTCAACGACGTTGTCGTGATCGGCGCCATGATCGCCATCGCGGCCACCAACATCGCCGCCGGCAACGTCGGCACCGTGCTGGGTGACGGCGTATTCACGCTGCCGAAAAAGGCCGGCACCGCCATGCCTGTCGGCACCAAGGTCACCTGGTCGGTTGCCGACACGGCGATCATCGTCGGCGCAGGCGTTACCGGTGACGTGTTCGCCTGCGGCATCGTGGTCGAGCAGGACGCCGCCAGTGCCGACACCACTGCCCGCGTGCTGATCGATGCCGGTATGGGTACCAAGGTCTAAGCATGTCCGCCTCCGCCGCCTTCACCGCCGCGCACGCCGACCTGATTGCCGTTATGGGCGATCCGCCCACGTACACGCCGGTGGGCGGCGGCAGCGATGTGCCGCTGCAAGCGGTGCTGGATCGTCACACGGCGGAAGTGGGCGAGTACGGCCAAACGGTCGCCTACCGCCCATCCATCGCCGTGCTCAGCGCCGACGTGCCCAAACCCGCCGCCGGCGACGTCATCACGTTTACGGACCCCATCACCGATGTAGTCATCAGTACGTGGACCGTCTTGCGCATCGCCAACGCGGACGAATACGTCACCACGCTGTGGGTGGAGTTGGGCTCGTGATCGGCCTGCAGGCAGACATCAACCTGGTGGCCGGCTGGGTGCGTGACATCCGCGTTGCCAACGGCTACACCACGGATATCGGCGCGGACGTAGTCACGGAGCGCAAAGGCGGCAGCGAGGATGACAACAGCCTGCTGTGCGGCGTGTTCCTTGCCGACCTCACGCCCACCAACGCCACACCGCAACGCCGCGATTGGCAGCCAGACATCGTTATCGAGGCGCGCATCCCTGTGCGCTCCGCCACCGCCGAAGCCACGTTGATCGCCGTCATCGAGGATCTGGTCAAAGCCATCCCGACCAAGACCACCGACGCGGCCAACAACATTGCAACACTCGAAATCTCAGCCATCGGCATCAGCCGTCAGCCCGATGGCGTCCCGTACATCGTAGTCAGTGTGACCCTGCGGGCCACGGTCTACGAATTCATTTCTCAGCCCGCGTAATCGGAGGTAACACCCATGTCTGGTCTCTTGTGCTCGGGCAATGTGCGTATCGCACTGCTCAAAGACGACGGCACCAATGTCGGCTTTTTGCCGCTCAAAAATACCGTCGAACTCAGCCTCAATCCCGGCGCCGTCAACACCATTGACCGCACCTCCAAGATGGTCGACACGCTCGGTCAGAACCTGGACACCATCAACATCCCGGGCAGCCCCGTGCTGGCCATCAGCGTCGATGACGTGGACGCCGATACCGTCGGCATGCAGTTCCGCGGCGCCGTCGCGGATCTGACGTTGCCGATCATCACGGGACAAGACGTCACGCTGGCAGTCGTGCCCGGCTTCTCGTTCCCACTGGCCCTGGCCGGTTACAAAGTCACCGTCAGCGCACTCAAGAGCACCGATGCCACGCCGGTGACCTATGCCACGCCCGCCGACTATACGGTTGACAGCGACTCCGGCATGATCACTATCGTCAAGGGTGGTGCCATCGCAGCCCCGCAGGACGTCGTGGCCACGATCAGCGCCGCGGCCGTCACTGGTCGCCGCGTTACTGCGGCCAGCAAAAACCAGCTTCTGATCAGTGTCGCCGGCCGCATGAAAAACCTCGCCACCGGTAAGTTCGTCAACGTCAACGTGCCGCAGGCCGTTGTCGCGCCCAGCGAAGCCGTCGACTTCCTCAGCGGCGCGTGGGTCGTCAACAAAATGAGCGGCCCTATCAAGACCCTGCCGGGGCAGGCGCCGTACACCGTCGACTTCCTCGACTGATCCACTGCGGCAACAAGCAAGAGCCGGCGTGCAATGCGTCGGCTTTTGTGTGTGTGACAGTGCCAGACGTCGGCTAAATCTGGCACGCCGCGCCGGTGAAGCTGGCTGGCATGGCCTCCCGTCGCAACTCCGCTGTGAAGATCTACGTCAACGGCAAGACGGCCAACGATCTTTATGGTCTGTCGCGGCGCATCGGGCAGCAAGTGTCGCGCGTGTCGGTGGCATCGCAGCGCGCGCAGGCATCGCTGGCGCGCAAGCTGCAGCCGGTTGCCAAACGCGAGATCCGCAACGTCTACGGCGTAAAGGCCGGCATGCTCAACGATCGCATGCGGCTGGATAGCGGCACACGCAAGAACAGCGATTACATCAGTCTGTGGGCCAGTACGCGCAAGCTGCCGCTGATCGTGTTCGGCGGCACATGGCGCGGGGTCAAATCACCAGGCGCTGTCGCGTCCATCCTGCTCGGCAGCAGCAAGACATACGCGCACGCATTTATCGCCACAGTGGGCTGGCGTGGTGCCAGCGGCGGCGCGATCAAAGACGGCACCAGCAACCGCAACATCTACGTGCGCAGCATGGGACCGGATGGCCAGCTGGTTGGACGCGGTCCGTTGCGACAGCTGAAGGGTCCCAGCGTATTCGAGATGATTGCGACAACGTCGAGCGGACACGACAGCAAAACGGTCGCGGCGGTCATCGTGCCGCAACTGCAGGAGTTCTACACGGTCGAGCTGGCGCGCCAGATGGCGTTGGAGCTGCGACGTGCCTAACGCAACCTTCGAGGAAGCCATCCGCCTGGCGTTTGAGACGTCCGGCACGGAAGGCATCAAGCAAGCGGCCGGGATCATCGCCGGCATGGGTGATGTCTCCGAAGAGGCCAAGCAAAAGGCTGCCGCGCTGCTGGATGAGATCGGCAACGTCGAAAAGTCGAACGCGGCGGTGCGGCAGTACGGTGAAGTCGGCAAAAGCGTGCTGGAATACGGCCGCCAGATCACGGCGGCGCGCGCCAAGGTTATCGAGCTGGCTGATGCGGTCAAAGCCAGCGACGCGCCAACCAAAGCGCAGCAGCGCGATCTGGACAAGGCACGCAGCGGACTCAAGGCGCTGGTCGCGGCACAGCAAGGCCAGCTCGGCACGTTGCGCACGCTGAAATCCAGCCTGGACGCGCAAGGCATCAGCACGCGCAGCGCCGCCGCATCGCAGAAGGATCTGGCTGCGCGCACTACTGCAGCCAGCGCCAACCTACGCACGATGGTCACCGACCTCAAGCGCACGCGCGATGCCGACGCATCGCTGCAGGCGTCACTCGCGCAGGCCGCGCAAAAGTCCAAGACCGAAACGGAGCAATACGATGCCGCGCTGAAAAAGGTCCGCGCGCAGATCGATGCGAACAAGACGGCGGCGACCACAGCGGCAGCAGAGACCAATGCGGGTCTCAGCGCCACCACCGGTGTGGTCGCATCGCTGCGGTCCGCGCTGGCGGGGTTGAGCGTGTATTTCTCGGCACGCGGCATTCTCGGCGGCATCAAGTCCATCCTGAGCACCGGCGATCAGTTTGCGAAGTACGAAAAGCAGCTCGATAGCGTGTTCAACAGCGCGTCGAAGGGTAGCGAAGCGTTTGCCTGGGCTAAGCAGTTCGCGAAAGACACGCCGCTGACGCTCGGCGAAGTGATGCAGTCGTTCATCCAGTTGAAGAATTTCGGCATCGATCCAATGAACGGCGCACTGCAGGCCGCCGTGGATCAAAACGCCAAGCTGGGCGGCGAGTCTGAGCGGCTGCAGCGCATTACGTTGGCGATGGGCCAGGCGTTTGCCAAGGGCGCGCTGCAGGGTCAGGACATAAAACAGATGATCGAGGCCGGTGTCCCGGTCTGGCAACTGTTGAGCGAGGCCACCGGCAAGACCACCGCCGAGCTGCAAAAGATGTCCGAAGCCGGGAAGCTCGGCAAGGATGTGATGGAGAAGTTCTTTGCCCAGATGGGCAAGGATTCCGCTGGTGCGGCAAAGGATCAGATGCAGTTGCTGAGCGGGCAGTTCAGCAACCTGCAGGACAACCTGGAACAGTTCGAAGATCGCGTTGCGAAAAAAGGCGTGCTGGACTTTTTCCGCGATCAGTTGAGTGCACTCAATGACACCATCACCGGCATGGCCAAAGATGGTCGGCTGGATGTTTACGCGCAGCGGATATCCGATGGCATTGTGTCGATGGCCAAGGCCGCACGCAGCGCAACGGCGTTTCTAGTCGACCACGCCGCGGCCATTGCCAGCGTGGTCAAGATCTACGCAACTTTCAAGGTGGCGCGCATTGTCGGCGAGCTGGCGTTGGTCGGAGCCAGGCTGGCCGAAGGTGCGACACAAGCCGGGTCGTTTGCGCGTGCGTTGGGCAGGATTCCGGGCGGTGTCAAGGTCGCCATTGCCGTGGTGGGGTTTGACCTGTTGGTCAAGGCTGGCAATTACATCGGTGAGCTGGCCGGCAAACATAGCGCGGCCGCAAAGAGCTTGGAAGCCACCCAACAGCGTATCAACGCCGAGATCCGCAAGCAGGCGGAAAGCTACATGGAGGTGGAGCGTCAATACGGTCGCTTTGCCGACACGCAAGTGCTTGGTGCGGCGGATGTCGCCAAGTTCACCGCCGCCGAGCGCGCATCGTATGCGTCGCGCTTACAGGGGTTGCAGGCGTATCTGTCCGCTAAGGCCTCCGAACAGCGCAGGCTGCAGCAGCTCGGTGAGTTGTCACAGGATGAGTTGGACCAAACGCTTACCGCAGTGAAGGCGGCCAAAGATGGCATGGCTGCGCTATCGCAGGGCGCCGACCTTGCCGCCGCGTCTCTCAAAAACAAGTTGAGCACTGGCGCGCAGACGGTACGTGATGGGCTGGTTGGCATTGGTGCGGACGCCACCACCGCGCAGACGCGTGTAGAAACGCTGTTTCAGTCGTTCCAGGGCGATACCGTTACGCACATCGGCGATGTCGCGCTCGCGCTCGCGAACATCGCGGCGGAGTCGCAGAAAGCCGATGAGGCCGTGCGCGTCGGCTTGTCCGGCGCACTGACCCAGCTCAGCAGCACCGACCTGCTCAAGTTTCAGTCCGCCGCAACGGCGGCGTTTGAACAGTTCAAAGTAGGCGCGGAAGCCTCTGCGGCCGTCACGGAATCGGTGTTGACCGTTGCGCTGCAGCGGTTGGGTGTCGCCGCCGATCAATGGGGCTTGGCCAGCACCGAAGCCGCACGCCAAAACTCCGCGGCATTCCAGACGGTGGCAGAGAATGCGTCCGCGACGGCCGGTACGATCGAAGCAGCATTTAACAAGGCACTAGCCAACGCCACCACCATCGGCGCCGTGCAAGACCTTGGCACGGCCATGCAGATTGCCGGCCAGCAAGGCAAAGTCGGATTTGACGCCACCGAGCGCTCCGCCGCAGCGGTCCAAAACCGCATCCGCTCGCTGCAGACCGCACTTGACCCGCTCAATGCATCGTTCGCGCAGCTCGGCATCACGTCCAAGCGATCGTTGGATGATGCGGCGGCAGCGGCGCGCACATCCTTTGACCAGATTGTCCATGCATACCGTGGTGGTAAGGCTGCGATCGAGGATGTGCGTGCAGCATTCGGTGCATATGCCAAAACCCAACTCGACGCCGCGGCCAACTCAGACGATTGGCGCCAGTCCTCGGTGCGCAACTCGCTCCAAGTGCAGGCCGCAACGCTTAGCGTGTCGGATGAGATGGTAAAACTTGGCTTGGCGGGTGCGGATGCAACCGGCAAGATAGAGCACGGTTCGCGTGTCGCGAGTATTGGTCTGCGCGATACGGCGTCGGCGGCAACAGATGCGGCGTCGGCGACCGACAAAGCGGCGGCCAGCGCCGAGCACTACGGCGAGCAGGTGGCCCGAGCCGCGGATGCGTCTGCGCGCGCGTGGGTTGCCACTGGTCAGCGTACGGGCGTGGTACTCGGCGGGCTGTCCAACACGTTCCTGCAAGCGCTGTCGAGCCTCAATCAGCTTGCCGTCGGCTCGCAGAACCTGTGGCGTGATCGGTTCAACGCCACGGTGGCGCAATGGCGCAGTCAAAACGCCGCGCTGGACGAACAGTTGCAGGCGCTGACAAAGCAAAACGGCGCTTACGACGAACTATCCAAGCGTGTCGAGGCGTTGCGCAAGCAATACAACTTCCTCAACGACGACCAACTGCGCGCCCTGGCCCAGGCGCAACAGACGCTGGCAGACAACCAGCAGCGCGCGGAAGACGCGGCAGCGCAAAAGCGCCATGACGCGCAAGCCAAGGCTGCCGATGAACTGGCCAAGCAAACCGCACAGTGGGAACAGGGGCCGGGCCGTGATGCAAACGGTGCTTCAGGGGTGCACGCGCCGACCACCGACCCGCAGCGCATCGCCATTGATCTCAACGTCAGCACCAACCAGGCGCCGGGCGCAGTGCCGGCGCAACTCTCCCCCACGGATGTGCAAAAGGTGGCCAACGAAGTGGTACGCCAGATCGGCATTGCGCGCAGCTCGAGTAACCACTGATGACCCAGATCACGCTCGGCGCCGTCACTTTGCCACCGGATCTGCAATGGTCTGATGAATTCGCGTGGGTCGCGCTGGGCATGACGGCCAAAGTCTCGCTGACCGGCGCGGAAATCGTGCAAAGCGGCTCGCTGCAGGCCAGCCGCCCCATCACGCTGCAGGGCGGGCAGGATTTCGCCTGGCTGGATTACGTCACCGTCGAGGCGTTGCGCACGCTGGCCAGCGCAGCCGGCGCCACCTACACGCTCACGTTGCCCGACGCGCGCACGTTCACGGTGCGCTTTCGCGGCGAAGACACGCCGGTGGAAGCCACCCCGGTGATGCATCGCGCGTCACCGGATACCGGCGTGCGCAACGCGCTGCAGTACGTCCCCATCATTCGCCTCAAAACGGTGTAACCCTATGCCCATCGAAGTTACCGACATCCAGCTACTGGCCAGCGAGCGCCTTGCCGACACCGACGATGGCGGCGGCAAGATGATCGGCGCGGTGATTGTGTCGGGGCAGATCAACAACCTGTTCCCGGATATTTCCCGCCTGGACCGCACCTATGGCCGGCTGAGCTTGCGCAAGGCGTACATGAGCGTGCGCAGCCAAAACACCGACACCTATCTCGGCGCGCACGTCATCGTCACCGACCCGCCGACGGATCCAAAGGTTGCGGTGACCATGTTCACCACCGGCAGCTCGACGGACGTGCGCAGCAACGCGCAGGACCGCATCGAAAGCTATCTCACGGTCGGTCCGCTGTTCGGCTACTACGTGTTTGGCAACCAGCCGCAGGGTGCCAAATCCATCAGCCTGCTCGGGCGCGTGGAGGATGAAGTGCCGCAGGTTGGCGATGTGTTGGTCATCAGCGTGGAATCGGGCGCAGTGATCAGCGCGCAGCAATACGTGCGCATCAGTGATGTCAAGACCGAACTGCGCATGTTCACCGACGCGCAAGGGGATTATCAGCGCAAGATCCTCACACTGGGCATCACCAGCGGCCTGCGCGCCACTTACATCGGCGCCGAAGCCAGCCGCCTGAGCAGCGTTGTACCGCCAACGCGCATGCGCAGCGTCACCGTGGCAGATGCCAGCAGCTATTTCGGTGTGAGCCGCCTCAGCGCTCCGGCGACTGCCAACGATCTGGCGGTGACGGTGGAATCCATCACCGCGCAACTGGTGCCGAGTACCACGCGCGAGGTCGCGGTAGCCGGTGCCACGCCCGGGCTGTCGTTGAGCTACATTGCCGCGGCGGTTGCCCAGGCGTTGACCACGGGCGCGTCGCCGCGTTATCAGTTGCGCGGCATCCTGCCAACAAGCGTGCAGGCCACCATCAGCGGCGGTACCGGCAAAGACGACGGCGCCGGCAACCTGATGCTCGGCGCGGCCAACGTCGGTGCAGTGGATTACGAAGCGGGGCGTGTGTCGGGCCCGAACGTCAACGGCGGTACGTTTATCCCGGCAGCCACGTACAGCGGCGCCAGCCGTACCTTTGCGCAGGATGTGACGCTGGGCACGCAAGGTACGGTGTATGTCGTAACGCTGCCGACTTCGCCGGCGCCGGGCACGCTCAGCGTGTCGTTTCGGTATCTCGCCAAGTGGTACACGCTGACGGACAAGGCCGCGGATGGCACGGTTACCGGCGACGCCAGCGCGTCGGGCACCGGTACGATCGATTACACCAGCGGCAATGTCACAGTGACGCTCGGCGCGTTGCCGGATGTCGGCAGCAAAATCATCTACGCGTGGGGTGATCCAACCAGTTTCGAGCAGCATGGCGGTGACCTGACCGTTACCGACCCCGTCCTGATGTTTCAGGTGGCGCATTGGCCGATCAAACCGGGCACGTTGACGCTGTCGTGGACCAGTGGCGGCGCCACCAAAACCGCCACGACGGACAGCAACGGCGCAATTACTGGCGACGGCACCGGTACCGTCATCGCGCTCAATGGCACCGTGGTCATGAAGCCGGCAGCGGGCGCGTTCCCCGATTCCAGCGCCAAGATCAACATCGCGTATACGCAAGCCGACGGCATGCAGGGTTCCGTCGGCGGCAGCTTCGGCGGTGGCACGCTTACATTCGACCTGCCGGCTGATGTGTTGCCGCTGAAGCCGGGGGCGTTGTCTGGGCAGGTGGCCGGTTTCAGCGCGTCGACCGCAGCCAATGCCACGCTGATGTATTGGAAAGATGACGGCGCCGGTGGGATCGTCAGCGCGCCGGAGCTCGGTCCCAAATATCGGCGCACCGGCGGGCAGATCGGCAACCTGCCGATCATTGGCGTCAACGCCGGCACGGTGGACTACACGACCGGACATGTCACGATCCAGCCGGGCGGGCTGTGGTCGACCGAATTCACCATCACCGGCGTCGATCGCTTTACGCAATCGGCGCTTGGCGGCATTTATCTGGCCGGCACGTGGACCGCGGTGGAAGGCCAGGGCACGTTTGTGTCGTCGCCGCTGGTGCAGTTCAACGCCACGCGCGTCAGTGGCACGGAAACCGCGCAACTGGAAGGCATTGATTACCCGGGCATCAGCTTTGTGCTCAACCGCACGCTGGTGGACCCGATCCTGCCCGGTAGCGTGTGGTTCACGTGGGGCGGCAAAACCTACATCGACCGCAGCGGCATCATCCTGCGCGATATGGACCCAGCGACGGGCAGTGCCACCCAGGCCGGTACCATCAACTACGCCACAGGCGAGGTCACGCTGACCAATTACGGCAGCAGCACCGGCGGTGCGGTGGCGCTGGTATCGCTGGTGAGCCAGTACGGCATCATGCCGACCAGCGCCGCCACCTTCCGCACGCCCGGCTCCCCGCTGCGGCCGGCTTCGTTTTACGTGCAGGCCAACCGCAGCGACACCGGAGTGTTGATCTCGGCATCATCCAACAGCAATGGCGCCATTGCGGGCGCGTTTGTGGGCGGCACCGTCAACAACGACATGGGTTGGGCGCAAGTGGCCTTTGGCAGCTACGTCACCGCCGCCGGCAATGAAAACGAGCCGTGGTATGACGCGGCCAACGTCGTCGGCACCACGGTGTGGAAGCCCATCCTTGTTGACCCCAGCACCATCCGTTTCAACGCCGTAGTGCAAACCACGCTGCCGCTGGATGCCGACCTGCTGGGCATTGACCCCGTGCGCCTGCCACTCACCGGCCGCGTGCCGATCTTTCGCGATGGCAACGTCGTGATCGTGCATGACGATCGCACTGTGGCGCTCACCACCGGCTTCGCCGCCGGCAACACCATGACCCTACCCGACGCGCCCGTGTCGCAAGCCACCATCGTCGACGCCGCCGGCACCGCGATGGACATCAGCAACTACACCGTCGACATGACCACCGCCATCATCACCGCCAGCGGCACCTACACCGCGGCGGGCTTGATCGCGCCGCTGGCAGTCCAGTACACCGTGGAAGACATGCTGTTGGCCACCAGCGTCGAACTGAACGGCCAGATCAGCCTGGGCTCGGCGCTGAGTCGGGATTACCCCGTGGGTGCCAAGTGCAGCAGCGGGCTGTTGTTCGGTGATCTGCAAGCGCAGAACCCCGTGTTTTTCAGCCAGCAGACGTGGCAGGGCAATTACAGCGACACGCTGAGCGGTTCAGGCACCACGGCGCAGTACAACCGTGGCACGTATCCGCTGGAGCTGGTCAACGCCAACAGCGTCACGCAGCGGTGGGCGTTGATTTTTACATCGGCTTCAACTGGTAATATTGTTGGGGAGACGTTGGGGCAGATTGGCACGTTTAACATCGCGCAGGACGCAGCGCCCATTAATCCGGTGACTGGCGCTCCGTATTTTGTGCTACGCGTGGGTGGGTGGGGTAGTGGTTGGGGAGTAAATAATGTAGTTCGCTTCAATACCATTGGACCGAACGCACCGATCTGGGTGGCGCGCACCGTGTTGCCTGGCGCGCAGGCGCTGATTGATGATGCATTCCGGTTGCAGATGCGTGGAGATGCAGCGTAATGGCCGTTGCGCACCGATATTGGCGCATTTTCGTTGATGCGACGATCAACGCCAGCCCAAATTACATAAATTTGGCGGAATTGGAGTTATTGACTGTATTCGACGGAACGGATTTGACCACGCCGGCAACACCCATGACGGCGAGCAGCACGTACGCGGCGCAATACGCCCCAAAGTATGCGGTGGACAACAACATAGCGACGTTCTGGCATTCGCTCTCGCAGACGTCTCACTGGATCGCCGCTGATTTGGGTGCGTCGACGATGGTGCGCGCGGTGTCAATGACTGCCGCAGACAACTCAGTACTTGGCCGAATGCCGAAAGAGTTTCGCGTGCAATACAGTGACGATGGACCAACGTGGTTTGATTATTGGGTCGCGCCAACACAGTCGCCTTGGGCTTTGAAAGAGAGGCGGGTTTTTGCGCTCGAGACAAAGATTGTTTCGGGCATCGCGAAGCTGGATACGGGCGTGGCGGCGAATTACGTGCTGGTGCGCGATTGGACTACGCATGCGCACATTGTGACTGTTGTGCCCGATGTCAATGGTGCGTGGTCGGTGTCAGTGAACCAAACTAATGTGTGCGACGTCACCGTTGTCGGCCCAGATGGGTATCAACCAATTATCCATGGGCCGATCGTTCCGGTCGCGTCTGATTGATGCCGTGCGATGGTTGATTATGTGCCACCGATCAATACCGCAGTGTCGGCAGTGTTGGTGCCCGGTTACACCCCGCCGGTGGGTGATGATATTCGAGTCATGCTGGGAGGCGCTGCGCCGCCGGCGGTAGGTGGCGCAACCTACGCCGCGGTGACATCCCGCTTCGGCCGCGCTCGACAGCGCAGTGCACAGCCAGTCAACTCGCGTTGGCGTCGACAGGACGCTCGCGACGCCGCGGCGGCGCTGCGCTGGCAGGGTGCGCAGCGGACGAGCGCGGCGGCGGTGTTGTCGTGGCTACCCATCGCCAGCGCCGATCGCGCCAGCGGTAGTGCGTGGGGCTTCAGCCGTGGCGCACAGGATGTGATCGTCAGCCGTTGGAACGTGGTGTTTGCGACTGACCGGCACGTCGGCATCATGTGGCAACCGGCCTCACGCCGCCTGCAGATTTTCGCCCTTGCGCAGTGGGTCAGGGTGTTTCCGCGCGAGCGCGGTGCCACTGCTGCGTTCGGTGCGGCGCCGCTGCCTGCGCGCATCTACCAGCCGCCGCCGACGACGGCGTACGTTCCGCCCGTTGGCGACAGCATCACAGTGAGGCTGGGGCCGGGCTACACGCCACCAGCGCCCACCGCGATCAACGTGGTGATGATCGGTGTGGGCGAAAACCCCGCCGTCATCGTCCGCCGCGCCGATCCACCCCGCTGGATCATCCCATGGGGCCGATCACCGACCGCCGACACCCGCTACGTCATCCGCTGGGGCCCCGGCACGCAGTACCGCCGCCCGGATCCACCGCCGACCGGTTCCGGCTGGACCGGCAGCCCCAACGAACCGCCACCCATTCCCATTGCTCGCAGGGTCTACATCGTCATGAATGATGTCAGTGTTGTACGGCTGCCTGACCGCACGCCGATTGAAGTGCTGTCGGTGGATCTGCAGGCGTCGGTGGACGCGTGGTGCTGGTCGCTGCGCATGGATCTGGCGGACCCAACGCAGGTGGCGCAGCTGAAGCCCGACGGCGATGGGCCGAAGCTGGTGGAGATCACCATGAACAGCTACGTGTGGACGGCCATCATCGAGGGTTGGGACCGCAGCCGCGAATACATCAACGCGGCGGTGACCGTGACAGGTCGCAGCCAGACTGCGCTGCTGTCGGAAAACTACACGGCCAAGCGGTCGAAAGCGTTTGCGGATGCGTACTCTGCCCAGCAATTGGCCAACCTGGAGATCAGCGAGCGCGCGCTGCCGTTCACGATCGATTGGCAGGGGTTGGATTGGGTTGTGCCTGGTGGCGTCTGGTATTACCAGGACCTGTCGCCGATTGATGTGATCTCGCAGATCGCCGCGGCGCGTGGTGCGGTAGTGCAGTCGGCGCCGGGTGATGCGTCACTGATCGTGCAAAGCCGTTATCCAGTGAGCCCGTGGAGCTGGTCTGCCGGCGTGGCCGATGTAGCGTTGCCGCTGGACTGGATCACGGGCGTCACTGCGCAGCAGCAGAGCAAGCCCATGTATGACGCGGTGATCATCGCTGGCCAGCAACAGGGCGTGCTGGCCAAGGTCACGCGGCTGGCCAGTGCCGGGCAGACGTTTGCCGCGCAGGTGGTGGACCAGCTCAACGTCACCGCTGACGTGGCCACCGAACGCGGGCGCAACGTGTTGAGCGATCGCGGCATCCAGGAACAGGTCGACATGGATATCCCGCTGTTTGCGCCGGGTACCGTCACCGCTGGCATGTCCGGCCTGTACGCACCGTTGCTGCTCGTTGACGTGCAAGATCCCGCCGACCCGTGGCAGGGCCAGACGGTGGGCGTCACCATCTCCGCGCGCCGTGGCGGCCCCGACAACAAGGCGCTGGAAATCTGGCAGCGCGTATCCCTTGAGAGGCACTTGTCCGATGCTCATTGACGTCTGGAAACGCTTCGCCGGCCTGTTGCCCTCGCAAACCGTCACGATCGCTACCGTGTCGGCGATCAACGCGGACGGCACCAGCAGCCTCACCACGCCAGAAGGCGGCACGCTGCGCGCGCAGGGCACGGATGTGGGCGTGGGCAGCAACGTGTACGTGCAGTTTGGCCGTATCACCGGCCCGGCGCCGAACTTGCCGACGTACGATCTTACCGTTTAGGCTTGGCGTATCCACAACGGGAGTGCGTCATGAAACGATGGACCGTGTTGCTTGCTGGCTTGCTGATGTCGCTGTCCGCGATGGCGTCAGACAGTGTGCGCTTTGGCTCGCAAGTGATTACCGTGGGTGACTCTGAAGGCAAGGTGATGCGCGTTGCTGGTGAGCCCGAGCGCCGTGTGCAGCTTGAGACGAAGTACGGCGGCGCCGTGGGTTACCGACTGGACTACGACCAAGGTCGCAAGACCGTGCAGATCATCATCGCCAGCGGCCAAGTGGTGTCGATCGCTGAGATCTATGACTGAGCGATAGCGCCGCGGGGTTGGCGGTGACTGTGCCAGACCTCGGATAAATCTGGCACGCGCGCAGCGCGATGCTGGTCGCATGATCAGTCATCACAGCGACTCACTGACCGCGTCATCAACATCGGCCTACCAGCCATGACGCTGGCGCTGCCGATCCTGCCATCGACCGCGCTGACGCGCATCATCGACCCAGCGCTGGCTATGCTGCCGGCGAAACTGGGCGGCGATGCGGCCCGGGTGCTGCTGCTGGCCATTGCGCTGCAGGAATCAGGCCTGCGCAGGCGCATGCAACCTGGCGAAGACGCCGCGCGCGGGCTGTGGCCGTTTGCGCAAGATGGCGTGGTGCGCAAGCTGTTGATGCACCCGTCGACGTGCGACGTGGCGGCCGCGCTTTGTGCGTGCTGCGGTGTGGACGCATCGGCCGGTGGCGTATATAGCTGCCTTGTTGCCGATGACCTGCTGTCGTGCGGGTTCGCCCGGCTCAACCTGTACACGGATGCCGCGCCGTTGCCCGCGCCGGATAACTCCATGGGCGCGTGGGCGTGTTACGTGCGCGTGTGGACTCCGGACAAACCACGCCCGCGCGACTGGGTGGATAACTACGCCACCGCGATGAGCGCGCTCGGCCGCTCGGCGATCGCCGCGTGAGCGCATCGCCGGAAGATCCACACGACGACGCGAGCGTACGCCGCGATGCGGACCGTGCAAACCGAGAATGGCAGGGCGCGCGTACGATCCTGAGCGCGCTGGTTCTCACCGGCATCATCGCCATCCTGGCGGCGCAACTGAACAACCACGACCAGATCGCCGATAACGCGCGCAAGTCACAAGCGCAGATTGCGCAGACGGCCAGTGATGCTCGGGCGCAGTTTGCGACGCTGAGCCAGCAGATATTGAGCGTGCAAGCAACCGTCGTCGACGTGCCGCGACTGCGCGACGATGTAACTGCGCTAAAGGCCGGGCAGATCGAGCTGAAGCGTCGACAAGACGCCGACGACGCGCGCAATGATCACCTCGCCGACAAGCCCAATAGCTGGCGGCACCCATGAAGGTGCAGCGCAGCGACGACTGGCACCGCAAGTTCAAGCTCACGTCCGCGTGGGTCGCCGCCATCGGCGCACTATTCGCCGGCACGGGTGCGTTTCTCTCCGGCGTTGGCGACATCATCCCCTGGCTCGACGTGATATCGCAGTGGTTCAACACCATCCCCCGTTGGCAGATATGGGCAGGCGGCGCGCTGGTGTGCGTGCTGATCCTGATAGCGCGGTTTACCTTGTTCCGCCGACGTGAGCCGTGTGAGCGCAAGCGCTCGCGCGGTGGCACGCTGACGTCACGGCGCCAGCCGAATGGCTAAGACCAGCACCAAGCTTGCCGTCACCGGCGCCGTAAGCGGCGCAGTACTCGCCGCCGCCATCGCCATTGGCCCCGTGGTACACCACTTCGAGCCGGCTCCGCTGCAGCAGGGCGTTTCGGTGGCGTATTTCGACACATCAGGCAAAGTGTGGACGATCTGCGACGGCCACACGCGCGGCGTCAAAGCCGGCGACAAGGCCACACCGGCGCAGTGCGACGCCTTCAGCCTGGACGATCGCATCGAAGCCGCGCTTACCGTCGAGCGTTGCCTGCCGATGCTGACCAACCCCGACCACATCGGCGCACTGGCTGATGCCGCGTTCAACGTGGGCCCGAAGGTCGTCTGCGGGTCCACGCTCCAGCGCAAAGCGCAGGTCGGTGATTACTTCGGCATGTGCACCCAGCTCACCGACGCTACCGGCGCCGACGGCTGGCCAGATGGATGGACCAAGGGCGGCGGCAAGCGCATGAAAGGGCTGGTCATCCGCCGTATCTATGACCGTGATTGGTGTCTTGGTCACAAGCATGCGAGTTTCCCGTGACGGGTTGGTTCCTGCACAGCAAGTTCAAGCTCACGCTGGGCGCGTTCGTCACCGCGCTCGGCCTGCTACTGCTCGGCAAGATTGACTCGGCGCAGTGGGTCAGCTTCACCACCTGGGTGATCGGCCTGTACTTCGCCGCGAATGTCGGCGACAGCGTAGTAACCAAGAAAGTGGCGGACGAATGAGCGCGCTGGCTCGTGTTCTGGCGTTCTCCGTGCGCAACTGGCGCCAGATAGTGGCTGTCCTCGTCGTGCTGCTGCTGGCGTGGTGGATATGGCACAGCATCCACGCCTACGGCGCCCGGCAGTTTGAAGCCGGCCGCCAGCAGGTGATCGCGGCCGATGCGATCGCCGCCGCCACCGCGCAGACGCAGGCCCAGCAGCACGTTACAGATGCCGCCGCCGCCGGCGTCGCCATGAACAACCGGCTGGCCGTGGCGCTGCCGCAGATCGAGGTAACCACCCATGATGCCATCGACAATATCCACACGATCTACCTGGCTGCGCCTGCTGCTGGCACTGTGTGTGCTCGCCCTGTCGGCGTGCAAGCAGAACTCGACGCGGCCCGTACCCGTGCCAACGCCGCCGCCGCTGGTCACCTGTGACCAGACGCCGCCGCCCGCGCAACTCCCCGCGATCCCGCCGCTGATCACACTGCTCGACCTGGCGCCTACCGACGCGTGGATACTCACCGTCATCGGTCTGTATCAAGTCGAGGTCACCATCCGGCAGGGTGAACACCGCTGCCTGCGCGAGCTGCGCAGCAAGGGCGTTATTCGGTAGCTGGCAATGTAGGGCCCGCGAAGCCAACCGGGCGCCCAATGTCCTCTTGCTACTTTACATCGGCACGCGCAGGCGGTTAACTCGACGCGGGCTCTGTGAAGAAGCCGCCCAACTTGTGACGTTGGACGGCTTCGGTGAGCTCGAAACGCCCCGGTGGAATCCGGCGGATGGTCTCGAGTGCTGTGACAAGCGCAAGGTACTCATCTGGCTGGCCCTGTGTCAATCAAATGACACAGCCGGGGTTCCTTAATAACCTATGGAAACCCTTCAAATGAAACCAACCAATGAAAAAACCAGCGCACGTGTGGCCAGCCAGGCCAGCAAGATCCTGCGTGACCCGAGGTCCACGCCCGCCCAGCGCACGGTAGCTGGCTCGGCGCTGACGCAAGCCGCCAACAAGCCAAAGGGAGGGAAGCCGCGATGAAGGATTATCACATCACCAAACGCGGCGACCAGTGGGCTCTAAAGGCGTCCGGTGGCCAGCGCGCAACGCTGACCGCCGACACCAAGGCCGAGGTTATTCAGCAGACTCAGGAGTTTGCCGCCGGCAAAACAATCTCGGTGAAGATCCACAGAGCGGACGGCGTGATTCAGGAAGAGCGCACCTACCCGCGGTCAGCCGACCCGCACCAGACACCAGGTTGATGATGTAAGGGAAGGCCGGGCCACGTGCCCGGCTTTCTTTTCCCCCTGGCAACGCGCCGACGCCATGCGCAAGGCCACTATTGTTGTCATACCAGCCGGGCTGGTGTAGTCTCTGCCGACTCTGAGCGGGTAAGAGGCACGCGCAAGGGCTCTGTAAGATAGAGACCGAAGCGCGCCCCCGCTACCAGATCTTTCTTGATGTAGAGAAAGCCTCCTTGTGAGGCTTTTTTGTTGGGTACGAGCGCTGCCGGCGCTGGACCAGGCAGGTGGCGCGCCCTCCACGATGCATCTGGATGACGGATGGTGTAGCAAGGGAATGGGCCGTTGGAGCCCATTTTTTGTTTCTGGCGACAAAGGACGCGGATCGATGGATACGCAGGCATTGGCACTACGCTTCAGCGCCGCGCTGACCGAACTGGGTCTGCGCTGCCTCGGTGTGGAGTTTTTGCCGGGGCAGGGACAGAGCACGCTGCGGGTGTATCTGGATCTGCTTGAGGGCGCCGCGCCGGATGTGTCTGGGACAGGCGCTGAGGATCGCGACAGCATGGCGCCGCCCGCTGTCAGTGTTGATCAGTGTGAAAGGGCAAGTCGCGAGTTGTCAGCGTTGCTGGATGTGGACGATCCGATTCCCGGACACTACGTGCTGGAAGTGTCTTCTCCGGGCATCGATCGCCCTCTGTTTACCGCATCGCAGTTTGCCGGCGCGATCGGGCAGGAAGTGAAGTTGTTGTTCAACGTGCCGCAGGACGGCCGGCGGCGTTTGCGCGGTAAGGTGGCAAGCGTGGATGGCGAACAGATTTTGCTGGAAGCGGAAGGCAGGACCTGGCAGTTCGATCACGCGCTGGTGGAAACGGCGCGTGTGGTGCCCGACTGGGTGGCGCTGGGTTATGCCCCGCAGCCCAAGCGGGGCGTAAAACCAGCGGCGCGCAAGCCCGCAAGATGAATTCATCAGATCGATTTGGACGCCGCAAGGCGCCTGTGGAGTTGCTGCAATGAGCAAAGAACTTTTGCTAGTCGTCGACGCGGTCGCCAACGAAAAAGGCGTGCCTCTGGAAGTCATTTTCGAGGCAATGGAAGCCGCGCTTGCGTCGGCCGCCAAGAAACGCTATCCCGACGAAGAGCCGGACATCCGCGTGTTGATTGATCGGGACACCGGCGAGTACGAGACCTTTCGCCGCTGGGAAGTCATCGCGGACGATGGTGAAATGGAGTCGCCGTTTTTCCAGCTCCGCCTGATGGATGCGGTGGAAGAGCGTGCTGAGGCGCAGGTCGGGGAGTACATCGAGCAGCAAGTCGAGAACGCCGAGTTCGGGCGCATTGCCGCGCAGGCTGCCAAGCAGGTGATCGTGCAGCGCGTGCGTGAGGCCGAGCGCCAGCAGGTGGTGGATGCATTTGCCGATCGCGTGGGTGAGCTCGTGACGGGTATCGTCAAGCGGGTAGAGCGGGGCAATCTGTATCTTGACCTGGGCAGCAATGCCGAGGCGTTCATTCCGCGCGACAAGACCATACCGCGGGAATCGGCGCGTGTGGGTGATCGCGTGCGTGGCTACCTTTACGAAGTGCGCTCGGAACCGCGTGGACCGCAGCTTTTCGTGTCGCGTGCGGCACCGGAATTCATGATGGAGCTGTTCAAGCTCGAGGTTCCGGAAGTCGGGCAGGGCCTGGTGGAGATCAAGGGCTGTGCGCGCGACCCGGGCGATCGCGCCAAGATTGCGGTGGTCGCGCACGACAGTCGCACCGATCCGATCGGCGCGTGCATCGGCATGCGCGGATCACGTGTGCAAGCGGTGTCCAACGATCTCAATGGCGAGCGCGTAGACATCATCTTGTGGCATGAGAATCAGGCGCAATACGTGATCAATGCGATGGCGCCGGCCGAAGTGCAGTCGATCATCATGGATGAGGAAAAGCATTCGATGGACATTGCCGTGGCCGAGGACAAGTTGTCCCAGGCGATCGGTCGTGGCGGACAGAACGTACGCCTGGCCAGCAAACTCACCGGCTGGCAGCTCAATGTGATGACACAGGATCAGGTGACCGCCAAGAGTGAGTCCGAACAAGAGGCAGCACGCGAGCTGTTCATGGACAAACTCGAGGTGGATCACGAGATTGCCGTTATCCTTGTGCAGGAGGGCTTCTCCAGCGTCGAGGAAATTGCCTACGTGCCCAGCGCCGAGTTGCTGGCAGTGGAAGGCTTCGACGAAGACATCGTCGAGGAGTTGCGCGCTCGTGCACGCGACGCGTTGCTGGTCGAGGCACTGGCTGAAGAAGAAGGTGCATCCGGCGAGCAACCAACCGCCGAGTTGCTGGCCATGGAAGGTATGGACGACGCGACGGCGCAAATTCTGGCCGAGCGCGGGGTGTGTACAGTGGATGATCTGGCTGACCTGGCGGTGGACGACCTGATCGACATCGACGGCATGGATGAAGAACATGCAGCGGCGCTGATCATGACGGCTCGTGCGCCGATGATCGAGCGTCTGGAGCATGGTGGCTGATGCCACACGGCGGCGCCCCGGATGGGTGCGCCGCGAAAGCTTCGTAGGCTTTCACGATGGGTGGAGATGGCGGCGCCGATACTGGGCTGCACACGCAAGACAAGCGCGGGAACGGCGGAGCAGAGAACACGATGTCGGACGTCACGATCAAACAACTCGCCCAGAAAATGGGTATGCCCAGTGACAAGCTGCTCACGCAACTTGACGCTGCGGGCATGAAATTCTCCGATCCGGAGCAGGTGATCAGCAGCACTGAAAAAGTGAAACTGCTGGGTTTCCTGCGTCGCAGCAATGCCAAGGACGATACGGCTGCGGGAGCTGACAGCGGACCGCGCCACGTCACCCTTCGGCGGCGCACTGTAGGTGAGTTGAGGGTCGCCACACCCGGCCCGCGCGGTGCTGCAGGCACGGCCAAGACGGTCAACGTCGAAGTACGTGCCAAGCGCACTTACGTCAAGCGCAGCGTCATTGTAGAAGAAGCCAACGCCGAGCCGGAGCGCGAGGACGCCGTACGCAAGCTGGAGGAATCCCGCCTGCGAGGCGAGCGTGAAGAGCACGAGCGGATTGCCGCCGCCGAGCTCCGTCAACAGGATGCGCAAGCACAACAGCAGACGGTAGTTGAGCACAAGGCGAAAGTGGCACGCAAGCCAAGCCCTGCCCATGTAGCTGACGCCACGCCGGAGCCGGCTGCACCTGAGCCGGTGCCAACGCCAGAGCCAGCGCCAGCGCCGGTGGTGGAGCGCCCGGTGGAACCGTCACCCGAGCCTGTGGTGCCGGAAAGCGGCGACTCTCGCAGTGCCGTGCAAAGTATCGATCAGCGTGAGTTGGGCATGATCATTCCGCGCATTCAACCACCGCACAAGCGCGAAAAGCTGGTCAAGCCGGTGGCCAAGCCGACACCTGTGGCTGCCAGCAAACCCGCGCCGACCAGGTCGTCCGGCGCAGCAACGCTCCCTGCAGCGGGTGCGGGGGCTGATGCCGCTCATGGCAAGGCCAAACACGGAAGCCGTGAGCGCGAGCGTGGCGAAAGCGGTCGGGAGAGTCGCGGCACGCCCGGCAAGCGCTTTGGTGGTGGCCAGATGCACCTGAGCGAGGCTGACCGGGCGCGCCGTTCTTCGGGCAGCAAGCGCGGTAGAACCATGCGCGGCGGGCATGAGCCTTCACGCGGGAGCAGTGCACCAGCCGGTCCGCACGGGTTTTCCCGGCCTACCGCGCCGGTAGTGCGCGAGGTCCCGGTGGCCGATACCAATACCGTGTCCGAGTTGGCGCAGAAGATGGCAGTCAAGGGATCGGAAGTGGTAAAGGCACTGTTCAAGATGGGCGTGATGGCCACCATCAACCAGAGCATTGACCATGACACGGCGGTGTTGGTGGTCGAGGAACTCGGGCATACGCCGGTGGCAGACACTCAGAACGATGCCGAGCAGACTTTGGCTGCGCACACCCATACAGCCGAGCTGGAAGGTGAAAAATCCCCACGTCCGCCGGTTGTGACCATCATGGGCCACGTGGATCACGGCAAGACTTCATTGCTGGACTTCATCCGGCGCACCAAGGTTGCGTCCGGCGAAGCGGGAGGCATTACCCAGCACATTGGTGCATATCATGTGAACACGTCCAAGGGCGTGATCACGTTCATCGACACCCCCGGGCATGCCGCGTTTACCTCCATGCGCGCACGTGGCGCGCAGAGCACCGATATCGTGGTGCTGGTGGTGGCAGCCGACGACGGGGTCATGCCGCAGACGATTGAAGCAGTGAATCACGCGCGCGCCGCCAAGGTGCCGTTGATCGTTGCGGTCAACAAGATGGACAAGGAAGGCGCCAACCCGGACAACGTCAAACAGGGCCTGGTGAAGCAGGACGTCGTACCCGAGGATTGGGGTGGCGATGTGCAATTTGTCCCCGTGTCGGCAAAAACCGGCATGGGTGTCGAGGACTTGCTTGACGCCATTTCCGTCCAGGCGGAAGTGATGGAGCTGCAGGCAGTCGTGGATGGCCATGCCACCGGCGTCGTGATCGAATCCAGTCTGGATCGAGGCCGCGGCCCGGTAGCGACGGTGCTGGTGCAGCAGGGCACCCTGAAGAAGGGCGACTTTGTGGTATGCGGAGTCGAATACGGGCGCATGCGCGCGCTGATTGATGCCAGTGGCAAACAAGTAGCGTCGGCGGGCCCGTCGATTCCAGTGCAGGTGCTGGGGTTGTCTGGCGTACCGGAAACCGGCGATGACTTTGTGTGTGTCGAAGACGAACACCTTGCGCGCGAGGTGGCCGAGGAGCGCCAGCAGAAACGCCGGGCCACGCGCATGGTCAGCAAGGCCAATCGGCTCGAGGACATCATCGCCAAGATGGGCCAGGGTGACGAGCAACAGACGCTCAACATCCTGGTCAAGGGCGATGTGCAGGGTTCCGTCGAGGCGTTGCGCGAATCGTTGACGCAGATCGGCAACGAGCGCGTGCGGGTCAGCGTGGTTGCGTCCGGCGTGGGTGGCATCAGTGAATCGGACGCCACCCTTGCGGCTGCATCGAAGGCGCTGTTGATTGGCTTCAACGTGCGTGCCGATGCGTCCGCGCGCAAGGTGATCGAGGCCGCCGGAGTCGATGTACGCTATTTTTCCATCATTTATGACGTCATCGATCAGGTGACGCAGGCGGCGACCGGTCTGCTCGGCATGGAAGTGCGCGAAGAGATCATTGGTGTGGCCGAGGTCCGCGAGGTGTTCCGCAGTTCCAAGTTTGGTGCGGTCGCCGGTTGCCGCGTGACCGAGGGCGTGGTCAAGCGCAGCAAGCCGATTCGCGTGTTGCGCGACCATGTCGTCATCTTTGAAGGCGAGCTGGAATCTCTGCGCCGGTTCAAGGAACTGGTTGACGAGGTGAGCAGTGGCGTGGATTGCGGCATCGCGGTCAAGCAATACAACGACGTCAAACCGGGCGATCAGATCGAGTGCTTTGAACGCACCGAAGTCGCACGGACGCTGTAAGGCAGGTATGCGTACAGGAAGCGGGGACGACGTATTGAGGCTTGATGCGCGCTCCCGCTCCTGGTTCCTGCTCTTGACCCACTAGTCAGGTTTCCCCATGCCATCTCGCGATTTCAAACGGACTGACCGCATCGGTGCCGAGCTGCGCCGTGAGCTCGGCTTGCTGGTACATGCGGCCGTGCGTGATCATGGGCTGCCTTCGGTCAGTGTGTCCGATGTGGAAATTACCCGCGATCTGGATTTCGCGACCGTGTGGGTAACAGCACTGCTGCCGGAAACCGGATTACCGGCAGTCAAGGAACTGAACCTGATCGCCTATGAGATCCGCCGCTCGCTCGCCCACAGCGGCATGCGCATGCGCCGGGTGCCGGAGCTGAAGTTCAAGTACGACGACTCCGTGGACAAGGGCGAGCGCATTGAAACCTTGCTGCGTGGGCAGACGCGGAGTGTGACTCCACCGAGCGATGACGCGCAGGACTGAAGCTCGCGCGCGGCAGGCGCTGAAGCGTGCCGCACGTGCGCGCTTGCGCGATGTGCACGGGATCGTCCTGCTCGACAAACCATTGGGCTTGAGCTCCAACCAGGCGCTGCAATCCGTACGGCGTTTGCTGCGCGCAGTGAAAGGTGGGCACACCGGCGCACTCGATCCACAAGCCAGCGGCTTGCTGCCGTTGTGCTTTGGCGAAGCCACCAAGCTTGCCGGCGACCTGCTTGGTGCACGCAAGGCGTATGTCGCCGAATGCCAATTGGGGATAACCACCGACACTGGCGACCGGGAAGGTGCGGTACTGGTGCGCCGGCCCGTACCGGTACTGGATGCGCTCACGCTGGAGACCGCGCTGGGCAAGTTGCGCGGCCGCATTTCGCAGGTGCCACCGCTGTATTCGGCGCTCAAGCAGGGCGGTGAGCGCCTTTACGTGAAGGCGCGGCGCGGTGACGAAGTGGATATTCCGGCGCGCGAGGTCGATGTCTATCGACTCGACTTGCTTGCACGTACAGGCGACACACTGCAATTGCATGTTGAGTGTGGGTCTGGCACCTATGTGCGCTCGCTGGTGGCAGATCTGGGTACGGACCTGGGTTGCGGCGCGCACGTCAGTGCACTGCGGCGGCTCTGGCTGGCGCCGTTTCGCGATCCGCAGATGGTCACCATGGAACAACTGGAACACGCCGCTGCCATCAGTGATGAAGTGCTGCTGGGCTGGCTCTTGCCAGTGGCAACGGGGCTTGCGGACCTCCCCACAGTGTATCTGGATGTCGAGCAAGCGCAGGCAATTTCTCGGGGTCAGCAAATCGTGCTGGCGCCTCCGCACCCAGTGGGACGCTGCGCGGCATTTGCTGTTGATGGTGCATTGTTGGCGGTACTCGAGCTCGACGCTGGAGGTTGCACGCGGATCGTGCGCGGTTTCCATTTGCCGGCGGATACGCGGTTTGCCATGCCGGCAGTCGCCGCCCTTGTTGAAACACCGCTCGGGTCAGTAGAATAGGCAAGTTGTTTCAACGCTTTCACTCGTTTATCGCCCCTCCAGACGAAGCTTGCGCTTGCCTCATTGCGAGGACGCAAGCGCAAGCTTCGCGTCGCCTTTCAAGGAACTGCATACCCATGTCTCTTACCGCAGAACAAACCGGCAAGATTGTTGCTGATTTCGGCCGTGCGCCGAATGACACCGGCTCGTCGGAAGTTCAGGTGGCGCTGTTGTCTGCGCGCATCGAACACCTCGGCGGGCACTTCAAGGACCACAAGCAGGATCATCATTCCCGCCGTGGTCTGTTGAAGCTGGTCAACCAACGCAAGCGCCTGCTCAGCTATCTGAAGGATCGCGACCTGGCGCGCTATCAAGCACTGATCGAACGCCTCGGCTTGCGCCGTTAATTCGCGCGTTCGTCGACAAACCAGAAAGTCCAAGGCGGCAGTCCATCGCCGCACTCCTGCAAAATAGGAAGAATCACAGTGGCGAAAGTAACCAGGTCATTCCAGTACGGTAGTCATGAGGTCACGCTGGAGACGGGCGAAATCGCCCGCCAGGCATCCGGTGCGGTGATCGTGAGCATGGGTGGTACCGTCGTGCTGGTGTCGGTGGTCGCAGCCGCGAAAGCGCGCGAAGGGCAGGATTTCTTCCCGCTCACCGTCGACTATCAGGAGAAGTTTTATTCTGCCGGCCGAATCCCCGGCGGCTTCTTCAAGCGTGAAGGTCGGCCGACCGAGAAGGAAACGCTTACTTCTCGCCTGATTGATCGCCCATTGCGCCCGTTGTTCCCTGACGGCTTTCGCAATGAAGTGCAGGTGGTCGCCACGGTGGTGTCGTTGAACCCCGAAGTCGACGGAGACATTCCGGCATTGCTGGGTGCTTCAGC
>JBDSWR010000029.1:0-19162 GCA_039926605.1 Rhodanobacter sp. | reverse complement strand
CGGTAGCGGTAGTCCAGCTCGAACCCCTCCCACTCGGTTGGCAGCACGGGCGCAAAGCGCAGGCGTGCGGCCTCCAGGTGCAGGCCGAGCAGGGATTCGACCATCAGGCGATACATCCAGCCGGCAGAGCCGGTGTACCAGCTCCAGCCGCCGCGGCCGACGTGGGGGGCGACGGCGTAAACATCGGCGCTGACCACATATGGCTCAACCTTGTAAATGTCCATGCGTTCCGGATCACTGCCGTGGTTGACCGGGTTGATCATGCGCAGCAATTCCCACGCGCGTGAGCTGTCACCGAGTGTCGCAAACGCCATCGTCGCCCAGATCGCGGCGTGGGTGTACTGGCCGCCGTTTTCCCGCACGCCGGGGACATAGCCCTTGATATAGCCGGGGTCGAGCGGTGACTTGTCGAACGGCGGATCAAGCAGTTGCACCAGACCGGCGTCGCGGCGCACGAGATGGGCATCGAGTGATGCCATCGCCTGGCGCTGACGCGCCGGCGGCGCCGCAGCGGACAGCACGGACCAGCTTTGCGCGATGGAGTCGATGCGGCATTCCAGATTTGTGTGGGAGCCCAGCGGGGTACCGTCATCGAAGTACGCGCGTCGGTACCACGCCCCGTCCCAGCCGTGCAGTTCCAGTGCGGCATGCAGCTTGGCCACTTCGGCCAGGCAGCGCTGGGCAAAGGCTTCGTCGTGGTGCAGCCGCGCGACTTCGGCAAAGCGCGTGAGCACTTCGCAGGAAAAGAAGCCCAGCCACACACTTTCGCCGCGACCGTTTTCGCCAACGCGGTTCATGCCGTCGTTCCAATCGCCACTGCCGATCAGCGGCAGGCCGTGCGCACCGCGCTCCAGGCCATGCTCGATCGCTCGCTGGCAATGTTGGTACAGCGACTCGTCCCGCCCGGAAGGATGCGGCAAGTCGTAGTACGACTCCTCCCCGGGATGCAGCGGACGCCCGGTAATGTAGCCAATACTTTCATCCAGTACGCCGGTGTCGTGCGTGGCCAGCACGTAGCGACTGGTGGCCAGCGGCAGCCACATGTAGTCGTCGGAACAGCGCGTGCGTACGCCGCGATCCTGGGGTGGATGCCACCAGTGCTGCACGTCGCCTTCGGCGAATTGGTGCGCGGCGCTGCGCACCAGTTGCTCGCGGGTGAGCTCTGGCGCCGCGTGCAGCAGGGCCATCGCATCCTGCAACTGATCGCGAAAGCCGAACGCGCCGCCGGACTGGTAGTAACCGCTGCGCGCCCACATCCGGCAGGCAATGGTCTGGTACATCAACCAGCCGTTGGCCAGCACGTCCAGTGCCGGCTCGGGGGTGCGGATATGCACGGCGCCGAGGGTATGACGCCAATGCGTGCGTACTTTTTCCAGCGCCTGCGTCGCGGCACCGACGCCGCGAAAGCGCTGCACGAGTGCCAGGGCATCTGCCCGGTCGCGACCAAGCCCCAGTCGGAACACCCGCTCCTGTTGCGTGCGTGGCTCCAGCTCCACGGTGATCTGCAAGGCGCCGCAAGGGTCCATTCCGGCGCCCAGGCGCCCGGACAGATACTCACGCGTGAGCGCCTCCGGTGCGCGCAGGCTGCCGTTGCGACCGATGAATTCACCGCGGTCGCCGCCAATGCTGCGGCCAGGATCGTCCACGTCGAAGAACGCCACACGCTCGGGAAATTCGGTGTTGTACGCGTTGTGCGCCAGCAGTACGCCGCTCACCGGGTCGGCTTCGGTGACCACGTGCATGGCGGTTTTCTCACGAAGGTCACCGAGCATCCATTCAACGTAGCCGGTGACACTGATGCGGCGGGGTCGGCCCGAAAGGTTGCGCAGCAGCAGGCGGGAGAATTTCACCGACGCATCCAGCGCCACGAATATCCACAGCTCGGAGCGGATACCGTCCTCGCTGTGCTCGAACACGCTGTAGCCGAAGCCATGCCGCGTGACGTAGCTGCCGGTGCCCGCACACGGCAGCGGCGTGGGTGACCATACGCGGCCGCTTTCCTCGTCCCGCAGATACAGCACTTCGCCACTGCGGTCGCTGACCGGATCGTTGGCCCATGGCGTAAGACGAAACTCGTGGGCATTCTCGCCCCAGGTGTAGGCGCTTCCGCTCTCGGAGATCACCGTGCCGAAATACGGATTGGCCAGCACATTGGCCCACGGTGCGGGCGTGGCTTCGCCAGCACGCAAGCTGATGACGTATTCGTCGCCGTCGGCGTTGAAACCGCCGTGACGATTGGCCAGTTGCAGCTCGCGCTCGGGCTCGTTCCAGTGCATGTGCACCACATCGTCGGCTAATGGCTCGGCGGCGCGTCGCGGCTTTTCCGGGGTAAAACGCGGCACGTGGATTTCCTCCACGTGGCGGCGCGTGAGTTGCTCGGCCAGCGTTCCGTGGCTGTCGGTCAGCACGAGGCACGCGCTGGCTTGCACCACCATGCGATCCTCGCTGGACAGTTGCTGCGCCGGGCGCACGAAGATGCCACCGGCGCGGTCGAGCTGGCTGGCTTCGCTGCCGGAGGCAATCAGGCCCATGATCTGGTCCTGCAGCTCCTGGCGATAGCCGACGCGGTCCTCGTTCCAGATCACCAGATCAACGGCCAGTCCCTTCAGCCGCCAGTACGCGTGGGCCTGCACCAACTGGCGCACCAGTTCGATGCGCGCCACGTCGCCGATGCGCAGCAGCACGATCGGCAGGTCACCCGAGACCGCCTGCCCCCACAGCCCGGATTGTCCGCGTCGGTTGTTGCGCAGCACGCTTGCGCCGGCACGCAACTGGGCGTTGGGGTAAATGATGGCGGTGGCCATGTGCTCGTACATCTGCGCGTCGGCGAGGCTGGCATTGAGCTGGCGCAGCAGCACCTGGCTGTGTGTCCAGGCCAGATCAAACACGCGGTCGGCGAGGTGCCGATCACGGTACTTGCCGATCAGTTGCAGGCACGCCTCACGTGTGTCCGCCACGCCGGTGACCAGATCCACCATCGCCGACTGCTCGGGTTCCAGGGTGATGCGGCAGCGGATCGCCACAATCGGATCAAGCACGGAACCAGAGGCGTTGGACAGCCGCACGCAATCGGGGTCCAGCGCACGCGGTTCGGCAAGGTCGCGCCCACGACCGATGAAGCGGGCGCGGTCCGTTTCGTAGGAAATCTCGTCAATGTCGGCATCGTGCACCGCCAGCAGATGGCACATCCACGGCACGGCTTCGCCCTGCGCACGCGGCCGCCGGGTGCACACGATCGCCTGCAACGCCGCCACCAGTTCGGTCTGCACGAACAACTTGCTGAAAGCAGGATGCAGCGTGTCGGCGATAGCCGGGGCCAGCACCACTTCGGCGTAACTGGTCAGCTCGATGGTGCGGCGCATGCGACTGCGGTTGGTGATGCGCGTGCGGCGCAGTTCGATGTCGTCCTCCGGCGACACCACGATCTCGGTGTGCGTGTCGAAATCGCGCTCGCGCACGCGAAATTCCGCTCGCGCGTCGGAGAAGATTGCCTCGAACAGTTCAGTCTTGCGCGCCGTCGGCTGGTAGGCAGTGGACCAGTACGCACCGCTGGCCACGTCCCGCAAATAGGAGAATGTACCCCAGTTGTCGCGCGTGATGTCTTCGCGCCAACGCGTCACGGCCAAGTCGTGACGCCGGCTGTAACCACCACCGGCGCTGCTGATCATGACGTGGTAACGACCGTTGGACAGCAGTTGCAGCGCCGGGCGCGGGCGATCCGGATCGGTGAATACGCGCAAGCGTGCCTCCACCGTACGCTGGCTTCCGCTCATTGCGGGAAAACTCGTGGCGTGCAGGTACTCGGCGGCCGTCCGGGGGATGCGCTCCTGCAACAACAGCATCGTGGCGCGGCATTGCGGGTCAGACTCGAACCGCCGTTGCATCGGTTGGCCCAGCAGCGCGTACTCGAGTGCAAGCAGGCTCATGCCCTGGTGATGGACCATGTACGAATGCACCAGCGCCGAAGTCTGCCCCAGCGGCAAGCGCGCCGGGGTGTAATCAATGGCCTCGAACATGCCGAAGCGCCCGGCGGCACCGGCATCAGCCAGGCGCTGCAGGTTGCGCGTAGCCGCGCGCGGATTCACCATCAGCGCCAGCGCGGTGGCGTACGGCGCGATCACCACGTCCTCGCCCAGTCCGCGTTTCAGCCCGAGCCCGGGTACGCCAAATGCGCGGTACTGATAGGTCAGATGGGTGTCGCGCGTGTTGTAGCCGGATTCGGAAACGCCCCACGGCGTGTTGAGCTGATTGCCGTATTCGATCTGGCGGGCCACGGCGGCGCGGCAGGTTTGATCCAGCAGTGTGCCTTCGTAGGTGGGCATCACCAGCATCGGCATCAGGTACTCGAACATCGAGCCGGTCCACGACAACAATACGGGTGCGCCGCCGCTGGTGGTCAGCAGACGCCCCAGCGCAAACCAGTTTTCCTGCGGCAGTTCACCCTGGGCGATGGCGACAAAACTCGCCAGGCGCGCTTCTGACGCGAGCAAGTCGTAATAGCTCGGATCCAGGCGCCGGTCGTCGACGTTGTAACCGATGGCCAGCAGATCACGCGCGTTGTCGTACAGAAACCCGTAGTCCATCAGCGACAACTCGCCCGCAGTCTGGGCGACCTGTTCAAGCGCACGGATACGTTCGCGTGCGCGTTCGCGGATGTCTTCGGCTTGCGCCGCGCCGGGCCAGCATAGCGGCTCGATACGCGCCAATTGCAACAGCGTGGGAATACCGAAGTTGCCGTCGTCGTCTGGAGGCGGGTCCAGTTGCAGGCCCAGCGCTTCTTCATACAGGTCCGTGCACTGCCGCAGCAGTGTCGACAGCCAGAACCCGGCCTCACTCAACGGCTCGATGCTCAGGGTGCCAGTCAGTGCCTGCGCGTGTTCGAGTTGCACGCGCAGCACCGCGACCGCTTCGCTCATGCTGGTTGGCGGGTTTTCCAGCGCGTGATCCAGCGCAGCTTGCATCGGCCGCAAAGCGCTGCTCGCCGCGCCATCGGCAGCGTCGTGCAGGACGTCAAGCGTGTCGTGCAAGCCAAGCAGCACGCGCGGCTGGAACACCGGCTCATCAATGGCTTCGAGCAGGCCCGGACGCAGCGTCAGCAAGTGTCCGGCCAAATTGCCACTGTCGACGCTGGAGATGTACAGCGGCGCCAGCGGCTGCAACGTCTGCGTGTCGTACCAGTTGTAGAAATGCCCGCGATGTCGTGGCAGGTCGCGCATCGTAGCCAGCGTTTGCGCAACGCGTTCGAGCATGCGCGTGGTGCTGAGCCAGCCGAAGTCGTGTGCGGCCAGATTGGCCAGCAGGGCAAGCCCCATATTGGTGGGTGAGGTGCGGTGCGCAAGGATCGGAGTCGGATCGAGCTGCAGGTTGTCCGGCGGTAGCCAGTGGCTGGTGTCGCCGATATAGGTGTCAAAAAACGCCCAGGTGCGTCGCGCCAGCGCGCGCAGAAAGTGCTCCTGTGCAACGTTCGGCACGAAGGTCCCAGCCGTGGGCGGCTGGCTGATCCACCAGGCGATGCGTGGGGACAGCAGCCACAGCGCCAGGAACGGTGCCGCCACGGGGAATGCGTCCTGGCGCCAGAGCAACAGCGCGCCAGCCACGCCCAGCGCCAACGCCGGGCCAACCCACATCAGCTTCCATACGGCAATCTGCGCATTACTGCTGGCGCGCGCCACATCGCTGGAGGTCTGCCATTGCAACAAGTGCCGATGACTGAATGCCATGCGCCACAAAGTACGCACGATCGCGTCCAGGCTGTATTGCACTTCGTGCGGCAAACACGCCAGCATCAGCGCGACACGCTCGGCCTGCTGTCCGGTCGAGTGCAGACTGCTGCGCAGGTGCTGACCCAATTGCACGTCGTGCGATTTCTGCATCAGATCGAGCAGCGCGGCAAGCAACGGCGGCACGAGCACCATGGCCAGGACGGCAAGTGTCCATGACACCACCGAAGTGACCCACAGCCAGCCGAAAACCAGCAAGGCCAGCAAGGCGGTCGGCACCAGGCTGCGGCGCAGGTTGTCGAGAATTTTCCAGCGTGACAAGGCCGTCAGCGCATTGCGCCGCCACCCGTCATGCGCGGTCGGTGCCCACGGCAGCAACCACGGCAACAGTTGCCAGTCGCCACGAATCCAGCGGTGCCGACGCTTGATGTCGGCGCTGTAACGCGCGGGGTATTCCTCGAATATCTGCACGTCGCTGAGCAGCCCGGAGCGGGCGTGACAGCCTTCCACCAGATCGTGGCTGAGGATGCGGTTTTCCGGGAAGCGCCCGGCCAGCGTCAGCTCGAATGCATCGACGTCGTAGATGCCCTTGCCGATGAACGAACCTTCGCGAAACACGTCCTGATAGACGTCTGAAACCATGCGTGTGTACGGGTCGATACCGGCATCGCTGCCGTACAACTGGGCGTAACGTGAGCGCGCCGTGCTCGGCAGACTGATGCCCACCCGCGGTTGCAGGATCGAGTAACCACAGACGACGCGGCGCTGGAGCGGATCGTACAGCGCGCGATTCAGCGGATGATCAATGGCGCCGACGAGCTCTTGTGCAGAGTCGCGTGGCAACTGCGTGTCGGTATCCAGGGTAATGACGTAGCGCACTGGGCCCAGCGTGCCCAGATCACCGGCAATCAGTATGAAGCGATCCAGTCCGGAGCCACGCAATGCGGCGTTGAGATCAGCGAGTTTGCCGCGTTTCCGCTCGTGGCCGATCCAGCGGCGTTCGGTGAGGTTCCACTGGCGCGGTCGGTGAAACAGGAAAAAACGATCCGCGATGGCGGTGGCGTATTGCTGGTTGAGACCCTCGATGCGCCGCTGCGCGAGCCGCAGGAGGTCCTCGTCACCGGGGAGCGTGGCGCTGTCGGCGTCGGCAAAATCCGTCAACAGCGCAAAGTGCAGATTGCTGTCGCGATTGCCGAGAAAGCGCACCTCCAGCGCTTCGACCAGCTCCTCGATGTCCTGCGCCTTGGCCAACATGCTGGGCACGACCACCAGCGTGCGTGCGCTGGTCGGGATGCCGCCGGAGTAGTCCATGCGTGGCAGCAACTCCGGTGCCACGACCAGCGTCGCGAACCAGTTGAGCAGGCTCAGCCCGAGTTGGCTGGCCAGCAGTGCGGCGGGTACCGCGATGAGGACCAACATCCACATGGGCACGCCGTCGCTGGCTGCCGCCTCCAGCAAAGGCGCTGCGAAGGCGAAGGTCAGGGCGGCGAGCAGCCCAAGATAGACCGGCAGAGGCGTTTTCTTGACCCGTCGGCGCCAGCGTACGCCCAGCGGAGGAAGCACGCCGAGGCGTTGCTCCAGCACGGGACGCCCACGATCAACCAGGTAATAGCCAACATGATCGCGGTTGTCCCTTACTGCTACGGCGCTGGCGCTGGAACACGCAACGGCGCCCAGTGCGATCTGCAGCTCGGGCAAGCGGTGGCGCCGCGCGAGCATTTCGACGACATGGCGATAGTGATCGCGGGTGACAAAATCCATGGCCGGATAAACCCCGGCCGGGTCCGTGCGCAGGGCTTCCTCCACCGCGCTGGTGTTTTCGACGAAATCACGCCAGTCGATGGATGACAGTGTACGCAGGCTGCCAATGCTGTTGCCGATGGAAACCTGATTGGCGGCCTGATCCTGCGCCTCCAGTTGCACCAGATGCTCGACGCTCTGCCCGGTTTCGGACAGGCGCTGCTCGATCCAGCTCAGAGGCAGTGCCAATGCCGGACTCTGACCTTGCAGACGCCGCGCCATCTCAGCCACGAACGCACCGGTCATGGACGGGTCCGAACGCGCCATGTCGGCGACCACCAGCACGACGCTCTTGGGGTCGGTTTCGGCGGTCGTGGTCATCGCCTCCGCCCAGCGCGCCGCCTCGTTGCGATCGCGCCAGTCAATCATCACGCGCGCCGCCACGCGACGCAGGTTCTCGATCAGCGCCAGACGCAACATGATCGGCACCGCCCACAGTTCACCCAGTTTGAGCGGAGCGACGGTCTGGTACGCACGCACGAACCGGCTGAGGCCAACCGTGTCCACCCGTCCGTCGCCGTGGGAGATGACTTCCAGGGCCAGGTCGTACACCCGCGGCAAACCCGCCGACGGGCCATTGTCCAGACGCGGCAACTCGTGACTGTAGCCCTTGGGCAGATGCCGCCGGGCGATGCGGATCTGCTCCTCGATCAGGTAAAAATTGTCGAGCAACCACTCGGCCGCGGGCGTGATGCGCTGGTGCTGATGGCTGGCACCGGTCAGGCGCTCGCCGGCGCGTGCCAACAGCACTTCGTTGTCGGCCAGGCGCTTGAGCAGCAAGTCGGCGCTGGAATGCTCGCTCAGCCGATGCTGGGCGCCCAGCGTCCGCCCGTGTTGTTCCATTTGATCGGCGCTGAACAACTCCGAGCGCAGCGCAGTCTCCTGCGCCGGGCGGGCGGTCGACGTGCCGCGTTGCCGGCGCCCACGTCCGGACGTGTTGAAGATATCGCCAATTTTCAAGTCCAGCGTTCCTTACCCGAGCAGACCCCGCCAGCACCGCAACACGCGGCTGGTTCGCGCGGGCAGTGGCGCCCGCCCGGAGGCTGCACCATACGCGAACGCGTGTGAAAGCCGCGCGCGTTAGGATGCACCAGTTGTCAACCTGTCTGGAGTGTCATGTCCCTACTCATCCGACCAGCCACCGCTGCCGACATGCCCGATCTGTGCGCCTGGAATGCAGCCATGGCATGGGAGACCGAGCGCAAGACACTGGAACCCGCGCGGTTGCGGCGCGGTGTCGCCGGCGTGCTGGCGCAACCCACGCGAGGCTTCTACTTGTTGGCCGATAGCGCCGGAGCCGCGGTGGGCAGTCTACTCGTGACGTATGAGTGGAGCGACTGGCGCTGCGGCGACTTCTGGTGGATCCAGAGCGTGTATGTGGTCGCCACGGCACGCCGACAAGGCGTGTTTCGCGCTCTGTACGCAGCGACGGAACAGCGCGCACGTGACGCCGGCGCGGTAGGGTTGCGCCTGTACGTGGAGACGGAGAACACGGCGGCGCAGTCCACTTACGCAAGGCTCGGCATGCAGCGCTGTCACTACGCCATGTACGAAGCGGGATTTGTCGCGGACGGGACGCCACTCAGCGCGCCGCCGACCGCCGCACCTTGAGCGGCAGCAGCGGCC
The DNA here is from genome assembly GCA_039926605.1 of Rhodanobacter sp. GTDB lineage: Bacteria > Pseudomonadota > Gammaproteobacteria > Xanthomonadales > Rhodanobacteraceae > Rhodanobacter. The sequence continues at coordinate 10,016 of JBDSWR010000029.1, read as the reverse complement.
GGGCATCGAGCCGCGCGTTGCCCTGGGCGATCAACTGTGCCTCGCCGATGCCAACGCGCTGCGCTTGCCAGCACCCCGGCGACCGCTCAGGAAGGCGTGCTGCGCGGCGGTCATCACGCCTTCGGCGAGCACCTTCGCCATGCCGCAAACTTCGCCACGGACGCGGCTGATACCGATCGCCGGGTGCCAAGCGCGTGACGCGAGGGCGCCGGCAGTGGCTCAATGCACGGCGGCGGTTGGCGCGCCCAGACCGCCATGGACATCCAGCCAGACACGACCGAGCGCGTGCAGGTCGCCGGGTATCGCGTAGTGGTCGGCGAGCACCGCCAACAGCGGGCCAAGTGCCTGCGGGCGCAGTGGATAAGCGTGCGCCAGCATGCGTGCGACGCCGCCCGCAGCGCGTTGTGCCACGCTGATCGCGACCACGCCCAGACCCGGCGCCTCATGGGCAAACAACGCCGGCGGGTCGTAGCCGGGGTCAGCTTCAGCAAACATTTCCAGCAGATAGCCGACGCCGCTTGCCGTGGTGTAGCCGGCGGCTGCCTGCAGGTGCAGCGGCACACGATGTGCATCCAGCAACAGCGCATACTGGCGCAGTTCAAAGATGATCCCGGCAAAGTCATGCGCGCGCTGACTATCGTCGCTGTCCTGGGCGGCCAGCCACTGCGCCGGGGATTGCGCCAACACCATCTGCCCGCTGAATTCCAGCGACAGGCCGCGCACGGTCATGCTGCTGGCGTCCTGCTCAGGGGTCAGCAAGGCCACTTCCAGCAAGTCCCACAGCGGCGCCAGCGCGACGTGCTCATATTGCACGCACATCAGGGCCAGCACGTCGTTGCGGCTCACGTAACGCACATGGGCCAGGCGCACGCCGAGCGTGCGCATCAGCCAGTCTGCGGTGTGCTTGCCGGCCTCACCCCGACCAATCAGCTGGTCCTCGAGGTATTCGGACAACTCCGCGGCGAGTTCTGGTGGCGTGAGCAGACTCATGGGCATCAGTCGCAGCGGACCGTCGGCATACTCGGCGGACGGCTCCAGGATCGGCGCCGGCATGTGGCCTTCGTGGCTGCCAAAGGCCACCACGTTGTCAAGGTGTCCGCGCGGCACACGTCGCGCCAGCTCATCCAGCGTGGCCCACACCGGGAAGCCCGGGCGCAGCAACTCCACCGAGTCCAGCACAGCGCCTGCCAGCGCCAGACGCGCGGCGCCAACCTTGGGAATCAGCGCGTGCAGATCGGTCGCGATCATGGCGGCGAGTTCTGCGGCTTCGTCGCGCGTCAGCGTGCGTCGTGACGGCGTTTCTCCTTCCACCAGTTCCAGCGCCAGCGCCAACGGCAAGGCCACGGAGGTTTGTGCTTCCACAAGCAGTAATCCACGCAATGAAGACAATCAATTCTACCGGCCGATCCGCCGTTCAGCGTTTTGGGCTTTCGCCGCGCGGCACGGCGGGTTAGCCTTGAAGCACTTGGTATGTGGGCTGCGGCGAGCATGGAGAAGAAGCAAAGGCGGGTTGCGGTCATCGGCGGGGTACGCATTCCGTTCTGTCGCAACAACACTGCGTATGCCGACGTCGGCAACTTCGGCATGTCGGTCAAGGTGCTTGGTGCGCTGGTGGAACGCTTCGGCCTGCATGGCGTGGAATTGGGCGAGGTCGCACTGGGCGCGGTGATCAAGCATTCGCTGGACTGGAATCTTGCGCGCGAAGCCCTGCTCAGTTCCGGGCTCGCGCCCACCACGCCGGGCATCACCACGGCGCGGGCGTGTGGCACGTCGCTGGACAACACCATCATCGTCGCCAACAAGATCGCCTGTGGACAGATTGAGGCCGGAATTGCCGCCGGCTCGGACACCACCAGCGACGTGCCGATTGTCTACGGCACCCGTCTGCGCAAGCGGTTGCTGGCGATGAACCGGGCCAAGACCCCGCTGGACAAGATGAAAGTGGCGTTGCGCGGCTTTTCGCTGCGCGAACTGAAACCATCGTTTCCTGGCGTGGCCGAGCCGCGCACCGGCAAGTCGATGGGCGATCACTGCGAGCAGATGGCCAAGCACTGGCACATCACCCGCGAGGCGCAGGATCAACTTGCGCTGGACAGCCATCGCAAGTTGGCGGCCGCGTACGAAGCAGGTTTTTTTGACGATTTGCTGGTGCCGTTTCGCGGGCTCAAACGCGATGGCTTTCTGCGCCCGGACTCCACGCTGGAGAAGCTGGCCACACTCAAGCCGGCGTTCGACAAGACCTCTGGGCACGGCACGTTGACCGCCGGCAATTCGACCGGCCTGTCCGACGGCGCCGCTGCGGTGCTGCTCGGCAGCGAAGACTGGGCGGCGCAACGCGGCTTGCCGATCCAGGCATTCGTGCGCGACGCGGAAGTGGCTGCGGTGGACTTTGTCCATGGCGAAGGCTTGCTTATGGCGCCGACGATTGCCGTGCCGCGCATGCTTGCCCGCAATGGCCTGAGCCTGCAGGATTTCGATTACTACGAAATTCACGAAGCGTTTGCCGCGCAGGTGTTGTGCACGTTGCAAGCGTGGGAAAGCGCGGAGTACTGCAAGCAGCGCCTTGGCCTGGACGCGCCACTGGGCAGCATCGACCCGGCAAAGCTCAACGTCCATGGTTCCAGCCTCGCCGTTGGCCATCCGTTTGCCGCAACCGGCGCACGGCTCGTCGCCACCATGGCAAAATTGCTGGAGCAAAAGGGCTCCGGGCGCGGGCTGATCTCCATCTGCACGGCAGGTGGCATGGGTGTCACCGCGATCCTCGAACGCCCGTGAGAACGGCGCGTTTCGTGCGGAGCCGTGGTGGGGTCAGCCGCCCGGATCCTGGTGAGGGCCGCCCGCAGTCGCGGCAACCGCGAGCCGTTTCGCCACCAATATCAGGAACCAGGATCGCGGCTGAAGCCGTTCCCGCAAATGCCACGACAAGCGCTGGCACCGGCTCGCTGCGGGCAGCGTGCACTCTGCGCGTGACCATCGCCATGCCATGTTGCGTCTGCGCACCACCGTCACCTTGAGCGCGCTGGCGCTGGCGCTTGGCGTGGCCGGCACCGGCTGGCTGAGCACGCTCACAGGGAGCGGCTATGTGGCGTCGCCGCGGGTTGCCCACGCGTCCGCGCAGCGCGCGGCACCGACTGCCCTTGCGCATGCACCGCGGCAGCGGCCGACGCGCGCGCGGCGCGTACAAGTGCAAACCAACCGTGCGTCGCAGACGGACAGCTATGGCGCGCGCGGACTCGCCGTCGCGGAAGACAACCCGCGCACGCCGCAAACCACCACGCCTGAACTGGTGCCGCTGACCACGCCAGCCGATACGTCGCTGACCTGGGAGCAACTGCGCGGTCACCTGGACGGCCAGGTGCTGTTGCAAGTCAGCGTGGACAACAGCGGTCGCGTCAACGCCGCCAGCGTGGCGCAGTCCAGTGGCGACGAGCTGCTGGACGCGCACGCACTGCGCAGTGTCTGGCGCTGGCGCTTCGCCGTACCCGAAGGCAGCGTTACCGGTATGCGGGGGGAGGTACCGGTGCGTTATTCAAGCAGGCACGGCGCACGGTGACCCGCGGCATCTGCACGGGCCACGTGCGCTTTGCCGGCCTCGGCCACGCCGGTACGCCCGGCAGGTAGCGCCACCGCAACATCAGCGCAGAATCTGCAGATAGTTGCGCACGGTCTTGGCCAGGCCGGCGTAAAGGGCTTCGCTGATCAGCGCGTGGCCGATCGAGACCTCGGCCAGATCCGGGATGGCCGCAGCGAAAGTCCCAAGATTGGCCTGGCTCAGGTCGTGCCCGGCATTCACCGCCAATCCGGCACGTTGCGCGCAGCGTGCGGCATCCACGCACGCGGCCAGTGCGGTCGTCGGGTCGTCTGCGGCAAACGCTTCGGCGTACGGCCCGGTATAAATTTCCACGCGCTGTGCGCCGAGCGCGGCCAAGCTTGCAAAGTCCTGCGTGCCGGCGTTGACGAACAAGCTGACGCGACAGCCCATGGCGCGCAGCTCGGCGACCAGCGGACGCAACGCTTCCGCATCGCGCTGTGGATCGAAGCCGTGATCGGACGTTATCTGGCCATCGCTGTCTGGCACCAGCGTTACCTGGCTGGGACGCACTTCGCGCGCGAGCGCCAGCAGGCCCGGGTAGGTGCCGCGTGCGGGCGCAAACGGATTGCCCTCGATGTTGAATTCCACGCGTCCGCGCAGCATCGCCGCGAGCGCACGCACATCCTCCGGCCGTACGTGGCGCTGGTCAGGCCGCGGATGCACGGTGATGCCACCACAGCCACAACCGATGCAGGTTTCTGCGGCGACGCAGATATCCGGTTCGCTACCACCACGCGAGTTGCGCAGCACGGCAATCTTGTTGAGGTTGATGCTGAGTACGGTCATGGTGAGGTATCGCTGAGTGGCGGATGTGACAAAGACATGCGTTACCTTCGTACCATCACCGCGTGCTGGCAAGCCTGCGCACGCACACCCGCCGCGCACCACCACGCCACGCCAGCGCCGCGACATATCCAGGGTCCAGTTGCAGCCGCTGCAGTTGCCACGCGGCGGCATCATCACCGTCGAGCCACCCCAGATGCAGCACCGGCCGGCACGTCACCTGCAAGCGATGCAAGCCGAACGCGATGCCACGCCCTGTCGCCTTGAGCACGGCTTCCTTGGCGGTCCACAATTCGAGGAACGCGGCGCTGCGTTCGCCTGCGGGGCATGCAACGAGCGCGGCGACTTCTTCCGGATGAAAAAAACGTTGCGCCAGTGGCAGCGCGTTCGCGCGCTCGCGCAAGCGCTCCAGATCGATTCCGGGCGCAACGTGGCGCGCGAGGACCACCGCGGCATGACTTCTGCTGTGCGACCAGTTGAAGTCCAGCGTGGGGTCCAGCGCTGGATCGAACTGCGGGCGTCCGTGGTCACCAGCAACGAGGCGAATAGCCTCGGGTTCGCGCCCAAGGTAACGTGCCAGCAGCGCCAGCAACGGCGCACGGCGATCCGCACGCTGATAGGCAAAGTGCCATACGTGCACTGCATCATCGCCGAGATGCTCGGTCACGTTACAGAGGGACGAAACGGACGCAGCAGTCATCCGTACATGGTGCGGCGCGTGTGGCAACGAAACAAGTCACGCCCGCATGCGCGCCGATCGGATGCAGCGGCCGGCGTGGTAAGCGCCTTGCCGCGATGCATCGCGCACAATGCACACACATGCATCCCGAACACTTCACCGGCCGCTACTGCGGGCGGTTGTCGGTAGTTGCAGCTCCCGCCTCGTTGGCCAGCAGGGCGGGCAATGCCCGCCGGCCCCTCACATCGCGCCGTCGGCCATCCACCAGGACGGACCGGACCCGTGCCATCAGCAAGCTCGATACAGCCGCTCGAAGAGGTCACCCCCGCTCGAGCACCGTCACCGGCGGTCGCCGGTAACGGCTTCGCAGTCACTTATATGCGTGGCGCACGCCGGAACAGGCCAATGATCACCAGTAGCACAATGGCACCAATCAACGCATACACGATACTGGTGAAGAGCGGGTTGCCAAGGGTGAAGCCAATGCCCAGCGCCGGCAGCAACCAGCCAGCGAGTAACGCACCGATGATACCGACGACAATATTGCCGATCAGCCCGAAGCCGAAGCCGCGGACGATTACGCCAGCAAGCCAGCCGACGATCGCGCCAATGATGAGAAGGATAAGCAAACTGGTAGCTGTCATCATGGATTCCTTTATCTGACAAAGCGGCGGGGAACCACGCGGCGCCCCACATCACGCCTGCCAACGGTCCCTGATGTCATGTCGACGGCGCGTGATTGGACGCACCGCCCTGCCATTGCACCGCTGCTCGGGGGTGTGCACGGGGTAGTTCGATCGCGTCATTACGCGCAAACGCTGACGCAACCTGTCGCTCACCCGATGTCGCCGCACCTGAGACAAGGGCACGGCACACTGCCCTGGTGACCCACGCAACGCCGCCACCGCCGGATACTGCACCGCCCGCACGCGCGATCAAGGGGCGTGGCGCCGCGTCCAATCCCGAGGGGCGCTTCGAGTCGATCCGTCACCATGCCGAAGACGACGGCTGGCAAGGCGCACTGCTGGATGAGGACAGTCCGCGTCCGCGCACGGAAGTGACCGAGGAGCGCGCGCGCAGCGTGATCAGTCGCAACGACTCACCGGACATCGATTTCATCCAGGCGCTCAACCCCTACCGCGGCTGCGAGCATGGTTGCGTCTACTGTTTTGCGCGTCCCTCGCACAGCTATCTGGGACTTTCGCCGGGTCTGGATTTTGAAACCCGGTTGCGCGCCAAGGTCAATCTGGCCGACGTGTTGCGCCGCGAACTGGCCAAGCCGGGGTATGTCGTCAGCCCAATCAACATCGGCAGCAATACCGATCCGTATCAGCCCGTCGAAAAGCGCTGGCGACTGACCCGTGCCGCACTCGAAGTGCTGGCGGCATGCCAGCACCCGTGCACTATCGCCACCAAAAACGCGATGGTGGAGCGCGATCTCGACATTCTGGTGCCGATGGCGCGCGCGAATCTGGTGCAGGTGTTCGTCTCGATCAACTCGCTGGACAACCATCTTGCGGCCAAGCTCGAACCACGCGCGAGCGCGCCGCACCGGCGCATGCAGGCGCTGCGCACGCTGAGCGCCGCCGGGGTGCCGGTCGGCGTGCTGGTGGCGCCGATCATCCCCGCGTTGAACGACCGCGACATGGAAGCCGTACTGGCACAGGCCGGCGCCGCTGGCGCCTGCAGTGCCGGCTACACCACGCTGCGTCTGCCGCACGAATTGAAAGCGCTGTTCCGCGAATGGCTGGCACTGCACGCCCCACAGCGTGCCGAGCACGTCATGAGCCTGCTGCAACAAATGAACGGCGGCCGCGACTACGACAGCAATTTCGCCACGCGCATGCACGGTCAGGGCGTGTTCGCCGATCTCCTGCGCCAGCGCTTTGCCATAGCTTGCCGCCGGCATGGGCTGACGCGCGCGCGTGACTTGCAACTCGACGCCACACACTTCGTGCCGCCGCGGCCGGCGACTCCACAAGGCGAATTGTTCTGACCGGTTCCGCCCTGTACGGCTTCACGCGCTGCTGATGGCAACACGGGTTCAATGGACCGTTACAGACCAACCCCATCTGGTATGGCCGAGCGTTGCTTCGGTTAACGCCGCTAGACACGGAGGCAACAATGTCCTCATTTGCGCTCTATTTGTTCGGCATGGTCGTGGTGATCGGCGGTCTCGCCTACGCCGCCTTTTTGCTGCATTTATCCACGCAGTGGATCATCGTCGGCGTGGTGATCCTGCTCGGCATCGGCATCGTTGGTGCCGTTACTCGCACGCGTCGACGCGATCCGCCGGAATCCTGACCGCCCGTCCACGCCGACACAGCGTCGGCGTGGGCCAGCCTGCCGGCGAGTCAGTCGCCGGCAGGCAGATACTTCTGGAACCAACCCAACGCCCGCTGCAACACGTCGCGTTGATGCGCCGGATCGACAAAGTGGTGGCCTTCGTTGGGGTAAACCACCAGTGACGTCGGCACGCCTTGCGCGCGCAGCGCATGCCACATCTCGAACGACTGCGGCGCCGGGCATTCCGCATCGCGGTCACCGACGACGATGAGCATCGGGGTGTGCACCTGCTTGATGAAATTGATCGCCGAGCTTTTCGCGTACACCGCTGGATCGTCGTACACCGTGGCGCCGAAAAACGGCGGCATCCACTGGTCGATCAGGTTCTGCCCGTAGTAACTCTGCCAGTTGGAAATGCCCGCGCCCGCCACTACTGCGCGAAAACGCCGCGTTTGCGTGGGCGCGAACATGCTCATGAAGCCGCCGTAGCTCCAGCCGGTAAGGCCCAGGCGCTGGTCGTCAACCGGTAATTTTTTCTCGATCGCGTCGATGCCGGCGAGCGTGTCACGCAAGTCCCCGTAACCGAAATCCCGGCGGTTTGCCTGCACGTATTTCTCGCCTTGGCCAAAGCTTCCGCGCGGGTTGGGCATGAACACGAAGTAGCCCAGCGCCGACAATGGCGCGCCGCCGTATTCCACTCCCGGCCAGCGCGGCAGCACGGCGCTGGATGGACCGCCGTGCACCACCACGATCATCGGGTAGGTCTTGCTTGGGTCGTAGTTGGCCGGGTACAGCAACCAGCCTTGCACGTGGAAGCCCTCGTTGTTCCACTCCACCGACTCGGCCTTGCCCCACGCCGGTTTGAGCGCGGCGTTGATGCTGGTTACTGCTGGCGGCGGCGTGGCGCCGAGACGGCCGGCGTGCACTTCCTTGGCACTGGCGAACGAACTCTGCACAAATGCGATGTGCTGGTTATCGGCGGATAGGGACATGGCCATCGCCGCGCTGCCGTCGCCAATGCTGGCGGGCACACTGAAGACCAGTTGTTGTTGCCGCGCACTGCGGGTATCGACGCGGTACGTGGCGAGCTGGCTTTGACCGTTGCTTATCTGACTGACCAGCATCGATTGCGCCCCGGTCCAGCGCAACCAGGTCGGTGTGAGATGAACATCCGGAGTGAGGTTGACGAGTGCACCGCCGCTGGCCGGTACCGCATAGATGTCGCCGCCGGTGGCGCCCTGATCGCTCATCAGTCCACCGATGAAAGCAATCCGCGCGCCGTCGGGCGACCAGCGCGGCAGCGCGATCTGCAGGCCGTGCAGCGAACCGCTGCTGGCGATCGTCGGGTCCACCAGCAAGGTCGCACTCGCGTCAGCGTGCGCAGGCTGGGCATACAGTTTGGCGACCCACCAGTTGTTGTCACCGGGCGGTTGCGCCGCCGTGTAGGCAATGCGGGAGCCGTCGGCCGACCAGTTGAATTCATATGCGTACAAATTCGCCGGAGTCAATTCGTGCAGTGTGCCGCTGGCCACGTCGATGCTGGCCACGCGTTGGACTTCCACGCCGCTGACGCCGATTTCTCCGACCAGCGGTTTGGCTGCAGCAACGGCACTCGCGCGCCGCGTCGCTCCGGACACGTAGAGAAAACCGAGCGACTTGCCATCTGCCGTCCACTGCAATGCGTGCACATAACCGGCAAGCTGTGCCAGGCGTTTCGGTGCCGTACTGCCTTGGGTGTCCGCCAGATAGATGTCGTTGTGCATCGGCTGGGTACTGGTCAGGTCGACATTGCAGTTGGCGACAAACGCCAGATGACGCGAGTCCGGTGCCCACGCAATGCCTGACTCACTCCACGTGCCCGGCTTCGCTGCAGCGCTGACGACGCGCTGCTGAGTTCCGTCGGCGGCAGCGACCGTGATGGCACTCTTGCCGTCACGTTCAATGACCCACGCCAGTTGACTACCGTCCGGCGCAAGCGCCACCGCGTCGATGGACCGCGCCTGCGCCAGGTCGGTCAGCAGCGATTCGATGCGCGGGTCCACCGCCGCGGCCGAAGCCGTCGCAGCGACAGCGCCGCTGGTCACCATGCCGGCAAGCAACAACAGCGGTATACCCAACGACGGGTGATGCGACATGGTCCGACTCCACCTGTGAAATGCATGCACGCTACTGCCCTGTCCACGGCGTGCCAAGTGCAGGTCGGCAGGGGTTGATCCACTGGTGCGGCGCAGTCGATGATCTCGCGCCACACGGGAGCGACTGATTGGAGCCGGACGAAAGTTGGCGGACCTCTACCGTCTCGCGACAGTGCAAAGCCACTGTGCGCTTTCCGGCTTCACGGAAGACGCTCACGATGTCGGGTTGCACTGCGCGCCGTATAATGACTGCCAGCAAAAGCACTTCAAAAGGAGCGCGTGATGGGAGCAGACCGGATTGTTGGCGAAGGTGGTGAGACGACCCAAGCGCCGTCGATGGCGCCAACGCAGGCCGCGCGAATGCGTGCCGCAGTGGCGAAGGCGGTTGCTGTTGCGCCGGGCTTTCTACGCGGTGATGTCGACGCCGACCATATGGCGAAGACAATGGTCCAGGCGGTCAATACCTACGTTGAGCAGGAACGCGCCGCAGGCAGCGATGGAGCTCCGCAGAACGCGGAAGCCCAGGCGTTGCAAGGTACGC
>JBDSWR010000028.1:0-5352 GCA_039926605.1 Rhodanobacter sp. | reverse complement strand
TCACCGCTTTTTGACCCATGGAACCACCATGGGTGGCGCAGCGACGAAAATCTGCGCTCACGCAGCCAATTTTGCGCCTCGGAAGTTTCTACCGCCCAGGCCCCTGGACGCCAATGATGCGCGCTCGCCGCCGGGTTGCCCATAGCCACGCGCCACGGGTGCCGGGTCATGTCCACGTGGCCAGGAAACCCCACGGGGCGACTGGCACGCTGGCAGTGCCCGCGGTTGACGCAGGGCCGGCCCGGACGTTCCTCAGATGGCGTCGAACGTCGTATCGAGCCAGTTTGCCAGCGCGCCCAGGTCGCGCAGTTCCAGCTCCGGCGCGGGGCCAAGCGCGACCGGCCACGTCTCGCCCCGACGGTTGATCCATGCCGTGCGCAGGCCGGCTTCGCGGGCGCCAACGATGTCCCGTGCCGGGTCGTCGCCGACATGCAGGATGTTTCCCGGCGCCACGCACAATTTCGCCGCTGCGGCCAGGAAGATGCGCGGATCGGGTTTCGCAAAGCCCTTGTCGCGCGCGCAGATGTGGCAGGCAAAGTGGGCATGGATGCCGATGCGTTGCAGGTCCGCGTTGCCGTTGGTCAGGCTCGCCAACGGCACGCGTCGCGCGAGGCGCCGCAGCGCATCGAGACTATCCGCGTACAGGTCAACGCGGTTGCGTTCGGTAAAGTAGATGTCCCACAAGATATCCAACGGTGCGTCGTGGATACCGCTGGCGGCGAACACCTGCTGCATGGTGAGCTGGCGCTGCGTGGTGAAATCATGCGCAAGGTCCGCGCGTTCGGTGGCAATCTGTGCGCGCAGCGCGCGCATGGCGGGGATCGGCCAGGTCGTGGCCACGTCCGGGTAGTGTTCACGCAACCAGGCATCGACCGCCTCATCGGCGCGTTGCAGTGCCGGCTGCACCGGCCACAAGGTGTCGTCCAGGTCCAGGGTCAATGCCAGCGGCATGGCGCGAGTGGTCACGCCGGGCGACTCATGGCGCAACACGCGGGACGACGGGCGGGCACGCGCGGCGTGGGCTTGGGACCCGCGCCGCGCGGGGCATCAGTTGCTGCTCAGGCGCAGCACCTGGCCCAATTGCAGATTGTCATTCTTCAGTCGATTCCACTCGCGTAGCTGGGCCACTTGTACCGAGTGCTTCTGCGCAATGCTGGACAGCGTGTCGCCCTTGACCACGGTGTAGCTGGTGGCGGTCTTGCTGGCCGTTGCGGCCGGCACGGCTGCGGCAACGGCCGGGCTGGCATAGGTCGTCGGGCTGGCTTCCACCTGCGCCACGGCAGTTGCGGCGCTGGCTGGCGCTTTGGCGGCCGCCGTGCGTCGGTCGAGCGCGATCTTCGCTGCCAGCGTATCCGGGGAAGTAGGCGCCACTGCCGCACGCGCGGCATAGGTGGCACCAGGCGCGGACAAGGGCGGCGTGGCTGACCGCGGACGCGCGCCGACCTGCGTCAGGATGCGGTCACGCCGCGCGCTGTCCATTGCGATCAGCGCGCTGCCGTCAGCGTACGGCAACACGGCACGCGTGCGCATGGCAGCCTTGCCCGCATCAGTCTGCACGAAGTCGACAAACGCCTGCGCCTGCGCCGCCTTCACGCTGCGCGGGTTGGTCACCAGGTACAGCGGCGTGAACAGCGGATAGCTGCCATCGGCGATGTTGGCCACGTTCGGTACAACCCCGTCAATGGGGATTGCCTTGAGCTTGGAGCGACTACGGATGTCGGCCAGCGTGGCCACGCCCAGGCCATTGGGGTTGAGCGCAACGGCCTCCTCGAGTTTGTGCGTGTTGACGTACAGGCGCGGGGCGGCAACGGGCTGGTTGCCCCGGCCAAACAGCAGATCGCGCAGGCTGAACTCCACGCCGTCACCCGGGCTCGCCACTGCGTACAGATCGATCGGGGCGTTGCTGCCGCCCACTTCTTCCCAGCGCGTGATCTTGCCGTAGTAGATGTCATGCACCTGCTTCAGCGTCAAGGTAGGCACCGGGTTGGCCGAGTTGGTGATCAGCACCAGCGCGTCCCACGCCACAGGGGTGAAGGTCAGGCCGCTGTTCTGGCTGCTGCCGTCGCTGCCGCGAGCGCTGCCGGCGATATCCGCGCTGCCATTGCTTACCGCGTCGATACCCGAGGCCGTGTTGAATGGCTGCAACTCGATGTGCCCGTGGCCGGTTTTTTCCCAGGCGTTGGCCGCCTCGCTGACGATGGCTTCCTCGGTGGCCACATCGCCGCGCCAGATCAGCGACGGCGCCGCAGGCACACTGGTTTTTGCGGTCTTGCCATGGGTTTTGCCGTGGGTTCTGGCCCACCCCGGAGTGGCCACGAAAGCGCCGAGCAGAATCAGCGACAACAAACAGGTAAGGCGTGCAGACATGATGGTGGGAAACCTTTGCGGCAGAAGAGCGGTGGGCCGCGCCTTGGCGGGCGGCAAACAGGGCAGACCCCGTATTTCATCGGTCCGGACGCAAAACATCAAGCACTTTCATGGATTTGCGTCGCCACGGCGGCGCCTTGTGCGCTGGGACACAGTTCGTGGCGGCGGCGAGTTCATTTGATCAGCACGTAGCGCACCCCGTCGCCGTCGGCCACCAGCAGCACCAGTTGCGGCGGGTTGACGCCGGCCAGCCCGCGCAGCGTGCGCAAACTTGGTACGCGCTGACTGCCCACGGCAAGCACCACGTCGCCAGCGACCAGCCCTGCACGCGCCGCATGGCTGCCCGCCTGTACCGCGCTTACGCCCACCCCGCGACCACGACGGGCGGCGCCGAGTTCGGTGAAACGCACGCCGCGCAGGCGTGGATCCAGTTCACCGCCTTCGAGGCTGGCGAGTTTTTCCGCGCTCACGGTGGCCTTGAGCGTGCTGGCCTGACCCGCGCGCAGCACGCCCAGGCTGAGCGTGGTGCCCAGCGGGGAGAGCCCTTCCACATTGCGCAGCTCCTCCACACTGTGCAACGGCTTGCCATTGACGGAGGTCAACACATCGCCGAGCTGCAACCCCGCGCGAGCTGCCGCGGAACCATCCTGCACGCTGGTCACCACCAGGCCCTTGCTGTCCTTGAGCCCAAGCACCTGTGCAAGACGTGGGGTGATGGCCTGGGTCTGCACGCCCAAACTGCCACGCTCCACCTTGCCGTGGGCAAGCAACTGCTGCATGACGCTGCTGGCCAGATTGGTGGGAATGGCGAAGCCAATGCCGACGTTGCCGCCCGAAGGCGAAAAGATCATGGAGTTGATCCCCACCAACTCACCGCGCAAGTTGACCAGCGCGCCGCCGGAATTGCCCGGGTTGATCGAGGCGTCGGTCTGGATGAAATTCTGGTAGCCGCCACCGCCCGACGCGCTCTGGCCCAACCCCGAACGACCCAGCGCCGAGACAATGCCTGCGGTGACGGTTTCGCTCAAGCCAAACGGCTCGCCCACGGCCACCACGTAATCGCCTACGCGCAACTTCGTCGAGTCAGCCAGCGGCAACGCTTGCAGACGCTCGGCCGGGATCTGCACCACCGCCACATCGGTTTCCGGATCGCTGCCGATGCGCTTGGCCTTGAACGTGCGCCCGTCCTGCAAAGTCACGGTGATGTCGTCGGCTGCGCCCACAACATGGTTGTTGGTCAGGATATAGCCCTTGGCGGCGTCGACGATCACGCCCGAGCCCAGGCTTTGCTCGACGCGCTCGCGCGGAATCGCCGGCAAGCCGAAGAACTGGCGCATCCTGGGATCGTCGAAATACGGGTCGCGAACCTGCACGTGGGTTTTGCTGGAGATATTCACCACGGCCGGCGTGACGCGTTCCAGCATCGGTGCCAGCGAAGGCATCGCTTGACCATCAATGGCCGCGGGCAACGCCGCCGCCGGAGCGGGGGCAGGTATGCCGACCAGCAGCAAACCCAGAATGGCGACAAGTCCAGGCATCAAACGCGAAAGGTGCAGCGGCATGGTGTGCTCCAGTACGACAAGGGGACATGGTGGCATGGTCGACAAACCGCACAGCGGCGGGGCCGCTGCCATCCGTGCCGGACAAAGGTCGCAGGCGCTCGGCCAGTGCACGGCAGGCATGCGCGCAGAAACGCGGCCACCATGCGCCGGAGCAAATCTGCCAGCAGCGGACGCGATTTTGACTGCACAGCGGTCGTCAGGTTCCGCGCAAGCCAAGCCGGCGCCCAATGTTGCCCTGCTACTTTACATCGGCAGCCACCCGGGGTTAACTAGACACCCTGTCACGACCACAACATCTTGTGTGCGCGTGGATGCTTTGCAACAAACTCTGGTGATGGTTGCGTACTGTCTGGAGGGGCTCAGGGAAGGTCAATGCGGCATCACGAACGCCGTCCCCGGCATTCGGTCAAAACTCCTATTGAATCGACAACGGGGCTGTACAGGCGCCCGGAGGTTATATATCGATGAGCACAGTGCGTGCGCCAGTACCACATTCCGAGCTTACGTCCCTGCCCGGCCGCGATGCCGCTGTGGAAATTCCCCTGCAGCCGGCGTCCTATGACATCTGGGACAAGAAGTACCGGCTGAAGGACAAATCCGGTGCGCCGGTGGACGCGAGTGTCGACGAAACCTGGCAGCGCGTGGCGCGTGCGCTGGCCGACGTGGAGCTCACCCCCGAGCTGCGCGAGCATTGGTACGAACAGTTTCTGTGGGCGTTGCGCCGCGGGGCGATCCCCGCTGGTCGCATTACCTCCAACGCCGGGGCGCTGGCCCACAAGCCGGCCACCTCCACCATCAACTGCACGGTGTCGGCGACCATTCGCGACTCCATGGACAACATCCTGGAGCGCGTGCACGAGGCCGGCCTGACCCTGAAGGCCGGTTGCGGCATCGGCTATGAATTCAGCACGCTGCGCCCGCGTGGCGCGTATGTTTCCGGTGCCGGCGCGTACACCTCCGGCCCGCTCTCGTTCATGGATATCTTCGACAAGATGTGTTTCACCGTGTCCTCGGCCGGTGGCCGGCGCGGCGCGCAGATGGGCACATTCGACATCAGCCATCCCGACGCCAAGGAATTCATCCGCGCCAAGCGCGAGGATGGCCGGCTGCGCCAGTTCAATCTCAGCCTGCTGATCACCGACGGTTTCATGCAGGCCGTGGAAAACGATACCGACTGGCCGCTGGTGTTTCCGGTGCACGTCAAGGAAAAGGACGAAATTGACCTGACCGATCCCACCAAGGTCGTGTGGCGCGAATGGCCCACCCACGAGAATTACGTGGATCGCGAAGACGGCCTGGTCGCCTGCAAGATTTACCGCACAGTGCGCGCGCGGCATCTGTGGGACCTGATCATGGTGTCCACCTACGACTACGCCGAGCCCGGGTTCATTCTCATCGACCGCGTCAACGAGATGAACAACAA
>JBDSWR010000027.1:0-3289 GCA_039926605.1 Rhodanobacter sp. | reverse complement strand
CGGTAAAAGCGGCGCAGGTCGCGCAACATGCCCCAAAAACGTGGGGAGAGCAGGTTGCGGCGCTGGCAAAACAGGCCGTCCAGGGAGGTCGCGTTGTCGCCGCAGCCAACGACGCCGCGCCGTGGGCGTGGAATACGACGAAATCCGCCACTTTGGAGCGGGCCAGTGCCCCCATGCAATGGAAGTACTCCGACTTGGTATCACCCACGAGGCCGCCGGCGGTGATGTGCGGGTTGGCGCTTGAGGGCAGCGTCACGCTGCCGTGGCGAAGCCCCAGCCAGAGCCACTGGGCGACCATGGGTACCAGATTGAGCCACTTCGGCAGGCGTTCGAAATCACCAACGCGCTTCGACGCAAGCCGTGACAGCGACGTATCACCTGCGCCAACAGGCGCGCTAACGGCCACGTATCACCTCGTAGTGGATTGGCTTGTAGGTGAAATTGTTGGACTGCCCTGCCGAGCACGCCGTGAGTCCGATCAACAGATCCATGCGTGCTTCGAACACGGTGAAGTCCCCGGCTTTGCTCAGCGGTGGTTGCACGCTGATAACGCCACTGTCGCCGTCCACGCGCACGTTCATGAAAACGTTGAACGCCGTGGGAATCGCATCGGCAGGAATGCCATGCGCCGCCAGCACTGCCACCAGATTGCCGAAGCAGCCACGGTGCGGGGTGTCATCACCGTAGATGATGCGAAACATTTCCGCCGAGCACGGCGACAACAGAAAATCGTGCCGCCCCACCGTGTCCTCGATGATGTCCAGCAACACGCTGCTACGGTTCGAGTAGAGCTGATCGCCAACGCCGAAAAGCAACTTGCTGGCGTAATCGATGCTGCGTCCGGATGAAAGCGCCTCGCGCGGGTCTTCGCGATTGAATGCCACCAGGTCGGCCACCTGCTGCCCTTGCGGATCGATCACTTTGAGCCGATCACCGCGCTGGAGTTCGAAAGCGACACCGCTGCGCGGCGCAATGACTTCGATCATTCAGGGTTTTCCTTTTCTGACGAGGCGAACGGACACGTCCAATCCTCCTCCACCATGCGTCCGCTGTATTGCCGAGCTGCCGAGGATTGGCCGTGGGTGGCAAGCATGGGGTTGCTTGATCCCGAGAACACGATGTCGCGCGCGGCGATGGCGCTGCGCAATTTTCCGTAGCGACCATCCGCGCGTAGTTGCTCGAACTGACTGTGCAGGTTGAAAACCATGACCGGGCATTGGAAGCGGCGCGCGACCCTGCTTGCGCCAGGGTGCAGCCCAATGATGAAAAAACCTTTGCCGCCCACGCTCATGCAGAAATCCGTTGAGTCGGGGTCAGCGCTGACGCTGGCGTCCCACGCATGATGCACACGATCGATCAGATGGAGCGCACGCAACCGTTTCCAGAGCGCCTGCTCGAACTGTGCCTCGGACAGAAGTGGTGAGTTCGGGAACAACACGGCCAAGCTGACGAAAACGTCCTCCTGACGTGCCTGGACTGCGAATGATTGCACCCGTGCGGCGATGCGCTGGTCCTCGGCTGCACTACGTATGTCGTCCACGCAGAAGCACTGCAATGCCTGGCGAGAGTGTGCCGATTTTGCGCCCAGACAGGGATACGACTTGCGTCCGATGAATGTCTCGAACGCGCGCACGACTTCCTGACTGCGGCCCGTGCTCGCCGTGTCCGAGGGATTTCTGGCGTGCTCGCAACTCAAGACTTTACCCTCGCAGGACAGCCCGGAGACGTCGGCTGCCGGCGTTGCCCGATGCATTTATGACACAACGCGCCGATGCCGTATGCAGGTAGCGCGTGCGGAAACGCGGCGCAGCAGTTGATCCCCACGAAGTGAGCGCATCTGCCGCAACCTGCAGCGTCTTTCCGTGCCTGCGGCTGCCGAAGGATGCACGCGCATTGGACATGGTTCGCGAGCGGAAACAGGCAGGCCACGCAGACGATCGATGAACCGGACCCGCGCACTTGTCGACCGCTTGCCCAGATCAATCCGCGCCCACCACGCTTCGGGGATGATCCAGAGTCAAGCGCGAATAAGGGGTGAAACCGCCGCGCGCTTCGGCACGACGGCCAAACCGGGGTCTGGGCGAGAGGGCGCGGATTGGCCGGACACCTTTCTGCTTCGCTACCGTTGGCCCGCGCTGGCGCGCTGAAGATATACTCAGGTACCGCCTGCTTGGCCCCTGCTTTCGGCATGTTTGCACGCTGGAAAAGTGAGCCGGGGCGTCTCGTGGGCAAGCTGCCATGCGCCATCCCCTGCACCCCATGCTCGCCCACTTTCCGGTGGCCTGTTGGTCACTTGCCACCATCGCGGACCTCGTCAGCCCGCGTTATGGACCGCCGGCCTGGCACTTGGCGGGCACACTACTGTGGATTGGGGCACTCGTCGCGCTACCCACCATTTTCGTCGGCGTAGTCGAGCTGATTCAGATACCAAAGGAGCCTGCGCCCGTGCGTGCCGGTTTCATGCACATGGGGCTCATGCTGGTGGCGTTCATGCTCTACCTGGTGAGCCTGCTGCTGCGCATGGACCAGGGACACATCATTCAGCCCGGGATTGCCGCGCGGACGATCAGTGTCATCGGGTTCGTCTTTCTACTGGTGGGTGGTTGGCTCGGCGGCACCCTGGTTTATGGTTTCGGGGCAGGCGGCGAGCGCAAGGCGAGGGAACCATCCGTCGTGGAATAAGCCGCGGCTCCTTGAGCTTCGCCAAGCCGCTGCGCAGGACGCGTCGGTTTCCCGCTCATGAGCACCCGGTGGCCGGCAAACTTTCTCCGCGGCGACGGGTGGTCGCATCCTCGTGGGCGGGCTTTCGTGGAGCTGGTTTCGGCCTATGGCTCCGCAGCGACGTACGTCTGCGAAGAATCCCGCCGTCGAATCGGCTGGGCATCCACGTTGCCTGACCGACGCCTTCCATGGCGTACCGCAGTGTCATCGGCTCACGGCAGCATTCGTACCATCGGCTCGCGTGCCCACTGCCTGGTCCTGGCTGCAGCGATGAAGGCCTTGGGGTCGGCTGCCTCCACGATACCGGCGCCTTTTTTCACGCCGCCCGCCTTGAGCAGTGTCTGCGCGCCGGCGTCTGCGGCGATGGCCTTGAGGTGGACGAAGGCGTCACTGACGAAGTCCCGCGCTGCAGACTCCCGGGCAAGTTGCTTCGCTGCCGCTTCGGTCAGCACGATGGCGACGGCGTCGAAGAATACTGAAGGTGTGCCGGCGAGCTGGCCATTGGCCGGCATTTTCTTGCCGTCGGACAGCGTCGCCCCACCAACCTTCGGCGCCACAATCGTGACTG
>JBDSWR010000026.1:0-22583 GCA_039926605.1 Rhodanobacter sp. | reverse complement strand
GGTGAAGTCTGGACGGTCGGTTTCCATCGGTGCCACAACACGCCGTCGAGGTCTCGAGGC
This sequence comes from Rhodanobacter sp., assembly GCA_039926605.1. Classification (GTDB taxonomy): domain Bacteria; phylum Pseudomonadota; class Gammaproteobacteria; order Xanthomonadales; family Rhodanobacteraceae; genus Rhodanobacter. Next base: position 22,523 of record JBDSWR010000026.1, on the reverse strand, counting down.
AGCGTGGTCGGCAGAAGCTTCAGCACGTCGGTAATTCGGGCGTGCAGTTCGTGGCCGGGGGGGTTGGCGGTAACCAGCAGCTCATGATCGCGCGGGCACGGTGGGTTCGGAGCGGGCGAACTGCCGCCTCTCGCGCCAGTCCACGATGCGGTTGTTCGCGCTCCTGGCGGGGTCGTTGGTCGACTCGTTGGCCGCTGTTGCCGGCACGGTGGCTTGGGCTTGGAGCCGGTCAACGTTGCCAGGTGGGGTCATTGGCCCGCCAGGCCCGGCAGAGCCGTCGGACGGACTAGCAAACGAGGAAGAAGGCGGGAGAGGGCTTCCTTGCACAAGCGTGCGGCCGCGGGGAAGAGCGGGGCTGTTCCGCCTGTGTGCCGGGCGCTGGGTGCCGCTCAGTCCAGTGCGTAGCCGAACTCCTCGAGGAACTGTGCGGCGAATTCGGCATAGGTGAAGTGCTGATTCTGGGTGCCGGGGTAGGCGAGCTTGACTGCACCCATGAGCGATGCCATGCGCCCGATGGTCGGCCAGTCCTTGCCGCGCATGATCCCGAAGATCATCCCTGCGCGGTAGGCGTCGCCGCAGCCGGTCGGGTCCACCATGGCGCGCTCGTGCGCCGGCGGAATCTCGTATGTCTCAGTGCCGACGTGGATGAGCGAGCCGCGTGGACCCCGGGTGACAATGTAGGCGGTGACCCGTGACGCAATGTCATCTGCGCTCCAGCCAGTGCGGGCCTGCAGCAACTGCGACTCGTAATCATTGACGATCACGTAAGTGGATTTCGCAATCATCGTGCGAAACTCTTCGCCGTTGAACAGCGGTATGGCCTGCCCCGGGTCGAAGATGAACGGCACACCAAGCTCAGCAAACTCGTTGACGTGCTGCAGCATCGCTTCTCGACCGTCAGGAGCGACGATGCCGAAGTCAATGTTGGCAATGTCACGCACGTGGTTTTCCTGCGCACTGGACATTGCGCCGGGATGAAAGGCGGTGATCTGGTTGTTGTCCAGATCGGTCGTGATAAAACACTGCGGCGTGAACTGTTCGTTGAATTCGCGCACGCCATCCATCGAGATGCCGCATTGTTCCAGATGTTTGCGGTAAGGACCAAAGTCCTGGCCGACCGCTGCAACGGGCAACGGATCACCGCCCAACAGCTTCAGGTTGTACGCGATGTTGCCAGCGCAGCCGCCGAATTCCCGACGCATGCGCGGGACCAGAAACGACACATTGAGAATGTGCATCTGGTCGGGCAGGATGTGATTCTTGAATTGGTCCTGGAACACCATGATGGTGTCGTAGGCGAGTGATCCGCAGATGACAGCAGGCATGGTATGCAGTTGGCCCTTAATGTGGAGGAAGCAGCGCCGGATGGTCGCGCCCGGCTGCACCGATTCGTGCGGCCAAAGGTGCTTAGCGTAGCGCGTGACGCGTTGCTTGGCGACACGGTCGTGCCGATGCGAGTTCAACTGCAGGCGCATGAGTCGCGCATATCTGCGTGTTGTAAAAGGATTTCTTAACGTCACTGACCTTGCGCGCGGTAGCTGCGCTGACTAAACTGGCGAGCTACTTTTCAGCCAGGCCGACCGACGGCGGACCCATGTTCAAGAAGTTTCGCGGGATCTTTTCCAACGACATCTCCATCGACCTCGGCACGGCCAACACGCTGATCTATGTGCGTGGCCAGGGCATTGTGCTGAACGAACCGTCGGTGGTCGCCATTCGCCAGGATCGTGGCCCCGGTGGCCCGCGCACAATTGCCGCGGTCGGGACCGACGCGAAGCGCATGCTCGGGCGCACGCCTGGCAACATTGCGACCATTCGCCCCATGAAGGATGGCGTGATCGCCGACTTCACCATGACCGAAGCGATGCTGCAGCACTTCATCAAGCAGGTGCACAAGTCGCGCTTCCTGCGTCCCAGCCCGCGCGTGCTGGTCTGCGTGCCGTGCGGCTCGACCCAGGTCGAGCGGCGCGCGATCAAGGAGTCCGCCGAGGGCGCTGGTGCGCGTGACGTGTTCCTGATTGAGGAGCCGATGGCCGCTGCGATCGGTGCCGGCATTCCAGTGCACGAGGCGCGTGGGGCGATGGTGCTGGATATCGGTGGCGGTACCTCCGAAGTGGCGGTGATTTCGCTCAATGGCATCGTCTACTCGCAATCGGCGCGAGTCGGCGGCGATCGGTTCGACGAAGCCATCATCAACTACGTGCGACGCAACCATGGCACCTTGATTGGTGAAGCCACCGCCGAGCGGATCAAGTTGCAGATAGGTTGTGCATTCCCGCAAAGCGAGGTCAGGGAGATTGAAATCTCCGGGCGCAATCTGGCCGAGGGTGTGCCGCGCATGTTCACCATCAATTCCAACGAGATTCTTGAAGCGCTGCACGAACCCCTTGCCGGGATTGTTGCGGCAGTCAAATCCGCACTTGAGCAGACGCCGCCTGAGCTGTGTTCGGACGTTGCCGAGCGGGGGATCGTGCTCACCGGCGGCGGTGCGTTGTTGCGCGATCTGGATCGACTGGTGTCCGAAGAGACAGGTTTGCACGTGCAGGTAGCGGATGATCCGCTGACTTGTGTGGCACGTGGCGGTGGCAAGGCGCTGGAGTTGATTGATCTGCACGGCAGTGATTTCTTCGCGCCCGAATAGCGCGCTCTGATCGGGGCCGGCATGGCGCACGCTCGGGACGAATCCTCGCCTTTGTTTGCCGGCAACTCTGCCGGCACGTTGCGTTTGATCATGTATCTGGCGCTGGCGTTGGTGCTGATGGTGCTTGATCAGCGCAATGGCTGGCTATGGCGGGTGCGTTACAGCGCGGCCATGGTGGTGGAACCAGTTTATCGGCTCGCCGGCCTGCCTTCTGCGGCCGTACGTACGCTGAGCGTGGCGTTTGCCGACCGCCAACACCTCACGTTGCAGAATCAACGCTTGCGCGAGGACCTGTTACTGGCCAATGCAAAGTTGAACCGCATGGCGGCGGTGGCCGAACAGAACGCGCGACTGAAGGAATTGCTCGAAACCCAGCACAGCTTGAACCTCAAGGTGCAGCTTGCGCGCGTGATCGGGGTGGACATGGGCGCCTACCGCTATCGGATGACGCTGAACATGGGGGCCCGCGACGGGGTCAAGCCCGGGCAGCCAGTCATTGATGCGCATGGGGTGCTGGGGCAGATCCGTGAAGTGTTGCCAACTTCCTCCATGGTCATGTTGATCACCGATCCAACGCACGCGTTGCCGGTGATAGTCGAGCGCAGCGGATTGCGCACCGTTGCCTACGGCTCGCGTGATGGCGAAACCCTGACTTTGCCCAATGTGCCGTTGGCGGCCGACGTCCGGGTGGGAGACCATCTGCTCACCTCCGGTCTGGGCGGGCGTTTCCCGCAGGGATTCCCCGTGGGCGAAGTACGCTCGGTGAAGCCTGCTTCCAGCGGCATGTTTCTCGAGGTGCGGGCACAGCCGAGTGCGGATATCGATCGCACGGATGATGTGTTGCTGCTGCACGATCTGGTCGATCCGCAGGGACCGCCGGCACCGGCCCCGCCGATGGGACCGCCGACGGACCTGGCGCGGACGCCTGCCGACGTTCCGGGCTCCCGGGGTTCGGCGCCACCGCCGGCGCCACCACCGTCGGCGGCTTCTGCGCCAGGCGGCCAGCCGTGAGTCGCCAGCGTACGGGAACGTGGTGGTTCGTCGGCACGGTGGCATTTGCGCTGATAGCCATGCTGGTGCCGTTGCCGGCGGTGCTGGAGCCATTCAAACCGTATTGGCCAGCCTTGGTGCTGCTGTATTGGGCCCTGGAGTCCGAGGACCGCGTCAGTCTGGGCCTGGCGTTCGTGGTGGGTCTGGTTGCCGACCTGCTGGTGGGCGTGGTGCTGGGTGAACAGGCGTTGCGCCTGTGCGCACTGGTGTTCATTGCGTTGCACTTCCGTTCGCGCCTGCGGTTTTTCCCGATGTGGCAGCAAACCCTCGCCGTTCTCGCATTGCTGTTGAATGATCGCGTCCTGCTGCTGATCGTGCGCATGTTGGCCGGGGGATCGTTGCCGCCGGCAAGTTGGTGGCTGTCACCGCTGGTCGGCGCTGCACTGTGGCCATTCCTGTTTCTTCTGCTCGATGACTTGCGCACACGTGCGCGCATCCAGTGATGCGGCTGCGTGGATCCATCAAGGACACCCGACGCGAAAGCGCGTTGTTTCGTTGGCGCGCCGCGGTGGGCTTTGCGCTGATCCTGCTTGGGTTGCTCGCGCTGCTCAGCCGCTTTGCTTACCTGCAGATCGTTCGGCACGACGAGTTCGTCACACGGGCACAGAACAATCGGGTCAAACCGGTGGCGATCCCGCCAGCACGCGGGCTGATCTACGACCGCAATGGTGTGATCCTCGCGGACAACGTGCCGGCATTTCGTCTCGAAGTCGTGCCCGAGCAGGTGCATGACATGCCGAGGTTGCTGGCGCAGCTCGGCACCGTCGTGCCGCTGGGAAGCGAAGATCTGGCCGCGTTCCGGAAACAGCTTCAGCAGAGTACGCGGTTTGAGGGCGTGTCTCTGAAAATGCATCTGACGGAGGATGAGATTGCACGCTTCGCGGTCAATCGTTGGCGTTTCCCCGGTGTCGACGTGGTGCCCTATCTGGTCCGGCACTACCCCCTGGGCGAAGAGTTTGCCCACGTCGTTGGCTATGTCGGACGCATTGACGCGGACGATGTGCAACGCCTGGACGCAGCGCGCTACAAAGGCACCAGTCACGTCGGTCGCAGCGGCGTGGAACGTTCGTACGAGGACATGCTGCACGGGACGCCTGGTTATCAGTTGGTCGAGGTGAACGTCGACGGGCGCACCCAACGCGTGTTGGAAACCCATCCGGCCACGCCGGGCAAGAGCCTGTACCTGAGCATTGATGCGCGACTGCAGAAGGCGGCAGAAGACGCGTTTGCCGGGCGGGCGGGCGCAGCGGTGGCGATTGATCCACGCAATGGTCAGGTGCTGGCGATGGTCAGCGTGCCGACGTTCGACCCGAATCTGTTCGTCAACGGCATCAGTCAGGCCGACTACGCTGCACTTACCGGAGCTGAGGACAAACCGTTGTACAACCGTGCATTACGTGGCGTGTATCCGCCCGGCTCCACGGTAAAACCGTTGATGGGTCTGGCCGGGCTGGAATACGGTCTGCGTCGCCCGGAAGATACCGTTTTGTCCACTGGGGTGTTCTATATTCCCGGGCAATCCCGGGGCTACCGCGACGATGTGCGCGGTGGCAGCGGTCGCGTCAACCTGTACCAGGCCATTGAGCAGTCGGTGAATACCTACTTCTATCGCCTGGCGGTGGACATGGGTATCGATCGGCTCAGTACGTACATGGATAAACTCGGGTTTGGCCGTCCAACGGGCATTGACCTGATGGGCGAGTCTGCCGGGGTAGTGCCATCGAGGAAGTGGAAGGCTGCGCACAGCAAGGAGCCGTGGTATCCGGGTGAGACCGTGATTGCCGGCATTGGCCAGGGCTACTGGGCGGTGACACCGCTGCAGTTGGCTCACGCCATCGGCACATTTGCCGGACACGGCGTGCCGTACGCGCCACGACTGGTGATGGCCACCCGCAATCCCCTTAGTACGAACCGCGAACCGCTCGCCAATCCACCGAGCGGTCCTTCAGTGATTCGTACACCAACGGATTGGGATGCGATCAACAAGGGCATGCAGATGGTGATCTATGGCAGCCGCGGTACCGGTCGCAAGCTCGGTGTCGGCTTCCCCTACCTGATGGCCGGCAAGAGCGGCACGGCGGAGCGCTTTTCGCGCACGTCCGATGCCTACAACAACAATCGCAGCACAGCCTATCTGGCCACGCGACACCGTGCGTGGTTTGTTGCCTATGCACCAGCGGACAACCCGCAGATTGCCGTTGCCGTGTTGCTGGAGTCCGGTGCGTGGGGTGCGAGCAGTGCCGGGCCCATCGTGCGCCAAATGCTGGACACGTGGCTGGCGACGCATGATGGCGTACTGCCCGGCGCACAGCGCCTGGCTACCACGCCGCTCGCCCCGGTGCCAGCGACAGCGGCGCCACCGCCGCTGTCGCCGCAGCCGGCGTCCGACGTCGGTGACGACACCGAGCCGATGGACATACCGGCGCAGAGCAGCAGCGGAGCGAGGCCATGATCGGTTCGCTGCAAGCGCGCAGCCGGCGACTGCTGCAGCGGATGCTCGGCCGTCCACGCATTGACCTGCCGCTGGCATGCGGATTGGTGCTGCTGGCAGGGGTGGGTTTGGTCACCCTGTACAGCGCGAGCAATGGCAGCATGGCGATGGTTGGAGGCCAGGCGATGCGCTTTGTGCTGGGCGCGGTGCTGCTGGTGGTGGTCTCGCGCATCCCGCCGGCAGTCTTGCGCGGTTGGACACCCGGGCTGTATGTCGTCAGTACCTGCTTGCTGCTGGTGGTGGCTGTGCTGGGCGAGGGGCGTGGCGCCAATCGGTGGCTCGACCTTGGCGTGATGCGGTTTCAGCCATCCGAACTGCTCAAGTTGACCGCGCCGATGATGGTGGCGTGGTATCTGCATCCACGCCAATTGCCTCCGGGCTGGAAGGATATCGCCGTGGTGGGCTTGCTCATCGCAGTGCCGGCGACATTGATCGCCGAGCAGCCGGACCTGGGCACGGCGCTGCTGGTGGTGGCTGCCGGGATGTTTGCATTGTTCCTGTCCGGCGTGGCGTGGTGGCGCATCGCCCTGGTGCTCGGTGCCGCCGGCGGCATGGTTCCGCTGGGCTGGCATTTCCTGCATCAGTATCAGCGCGATCGCGTGCTGACCTTGCTTAACCCGGAGTCCGATCCGCTGGGCAACGGCTGGCACATCATCCAGTCGCAGATCGCCGTGGGTTCGGGGGGAATTTTCGGCAAGGGCTGGCAGCACAGTACGCAGTCGCGGCTGGATTTTTTGCCCGAGCACACCACTGATTTCATCTTTGCGGTGTTCTCCGAAGAGTTCGGGCTGGTGGGCGTTGCGGTCCTGCTGGCCTTGTACGCTTTTATCGTGGGCCGCTGTTTGTGGATCGCGATGGAAGCACGCAGCACGTACTCGCGGCTGCTGGCCGGGGCTATCGGCATGAGCTTCTTCGTTTACGTCTTCGTCAACGGCGGAATGATTGCCGGCATGCTGCCGGTGGTGGGCGTGCCCTTGCCACTGATCAGTTACGGCGGTACGTCAGCGGTCTCGCTGCTGGTGGGTTTTGGCGTACTCATGTCGATCCATGCCAAGCGCAAGATGCATGAATGAGGTGGCGTCGTTCGGCCGGTTCGGGTGGCGTGTTAGGCTTTCGCGGATGTCGTCACCGAATCGCTCAATGGCCGCCTTGATCGCACGTCACGCGCGTCAATTCGCTGCATGTGTCCCCTGGGCAGCGCTGGTGCTGGCGCTGCTGGGTGCCGTGCCGGCGTTGGCCGCCACCCATCCCGGCCAGGAAGCACTGGTACGCGAAGTGGCGCAAGCCACCGGCAAGGACCCAGCCGCGCTCAACACGCTGCTTGACGGGGCTGTGCGCCAGCAAAGCATTCTTGACGCCATCAGCCGCCCGGCGGAGGGCAAGTCGTGGAAGGATTACCGCCCGATTTTCCTTACCGCCAAGCGGATCAATGATGGTGTCGCATTTTATCGTGAGCACCGCGCGCTGCTGGAACAGGTCGGTCGGCAGTACGGCGTGGCGCCGCAATACATTGTGGCGATCATTGGCGTGGAAACGAACTACGGGCGCATCACCGGCAAGTACAAGGTGCTTGATGCGCTGGTGACACTGGGCCTGTATTACCCGCCACGCGCGAAATTCTTTCGCGAGCAGCTCAAGGAACTGCTCCAGATGCCGGACAACCATCTGGCCGGGCCACTGGATACGCTCACGGGCTCCTATGCCGGTGCGCAAGGCTGGGGTCAGTTCATGCCCACCAGCATTCGCGATTATGCAGTGGACGCCGATGGCGACGGGCGGATTGATCTGCGTACTTCCTTGCCGGATATTTTCGCCAGCGTGGCAAATTATTTTGCGCGGCACGGCTGGGTCAGCGGCGCGCCCGTGGCCGCTCGCGCGCAACCCGATGCAGCGGCCAGGCCCATCTCCGTCAAGGACAGCGTGCCGCAGTGGCCGCTGGAACAACTGGAGGCTTGGGGCTACGCACCCGTGCAGGTGCTGCCGCCCGATGCAATGACCACGTTGCAGACCTTGCAGGGCGAACATGGGCTCGAGTACTGGTTTACGTTCCAGAATTTTTACGTCATTACCCGCTACAACCGCAGCCCGTTGTACGCGCTGGCGGTGCATCAACTGGCGCAGGCGATCAGCGACGGCGCATCGGCAGGAGCTGTGCAGCAGTGAGGTCCAGTGTCGCGGCATGGCTGGTCGTGGGTCTCTCAGTGCTGCTGGTCGGCTGCGGTGGCCAGCGTACGCGGCCGGCGCAGAAGTCCGGCAGCAGCAGCGGCAGCAGCCATGTGCGGAGCAGCCAGCAAGCCGTGCGCGACGATACCAACCAACCCCAGAGCAGCCGTTATCGCGATCGCAAAGACAGTGTTCCGGATGGTCCACCGCCGGACATCAGCAAGCTGCGCGAACCGGTGCCGAAAGTTGAACCGCTGGCGCGGTATGGCAACAAGTCGCCGTATACCGTGCTGGGCCAGACCTACACGGTCTTGCCCAGCGCACGAGGCTATGACGAGCGCGGCATTGCATCTTTCTACGGCAACAAGTTCCACGGCTACAAGACCTCGAGCCTGGAGGATTACGACATGTACGCGTTCACCGCGGCCAGCAAGACGCTGCCGTTGCCCAGCTATGCGCGCGTGACCAATCTGGAAACCGGCAAGAGCGTGATCGTGCGCGTGAATGACCGCGGACCGTTTCACGACAATCGGGTCATCGACTTGTCGTACGTGGCGGCGGTCAAGATCGGCATATGGCCCAAGGGTACGGGCCTTGTTGAAGTGCGTGGAATCGACCCGACGCAAGGCGCACAGGAACTGCCGCCGCTTCCCGTGGTCATAGCCGGGGCGCATCCGGGGATTTATTTGCAGGTGGGTGCGTTTTCCGATGCAGGTAATGCGCAGCGGGTTGCAGCGCAGTTGCGCCGGGCCAATTTTGCGCCGGTGCAAGTGCTGGAAGCCGCGGTCAATGGTCAGCGGGTGCGCCGGGTGCGGGTCGGGCCGCTGCAGGATGTGGCCACGGCTGATGCGGTCAGCGCGCAGATTGAACGCCTGGGTCTGCCGCGCGCGCAGGTGGCAGTAGACTAAGCGGGTTTTTGGCGCGTTGCGCCCTCATCCATTTGCGCGGCACATGACGTCGCGTCAGCACACGGACTGATTATCACGATGAATTTTCTTTGCCGCGCTTTGCTCCCTGTTGCCGCCGTCACTTTTCTGGCGGGTATTGCCGTCGCCCAAACGCCGCCGCGTCCTGCACCCGTGCCGCGACCAGTGGTGCCCGAAGCACCCGTACCGCCGCCACCAAATGTCGATGGCAAAAGCTGGGTCTTGATGGATTACGCCACCGGGCAGATCCTTGCCAGCAAGGACCCGGATCTGCGCGTGGAGCCGGCTTCGATCACCAAAATCATGACCGACTATGTGGTTTCTGCCGAGATCGCCAATGGCAAGATTCACATGGAAGATCCAGTCACCATCAGCGAGAACGCATGGCGTGGTGGCGGCGCCGGTACCGACGGCTCCACCAGCTTTCTCAAGCTCAATAGCCAGGTGCCACTGAAAGACTTGCTGTACGGCATGATCATCCAGTCCGGAAACGATGCCGCGATTGCCCTGGCTGAACACACGGCTGGCTCCGAGCCAGCGTTTGCCGGCTTGATGAATGCGTATGCCAAACAGTTGGGCATGGTCCATTCCAACTTCGAGAACGCCTCCGGTTATCCGATCGAAAACCACTACACGACGGCCCATGACGTGGCGTTGCTTTCGCGCGCGCTGATCCACGATTTTCCTGAGGACTATGCGATTTCCGCGGTCAAGGATTTCGAATGGAACGGTATCAAGCAGCACAATCGCAACACCCTGCTGTGGCGTGACCCCAGCGTCGATGGCATCAAGACCGGGCACACCGCTGCTGCCGGCTATTGCCTGGCGGCGTCGGCCAAGCAGGGCGATGCGCGCATGATCGCGATCGTGATGGGCGCCAGCAGCGAGAAGGCGCGCGCTGATGCGGCAATGGCGCTGCTCAGTTACGGCTTCCGTTTCTACGAGACGCACAAGCTGTATGCCACTGGCAAGCCACTGGCCACGCCACGCTTGTGGAAGGGCGCGAGCAACACGCTGCCGCTGGGAGTGGCCGAGGATGTGCTGGTGACGGTCAAGCGTGGCGAGTATGACAAGCTCAAGGCGACGATGGACATCCCGGCGACGCTGATCGCGCCGTTCAAGCAGGGACAGCAAGTGGGTACGTTGCGCATCACCATGGACGGTCAGCCGGTGCAGAGCGTGCCGCTGATTGCACTTGACGCGGCACCGCAGGGAGGTTTCTTCTCGCGCTTGTGGGATTCGATCCTGCTCTGGTTCCACAGCAGCAAGAACGAGACCACTACGGCTGCCCCAGCGACAAAATGATGGAGCCGATCGATTTCAGCCACGCTCAGGCCGCAGGCAAGGGCTTCCAGTTTCCCGGGGAGTTCGAGATCACTGCGGTGGGTAGCGCCAGCGCTGATCTGCCCACGCAAGTGCCGGCGCTGCTGGAACGTGCCGGCCTGCAGGTAGCGCATGAGAGCGTGCGCCACCGGCATTCCGGCGCCGGCAATTTCGTCTCCGTCACGGTCACTTTTCATTGCGACGATCGCGCGCAGTATGAGGCGGCTCACACCGCGTTGCGCGAGCACCCGGAGATTCGTTACACGTTGTGACGGGAGCGGCGACGGCAGTAGTGCCGCGGAACGTCGCTGATGCCACATCCTCAAACCCACCGATCTGTTCCCACGCCCTCAAGCCAGCATGTTCCACCCTTCTCATTTTCCGTCCAGATCCGTCATGACGTTGCCGTTGAATATCCGTCGCCTTGGTCGCCAACCCTATTTGCCGGTATGGCATGGGATGAGCGCGTTCACCGACAACCGCGTGGCGAGCACGGTGGATGAGCTATGGCTGCTGGAGCACGACCCCGTGTTTACCCTTGGACAGGCCGGCAAGCTGGAACACGTGCTGGCCCCGGGTGACATTCCGGTCATTCCGGTGGATCGGGGCGGTCAGGTGACCTATCACGGGCCCGGACAGTTGGTGGCTTACCCGTTGTTTGACCTGCGCCGTATCGGCGTGGGTGTGCGCGACCTGGTGCATGGCATCGAACAAGTATTGATCGAGACCCTCGCGCACTGGCGCATCGAGGGCGTGCGCCATCCCGGTGCGCCCGGGGTCTATGTCGGCGCCGCAAAAATTGGCGCACTTGGACTGCGCGTGCGGCGTGGTTGCAGTTTTCACGGGCTGGCATTCAACGTGGCGATGGACATGGAGCCGTTTCAGCGGATCAATCCTTGCGGTTACAAGGGTTTGGCGGTCACACAGCTGGTAGACTTGGGCGGTCCGTCAGCACTGACGGAGGTTGAAGATGTACTTGTCGACGCGTTTTGCCATCGGTTCGGGTTTTGTGTCCGCGCCGCCGCTCCCGCAATTCCCGAACTCCCTGCGCGCAGCACGGGGCAGCCGGCGCTGGTTCAGGCTTGATTGATGAGTAATGCATCTGTCGTGTGCGGCCCTGTCTTGATACGTCAAGGGAAGCGTTTGCTGCGCGCGGATTTGCGCGTCGGCGACGGCGTTTTCGTCATCACTGCCAAATGGCTGCGCATGCGCGCCCTTGATGCAAGTGACTCGTGCGTTGCGAGTCGCGCTGCGGTGTATCGCGCACCGTCCGCACGCGTCCGATTTTTCCGTAGTGCGTGGCCGATTTGCGGTCGTTCCTCCTTGTCGATCGACACGCGTGTGTCGGTCCCATCACTTGAGCCTGCTTGAGAGCATCCATGACTTTACGTCCTATCCTGGCGCTGTTGCTTGCCGTTACGGCCACCTGCACGTTCGCTCAATCTGCCGCCGACCTTGGCGCCGGCAACAGCGCGCGCAAGGCGTCCGTGTGGCCACTTGTGCCCACCTCCACGGAGGCGCAGGCGGCGCAGCTCTCCGCGCGTTTCCTGACCCGTTTTCATTACGACGCGCAACCGCTGGATGATGCGATGTCCGCGCGTATCTACGCGGCCTACTTCAAGTTGCTGGATGGTGAAAAGGTGTTCTTCACCCAGGCCGACATGGCCAAATTCGCCCCGTTGAAAACAAAATTCGATGACGCGATCTGGAATCAGGATTTGTCCGGGCCGTTCTCCGTCTTCAACCTGTACGTGCAGCGCGCAGTTGAGCGCATGACCTACGCGCGCGCATTGCTGGTCAAGGGTTTCGATTTTTCCACTGACGAAAGTTTCGTGTTCGATCGCAAGGACGCTGCGCCGCCGAAGGACCAGGCGGAGCTGGATGAGTTGTGGCGCAAGCGCACGATGAATGACTGGCTGCGCCTGAAGCTCGCCGGCAAGACCGACGCCGACATCCGCCAGACTCTGGACAAACGCTACGCAAACTACATCGAGCGCGTCCGGCAACTGGACGGTGCCGACGCGTTCCAGAGTTTCATGTCGGCCTATGCAGAGAGCACCGATCCGCATACCGACTACCTGGGTCCACGGGCCGCGGAGAATTTCGACATCGCAATGAAGCTTTCGCTGGAAGGCATTGGCGCTCAGCTGCAGGCGCGTGACGACTACACGGTCATTTACACGCTGGTGCCGGGTGGCCCGGCGATGAAGTCCGGCAAGCTCAAATCCGGCGATCGCATTGTCGGCGTGGGTCAGGGCGACAGTGGTCCGATCACCGATGTCATTGGCTGGCGCCTGGACGATGTAGTCAATCGCATCCGCGGCAAGAAAGATACGACGCTGCGGCTGGAAATTCTGCCGGCGGACGCGGGTCTGGATGGCAAACACGAAATCATCACCTTGGTGCGCAAGAAGGTCACGCTGGAAGATGCACAAGCGAAGAAAAAGATTGTCGAGATCAAGAACGGCGATGTCACGCGCAAGATCGGCGTGATCGACCTGCCGACGTTCTATTCCGATTTTGGCGCGCGCAGCGAGGGCGACAAGAATTTCAAGAGCGCCACGCGCGACGTGGCCAAACTGCTCGGTGAGCTCAAGGCGGCCGGCGTGCAAGGCGTAGTGGTGGATCTGCGCAACAACGGTGGTGGCTCGCTGGCGGAAGCCAACGCGCTGACCGGCTTGTTCATCGACAAGGGTCCGGTGGTGCAGGTGCGCAATGCCAACGGTCAGGTCGAGGTGCAGGGCGACGACGCTGCAGGGATGGCGTGGAGCGGCCCGTTGGCGGTCCTGGTAAATCGTGGCTCGGCGTCGGCGTCGGAGATTTTCACCGCCGCCATTCAGGACTATCACCGTGGTTTGATCATCGGCGAGCCGACGTTCGGCAAGGGCACGGTGCAGAACCTGGTGGACCTGGATCGCTTCGGTCACGCCAGTGGCGACAAGCCGCAGTTTGGTGAGCTGAAGATGACCATTGCCGAATTTTTCCGCATCAATGGCGGCTCTACCCAACTCAAGGGCGTGACGCCGGACATTGAGTTTCCGAAAAACGGCGACGACAAGGACTTTGGCGAGTCGACCTATGACAATGCCTTGCCGTGGACGCAGATCGCGCCCGCCACATACACGCCGGTGGCGAACCTCACGGCCTACCTGCCACAACTGAAAAAGTTGCATGCTGAGCGTGTGGCCAGCTCGCCAACCTGGAAATTGATGCTCGATGAGTTGGCCCAGTACAAATTGATGCGGGCCAAGACCTCGATCTCATTGAATTTGGCCACCCGCGAGGCCGAGCGCAAGCAAATGGATTCGTTGCAGGCCGGCTTCCGCGCACGACACAAGCTGCTCGATGGCAGTGATGCGCTGGTCGACGATGACACCAGTCGTCTGGATGATGGCTTGAATGCGAACGAGCGCAGCCTGAAAAGCGAGCTCAAGCAGGAAAAGGACGCCAAGAAGGCCAAGGACGTGGATCTGGACGAAGCCGCCCACGTGTTGTTCGATGCCGTCGGGGCGATCGACGCGAGCCCGCTACTTGCTGCCGAAGTATTGCCTTACGGGGGCAAATTCACCGCCGCTACCGTGGGCACGAGCCCGCAGGTGCCGGAAACGCCCGCACGGCATTGAATCAAGCGGATGGGGGTGCGGCAGTGTCATGGCGCTGCCGCGCTCACGCACTGTAGCCAAGGCGATCAAGCCATGGCTGCAGTACCGGCAGTACTGGTGCGAACTGCTCGCGGTAGTTCTGCCAGCGCCCAACCGCGTTGCGATGGACGCCTTCGGTGACTTGCGCGTAGCTGGGTGTGCTGATGAAACGTCGGTTCCGGGCGTGTTCGGCAAAGCTGCGCATGGGCGACACTTCGGTCATGTCGAGGAATTGCCCCAGGCGTTCCGCTTGTTCGTCAAACTGACTGACGACGGATTCGTAGCGCCACTCCAGCACGTGTGGCGCAAACGCGTCGACATCCGCAAACCACTGCGCGAACGCGCGTGCATACCCGTCTGCCAGTCGCTGCAGCGACGAACACAACACCATGAACGCCGGCGAGCGGAACGGTTGCATGCTGCAGCTCAGCAGCACGTCGCACGGGTGGCGTACGCACAGGATGATTCGTGCCTGTGGAAACAGCCGCATGATCATTGGCAGGCACAACATGTTGAGAGGGTTCTTGTCCACCAGGCGCCGCGCGCCAAGGTTGGGCAGGACGTGGTTGACCAGGCGCTGATAGACGTCACGCAGTTGCTCGACTTCCGCCTCCGTCAAGCTGGACAGGCCCGCCGGATAGGATTGCCCAACCAGTTCCATGCGTTCGATCAGTTCGTGGATGAAGGCGCGCTCATCCATGGACTGGAAATCCGGGTGCGCATCAAGCATCTGTTCCAGCAGCGTGGTACCCGAGCGCGGGAAGCCGACAATGAAGACCGGGCTGCGCCGGCTCTCAGGCGCAGATCGTGGTTTCCATCCAGCGCAGGTTTCGCGCCCGACGCCATGATCCGTCATGCGCAACGGCTGGCTGTCTGGCGCCAGCAGTTCCGGCACCACGGTTCGGGCGATGTCGAGTTGCGCGGCGTGGGCATTCGATAGCGCTTGCCAGGCTTCCTGGTGCCGTCCCTGGCGGTCAAGCGCAGAGGCCAGGCCGAAGCCGGCGCTGGCCCGGCTTTCCTCGTCGCCAACGAGCGTGATCACCCGCCGAAACAGCACCTCGGCATTCGCGTACTTACCCGTGCGCATGGCCAGCGCGGCGTGTGCCCGCCAGCCGTCGGTGCGAGCTTGGGGTGCATCCACCGGCAGTGCATCCAGTACGGTGAGAGGCAGCTTGAGTAGCTCGCGTTGCGCCGCATCGACCTGATTGTTTCTTTCGTACAGCAGCACGCGCTGTGCGGCGAGGCGCAGGCGCATCCTGCTGGCTGCGGGCTCGTCGGGCAATTGCGCTTGCGCCAAGGTATGCAGGGCGGCGTCCAGATCACCCTGGACCGACAGCATCGGTGCCAGTAGCAGAGCTTGCTCGGCTGGCTGCGGCGGCCAGTTGGCGGCGCCGCTGAGCATCGCCTCCTGGTTCGTGGTGTCGCCGCATACGTAGCATGCGTAGGCCGCCTGCAAGCGGGCTTCGATGAGCGATGGTGCCAGGCGCACGGCATCCAGCAACGCTTGCCGGGCCAGCAACCAGGATCGTTGCTGGATGTACAGCAAGCCAAGGTTGTAGTGCACTTCTCCATCAGCCGGTGCCAGTGACTGCGCCTTCAACAGTGCCTGTTCGGCGCCAGCCAGATCGCCGGTCTGCCGACACGTGACTGCCAGGTTGTTCCAATAGGCGGAAACTTTCGGGTGCCTCTGCGCCAACTCACGGAACGTCGCCACAGCTTGTGGGTAACGCCCGGTTGCCTGCTGGGCCAGACCAAGCAGCAGCAGCACGCCTTCGTTTTCCCCCTTGACCGCCCGGGCCTGTGCTCCAAGCGCGATCACCTGCTCCGTGGCGCCGGCGTTCCAGGCGTCGGCCATGGCCTTGGCGAAATCCGTGATTTGCGTGGCCATGCGTTCTCGCTCAATCGTTTCTCACCGCCCATTATGCAAGAGGGCCGCGAATATGCTCGCGGCCCTCTTGCCTGCTCCGGAGTTTCCTGCGCGGTCAGGTTCAGAACGCGACCGTTGCCCTGGCCCAGTAGTAACGCCCGAGCACATCGTACGTGGATGTATCCACGTTGTAGTTGGCACCGTTCTGATAGATGAGCGGCGGCTGCTTGTCGCTGAGATTGTCCACGCCAATGTCGAACCGGGTGTGGATCGCTGGCACGGTGTAGCCCAACTGGATCGAGTGATAGAGCACTGAAGCCATCGGGATATTTACCCCGGCGATGGCAGCGTCGGCGTTGAGCGCGGTCAGGCGATGGACGTAACGCGACTGCCACTGGGCACTCCAGTTGCCCAAGTCCCAATTCACCGTGGCGGTACCGCGCCAGCGTGAGATGTTGCCGAACTGCTGACTGAAGGTGCCGGCGTAGTTGATCGTCTCCGCACCCGGTTGCCCCGGCGTGGCGTTGTTCTTGTAGGTCGACGTGTAGGAAGTGCTCAGGCCAGCGCGGAAATTGCCCGGGTCCATGTCACCCACGTTGAAATGCGGGATCTTGTAGCGCAGCGTGTAGTCGATGCCGCTGGTGCTCAAGTTGCCCAGGTTCACCACCGGCGTGTTGATCAGGAACACCTGACCAGGCTGGCGGCTGGTGTTGTCTTCGCGGTGGATGAACGAGCAGTACGGGCTGGCCGGATTGTTGAAGCACGAACTGACTACCGTATCGCCCTGGATGGCCGTCAGCGTGTTCGACAGGTAGATGTGCCAGAAGTCGACGCTGGTGGACAACCCGGGCAGCCAGTCGGGATCGTAGACCAAGCCGATGTCGATGGATTTGCCCTGTTCGGGTTTCAGCGTCGCGCCTACCGTCGTGGCGCCGGAGTAGAACGTGTTGACCTGCGCCGGCGAATTGCCCGGCCAGTTTGGTGGCACGAACTGACAAGCTACCGGATGTTGTGCCAACTCCGCGGAGGACAGTCCGACACACGGATCGTTCAGCGTTGGCTGCACCAGGGTGCGGCCGTCGTACAACTCATTGAGGTTTGGCGCGCGGAACACTTCGGAGATCGTGCCGCGAACCAGCAAGTCGGCAATCGGCCGCCACTCGATGGCGATCTTCTTGTTCGTGGTGGTGCCGGTGGTGCTGTAATCCGAAGTGCGGATGCCCAGGTTGAGGTTCAACGAGTACGCCCAGGGCTGGTCGGCCAACAACGGGATCAGCGACTCGGCATACACTTCCTTGACGTTGAAGCTGCCGCGCCCGGGTGAGCCGCAAGCTTCCTGCAGAATCTGGCAAGTGGTGGTCACCGGATCAAGCACGGCGAATGGGCTCACCGTGTAGTTCATCGACTGCTGGCGGTACAGGGCTCCGGCGGATAGCTGGATCATGCCCGAGGGCAGTTGCCACAAATCACCGCTGGCATCGAACTGCGCCTGTTTGGTGGCCTGGGTCATGATGTAGACCGGCGTCTGTACGCCTTGCCGCAGCAGCGCACCGACCGCCGGATCGCCCTGATTGAAGATATTCGCGCCGTTGTCAACGGCAAGCTGCAATGCCGGTATGTCAACCTCATTGGTGTCGCGCTGGTCGCGCTTGGTATGGCTGTAGTTGACCGATGCGTCCCAGATCCAACTGCTGTCCTGGCCGAAGTTGCCACGCAACCCCGCGTTGATCTGCCCGGTGTCGGTCTTGTAACTGTGCACGCGGGTGCCAGCGCCAGTAAGGCGAGTCTGGAAGTTGAAGCCGCTGTTCGGATCGCCCGGCACAGGGTTCTGACTGAAGGTGATGCCGAACGGGTTGATCGGGTTGGTCGAGGGGATGATCAAGCCATCTCCCGTGCCGACCGGCGAAGGCGCGTCCTGGCCGCTGGATTTGGTCTGGTTGTAAAACGCATCGACGAACGCGGTGATGTTGTCGGACAGCTTGTAGGTGCCGATGACAAACGCGTTGGTGCGCTTCTGTGCGGTCTGGATATAGTTGAGCGCAGCGTAGTTGTAGGTATCCGAGCCGAGACGGCAGCGGTAGTCACCGAGGCTTGAGCCGTCGCCCTGGGCCAGCGTCACATTGGCGGTGCCCGAGGAGTTGATAGTGCAACCGTACTGGTTGGCGATCGATGCCGGGAGCTGGATCCTGCCGGTGGGGATGGAGCTGGAGCCGGCTTCAATGACGGCACCGCTGGACAGGTACAACTGCTGTTTGGAAAATTTGCGCCGGGAACCGAGCACCGGGTCGTACTTGTTGTAATCGAGGCCGCCGGCGATGCTGTAGTTCTCGCCGGTCTGGCCGGCACTCAGGGTGAACCCGTGGCGCTGCGCGTCGCCATGGCTGGAGATGCCACCATTCAGGCTGAACTGGACTCCCTTGTAATCCTTGCGCAGGATAAAGTTGACGACGCCGCCAATGGCGTCAGAGCCGTATACCGTGGATGCGCCTTCAGCCAACACGTCGACCCGCTCGATCATGTCCGGCGGAATCAGGTTGATGTCCGCGTTGGCCATGCGCTGGCCGTTGACCAGCACCAGGGTGCGATTGATGCCCAGGCCTCGCAACGACACGCGCGAAGCGCCGCCGCCGGCTTCCAGCAGTGGACTGGCGACGCCGCCACCGTTGCTGTTGTTGGACGGGTTGGTAGCGTTGCCCGAGATGCTGGGTAGCTGCTGCAACACGTCGCCGAGTACCGGCTTGCCGGAATTGGTGATGGTCGCGCGATCCAGGGTCACCACCGGACTGGCTGTCTCGGTGTCAACGCGCCGGATCAACGAGCCGGTGACGACGACGGCCTTCAGCGTTTTCGCCTTGGCGGGCGTGGTCTGATCGACCGTTTGGGAGTTCTCTGGGGTGGCCACTTGCGCCTGAACGACGCCCGCTACGCTGAGGACGCCTGCCGTCAACGCGAGACGCACAGCTAGTGACAAGTGATTCATGTCGTATTTCATACGGTCTCCTGGGGGAATTCTGGTACTGCTATGTGCGTTTCAGGTGTGCCACATGCCACGCCTTCGGCCGCCCTGTCTCGAGCGTGCGATGTTATTTATCTGTACAGCAACTGTGAGATTACTCTTTAATCAGGCGTGTGTACCACTGCCTTGGGTGGTCGATGCGCAGCCGCCCTGCCGCGGATCGCTGGCAATGTCCGGGACGGGCGGCGGCGCTGCGTCGCAACCGCAACAGACCTGGCGTGGATAGCCTGCGACGAGGCTCTGGCTCAGAAACGGCAGGTGTCGCCTTGCCGCGTATGGATGGATAGACTTCCTCAGCCCAATGGCTCATCGCGGTCCGCCGCGATGCCGGCGGCCGGGAGTGACGACACTGCAGCTTCGGTGGATCGGTTGAAGTCGCCAATGGCGGCCACCAGGTCAGTCACCGCTGCCTGTTCCGCGGCGCTGAGGTCCGGGTTCCAGCTATCCAGGATCAGCACCGCGCGAGTCTGCGTGCTGTGATTCCAGGCTTCATGCTCAAACGTGTCGTCGAAGGTGACGCAACGGCCTTCCTGCCAAACATGGGTCTCACCGCCCACGCGCAACGCGCAATCGGCCGGAACAATGAGCGGCAGGTGCGTGACCAGCCGCGTGTTGGTAACCCCGCGGTGCGGCAGGATATGGGTACCCGGTCGCAGCACCGAGTACAACGTTTCCGGCGCGTGGTCGCGCACCCGCACCAGCGGCATCGAGTCCAGCACTTCGCTGGTGCGCGGACACTGCGCACAGTGGGCGTCGTCGCGCACGCCGTGCCGGTAGAAGAAAAATGCATCCCAGGCCGCCTCCTGCGTGCCGGAAGAACCCAGCAGGTGGGCTGCCGCCGCCTCGGCGAAATTCGTGCCCAGGAACGGCACCAGCACATCCTGCGCCTGCGTCAGCACTGCGCGCAGTTCCTCACGGATGGCGTCAACGGCGGCCTCCAGCCGGTCCTGGTCGGGAAAGCGCAGGCGTGGGTAAAACGTCTGGCTGGGGATACCGGGGAAGTACAGAAACTTGGGGCGTTGGCGCGGGTCGGGCAGGAGCGCGGGTTGCTCGTGGAGATAGATGGCCAGACACTCGTCGACGCGGGCCAGTTCCGATCGACCATAGCGTTGTCGCAGGGGTTCGATCACAGCTTCAAAGAGTTCACGCCGACCGGCCGCCACATATTGCACCGCATGCTTCACCGCCGCGCGCAGCCCAGGCGCGGTCGTGGTATCGCTTAACCAGCGCCCGTGCGCCTGGGCGACGTCGATGGCGTTGAAATAGGCCAGCATGGCGGCGTGTTGGCGACCTTGTTGCTCAAGCACGACGCCCAGGCGCAGGCGCGCCACGAAGATGCGCGGTGCGACCGCCAGGCACTCGCGCAGGCTGGCCGCCGCGCCGTCCAGATCCCCCACCCGCATCTGCGCTTCACCCAACTGGTGCAGGATGGACCCATCTCGCGGCTGCACGCGTTGCGCCGCGCGCAGCAACTCGATGGCGCGCGCCGCGTGGCCGCGTCCGAGCTCGCGAGTGGCCAGAAACTGCAGCGCCTCGACGTCGTCGGCTTGGGCGTCGAGCAGGCGCGAAAATGCCTGCTCCGCGGATGCCGGGTCGCCGCGCTCCAATGCAGCATGTGCCTGCTCGCGACACATCGCGGAGGTGGCACTTGTCGGTTGATTCATCGGCAAACCCGCCTCCGCACGTGTCCGGTGAGTACAAGAGTGCCATCAGGCGACGCCGCAACGCACGTTGGCTGCCCTCGCGGCGCACGCTTTCCTGCTGCCGGGACAGGCGATCGAGCCATTGTGCTCAGCGCGCGAAGCGTCTTTGCAAAAACGCAAACACGGCGCGCAGGCCCATCGCCTCGCCGCCACGCGGGCGGCCGGGGCGATCGGTGTCATTCCAGGCGTAGGTGTCCAGATGCAGCCACGGTGTGGGCGCGCTGACGAAACGCTCCAGATACAACGCTGCGGTGATCGCACCGGCATGGTGGGAGCAACCGGCGTTGGCGAAGTCTGCCAGATACGAATCCAGCAACTCCCGGTACGGCTGCCATAGCGGCAGGCGCCACAGCGGATCGTCCACTTCGCGTCCGGCTGCCAACACGTGTTCGGCAAAGTCATCCCGGTTGGCAAACAGCGCCGGCAGATCGGCGCCAAGCGCCACGCGCGCGGCTCCGGTAAGCGTGGCAAAGTCGACGATCAGGTCGGGCATCTGCTCGCTGGCGTAGGCCAGGGCGTCACACAGGATCAGTCGTCCTTCGGCATCCGTGTTGTCAATTTCCACATGCAGGCCGGCCCGCGTGGTGATCACGTCGCCGGGGCGAATCGCGCTGCCGGCCACGGAATTCTCCACGGTCGGGATCAGCAGGGTCAGGCGCACGGGCAGCTTCGCCTGCATCACCAGTTGCGCCAGTGCCAGCGCATGCGCCGCGCCGCCCATGTCCTTTTTCATCCAGCGCATGCCGGTGCCGGTCTTGAGGTTGAGACCGCCGGTGTCGAAACACACCCCTTTGCCCACCAGTACCAGTTTGGGATCGCTCGCCTTGCCCCATGTCAGCTCCACCAGCCGCGGCGCGCGATGGCTGGCGCGCCCCACGGCGTGGATGGTGGGAAAGTTTGCCTCGAGCAGGGCGTCACCGACCCATTCGCGCAGTTTTGCGCGCTGGGCTTTCGCCACGCGCTTCACTGCGTCAGCAAGTTGTTCCGGCCCGAGATCCTCGGTGGGCGTGTTGACCAGATCACGCACCAGTGCGGTGGCCGCGACCAGCCGCTGCACGGGCTCCAGATCGGCGGATGGAACGGCCAGCGTGGCTGGCGCGCGCTTGGGCGCGCAGTAGCGGGTGAATTGGTAGGCACCCAGCGCCCAGCCGAGTGCGGCAGCGCGGTGATCGCTGAGCACACTTTCCTCAGCCAGGTGATAGCTGCCCTCCGGCAGCGTCATCGCCAACCCGGCGAGCGCGGCCAGCGGCGCGCGCGCATCCACCCCGGCAAGCACGCGTACCAGTTTGCCCTTGGCATCATGCAGCAACGCCCACGAGCCGGCGGTGGCGTCAAAGCCGGCTGCGCTCAGACAGCCGCGTTGCGCCGAGCTGAGTCGACGTCGCGTGGCGGCGAGGTGTGCGGAGTCCGTGGGCTCGAGGGCGATCGTGTGACGGTCACCGGCTTGGTGTTTGATCAAGGCAGACATGGCTTTCCGTGAGCAGTGTGGCCAGGAGCCTGGGCGGTAGAAATATTCCGGGCTGCAAAAGCGGCTGCGCGTTCGATATTTGACCAGCTTAGCGGTGGTGAAGCGCCTCACCGCTTTTTGACCCATGGAACCACCATGGGTGGCGCAGCGACGAAAATCTGCGCTCACGCAGCCAATTTTGCGCCTCGGAAGTTTCTACCGCCCAGGCCCCTGGACGCCAATGATGCGCGCTCG
>JBDSWR010000025.1:0-53560 GCA_039926605.1 Rhodanobacter sp. | reverse complement strand
ATAGTCCGCTTGACGAAGCACACCCGAGAGCTGAACATCCGTTGCATATGCCCCGATGTGGGGTCTAATAAGCGTTAGACAGTACTACGAGAGACCACTACGGCCATGGATGAAAAGCAAGCGGGTGCAGTATCTGGCGCAATTCTCGAACCCGGTCTTAAGGACCAGGATGAGCTTCGAGAAAAACGTAAAAAAGAGGCAGCTCGCCTCACAGCTCAACGACGCTCCGCCGCCTTCGCACTTGCCGGCATGGGCATTGGTGGTGCGGTCGGTCACTTTGCCTTCGGCCACTTTTCGCAGGGGTTCGTCATCGGCGGCGGTTCGGCGTATCTTCTCGCTCGCATCGTGCAATGGCGTACTGTCTAACATCTCGTTCAAGGCGGACGGCTACGCCGCCGCTTAACTCCAGCGTTAGAGCCCTTATGAAATTTTCGCGGCAATTGGCAAAGGTTGAGTTGGTGGCCTTCGGGTCACTTCTTGCCGCTGCTTTTGCTTTGGCTAGCTTCGCGGCAATTCCAACGTCGTTGCACCCCAGTCCATTTTTCAACATCACAGACTCCGTGAGAGTTGTCTTCCTTTACACGCTAGCCATCGGCTGCATCCCCGTCGTTGCATTTGGCGCGCCACTGTATGCAACTTTGCTTTACCGTGGCCGAGCATCGTGGTCAGTAGCTTTTGTCATCGGTGCTGTCCCAGGAGTAGCTCTTCTCTTCTTCGCAATCTCTCTCGGGCTTTGGTCGCTCATTTGCGGTGTCGCCGTGGCGCTCGCAACTCATGCTGTCTGCGCACCGGGCTCTAACCATTCGTCCAAGCGGACGTGCGAAAAGCCGCACGCCGCTTAACTCCAGCGTTGGGCCGCATAGATACCATGAGATTACTTGTCGTTCTCGGTGTTCTGCTTTTGTCCGGCTGCGGGCTAAGTTCCGAGCACACACTTCGCCAAAACTTTGCGGCGCACGAGAGCGAGATACAGCAAATTCTCCGCATGCAGCAGCACGACAGCAACGTAGTTCGGGTGGCACCAAGTTTCACGCGCCTCAAAGACAACTGGGCATGGCCAAGAAAAGATATCGGCTTTTCGGAGCAGCGCTGGAACGAGTATCGCAAGTTGTTCAAAGATGCTGGCATCACCGACGGCACCCAAGTCGACGAGGGCACCACATTCCTTTTCGTGTCATCGGCCGGGCTTGGCATTGCGGGGTCATCGCGCGGTTACGCGCATGTTCTGTCCGAGCCTAGTGTTGTTGTCAGCGCACTGTCCAAATGCCCACGCAAGAATGGCGTCTGTTTCGTTCCGTTGCGAGGGGATTGGTATCTCTTTCAGTGGGTAACGTGACATATGTTGCGGCCCAACAATTCGGTCAAGCGGACGGCGTTCCGCCGCCGCTTACCTCCAGCGTTAGGCCTCCTCGGGGAATTCTATGAAGTTTGTGATCGCATTGGTCTGGCCAGCCGTAATCATAGGCATCCTGTACTGGCTTCGGAACGATATACCTCGCTTGTTTCGCGCGCTTGTCGACCGCGTGGAGAAGGGTGATTCATTCGAGGCAGGCGGAATCAAACTGGGCTCCTCGCGGCCACGCCTACCCGCAGATGTACCCTCTGCGAGTGAATCTCCGCCTTTAGCAAAGGCCGGGGCGGATCCCGGGCCTCCTCACGAGCTTTACCTCTTGCACAAATTCACGCGAGACAACTCGTTAGACAAAAATGGTCGCGTCTACTACAGACTCAACATCTGGGTAGAGAGTGACGGTGTTGATCTAAGCAGCATTGTGTCAATCACCTATCACTTGCATGAGTCTTTTGATAATCCTATTCGGGTCGTAACTGACCACCTAAACGCGTTTGCGCTGAGTACTGCTGGGTGGGGTTCATTTCTGCTATTCGCAGATGTAAGCTTTAGCGATGACAACAAATGGCGCATAGAGCGGTACTTGAACTTCTAAGGGTGCGGCCTAACTACTCGTTCAAGGCGGACGGGACAGTTCCTACGCCGCCGCTTAGCTCCAGCGTTAGGCCCGCAAGGAACAACTACGCATGCTTGTGTACACGGAGCTCGGCAGGCAAGAGACTCGGCGCATGCAGCTACTCGGCATTCCGATGTTCATCGTTGTTGTCGTTTGCTCCATGACCATGGGCGCTCTCTGGAGCATTCTCTTCGCGTTCGTCGCGCTCATTCCTTACTCATTTTTCTATGCCAAGGCATATGCTGTTGCGGCGGCCCGCAGTTCGTCGCCACCAGGCTGGCGGTTCTATACAGGCGTAGTTCTGGTACAACTTGTCTTCATCGCACTATTGGTGGCTCGCGCGCGGGCCTAACCCATCGTCCAAGCGGACGGCGTACCGCCGCAGCTCAACTCCAGCGTTAGCGCTCATGAGCATTCTCACCAAAATTTGTGACGCGTTTTCAAGTCGGGGCCACGGTTGGTGGCAATCATTTGCGGTTGCCTTCAACGACGACGGGTTCACCGTTACGGAGACCCTACGGCGCAAACGCTCCACGAACTACTCTGCAACTTGGTCAAGTATTTCTGCGGTTTGCTTCCAAGATGGCGGCATGGGAAGTGACGTCTTCCACATCTACACCTCAAGTGCTTCCAGTCCCATACTTGTGCCCGTTGAAGCCGCTGGTGGCAATTTGTTCTGGCTGCAGCTCACCGAGCGGGGGCTGTTTCCCGAATCTATTTCCGCGCAAGCTGTTCGTTCTAGCTCCAAAAGCATCACGCTTTGGTGGCCACCGGCTGCGGCGCGCTAACCACTCATCCTAGCGGACGGCTCCGCCGCCACTCAACTCCAGCATTAGGCGGTACTGTCCGGCGCCAAAACCAAAGTATAGGGACAATCATTATGCCCTCATTCGTTAAAGACACTTCCTGGCCGCTAATTGCCAGTGTCGCTGCGATAGCTGTCTCTCCTATACTCCAAATCACGACAGGCCAAGCCGTGCTCTATACCTTTTGGCTGGCCGTCATGATGATGGCGCTATGGGTGATGCAACGTCTGACCTTGCGAGAGGTAGGTGTCACTACCGGTGACTCTCAGTCGTACCTGATCGCACTAGCCTATCCACTAATCCTTATTGGCTGTATCGTCTTGGGGGCTTGGGCGGCGCACTTAGTGGACCTTGAGGATTATTCCGCATCCACGGTCTTCAGACGTCTCAGTCTGAACTTCCTCGTTACGTTTGTGCTGGCACTGATCACCGAAGAAGGGTTTTTTCGAGGCGCGTTATGGGGAAGTTGTGTGCGTGCCGGGTTTTCGCCAGCCAAAACCGTAATTTGGACCAGTGTTGCGTTCGGCTTGTGGCATTTCGCTGTACCGTTCATTGATCCAGATTTTGCACAACCGCTCAGCAAGGTACCGCAATACGTAATCGGGTCTACTGCTTTTGGTGTTGCAATGGGATTACTGCGACTCAGGTCTGGTTCCTTCGTCGTGCCAAGTATCTGCCATGCTTTGTGGAACGCTGCGGTTTATACCTTCTTTGGGGCAGGAGAAAAGGGAGGGCAGCTTGGGATTTCAGATCCAGTGGTATGGGATCCCGAACGCGGCTACGCCGGCTTGGTCCTCGTAATTCTCGGTTCAACGCTTTTGTGGTGTTGGCTAAAGCCATCAACTGCACGCATTCGTCATAGTGCCGCCTAACAATTCCTTAGGAGACTTCCCGTCAATACCACGCGCTTGATGCTCTTGTCTTGAGCTTTCAGGCTTTCGCTGGGGTAGAACCAGGATCAGGTTGCAGGGGAAAAATTATGCGACGCACTCTTCCTTACTTTGTCTTCGCCGTTACTTATCCAGGCTTGCTTTTCGTTGCGTCTTTCGCTGAGGAAAAGCTCGGGTCTGGGGCGGTTGAGGGAATACTCGAGTGGTGGCTACCAGCGGCACTGGCGCCACTGGCGTTGTTGGTTAGCGCGCGCCTAGGTACGCTCACTAGCGCCGGAGTGGCCCTGACTTCTTTCATCGTGGTCATTTTTGTAGTAGCCGCAATTCTACTTATTCTGGTCGCGATTGCTGTTCCGACTGTTGGGTCGCCCACGGTCGCTTATGTTTCGCAGACCTTCGTGCGGTTTCTTGCGCTGAGCGGTTGGTTCTTCTGGCTTAACGCGCTCATGCTTGTTGCGGTGCCTTGGCTTTGGTCGCTTCTTCTATTTCGGCGCGGGTCACATGCAACGAGGGCGGCGGCTTAGCTTATCGTTCCAGGCGGACGGCTACGCCGCCGCTCATTCCAGCGTCAGACCACAAGGAAGTTTCCACCGTATGCAACAATCAATCGCTCACATCGCGCTCGTGGTCCATGACTACGACGAGGCGCTCGATTTCTACGTTGGAAAGCTTGGTTTTCGCGTTGTCGAAGACACGTTTCAACCTGAGCTAAACAAACGCTGGGTAGTTGTCTCACCGCCGGGTTCATCTGGCGCATCGTTGCTTCTGGCCCGAGCATCCGCTCCGGAACAGGAGCCGTTTATCGGCAATCAGGCTGGTGGTCGCGTCTTCCTCTTTCTTCAGACAGACAATTTCCGCCGCGACTACGACCACATGGTTTCGGCAGGCGTCACGTTCGTGCGCCCTCCTTGTGAGGCATCCTATGGCACCGTCGCAGTGTTCGAGGATCTTTATGGCAACCGCTGGGATCTGTTGCAATACAACACCAGCACGCCGTATGCGTCGGCAGCGGCTTGACATCAAGTTTGGACTGCATAGCTGCCCAGTCACGCGTACGGCCTTTTCGGCTCTCAGTGAACTCTCGAGCATTCGCGAGGACCGGCTGTGCTCACAGGCGGGAAAAGGACCTTTTCAGGTTGGGTGGGCGTCAGAGGGGATGGCTGTTGGGTGTTCGCCAGGTTGCGCGAACAGAAGTGGTCCGTAGTTGATTTACGGCGCATCTGCAAAGGGCGCGCGATAGCGCGTCGCTTGGATCACACAATGTGTGGTTGCGAGGCGACCAAAAGCGCGCTCAGTTGGCCGGCTCGACCTTTGCGTTGGTGTTGTAACCGCGCACCTTCAAGGTCCAGCTTCCGAGGAAACCGGGTTTCACCGTCACTTCGGGATCGATCAGGGTCTTGCCTACACTCAGCGAACTGCCGTCGATGACTCGCCATTTCTGTCCGTTCTCAAACGTCAGGACGCTGCCGGTGTCCCAGCCGTTGAAGCTTCCGGCGATCTTGCTGGTAACGGTACTTCTGTCCTTGGTGTCGACGCTGTCGGGCTTGGACTTGTGACTGAACCAGCCTCTGCGACTGTTTGCCGCCTGGTTGTCCCTGACGGCCGCTGCGGACTCGGCGTCCGATGCGGGCAACATGGTGGCCAGGGTTCCGGAATGCTCAGCCAGCCATTGCTGCAGATGGTGAAGTTCGGACGGGCTCAACTTCTCCAGCCCGGAAGCCTTGAACTCGGTGGCGCCCATCTGTTGCTGCAACTGCACTGCCTGCTGGGCGTACACCGGGGCTGACGCAAGCAGCAGCAGGGTCAACAACGACAGCAGGCTGGACGAGTAGGGTTTCATCAAGTGTGATCCATGGTGGGTCAGGTGACCGACAGACGACAGCATTATGCCTGTCCAGCCATATCGCAAGGGTCTGGCCTTCACTCGGTTGTTACGTGTCCAGTGATCCGGATTTGCGGATGACTTCGCTTTGCCTGCAACAGCAGACCGTATGGTGTGGACAAGAACGGATTTTTCGCAGGCAGTGGCTGTTTCGGCGACTGAAGCCAGGCGTGCCCAGCGCCTGGCGCCGATTCAAACCGACCCGGACGCAAGCGGCGTATGCCGGTTGCGCTCGCCATTCAGCGGACGCGTTTGACGTGCGCGTTTTCGTAGCACGAGGGTACGTACATCATCCAGGTGCCCAGCAACGACGGTTTGATCTGCACTTCGGGATCGGTGGTCTTTTTGCAGGTGTGCGGGCTCGGGTCGATAACGCGCCAGACTTGCGAATTGCCCATGGTGAAGTCCTGGTTCTTGCTCCAGCCGGCGAATGCACCAACGATGTGCGTATCGATGCGCTCACGCTTGCTCTTGCTGGTGTAGAACACCGGTTCGCCACTGCTGGTCACTAGCTTTGTGGCCGGTTCGCCCTCAGTGGCCAGCCAATGATCAAGGTAGGCAAGTTCCGCGGCGGACTGCTTGTCCAGGCCGGCGGCCTTGAACTGCTCCGGGGTCATGCGCTGTTGCAGCCCCGCCGCTTGCTGCGCCTGGGCGGGCAGCATGCCGAGCGAAAGCGCAAGCAGGAGCAGGGCGCACACATGGCGGGTGTGAATCATCATCATCAGGTCCTTGGCTCGGGGCAGTTGAAGGTAAAGCTGGATTCTGCGCGGTAGCGGCAAGCATGCCAAGCGCATGAATGCCCCAGCGTGCTGCAGCTACCATGGGCACCTTCCCGGAGCACTCCGATCATGTCGCACGCGACAAGCACATCCAGTCTGGCCCAATGGCGTCAGAAGCATGCGCCATCCCCGCTGCTGGACGATGCGCTGGCCGCCTGCGTGACCTGCCCGGTGAACGAGAGCGAGTGCGTGGATGTGCTGGATCTGCTGGCTACTCTGGGTTGCGATGACTCCACCCAGGCAGCCGCGCTGTGGTTTGAGCTGGCACGCGTGGATCCCGCGCAATGGAAAGCCATGCGCGCTGGCCTGCCGGCGCAGTTGCAACGTCTGGTCACCGGTCAGCAGGCAGCCGAGCAGGTGTGGGCGTTGCATGCGCAACAACGTACGCCGCAGGCGGCAGTGGAAGGATTGCGTCGCTTGCTGTTGGCGATCGTGCACGATTTGCGCGTGGTGTTTGTGCTGCTGGCACGCCAATTGGCGCAAATGCGTGCCGCGGCGGCGCTGCCTGCCGAGCGCGCCGCGGCGCTGGCGCGGCTGACGCGGGACATCCACGCACCGCTGGCCAATCGCCTGGGCATTTGGCAGCTCAAGTGGGAGCTGGAGGACCTTGCATTCCGCTTTCTGCAGCCGGAGACCTACCGGCGTATTGCCGACCTGCTGCACGAGCGCCGTGCCGACCGCGAGGAGTTCATCGCCGATGTACTCGCCCAGTTACAGCAGGCGCTGGATACGGCCGGCATTCGTGCGCAACTGGCTGGACGGCCAAAACACATCTATTCCATCTGGAAAAAGATGCAGCGCAAGGGGCTGGGTTTTTCCGATCTGTATGACATTCGCGCGGTGCGCATCCTGGTCGACTCGATCACCGATTGCTATGCGGCGCTGGGTGTAGTGCACGCGCACTGGCAACATCTTCCATCGGAGTTTGACGACTACATCGCGCGGCCGAAAAACAACGGCTACCGCTCGCTGCATACGGCTGTGCGCGGTCCTTCCGGGCGCGCACTGGAGGTACAGATTCGCACGCACGACATGCATCGCGCCAATGAGCTGGGGATCGCGGCGCATTGGCGCTACAAGGAAGGTGGAAGCGGGGATGCCGAATTCGAAGCGAAGATCGCGTGGATGCGCAGGTTGCTGGAGCCGCGGGCCGTAGGCGACGAGAGCCTGGACGCAGACCTGGCCACCGAACTGCTGGAAGATCGGGTTTATCTGCTCACGCCCAAGGGTGAAGTGTTTGACCTGGCACGCGGTGCAACCGTGCTGGATTTTGCGTATCTGGTACACACGGAGGTTGGTCATCGTTGCCGCGGCGCAAAGGTCAACGGACGCATCGTGCCACTCACGTTTCAACCGCAAAGCGGTGATCGGGTGGAGATTCTCACGGCGAAAGTTGCTGACCCGAGCCGCGACTGGCTATCGCCGCAACGCGGTTATCTGAATACGCCCCGGGCACGGGAGAAAGTGCGTAGCTGGTTTCGCCGCATCGCCCAGGACACCAACCTGGCGGTCGGGCGCTCGATGCTGGAGCGCGAGTTGAAGCGTCTGGCACTGGGTAATGCCGATATGGCCGCGTTGCCAGCGCATTTTCATCTGAAAAGCCACGACGAATTGCTGGTGGCACTGGCGCTGGGCGAAGTCACCGGTGGGCAGATTGCGCGCGCGTTGCAGGAAGCAGCACATCCCGCACCGCCCGCTGCATCGCTGCCGGCGGCGCGTCCGCCGAAGCTTGATCGCAGCGCACTCAGCATCGAAGGCATCGGCAACCTGCTGACGACGCTGGCCCATTGTTGCCAGCCGTTACCCGGCGATGCGGTGCGCGGTTACATCACGAAGGGGCGTGGCGTATCCGTGCACCGTGCCGATTGCGGGAGCCTGTTGCGCCTGGAGCGCCGCGCTCCAGATCGGGTGATCGAGGTGACGTGGGGTAGCGCCGGCGTGCACGCCTACGAGGTCGACATCGAGATACGCGGCTACGATCGCAAAGGCCTGCAGAAAGACGTCACCAACGTCGTCAGCAATGCCAACGTGAATATCGTCGCTTCGTCCAGTCGCGTGTTTGCCAGCAGCGGGGAAGTGGAGGTGCGCTTCACTCTGCGCGTGCACGACTTCGAACAGTTGTCGACACTGCTCGGCAAACTCGGCGCGCTGCCCAACGTGGTTGACGCGCGGCGCATTGTCACCGGCTGACAGTGCTCGCCTTGTCTTAAGGGGTGGATGGAGTCGCATGAGCGGCTTTTTATCGAGGCACGCTTTCCCCTCGCCAGGCTTCCGGCAGTTTGCCGGCATATAAGGCCGAAAGAGTTGTTCAGGGTCGGCTTCGGCTCGCGCGAAGGCCACGCCACCCCGTCGCGTTGTGGTCACCGGGACTGCGGGCATTTGCCGCACATTGCAAACTGAGGCGCAAGCTGAACGCCCGTGCGACATTGACGAAGCCAGCATGCAGGCCGATGTTAAGCTGAAGTGTCACCCTGAAAGCGATGCACCCATGGCCCGGGATCGAGACCAGCACGAAGCAAATGCACGCGGTCGCACGGAGCCCACGCTGGGCAATCTGGCCGACCTTGACGCCGCAGATGTGCCCGCGCAGGACGACGGGCTGCCACCGGTCACAGCCGGGGAACGCGTAGCGCGAACCGCCCGGGCCGCACCGCCGCGGCGGCGGGGCTGGGTGATCGCGTTGGCGTTGATCCTGATCGCGGCAGTGGCGATAGTGTGGATCAATCAGAGCCGTTTGCGCGGCATGGTGCCGCGCACGGAACTCAATGATGTGCTCGCACGGGCGGATCAGGCACTTCAGGCAGGACACCTGGACGGCCATGACGGCACCAGCGCGCGCGAGTTGTATCAGGCGGTGATCGCCATGCGTCCGGACAACGATGCAGCCAGCGAAGGTTTGCAACGCACCGGGCGAGCGTTGCTGGCGCAGGCGGATGCGGCGTTGCAATCAGGGCATCTGGAGCAGGCGGCGCAGGAGGCGACACAGGCGCGTGATCTGCTTGGTGGCGGCAGCGATATTGATCGGCTTGATCGCGCGATTCTGGCCGCGCGATCGCCAGCGCCGGCCACGCCGGATCTGGTGGAACAGGCACAGCAGGCGTTGGCCGCAGGCAAGTTGGATGGGCCGCACGGTGCTGCTGCGCTGTACCAGCAAATCGCGCATGCTGACCCTGGCAGTGCGGTGGCAACGCATGGGCTGGATCAGGTGGGCGACGCCATGGCCACGCAAGCGCGGCAGGCGTTGGATGCGCGTGATGCCACGACCGCCGCCGCACGCATCGAGCGACTGGCGGCTCTGCAGCCGACCAACGGTGCATTGCCCGCCCTGCGCGCGGCGCAGGCACAGTTGCAGGCGAGTACCGCTGCGGCTGCGGCGACCGTGACAAAGGTAGCCGTGGCCACAGCCATACCAGCGGCCGCAGAGCGCCCGGTAGCGGCGCAGCCGGTGGAGGCTGCGAAGTTGCCGCCGCCGCCCGCGCCGATACGGGCCGTACCGCAAACGGATCAGCGTGCTGTGGACCGTGAGGTCAAGCAGGGGCACGCAGCGCTGCGTGCGGGTCGCATCATTGGAGCCGGGAATGACACGGCGCTGGCGCATTTCAAGGCCGCGTTGATGCTGGATCCGGATAGTACCCAAGCGCGCGATGGCCTTGGCAAGATCGCCCAGGCGTTGACGGTGCAGGCAAACGCCGCCACCGATGCCGGCGACAGCGCACAAGCCGGTCGGCTGCTTGATCAAGCCGCGTTGCTGACACCGCGCTCGATTGATCTGGCAGCAGCGCGCGAACATCTGGCGAACAGCGATCACCGCGCCGCGCCCGCGCCCGACGGCGACAACACCGGCGCTGACGCCACTGCGCAGGCCGCGCCCTTGATGCTGACGCCACAGCAGAGCGCGACCATCGCCCGTCTCGTGCAAGGCGCACGTGCCGCTACCAAGCGGGGCGACATCATGATGCCGCCCGGCAACAGTGCTTACGATTTGTACCGCAGTGCGTTGGCTATCGACGGCAACAATGCCGCCGCGCGTAACGGCTTGCAGGGCTTGCCGGATGCGGTCGCGCAACAGTTTCAACGCGCCCTGGCAGCGGGGGATTTACGTCAAGCCAGCGGCATGCTGGCGAACTATGCGGAACTCGCACCGGGCGATGCCGCGCATGCCGGCATGGCTGCACGCCTGTCCTCGGCATGGCTGGACCAGGCCGAGCAGGAGTTGGCGCGCGGCGATCAGGCCGGCGCGGCGCAGGCGCTGGACCGCGCGCGCAAGTTGACGCCCGACGATTCGCGCCTGGCGCACCTCAGCGCACGTCTGGCCGGCTCGTGATCAGCGCATGACCGTACTGGTGTTCGGCGCGAGCAGTCAGATCGGCCACTTCCTGTTGCCGCGACTGCTGGCCGACGGCGAGCAAGTGCTGGCGTTGAGTCGTCAGCCGCGTAAGCCGCACCCCGATCTGTTTTGGCTGCGCGGACAGCTCCCCGCCGACGTGCCTGCGTTGCCGCCACTCTCGGCGATCATCAGCTTCGGGCCGCTGCAGGCGTTTGCTGACTGGGTTGCCCGTACGCCGCTGGCACATGCGCCACGCGTCGTCGCCACCAGCTCGATGAGCGCCGAAAGCAAGCGCGACTCCAGCGTTCCGGCCGAGCGCGAGTTGTCCCGCCAGTTGCGCGCTGGCGAGGTGGCGCTGGCCGATGCCTGCGCCAGGCAAGACTGTGCGTGGACGGTGTTGCGCCCCACGTTGATTTACGGCGCGGGGTTGGACAAGAGCCTTACGCCGATAGCGCGCCGGGCGCTGCGTCTGCGCGTATTTCCATTACCTGTCGCACGTGGTTTGCGGCAGCCGGTGCATGCCGACGACCTGGCGCAGGCCGTACTCGCGGCGCTGGATTGCCAGGCTGCGGCGGGCCGCGTGCTTGCCATCGGTGGTGGTGAACGGCTGACCGCCGGCAGCATGTTTGCCCGGGTGCGCGACAGCTTGCAGCACACCACGCTGCCGGTGCCGTTGCCCGCGTGGCTGCTGCGCAGTGCGCGCCACGTGTCACCCCGTTGGCGTGGTCCATTGACTCGGCTGGACACGGATCTGATTGCCGACAACGAAGAGATGCAGCGACTGCTTGGCATCCATCCGCGCGGGTTTGCGCCCGACGCTGCCACCTGGTCGCCGGTGATCTGAGTCGGGCCAGTGGTGGCGCGCCCTGGCGTGCAGCCGGGGAAATTCCGCTGGCCGCCATGCCGCGTGGCCTTGCCGCGTGCGATGACAGACACGTGGCGCGTGATTGATGCGTCCCCGCGTTCATATCCGCGCCGGGCAGCAGGTCTTATCATTCGCCGGTCTGTTTGCCGGATATCCCGACGTTGGCCTTGTCTGCTCGTACCTCTTCGTTCGCGCGCCGCTGCTGGCGGTGGCTGCGTATTCCGGCGTGGATCGGCCTTGGTCTGTTCTTCGGCTTTGTGTTGCCGTACACGCTGGTGCTGAACAGCCGGGTGCAGGATCGCTTCAACGACCTGGTGTTTTCCGTACCGACGCGGGTCTACGCGCGCCCCTTGGCGTTGGCTGCCGGCACGCCGATGACGCCGGCGGCGCTGGAGCTTGAGCTGACGTTTGCCGGTTACAGCGCCGACGGGCACGGCGAGGTGCCGGGCAGTTGGGCCAAGCGCGGATCGGTTTACCTCATCTCGTCTCGCGGCTATGCCGGCCCGAACGGTGGTGAACTACCCAAGCGCGTCCAGGTCACCTTGGGCAGCGGCATCGTGAAACAAGTACGCGACGTTGTTGGCGATCGTTCCGAGGCACTGACACACCTTGACCCGGCGCGCATCGCCACGCTGTATGGGGCCGATCAGGAAGAACGCCGGTTTGTGCATCTGGCCGACGTCCCGCCGTTGCTGTTGAGCGGCCTGCAAGCCGTCGAGGATCGTGATTTCAAGAATCACATCGGGATCGATTTCGGCGCCATTGCGCGCGCGGCATTTGCGAACTTGCGCGCCGGACATACCGTGCAGGGTGGTTCCACGTTGACCCAGCAACTGGTGCGCAATCTGTTCCTCAGCCGCGAGCGCAGTCTGACGCGCAAGGTCAACGAGGCACTGATGTCGTTGCTGCTGGAGGTGCACTACAGCAAGGGCCGGATTCTCGAGGCGTATGTCAACGACGTATTCCTCGGCCAGCAAGGGGAGCAGGCGGTGCACGGGTTTGCTGCGGCGTCGGAGTTCTATTTTGGTCGGCGCCTGGAGGACTTGCGCCCGCAGGAGATCGCGCTGCTGGTGGGAATGGTCAAGGGGCCGAGTTATTACGATCCGCGGCGTGCGCCGGCGCGCGCAATGACTCGCCGCAACCTGGTATTGCAGGAGTTTGCCAATACTGGGTTGCTGGATGCCGGCCAGCTCAATGCCGCGCAGGCGGCGCCGCTGGATGTCATTCGCAACGGCCAGTTGCCGCACAATCGGTTCCCTGCATTCATGGATCTGGTGCGCAAGCAGATCACTACCGACTTTGACGAGCAGTCGTTGCGCCAGGGTAATTTGTCGGTCTTCACCACACTCGACCCGGCCGCGCAGTTGTATGCCGAGCAGGCCATCACCAGCACCTTGAAGGGCCTGGGCAAGCGCGGTGATGCAGTGCAGGCGGCGGGCGTGGTCACCGAGGCGAAAACCGGCAGCGTGTTGGCGGTGGTCGGCAGCAAGGTGCCGGGCGACCCGGGGTTCAACCGCGCGCTGGATGCGCGCCGGCCGATGGGTTCCACCATCAAGCCATTTGTGTATCTGGTGGCGTTGACCCAGCCCGAGCGCTGGAACCTGCTGAGCCTGCTGGACGATAGCCCGATCAACATGCGCCAGCCCAATGGCACCATGTGGAGTCCGCAAAACGATGACAACCAGAACCACGGCATGGTGCCGATGGTGGACGCGCTGGCGCGATCATGGAATCTGGCCTCTATCCGTCTGGGTCTTGCGGTGGGCTTGCCGCGCATCAAGGCTTTTCTGGAATCGTTCGGGCTTACCGACGTCAACCCCAGCCCGTCGCTGCTGATTGGCGCGATTGATGTATCACCGCTGCAAGCGACGCAGTTGTACCAATATCTGGCCGCTGACGGGCACGCACTGCCGCTGGTGGCGGTGCGCGGCGTGGTCGATGGCAACGGTCGTACCATCAAGCGCTATCAAGTGCAGTCGGGACGTGGTGAGTATCAGCCTGCTGTGCGTCTGACCACGTGGGCGATGCAGCAGGTGGCGCTGTACGGCACCGCCAGCGCGATCGGCAACTCGGGCCTGGCGTGGTTGCATGCCGCGGGCAAGACCGGCACCAGCAACGACACCCGCGATAGCTGGTATGCCGGCTTTACCGGCGAACATCTGGCGGTGTTCTGGATGGGCCGTGACGACAACAAATCCACCGGCTTGTTTGGCGCCACTGGCGGTTTGCGCGCATGGCGCGACTTGTTTGCGAAACTGCCGACGCGCCCGCTTTCGGCGGAACCGGGTGACGGTCTGGAAATGGCCTGGATCAATCCCGCCGACGGCAAGCGCACCGATCCGCAGTGCAGCGGCGCACGCCAGATTCCGGTGGTGGTTGGCACGTTGTCGCCAGAGACGGAGGGTTGTTTCTGGCAGAACTTGCTCGGTCAGGGTGGCGCATCGTCGGCGCCCTCTGCCAGCGCGGCGCCAGCGCCGGTTGCGGTACCTGTTCAGGACTGAGCATGTTCACGATGTCACGCAAGTCTGTGGTGTTGGCAGCGCTGCTGGTGGTCAGCGGGGTTTCTGGTTGCAGCCTGTTCGCACCTGAGGCGAAACCGACGTCGGTGCAGGCGCTGCCCCCGGTGCCGACGTACGATCTGGTGGCGTCGATCCGCGCCGCTGGCGAGCGCGAAAAATCCGTGATCAGCGTCAACGCACTGCGTGATCCAAGCGTGGTCGCATTGCAGGAGTCGGCCGCCAACGATGAGCGCGCCGGTCGTTACGCCGACGCTGCGGCGGCGCTTGATCAGGCGCTGAAGTTGAGTCCGGAGTCGCCCGACCTGCTGCAGGATCGTGCAGAGATTGCCATACGCCAGAAGGATTTTTCCAAGGCGGAGAAACTCGCGCAGCAGTCGTGGTCACTTGGGCCAAAACTCGGACCGTTGTGTGCGCGCAACTGGCAGACCGTGGTGGAAATTCGCCTGCAGGCACGGGATTTGCCGGGCGCGACCAGCGCGCGCAAATCGGTGGCGCAGTGTCACAAGCCCGGCGTCCCGCGGTATTGAAAAAACCGCTTCACGGGGTTGCCCGTGGTTGTCTCAGAGCAGCGCGACCAGCAGCAGCACGAGGCCGACGATGCTGACCGACCAGATCAGCGTGCGCAGATACGGGATGCCTGCGGCATAGGCCGGCACGTAGGCCAGTCGCGCCCAGAAATACAGTTGCGCGCCGAGGATC
Organism: Rhodanobacter sp.; assembly: GCA_039926605.1. Lineage (GTDB taxonomy): Bacteria > Pseudomonadota > Gammaproteobacteria > Xanthomonadales > Rhodanobacteraceae > Rhodanobacter. The sequence continues at coordinate 38,826 of JBDSWR010000025.1, read as the reverse complement.
GTCATGCCGTCGTGCAGTTGCAGCACGTGGTTGGCCAGGATCAGCGCGACGAAAAAGGGGAACGTCTCCAGAAAATTGCCGCGGGCGCGATCCAGCCGGCTGCCGATGGTGCTGAGCGGCGGGGGCGTGCCGTCGCGCGGGCTCACGGCCCAGGTCAGCCCGCGCTGGGTCACCGAGAACATCGCGACCAACGCAATGTGCACCAGCCCTAGTAGCGTGCTCCAGGCCAGCAGGTTCAGTTCAACTGTCATCACCCTTTTCTCCAGCAGATAGTTTGGATGCCGGTCGGCGTCGGTGCGGCGAGTATGTCATACGCATTCGCGTGACTGTGCCGCCGGGCGCAGCCGTGGCTGCCGGTGTGCGCCGAGGGTTTGTTCGCATCGGTCACACCGCCATACTTGTCCGATGATTGATCTTGAGCACGCGACCGACGACGACTGCAGCGTCCTGCTTGGGGAGGACGGTCCGTTTGCCCGTGAAGTGCCGAATTTTGCGCCACGCGCTGTGCAGCAGACCATGGCCCGGGCAGTGCAGCAGGCCATTGCCGGGCGGGAAACGCTGGTTGCCGAGGCCGGCACTGGCACCGGCAAGACGTTTGCCTATCTCGTGCCGGCGCTGCTTTCCCGCGAGCGCGTGATCATTTCTACGGGTACCAAGACGCTGCAGGATCAACTGTTTTTCCGTGATCTGCCGCGCGTGCGTTCCGTACTGGGGGTGCGCCCGAAGCTCGCGTTGTTGAAAGGCCGTGCGAATTACCTGTGCCTGTATCGACTGCAGCAGACCGTGCGCGATGGCGGGTCGCTGAACGCCACGCAGACGAGGCAGTTGGCGGCAATCCGGGCGTGGTCAGCGCGCACGCGGCGCGGCGAACGCATGGAGCTGGCTGAAGTGCCAGAAGACTCGCCGCTGTGGGCGCGGGTCACTTCCACGGCGGAGAACTGTCTTGGCGTGGAGTGCCCGTTCTACGCGGACTGCCATGTGTTCAAGGCGCGTCACGAAGCGCAGGACGCGGACGTGGTTGTGGTCAATCACCATCTGCTGTTTGCCGACCTGGCACTGAAGCAAAGCGGCTTCGGCGAAATCCTTCCCGATGCCGCAGCGTTCATTCTGGACGAGGCCCATCAGATTCCGGAACTGGCAGGCCAGTTTTTCTCGCAAAGCGTCAGCGCCCGCCAGTTGACCGATCTGACGCAGGACACGCTGACCGAGTGTGCCGGCATCACCGGTGCCATCGGCCTGCTGCTGGAACCAGTGCAAGCGTTCCAGGCTGGCGTGCGCCAGTTGCGTCTGGAGCTGGAAGCATTGCCGGCGCGCGCGCCGATCGCACTGCTGCTTGCGCACCCTGGCGGGGCTGCGGCGCTGGACGAAGTGTCTGAGCTGCTGCAGACGTTGGCCGAACTGCTGCATTCCCAGGCAGAGCGCTCGCGTGGTCTGGCGAATTTGCACGAGCGCGCGGTGCTGTTCTCGACGCGCCTGGAGCGCATTGTCAGCGTTCCGCGCGCAAGCCACGTCGAGCGCGACGACGCCTGGGATGAGGCAGCCGATGGCGACGACACCACCGTGGTGCCTGACATGGCGCCCGATGTGCGCTGGTATGAACGCTTCCCGCGTGGCTTTGCGTTGTATGTCACGCCGCTGGATCTTGCCGACCCGATGCGCGCGCTGCGCGAACGCACGCAGGCCGCGTGGATCCACACTTCGGCCACACTTTCAGTTGGCGGCAAGTTCGACCATTTCGTGCGCCAGCTTGGTCTGGATGAGCCGCGCACGCTGTTGTTGGAAAGTCCGTTTGATTATGCGCACCAGGCGTTGTGCTATCTGCCAACGGGGTTGCCGGATCCCAACTCACGCGAGTACACCGCAGCAGTGATAGCTGCGGTACTGCCCGTGCTGCAGGCGTCCGCCGGTCGGGCGTTCTTGTTGTTCACCTCCCATCGTGCGCTGCGCCATGCCACCGAACTGCTGCAGGGCAAGGTGCCGTGGCCGTTGTTTGTCCAGGGCACGGCGCCGCGACCGCGCCTGCTGGAAGAGTTCCGCGCCTGCGGGCACGGCGTGCTGCTCGGCGCGGCCAGCTTCTGGGAAGGCGTCGACGTGGTCGGCGACGCGCTCAGCGTGGTGGTGATCGACAAACTGCCGTTTGCCGCGCCCGACGATCCGGTGCTGATGGCGCGACTGGCGGCGTTGGAACAGTCCGGCATCAACCCGTTCATGGGCTGGCAGGTGCCCAGCGCGGTGATCGCGCTCAAGCAGGGAGCAGGTCGCCTGATTCGCGATGTGCATGATCGCGGCGTCCTGGTGCTGTGCGATCCGCGCCTGTCCAGCAAGGGTTACGGCAAGTTGTTCCTGGCCAGCTTGCCCGCCATGCCGCGGACGCACGAGCTGGCCGACGTGCAGGCGTTCTTTGCTGATGCGTGAGGTTGTCTCTTAACGGGTAACCAACATCACCTACCGCCCCATGGACCTTGCGTTGGCTGGCTGGACGTCCTACAACGGGCTTGCCAATACCATCGGCTACGACAGCGACTTGCGTCCAATCGGGATCAGTGTGCCCGGCGTGGAAAACATGGCCTTCAGTTACGATGCAGCGAATCGGATCACGCAGATTACCAACGGCATGAACGCGACTTGGTCACAGAGCCTCTCCTACGATCCTCTGGATCGGCTGACCGCGATGACCTCCAGCGCTGGCAACGAGAGTTATCAATATGACGCCGTTGGCAATCGCACACATCAGGTCGGGCACGTGCCAGCGCGGGCCACCAGCCGCTATCATGGGCGACCATGAATCTGCTTGCGATCGAAACCACTACTGAAGCCTGTTCCGTGGCATTGCTCCACGGCGATCAACTGCTGGTGCGCAGCGAGATCGCGCCGCGACGGCACACGGCGCTGGTGTTGCCGATGGCTGACGAGCTGTTGGCGGAGGCCGGGATCAGCCGCCAGGCGCTGGACGTGATTGCGGTGGGGCGAGGACCGGGCGCATTTACCGGTGTGCGCATTGGCGTGGCAATGGCGCAGGGCATGGCACTGGCGCTGGACCTGCCGGTCGTGGCGGTGTCCTCACTGGCCGCTCTGGCACTGGAAGCGGAGCCGGACGATGCGGCAATTCTCGCGGTTATCGACGCGCGCATGGGCGAGATTTACGCGGCCAGTTACCGGCGCAATGCGCAGGGTGGGTTGGACGAGCTGTCCGCCGAATGCGTGCTCAAGCCTGATCAGTTGCGGTTGCCCCAAGCGCCAGTGTGGCGCGTGGTCGGCAGTGGCTGGACCACGTACGCCGACATTTTGCGCACGCATTTGACCGGTACGTTGCGCACTGCCGATGGTGAGCGCTATCCGCAAGCGGCACGTATCGCCGAGCTGGCGGTGCCCGAGTTTCTGGCTGGCCACGCAGTGGCGGCAGAGTTGGCGTTGCCGGTGTATCTGCGCGACAAGGTGGCATTGACGCTGGCCGAGCAGAAGCACCACTGATTGAGCGCGGCGTGGCGCGCGTCCATCGCCCACCCTTCTAGAGCTGGTTCATCACCAACTGCACGCCGAGGCTGCTCAGTGCCACCGCGATCCATACGCCCAGCCCGAGCAGAATCGGCCGCGGGCCACTGGAGATCATCCGGCGGATGTTGGCAGACAGGCCAATGGCCGTCAGCGCCACGATGATCAGGAACTCCGCACCAAGATGCAGCGCGGGCTGGATCGCTACCGGGATGAAGCCGACGGTGCGGATGGCCGAGGCGACCAGAAACCACAGGATGAACCAGGGGAAGATGCTGGCCAAGCTGAAGTGGCCGCCATTGCCGCTGGCTTGAAGTTTGCGCTTTTCGCTGGCGGCCACGGCGAATGCCAGTATCAGGCACACCGGGATGATCAACGTGGCGCGGGTGAGCTTGACGATGGTGGCAAAGTCGCCGGCCGTCTTGCTGTAGCTGTACCCGGCAGCAACCACCGAAGACGTATCGTTGATGGCCGTGCCCGCCCACAGGCCAAAGCCGAGGTCGGTCATGTGCATCAGGTGTCCGAGCAACGGAAACACCAGCACGGCAATCACGTTGAACAAGAAGATGGTGGAGATCGCGAACGCGGTGTCGTGGTCATCCGCACGAATGATCGGCGTCGCCGCAGCGATCGCCGAGCCACCGCAGATGGCGGTACCCACGCCAATCAGGATCGTCAGCTTGCCGGGTATGTTCAGCCAGCGCCCGAGCAACCATGCGGTGAGAAACGCCACGCTCATTGTCACCAGCGTCACCGACAGTGATTGAAGACCGGTCTTTGCCACCTGATCCAGGCTCAGGCCGAAGCCGAGCGCGATGATTGACCACTGCAGCACTTTCTTGCCGGCAAACGCGATGCCCGGATTGCAGCGTTCGGGTGGTGTCAGCACATTGCGCACGATGATGCCCAGCACGATGCCGATGACCGGCCCGCCGATCAGCGGTGCGTAGCGGCCCAGGAGCAACGCCACTACACCAATGGCAACCGCCAGCAGGAGTCCGGGAGCGAGCAGGCGGGCGGACGACCCGGGTGGTGCTGATGACATGGGGGTCTCCGAAAGTTGTGCCATTGTGCACGCCACAGGCAATCAGGGAAACTTTGAATAATTGATTGGTTGTATAAAATAAATCGATGATACATATCAGCCCGCGCCAGCTTGAAGTGTTCGTGCAGGTGGCCCTGCACGGCAGCGTCCGGGCTGCCGCCGAGCAGTTGTATCTCACCCAGCCGGCGGCCAGCATGGCGCTGGCACAAATGGAGGGCCAACTTGGCATGCCGGTGTTTGCCCGGGAGCGCGGTCGTTTGCGGCTGAACACGCGCGGTCGCGAACTGCTGCCGCTTGCCCGTGAGCTGCTGGCGCGGCATGCCGAGTTCGCCCGGGCCGGTGGCGCGACCGATGCTGCATTGAGCGGTGAACTGCGCGTTGGAGCGAGCAATACGGTGGGCAATTATCGCGTGGATGAGTTGCTCGGCACGTTTGTGCGCGCGCATGGCGAGGTAGTCATTCGTCTGCGCGTGGCGAACACGCAGGCGATTGCCAAAGGCGTGCTGGAGCACGAGCTGGACGTCGGTTGCGTGGAGGGGCCGGTGTCCAACCCGGCCCTCGAGGCGCGCCCGTGGCGTGACGATGCACTGTTGGTGTGCGTGCCGCCGCAGCATCCGCTGGCGCGCAAGCGCCGTCTGCAACCGGCTGATTTTGCCGGTGCGCGATGGGTGCTGCGTGAACCCGGGTCGGCGACGCGCGCCACCAGCGAGCGCGTGCTGGCCCAGTTGCCAGCCGGTGAGACCGTGCTGGAACTTGACCAGATCGAGGCGATCAAGCAGGCGGTCGTGGCTGGGCTGGGCATCGCCTGTTTGCCGGCCGTCGCAGTCACCGATGCGCTGGCGGCGGGTCGGCTCTGCGCGTTGAAAACCCCGTTTCTTGACCTGCAGCGCAAGCTCTCGGTATTACTGCGCCGGCAAACCTATCGCGGCGCGTTGCTCGACGCATTCCTGCGTGACATTGGCGTGTGATGGACGCGTTGGTGGCGCCGCGTGCCTGGATCAGGCGGCGCTGGATGCACTCGTGATCTCGCGCAACAGCGTAGCGACGGTCTCGTGCGTGGGGGCACGCAGCAAGCGTGCGGCATGGCTGCGCAGGTCGGCGTGGTGCAGCGTGGCCAACTGATCGCGCACCTGCAGGATCTGCCCCGGATGCATGCTGAATTCGTGCAGGCCGAGCGCGAGCAACAGCGCGGTGAACGCGGTGTCACCGGCAATTTCCCCACACAGGCTCACTGGCTTTCGCGCGCGCCGGCCAGAGCCGATGACATAAGACAGCAAGCGCAACAGCGCGGGTTGCAGCGGCGTGTAGATGTTTTCCAATGCGTCGTTGGCGCGGTCAGCGGCAAGAACATATTGCGCCAGATCGTTCGTGCCGATGGCGAGGAAGTCACAGTGTTCCAGCAGCGCCCGCACGTTGATCGCCGCAGCAGGGACTTCGATCATCGCTCCGAGCGGGAGTCGCTCGGGCAAATCGACGTTTTCCCGTTTCAGTTCCTGGCGCGCCAGGTTGAACAGCGTACGCACGGCGATGAGCTCGTCCGGCTGCGTCACCATCGGTACCAGTACCCGTACCGGGCCATAGCACGCCGCGCGCAGGATCGCGCGGATCTGCGTGGAGAACACCGCCGGGTAGTGCAGTGACAGACGCACACCGCGTACGCCCAGTGCCGGGTTGTCTTCACCGCGCATGGCCAGGCCGGCGGCGTCAGCCTTGTCCGCACCCAGGTCCAGCGTACGGATCGTCACCGGCGCCCCGCCCATGCCCAGTACCAGGTCGCGATAGGCGTTGAACTGTTCTTCTTCCGAGGGCGGGCGCTTGTGCTTCAGGAACAGGAATTCGGTGCGATGCAGACCGATGCCGTCCGCGCCGCGCGCTCGCGCCAGCGCCACATCGGCAGGGGATTCGGCGTTGGCAAACAAGCGGATGGTCACGCCGTCGCGGGTAAGTGTCGGCACGTTGGCAAGCTTGGCCAGACGCCGACCTTCAATCGCCGCCTCGCGCTGCCACGCGCGGTAATGCGCGAGATCCTGCGCGTTCGGGTGCACGACCGCTTCGCCGCGATCGGCGTCAAGCAGGAGCAGATCGTCGTCGTGGATGTTGGACAGGGCATCGCGCGCACCCACCAGCATCGGCAGGCCCAGGCTGCGCGCCAGGATCGCACTGTGCGAGTACGCGCTGCCGGAGCTGGCGACCACGCCGAGCAGGCCATTGCCGACAAGTTGCGCCATGTCGGCCGGAGCGATGGAATCGGCGACCAGGATTTCCCCGACGCGCGCGGCAAGTTTGCGTTCCTCCGGGCTGGTCTGGCGTTGCAGCGCGGAGATCACGCGGTTGATGACTTGCTCGACATCTTCCTTGCGGCTGCGCAAGTAGGGATCGTCCATGGCGTCGAACACGGCCGACAGCCGGTCACGTTGCTTCTTCAGCGCAGCGCCGGGGCGGTAACGGCCGATGCGCACCATGTCTTCGAGGCCGCGCAGCAGTTCCGCGTCGTCCAGGAGGAGACTGTGTGCGTCGATGAACTCGTTGACCTCGCGCGCCAGCGCACCATGCAGTTTTTCGCGAAGCTCGCGCAACTCCTGACGCGCGGTTTCCAATGCGCGCTCGAGCAGCACCAGCTCGTCAGCAATCTCACTCTCGGCCAGCGGACGCGTGTCAACCGCATAGCGGCTGGGCTGCACCAACCGTGCACGGCCCAGAGCCATGCCGTGTGCGGCGACGGTGCCGGACAGCAGATGCCTCACCGCGCGCTCCGGGTACACGCTCGGGGCGCGCAGCGGGCAACCGGCCATCCGGTGCAGAAGGCCCTCTGTATGGCGCGCGGGTACCACTCCCGTAGAGGCTCGACACGACAGATGGTCGCGGGTGACGGAATGTAATTGTGCAGGGAGTGCATACCCGTGGATGATGCACAGTGCTGCTGAACCTGCGCCGATGGTGCCCCGCGGGAACTGCGCAACAGGTGTCCGCGCGCTGGCGCGCACACGTGCCCTGCAGCCCGCGTCGGTCCGTGGCCGTGCTTGTCATTTGCGTTGGACCTGATGATCACGCGCCCTCGTCAAACTTGCGGGCAAACAAAGCGACAACGGCCTGCAGTGCCTCGGCTTCGTCCGGCCCTTCGGCGCGCACGGTCAGCGGCGTACCGGGCCCGGCAGCCAGCATCATCACGCCCATGATGCTTTGAGCGTTGATTTCCCGAGCATTGCTGATCAACCATACCGTGGATTTGAAGCCATGCACCAGTTGCACCAGTTTGGCGGAAGCGCGCGCGTGCAGTCCAAGCCGGTTGCTGACGACGATGTTTTGTTCAAGCATGATCGATGAAGATTCCTCCGCGGCCACCACTGGCCGCAATTTGTACCAGTTCGTCCAGCGGTTGCTCCGGATAATTGAGAACGCGCAGCAGCATCGGCAGGTTGAGCCCGGACACGCAGCGCAGGTGTACGCCCAGATCTGCCAGTGACAGACCGATATTGCACGGCGTGGCACCATACAGGTCGGCCAGCACCAGCACACCGTCACCCTGGTCGAGTTCGCGGGCGTGGTGGGCGGTCAGTGTGCGCATCAGGTCCGGGTCCGATTCAGGCGGAATCTCCACGGCGGTCACGCGCATTGGCAACTTCGGCATGACGTGGCGCGCGGCGCTGATCAACGCCCCGCCAACTGCTTCGTGGGTCATCAACAGCACGCCGACCGTCACGGTGATTGCTCAGGGTCGGATGGGAACAGACGCATATTGATCACTCCAGCTCGCGGTGGAAGGTAAGCACGCCTTCGCGCTTGTGGCGATAGTAGGCGGCAAGTTTCTCCACCAGGTAGACCGAGCGGTGCCGGCCACCAGTGCAGCCGACCGAAATTGTCAGGTAGCTGCGGTCGTCCGCCTCGAAACGCGGCAGCCAGGCGTCCAGCCACCCCGCAGTGTCGGTGAAAAATTCGCCGACCAGTGGCTGGGCATCGAGGAACTCGCGGACCGGTTCATCCTTGCCGGACAGCGGACGCAGGTGTGGATGCCAATGCGGGTTGGGCAGGCAGCGTGCGTCAAACACGAAGTCAGCGTCCTGCGGCAGGCCGCGGCGGAATGCGAATGACTGGAACATCAGGGTCAAGCCTGCCGTAGCCTGCGCGTAGCCGGTGGCCACCAGACGCCGTAGCTGGTGTACGTTGAGGTCGCTGGAGTCGATCACCTTCTCGGCGATCGCCATCATCGGCCGCAGCAGTTTGCGTTCGGCGGCGATGGCGTCCCCGAGTGACAGGCCCTGGCTCGCCAGTGGATGGCGGCGGCGGGTTTCCGAATAGCGCTTGATCAACACGGCGTCGCTGCAGTCGAGAAAGATCATGTGCACCTGGACGCCCGCGGCGGCCAGATCCGACAGCACGCTCGGCATGTGGTCCAGATCGGTGCCGCGGTTGCGGATGTCCACGCCAACGGCAATGCGTCTATGCCCGTCCTGTTCGCCTTGCACGACGGCATTGACCAGTTCCGGCAACAGCGCCGAAGGCAGGTTGTCCACGCAATAAAATTCCAGATCCTCCAGTGCGCGCAGCGCCACCGTCTTGCCGCCGCCGGACATGCCGGTGAGCACGATCAGGTGGATATCGCCGGAGTTCAGCAATGGATTGAGCAGTGGTACGTCGTCAGATTGCATGCGATTCACCATGGGGGCAGTCGGCGCAATTGGTGCGCCTGGCGGTCGATGAAGGTTTGTGCCGGGTCGACACCCTGGCTTTTCAACGCATGGTTGCGCACGGCGGTCTCGACCAGTACCGCCAGGTTGCGACCGGTAGCCACTGGAATGGTGATCATCGGCATGGCGACGTCAAAAATCTGTTTGTGGCCGATGTCGCCGGTGAGCCGCATCATCGCGTCGGCTTCGGCTTCGTCGCCTTCGTGCAACGGTTTGAGGTGAATGACCAGACGCAAATATTTGGACGTCTTTACGGACATGTGGCCAAACATCTCGCGCACATTCAGCACACCCAGCCCGCGCACCTCCAGCAAATCCTGCAGCAACTCGGGGCACGCGCCGTCGATGACGTCCGGCGCGATAAGCGTGAATTCGGTGGCGTCATCTGCCACCAGACGGTGGCCACGGGTAATCAGTTCCAGCGCCAGCTCGCTCTTGCCGGAACCGGCATCGCCGGTAATCAGCACGCCAATGGAAAATACTTCCAGAAACACGCCATGCAACGTGACCTTTGCGGCAAGTTGGCGCGACAGGTGGTATTGCAGATAGGTGAGTATCTCGTGGCCGCGCTTGGCGCTGGTCCACAGCGGAGTGTCGGTCTCCTCGGCTACCTCGCGCAGGTCGGCCGGGATCGTCTGGTCCTTGGTGACCACCAGCGCCACCGGCTGGTATGCGGCAATCTTGTGCATCACTTCCCAGCGCTGGCGCGAATCCAGGCTGTCCAGGAAATTCAACTCTTCCGAGCCGATGATCTGGATCTTGTTGGGGTAGATCACGTTGAGATAGCCGATCAGCGACGGTCGCCGAGCCTGCGCACCTCTGGGCTCCAGCGCGCGCGCTTCACCGCGCATGCCGGACACCCAACGCAGTGCCATGCGTTCGTGGACGCCGTCATAAAGCTGTCGCGCACTGATCCGATCCAAGCGTAAGTCCTCATCCTGGCGTGTTCGGGCCCCCGATCGCGCACAGCCATTGTGCCAGCTTGGACGTGGCGTCGCCGGGCGTCGCCGCCAGACCCGATCGCCGATTGCGGCAAAAGAACGGCCCGCTTGTTGGCGGGCCGCAGGGTTGTGGGAGGTGTGAGGCGGGATCAGCCGTATTGGCGCTCTTCACGCGTCTGGCGCTGGTGCTTGTCGCTGACCTTGTCTCGATGCTTGCGCAACTGGGCGGTGAGCTTGTCAAACAGCAGGTCGATCGACGCGTACATGTCCGCCTCGGTCGCTTCGGCGTGCAATACCGCGCCGGTCGTGGTGAGGGTGCCATCGGCGCGCTGGCGCAGCTTGTCAATGGATAACACGATGGAAAGCCTGACGAGCTTGTCGTCGAGGCGAGTCAAGCGGTCCAGTTTGCTGGTGACATGTTCCCGCAAGGCCGGGGTAACTACGATCTGCTGGCCGCTGAGTTGGAATTGCATGGAGGCGCCTCCTCTTGGTGGTGCAGTGCCGCATTGCGCGGCGGGTCTGATACGCACCGCTGTCGACTCGTTGCGGGTACGCATCATCAAATCGCTAACTACTTCCTACAGTAGTGGGGACGCTTTTTCCACTGGCAAGTTCCCGCAATGAGATCCATCGCGCGTCAGCGCGCGCGCTGGCGCTCACTGGAGCTGGGAATTCGCAGCCCCTCCCGATACTTGGCGACGGTGCGGCGGGCAACCTGAATGCCCTTGGTTTGCAGCAGCTTGGCGATCGCCTGGTCAGACAATGGCTTGCGCGCGTCCTCGCCATCGATGAGTTTGCGCAACATGGCCTGGATCGCCGTGGCTGATGCGCTGCCGCCGTCTTCGGTGGATACCCCGCTGGAAAAGAAATACTTCAGTTCAAACGTACCGCGCGGGGTGTGCAGATACTTGCGTGTGGTGACGCGCGAAATAGTGGACTCGTGCATGCCGACTTCCTCGGCAACTTCGCGCAGCACCAGTGGATGCATGGCTTCCGGGCCGTAATCGAGGAATGCGCTTTGGCGGCGCACAATGGCGTTGGCCACTTTCAGCAGCGTCTCGGCGCGCGACTCCAGGCTTTTGATCAGCCAGCGTGCTTCCTGCAGTTGACCGCGCATCCAGCTTGCGTCGTCGCCATGGGTCTTGCCGATCAGACCGCAGTAGTGCTGATTCAATCTCAGACGTGGTTGGCAATCCGCGTTCAGGCTGACATGCCAGCGGCTGCCATGCTTGACTGCATATGCGTCTGGAGCGACGTACTCAATTGGCGTGGCATCCAGCGCGGCGCCGGGACGTGGATCGAGACTACGGATCAACAACGAGGCCGCGGTGATGTCTTCCTCGCTGGCATGCAGGCGGCGGGCCAGGCGTGCGATGTCGTTGCGAGCAAGCAGTTCCAGCTCGCTGTTCACCAGACGCAATGCCAGCTCGCGCTGCGGGGTTGCGGGATCAAGCTGCTCCAGTTGCACGTGCAGGCAATCGCGCAGATCCAGACTGCCGACGCCGGCAGGGTCGAAGCCTTGCAGGCAACGGCGCACAACATCAATTTCGGCCACGCTGGCCTTGAGATCCGCCGGCAACGCGGCGAGCACCGATTCCAGGCCATCGACGAGATAGCCCGCCGGACTCAGCGCATCAATCAGTACCGTGGCGATCGCATACTGGCGCGGACTGAACGAGGCCATGTTGAGCTGCCACAGCAAGTGCTGCTGCAGCGTCTCCGGAGCGGCATTCTGCGGCTCGAAATCCTCATCCGTGCGCGACCCGGAGCTGCTGCTGGAAGAACTGCTGCGGGAAAAATCGATCGGCGTTTCCGGGCTGGAGCCCGTGTCCGTCCATTCCTCGCCGTCGTCACGCTCGTTTTCACCGTCGCTGCTGGAGTTGTCGCTGGATGCGGCCGGCGCCGAGTACTCCTCGATATCGCGGTCGGCGCTATCGGTGTCGGTGTCCTCGTTGTCCTCGGCGAATTCCAGCAGAGGATTGCCCTCGGCAATCTGGCGCAGTTCCACTTCCAGTTCAAGTTGCGACAGCTGCAGCAACCTGATCGCCTGCTGTAATTGTGGCGTCAGGGTCAGTTGCTGGTGCAGTCGGAACTGTAGTGCCGGTTTCATGCCTACATGGGTCAAAGGAACTGGCAACCATCCTAACCCGTGCTTGCGGCGGCGGCCATAGGGCGAATGAGCCTGGCTGGCCTCGGCTGCGCGCTGTGGCGGCGGCTGCACCTAAAGGCGGAATTCGTGACCGAGATAAACTTCGCGCACGTTGGGGTCGGCAAGGATGTGCGCCGGCGTGCCGCGCGCAAGCACGGTGCCTTCGTTGAGGATGTAGGCGCGATCACAGATTCCCAGCGTCTCACGGACGTTGTGATCGGTAATCAGCACGCCGATACCGCGTTCGCGCAGGTGGCGCACGATGCGCTGGATTTCGCCCACGGAAATGGGGTCGACACCGGCAAAAGGTTCATCCAGAAGCATGTAGCGAGGCTTGGCCGCCAGGGCGCGGGCAATTTCCACGCGGCGGCGTTCGCCGCCGGACAGGGTGATGCCTTTCTGTCCGGCGATGTGCGCGATCTTCAGCTCCTCCAGCAGACTTTCCTGTTCCTCGCGCCGCTGTTGGCGGCTGAGGCCCTGGCGCAATTCCAGCACTGCCATGATGTTGTCAGCCACGCTCAAACGGCGGAACACGGACGCTTCCTGCGGCAGGTAACCGATGCCCAGATGCGCTCGGGTGTGCATCGGCAAGCCGGTAATGTCGCGCTTGTCCAGGGTGATCTTGCCGGCATCGGCTTCGATCAACCCCACCACCAGGTAAAAGCACGTGGTCTTGCCCGCACCGTTGGGACCAAGCAGGCCAACCACTTCCCCCTCGCGGATGGAAAACGCGAAATCGCGCACGACACAACGCGCGCGGAAGCTCTTCTGCAAACCGTGGGCGGACAGCATGGGCTACGGACGGCCCTGCTCGGGGCCTGCGTCGCTGTTTTTCGCGGGCGGTGCACTGGTCGCGGGCGCGGGCACAACGTCGCGCACGGTCGTTGCCGGGGCTGTGCTCGCTGGTTTCGCCTTGGGCAGGAAGGTCATGTGCACCATGCCGTCGCCGGCGCTGTCGCCGGTCATCTGGCTGGTCTGGGTGTTGTAGGTTAGTTTGTCACCGTGCGCCTCGCCGCGGCCTTTCTGGGTCACCGAGGCGTTACCGGAAAGCACGGCAATGCCGTTGATGTTGTCGTAGTCGATGCTGGTCGCGTTGCCCTGCATCAAATTACCGCTGTCGTCGAGCTGCTCGATGTGGGCCGGACCGTTGGTAATCACCACGCGGCTGATCTGCGAGTTGCCGTCGAAATACACCTTTGCCTCAGCGCCGGTGGCTTTGAGCGTACCTTGCGTGATGACCACATTGCCTCGCAGCGTGCTGACGCTGTCCGGCTTCTGGAAGCCGTCGAAGCTTTTTGCATTCACCTGCATGGGCTGGGAGCGGTCACTTTGCCTGGCGAACGCCGGGGCAAGTGCCAGCAACCCGAGCGCGATGCAGGCAAGCCTAAGGTTTGTGCTGGCGTGGTGGGAACGTGGCATGGACGTCATCGAGCAGCTCCAGATGTTTGTCATTGAGGTTGGCACGCATGCCGATACCACTGATTCTAGTGCCGCCCTGAGTCATCAGCGCAGGCGCCGCCGTGGCAATACGCTTGTCCTGGGGCCACGCGCTGACATCCGCGGTACGGATTTCCACGGCCGCGGTGTCGCCGTAAGCGGCACGATGCAGATATACCGGCCCCTGCAGCTTGAGCAGCGTGGCACCTTTGTTGATCCACCCATACAGGGACTGGCCCTGCCAGTCGGGGATGCCTGGCTGGTTGGCCGGCATCTGGAACGTCGGGGCATTGACGTACAGCGATTCGTCGCCTTCGCGTCGTTCCAGGTGTGGTGTTTGCACCCGCAGGCTGGGTTGACCGGCGGCGTTGTATTCGGTAACGCGGGCGTTGTGCAAGGTATAGCCGGAACGAGGTGGACCGATGAAATCGTTGGCTTTGGGCGCTGGCCCCAACCACCACAGCAATCCTTGCACCGCTCCAGCAGCCAGGGCCAGCACGATGATTGCGAACCACAGGCGCCGGTTGTCCAGCCAGATGCGCGGACTCACTGCCATCGATCCCGCTCGGCTGTCGATTGGCCTTGCGCGTGCAGAATCAGATCGCATACCTCGCGAGCCGCACCGGCACCGCCAGTTTTCCGCGTTTGCCAATGCGCCTGTTCGGCAACCCACGGATGCGCGTTTGCGACTGCAATCGCGAGGCCCGCAACATGCATCGCTGGCAGATCCGGCAGATCGTCGCCGACGTAGCACGCGTGCACGGGTTCCAACTGCAGCGTATCCAACAGCGCCAGCAGACACGCACGCTTGTCACTCTGGGCCTGGAACACGTGGGTGATGGCGAGCTCGCGCGCGCGATGGGTCACCGCGTCGCTGTAGCGTCCCGTGATGATCGCCACGCGCACGCCACGCGCCTGCAGGCGCGTCAAGCCAAGGCCATCGTGGACGTGAAACTGCTTTGCCTCGTCGCCGTTGGCGCCGTACCACAACCGCCCATCAGTCAGCGTGCCGTCCACGTCAAACACTGCCACGCGGATGCGCGCGGCACGGGCAAGGATGTCGGCGGACAGGTTGGCGAGATACGTAGTGGTCACAATGTCAGACGGCTCGTCGGTGGCGGGTGCGTTGGAAGCAAAGCGCTGCTCTGTCCATTGGGCTGCCGCGAAAGCTCGTATCAGACCACACGCGCCCGCAGCAGATCGTGAATATTCAGGGCGCCGACGAGGTGCTGCTCGGCATCGACCACCAGCAGTGCGTGAATCTGGTGCTTCTCCATCAGTTGCGCAGCTTCGGCGGCCAGCTTGTCGGCGTTGATGGTTTTCGGGCCAAGCGTCATCAGCTCGGCCACGGTAACCCCGCGCAGATTGACGTCCTGGTCGTCGAGCGCGCGGCGCAAGTCACCGTCGGTGAATATCCCCAGCAGACGCTGCTCGGCGTCGACCACGGCGGTCATGCCCAGACGCTTGCGCGTCATTTCCATCAGGGCGTTGGTCAGCGTTGCGTCCGGGGCGACACACGGAATGTCCGCGCCGGTGTGCATCACATCGCTGATGCGCAGCAACAGCCGCCGACCCAGCGCGCCGGCCGGATGCGAGCGGGCAAAGTCGTCGGAGGTAAATCCTCGCGCTTCCAGCAAGGCAATGGCCAGCGCGTCGCCAAGCACCAGTGCCACCGTGGTGCTGGTCGTTGGCGCCAGCCCGAGTGGGCATGCTTCGCAGGAAATGCTGCCGTCCAGACAGACGTTTGCCAGTCGGGCCAGTGACGACTCTGCTCTGCCGGTGATCACGATCAACGGGATGCCCTGGCGCTTGATCACCGGCAGGATCACCAACAGCTCATCGGTCTCCCCCGAATAGGACAACGCCAGCACCACATCCTGCTGCGTGATCATGCCCAGGTCGCCGTGGCTGGCTTCGCCCGGGTGTACGAAGAACGCCGGCGTACCGGTGGATGCCAGCGTGGCAGCGATCTTGCGTGCAATGTGGCCAGACTTGCCCATGCCACTGACCACCACCCGGCCTTTGCACGCCAGGATAAGCCGGCAGGCCTCGACAAATTCCGTGCTTATGCGCGACGACAGCGCCGCAATGGCCGCAGCCTCGGTGGCGATAACATCGCGCGCACTGTTGGCGATGATGTCCGGATTGAGTGCGCCGGGGAGGGGGGCGACAGAGCGTGCGTTCATGTAGTCTCGATGAGTGAGGCGCAGCCGGATTCGGTGGCATCACCGCCGCGTACCATGCCAACGCGTCGGCGTTTCTACTGCCAGCCGAATCCATTAATATGACCCGTTGTGCATTTTAGCGTCATTGAACGGCAGATTTCGCCTTCTGCCTGCCGCGCAGGGAACCCCCGATGGACTCAGCCAGCATCCAGGCAATGATTGAACGTGGGCTGGCCGGTGCGCAGGCCACGGTCAGTAGCGACGACGATGTGCATTTTGACGCTACCGTGATTGCCCCTCAGTTCACCGGCAAGTTGCCGCTCGCGCGGCATCGGTTGGTGTACGCCACCCTGGGCGAGTTGATGGGTGGCGTGATCCACGCGCTGGCACTGACGACCCTGACACCCGAGGAGGCCGCGGCGCGCCGTTGACGCCGCTGTCCCGCTTTTGCTTACCCATATTGAAGGACCCCGATGGCGAAAATCCTGATCAGGGGCGGTACGCCGCTCAATGGTGAGATCGGTATTTCAGGCGCCAAGAACGCCGTGCTGCCAATCCTTGCTGCCTGTCTGCTGGCCGATGAGCCGGTTGCCATCGGCAACGTGCCGCATCTGCACGACGTCACCACGTTCATTGAATTGCTCGGCCAGATGGGTGTGCAACTGGTGCTGGATGAGCGCATGCGCATGCATGTGGACCCGCGCACCACGAGTACCTGCGTGGCGCCCTACGACCTGGTGCGCACGATGCGCGCGTCGATCCTGGTGCTCGGCCCGCTGGTAGCGCGGTTTGGGCAAGCGGAGGTCTCGCTGCCGGGTGGTTGCGCGATCGGGTCACGCCCCGTGGATCAGCATATTCGCGGTTTGCAGGCGCTGGGTGCGGAGATCACCGTCGAGAACGGGTACATCAAGGCGCGTGCCGGCCGCCTGCGCGGCGCGCGTATCGTGATGGACATGGTCACCGTCACCGGCACCGAAAACATCATGATGGCGGCGACGCTGGCACAGGGCACCACGGTGATCGAGCATGCTGCGCAGGAACCCGAGGTGGTTGATCTGGCACAGTGCCTGATCGCCATGGGCGCACAGATTGAAGGCGTCGGCAGCCCGACGCTGGTCATTCATGGTGTCGAGCGGCTGCATGGCGCAGAGTACGAAGTGCTGCCCGATCGCATCGAGACCGGCACGTTCCTGGTGGGAGCGGCGATGACCGGCGGCAAGGTGCGCGCCCGCCACGCCCGCGCCGATACGCTGCATGCGGTGCTGCAGAAGCTGGAAGAAGCGGGCGCGCAAATCTCCACGGGTCCGGACTGGATCGAACTGGACATGCACGATCGGCAGTTGCGGGCGGTGGACATCAGTACCGCGCCATATCCGGACTTTCCCACCGACATGCAGGCACAGTTCACCGCGCTGAACTGCGTGGCCAGCGGAACCGGCGTGGTCACGGAAACCGTGTTCGAGAACCGTTTCATGCACGCCCACGAGTTGCAGCGGCTGGGTGCGGATATTCGCCTGGATGGCAATACGGCAGTGGTGCACGGTGTGACGCAACTCAGTGGTGCGCCGATCATGGCTACCGATCTGCGTGCTTCCGCCTGCCTGGTGCTGGCTGGTCTGGTGGCGAAGGGCGATACCGTGGTGGATCGGGTGTATCACATCGACCGTGGCTACGAGAATATCGAGGAAAAGCTCGGCTCGCTCGGTGCGAAAATCCGCCGCTTGCCGAATTGAGCTGTCCGGCATGTGAGATCGCGGGAGTGTGACCATGTATTGGCGCGTCAACGATATTCCGGAACTGCACAACGTGCCTGTCGCGCAACGCAGGCGACTTTGGGCTGAGGCTGCTACGCGAAGTTTCAGCGTGCGCTACCTGCTGGTGCGCCTCGCCGCGGGCCTGTTCGGTGGAGCGGCATTTGCCGGCTTGGCTTACCTGTTGTGGTCGGACCCGCTCGTGTGGCTGGCGTCTGGACTGGTGGGTGTTGCTTTTGTCGGCGTGGTCTTTGAGCTATGCGTCGCACAGCCGCGCGCCCGGCGCTGGCTGCGCAAACATGGCCGTGAGCTGGATCGCTATTTGTCGGCCTGACCGTGGTGCGTGTGTCTGGCGTTCCTGGTAACCCACCAACGCGATATGCGAGCGCTGGAGTACAGCCGGCGGGCAGTGCCCGGCGCAGCGACAGCGGAGCGTAGACACAGCGGCAACCCTGGCAAGTGCGCGGCTAGCTACTGGTAGCTCACCAACTCCATCTGCATGTTGCCACCGTCTTGCTGGCTCAGCTTGACCGGGAGCAGATATCGCTTCGGCACATACCACGCGGTGAAACCCCGGTCGGCATCTGTGCGCTCAACGCGCACGGCGTCGAAGCGCCCGGCTGGAATGGTGATGGTTTCCTTGCCGGTCACCTTGAAGTGCTGCGTCTCCACGGTTTGGCGCACCGCCACCGGCAATGCAATGTGCTCCTGGCCGTTGCGCAGCGCTAGGCCCAGCGCCAGTGGCAACGTATTGCGTTCGACCATGCCGGGTTGCGCGCCGTAAGTTGTCGAGCCTTTGCCCTCATCCACGGTGACCTGGTTGGTCGCCCAGTCCACGCGCAAGTGACGTTGTTTGTTCTTGATTGCCGCTTGCAGCTGGTAGTCGTAGCTGATCGCCTCGGGCACGTCGCCCTTCCAGCGCAGCCGCGAACTTTCCTGGACACTCGCGCCAAGTAGCGCGGCCAGACCGCCAGTACCCTTGAGGTCCTTGCGATATATCCACGCGCCATTGTCGGCGGGGGCCAGGCTCACCTGCGCCACGCCCAGCGGCTGGCCGGCTTGCGACACGTTGTAGGTGGCAGTAAACGCCTGGGGTGGTGCGGCCACGGCGCCAGCCGTGGTCAACAGCAGGCCGATGCCTAGCGCTTTGGCAATTACAGATTGAATAGTCATGCGTTGGAGTCTGCCAGCGGAAAACTGAATGCGCGGTCACTCGGCGGCATGCAATCCGTCAACGCCAAGTACAAGCGGCGCACGCAACGGCTCGCCGTCCCAGAGCGGCGCATCGTCCATCCATTGCAGGCGGCCGTTGGCAAGCAGGCCAAGTACAGCGGGCAGCAGGCGGTGTTCCAACGGCAGCAGACGTTCTGCCAGCGTGTCCTCGTCATCGCCGGGCTCGATGCGGATGTGCGCCTGGGCGACCACCGGACCGCCGTCCAGCTCGGCGGTGACAAAGTGCACGCTGGCGCCGTGATCGCGGTCGCCGGCCTCGAGCGCGCGCCGGTGCGTGTGCAGCCCGCGATACAGCGGCAGCAAGGATGGATGGATGTTGATCACGCGGCCGACCCACGGGCGCAAGGCATCCCCGTCCAGCACCCGCATGTACCCGGCAAGCACCAGCCATTGCGCGCCGCTGGCGGCTACGCGCTGCAACAGGTCGTGATCGAAAGCGCGGCGATCGGGATAACTGCGCGGATCCAGCGCCAGCGTCGGCACGCCTGCAGCCTCTGCCAGACGCAGTGCAGGCGCCGCAGCCTTGTCACTGCCGACCAGCACGAATTGCACCGGCAGTTCGCCGCGCTCGTGCGCGGCCAGCAACGCCGCCAGGTTGCTGCCGCGGCCGGAGGCCAGTACCGCCACGCGTGGCGGCGCGTTGATCGTGGTCGAGACCATCGCCGGTCAGCCGATCTGCACGCGCTCGGCGCCATCGACGGCAGGCACGATGGCGCCGATCACCGCGCTGGCCAGGCCATGCGTGGCCAGCAGGGCCGATACGGCAGCTACGCCATCAGATGGCACGATCACGGTAAAACCGATGCCGCAATTGAACGTGCGCCACATTTCCGCGCGCGTCACCTGTCCTTCGTGCTGCAACCACGCAAACACTGGAGGCAGCACGATGGCCTGCGCGTCCAGCGCAATGCCAAGGCCGGCGGGCACCACACGGATGATGTTTTCCTTCAGGCCCCCGCCCGTGATGTGCGCCATGCCGTGCACGTGCGCAGCATGCGTGCGCAGCAGGTCGAGCATGGGTTTGACATAGATCGTGGTGGGCGCCATCAGTGCGTCGATCAGTCTCACGCCACCAACTTCCTGTTCCAGCTTGCCGCTGGCCGGGGTGCAGCCGGCGCGTTGCAGAATCTTGCGGATCAGCGAATAGCCGTTGGAGTGCGGCCCGGACGCGGCCACGCCGAGCACTGCATCACCGGCAACAATCGCGGCGCCGGTGAGTATCCGGGCTTTTTCCACAGCGCCGACGGTGAATCCGGCCAGATCGTATTCGCCTGGCGGATACATGTCCGGCATTTCCGCAGTTTCGCCGCCAATCAGTGCGCACCCGGCCAGTTCACAACCGCGCGCAATGCCACCAACGACGGCCACGGTGGTCTCGACGTCGAGCCTGCCGGTGGCGAAGTAGTCCAGGAAGAACAACGGTTCGGCACCTTGCACCAGCACGTCATTGACACACATGCCGACCAGATCGATGCCAATCGTGTCGTGTCGCCCAAGCGATTGCGCCAGCTTCAGCTTGGTGCCGACGCCATCCGTACCTGACACCAAAACTGGTTCGCGATAACGACCGGACAAGTCAAACAGTGCGCCAAAGCCCCCCAGGCCGCCCATCACCTCCGGACGAAACGTGCGCTTGACCAACGGCTTGATACGCTCGACCACGGCATTGCCGGCGTCGATGTCGACACCGGCATCACGATAGGTAAGGGGATCTGACATGGCGAAAGCCGCATGCGGGAAACGCGCAAGTTTAGCAGGACGCCGCGCCGCACCCTCGGCGCAGCTGGTGTCGGGGCCGCCATACACACCGTACCGATGGACGCTGGCGGCGGGATTGGGCAGACTGCTGTCCAGTTTCCGTCAAAACGACCCTGCTGATGCATTTGTCACGTCTGTTGCCCGCAGTTTTGTTGCCCGCAGTCTTGCTGCTGGGTCTGTTTGCTTCGCCGCCGCTACGGGCCCAGGCCGAGGCGCTGGCGTCGCCGTACACTGTCGTTGTACCAGTCGCGGACACCACGGACGCGCAGCGCAATGACGCGTTCGCGAGTGCTCTGGCGCAAGTGTTGACCCGGGTCGCCGGGGGCCAGGACCTGCGCAGCAACGCGGGCTATGCCGATGCCTTGCAGGGAGCTAGCTCGATCGTGCAGAAGTTTCAGTATCAGCGCGCCGCCGATGGCATGAGCTTGCAAGTGGATTTCGAGCCCGGTGCAGTGAAACGCATGGTGTCACGACTCGGGGTGAAGGCCGCCGGCGTGAAACCGCCGGTGCTGCTGTTGGTACGGGGCACAGATGGCGTGCTGCTCGACAAGGCGGCGTTGGCCAGCCTGGCAGCGGCTGCAGCCGCGCGCGGGACTGACGTGACCTATCCGGACGCTGGCGTTACAACGGATTTTGCCAAGATCGCGGCGGGTGATCCCACCGCCTTGGCAGCGCTCACGCAGCGCTATCGCACCGGGCTGGTGTTGCTCGGCACCATGCGCGCCGGGAGTGCAGACTGGACCTTGATCACCGGCAGTCAACCGCAAAAGTGGAGCGACCAGGGCAGCACCGAGGACGCGTTGTTTGCCGATGCCGGGGCAAGCGTGGCTGCGCGCGTCAGCAAGCAGCTCAACGTCGTTGGCGGCAGCGTCAGCAATGGCAAGCTTTGGGTGAGTGGTTTGCACTTGGCAGTGGATTATGCGGGCTTGCTGGCGGCGCTGCGTGCTGACCCGGCGGTGCGCGATGTGGACACCATCGGCGCCCAGGACGACGGGGTGATGTTGGACGTCAAGGCTGCGCTGCCGATGAGCGGGCTTGCTGCAAACCTGGCTGCCAGCGGGCGTGTGCGGCTGCAAGCGACTGCGCACCCGGGCGCAGACGTCACGCTGGTCTGGGTGCATTGAATGCGCAGGGCGACCCGTTGGGTGGTGGGGTCCGGCCAGATGCGCAAAATGCGGCCTCGTGACGCGGACAGGGGCGGCGCGCGGAACTTTGATGGTGCGACGTTCCTCTGGCAGCGTCTGAACCTGCGGGAGCCGTGCCGTGGTGGGGTTGCTCTTCTTGCGTTCGGCAGCTACTGGCCGGACATCGATACACCTTGGCGGTGTGGAGCACGCGCTTGAATCAGGATATCTCCCGGCGCTGGCAGCTCTTCGCCATCAGCGCCATCATCGTCTACCTGATCTGGTTGCTCGGGCCAGTGTTGATGCCGTTCGCCATCGCCGCGATGCTCGGCTACCTCGGCGATCCGCTGGCTGACCGCCTGGAGCGTTGGGGCTTGGGGCGCAATTGGGCGGCCACACTTGTATTTCTCGTTTTGCTGATTGCATTCGGTGGCGTGTTGCTGCTGCTGATACCACTCGTCTCACGTCAGGTTGAGAACGTCATCCAGAACCTGCCGCGTTACGCCGAATGGGCCCAGAACACGGCCTGGCCGTGGCTGCAGGCACGTCTGCACCTGGATCCGCACGCACTGGACAGCGATAGTCTGCTGGACATGGTCAAAACCCACATGGGTTCGGTGGGCGACGTCGCCACCTTGTTGCTGGGCAAGGTTACCAGTTCCAGCGTCGGCATTGCGTTATGGCTGACCAACCTGGTGCTGGTGCCGGTGGTGGCGTTTTATCTGCTGCGTGACTGGGATCGCCTGGTGGCCACGATTGACCGTGTGCTGCCGCGCTCGATCCAGCCGACGATCGCCCATCTGGCGCGCGAGTCCGACGCCATCCTGGGTGCGTTCGTGCGCGGTCAGTTGCTGGTGATGCTGGCGTTGGGCGCGTTCTACGGTGCCGGACTGGCATTGATCGGGCTGGGCGTCGGGCCGTTGATCGGCATGGTCGCGGGCTTGCTCAGCTTCGTGCCATATCTGGGTTTCATCATTGGTTTTGTCGCAGCCATCATTGCCGCGTTGGTGCAGTTCGGGGATTGGACGCACGTGCTGCTGGTGTGTGGGGTGTTTGCCATCGGGCAACTGTTGGAAGGCTACATATTGGTGCCCAAGCTGGTGGGCGACAAGATTGGCTTGCATCCGGTCGCAGTGATTTTTGCGGTGATGGCTGGCGGCTACCTGTTTGGTTTTCTCGGTATCCTGCTGGCGTTGCCCGCGGCGTCGGTGATCATGGTGCTGTTGCGCTATCTGCTGGAACGCTACCGCATGAGCGACTTGTACAACGAGGAGGGTCCGGAAGATCCGGTAGTGTCGGAAATCGAGATTGACGTGCACAAGGATGGCGACGTTGAAGTGCATGACACCGGCATACCGGCTGCCCCCGCTGCGTCGACGGCGAGTGACCGGGACGCCCGGTGATCGCACAGTTGCCGCTTGCGCTGCGTTGGCCCAGGCGCCAACGCTTTGAGCATTTTCACGTTGGCGCCAATGCCGCGGCAGTGGCAGCCGTGCGCAGCCTTGCACTCGAGGCCGAGGCGCCGTGGGTCTATCTTCACGGGGTCATCGGCAGCGGTCGCAGCCATCTGTTGATGGCGGCTTGTCAGGCGGTGATCGCCGACACGGCAGACACTGCCGGAACCGCTGGTGTGCGGTCGGAACACGCAGCAAGCGCGAGTGGACGCCGCGCGCAATACCTGCCGCTGACAGCATTCGCCGATGCCGCAGAGGCGCTGCGTGGCAGCATCGGCAGCAACCTGCTGGCACTGGATGATCTGGATGCCATTGCGGGCAACGCCGAAGCCGAGCAGGCATTGTTCGAGCTTTACAACCGCACCCGCGCGGAAGGTAACGCCTTGTTGTTCGCCGCTGCAAATCCACCAAATCACCTCGGCATTGCGCTACCGGATCTGCGTTCGCGCCTCGGTGCCTGCGTGCAGTTCGCACTGAAACCGCTGGATGACATGGAGCGGCGTGAAGTGTTGGTGGGTCAGGCCAGCGCCCGTGGACTGCAGCTCGATGACAGTGTGCTGGACTGGCTGTTTGCCCGCTATGCGCGCGATCTTGGCGCGTTGCTGGATCTGCTCGATCGTCTCGATCAAGCGTCGCTGGCCGCGCAGCGGCGTATCACCATTCCGTTTGTCCGCGACGTCCTGCATTCGGCTGATTCCATGCATTGACGTCACGGGTGCACGGTTCCGGGCCTTGCGTCCGAACGTGGACTGTCCTGGCGAAAGCGGTACTCAGGACGACTTGGCGGTATCGCTGTCCCAGAGCAGTTGTCGGTAATCGAAGTGGTTGACCAGCGTCGGCTTGATGACTTCGAAGTACGGGGAAACATCGAAGTCGCGCGGTGTGTACAGGCTGTGGTCGCGAATGTGGAAGATTTCCCGCAGGCAATCGTGGCACTCCGGCGTGGTGGCCGACTCGGTGTGGACGACGGGCAGGATCGGGAAATGCACGGACTGGAAAGCTTCGGCGACAAGTGTGGAACAAATCGCACGGGTCGGATCGCCACTGCCCAATGCCAACATTCGCCGACGCCATGGCCCCGGGATGGGTGGGGTCGGGAACAGATAACGCGCCAGATCGAACACGTTGCGCAGGTCGTAGCGTTGGCCGAGTCGGGCCATGACGTAGTCCACCACGCGGTGTGCATCCACGTCCATCAATCCGACCGGGCGGCACACGCGCAGGTGATAGCCGCCGAGCTGTTGCAAGTCGAACAAATGGATACCACGCTCCGTATCGGCTTCGACCAGCAGGTCAGTTGCGCCGTCGAGCGTTTTCCCGGCGTAGGCCCCGACATACAACGCCACGTGCGACCACGTGGACTGCGTCAGGTATTTGATCGCGGTACTGATGCGGGCGCGACCTTCCACCAGCACCACATCTGCCGGTCGCAGGATGTGGCGCAGTGTGATCAGGTCGGCCGGCAGATGCGGATACGGTCCACGTGCCGGCTGGTTGAGATAGCGCGCCAGCGCGCCGCCCATGCGTTGCGCCAGATGATTCATGGCTTGGTTGCGACGTCGTGGCTGCCAGGGAACGGGCAGTGGCCGAGGTCCGGGTGATCGCCGGTGCCACGCTTTGCGCCACGGCGGAGCCGCACTTCGAGATCTTTGTGGCTGGGTTGGAGCAATCCGGAATTCAACTTGATACACCCGCGATGTCGGTAGTTGTCAGGCATGCGCGAGCACCTGGTGCGTCCTTGTCGACGCCAATGCAGTCACAGCCTTCATGCTGGTAGATGGAATCGGCGGTTGGCGGTTCCCGTAACCAGGGACCGGTGACCTCGAGCAGGCAGCATGTGGCGAGCGCGGAACGTTGCACTGGACCGAGCCTGTGACTGGCGCTAGGCAGCGGACTGGCTTTGGTGTCCCGCGCGCTGAGCGGTAAAATTCGCCCCATGCCCACGTCCATAATCGTCGTCGATGATTTTCTTGCGCACCCGCTCGAGTTGCGCGATGCGGCGTTGCGTCTGACGTATCCAGCACAGGACGGCGCATTTCCCGGTCGCAACTCGCAGCAACGCATCAATCTTGAGGGCCTCGTCCAGCAGGCAGCGCATATCGTCGGAGAGCCGCTGGGTCTGTTGACTCCGCCGCAATCACATGGAAAGTGTCGCATCACCCTCGCGGCCGACAAGGGACGCGCGAAAGTGCACGTGGATCGCTCGCACTGGTCCGGGGTGCTCTACCTCAGCTTGCCGCAAGATTGCCGAGGTGGGACCGAATTTTTCCGTCACCGCCGGACGGACACCGATCGTCGCCCGATCAATCAGGAAGAGCTCACGGCCATGGGGACTCATCGCCGCAAGAGATGCATAGGGAAATTATTGAGAAGGACAGCAACGACGAATCGAAATGGGAGATGACCATGCGCGTGCCCATGCGTTTCAACCGATTGCTCATGTTGCGGCCCTGGCTATGGCATACCGCCGGCACAGGCTTTGGCGATCGAATCGAGAACGGCCGCCTGGTGTACCTCATGTTCTTTGATACGGCGCGAGCGTGATGCAACACAGGCTGCTTGCGTCGACCTGACGTCGCCGATGGCTGCGATGCGTGGTGGGTGGACGGATCTGCATGCGGCTGACCCCGGCGTCGGGCGTTTGCGACGGAGACCGGCCCCGACTGCGCGTGGCGGCTGCGTTGCGCGCACCCACGCGTGGTACCTGCAGGCGCGGTCCGCGCGGGAGTCCCCGAGTCGCGGAGCGGCTCAGGCCCTCAGCAGCTCCGGCGTCGCCCGTGCGCCGATCATCTC
The DNA here is from genome assembly GCA_039926605.1 of Rhodanobacter sp. Classification (GTDB taxonomy): domain Bacteria; phylum Pseudomonadota; class Gammaproteobacteria; order Xanthomonadales; family Rhodanobacteraceae; genus Rhodanobacter. Next base: position 12,799 of record JBDSWR010000025.1, on the reverse strand, counting down.
CAGCATGGCATTGGTGACGTTGAGATTACCGGCGACGATGTTGCCGCTCGGCGGGATCCCGTCGCGACCGGCGAAGTCGCAGTAGCGGCCCCCGGCTTCGTGCACCAGCAACACCCCGGCAGCAAGATCCCATGGTTTGAGGCCAATCTCGAAATAACCGTCGTAGCGCCCCGCGGCGGTATAAGCCAGGTCCAGTGCAGCAGAGCCGCAGCGGCGGATGTCTTCGGCCTCGCCGAGGATGGCGCGGGTGATATCCAGTTGCGCATCCAGGTGGGCACGCTGGCGGAACGGAAAGCCGGTGGCGATCACCGCGCCGGCGAGGTTTTCGCGTCCGGTCACGCGCAGGCGACGGTCATTCATGAACGCGCCATCGCCCTTGCTCGCGGTGTACAGCTCGTCGCGCAACGGGTCAAACACCACCGCATGCACGGGAACGCCCTTGTCCAGCAGGGCGATGGATACGCAAAAATGCGGAATGCTGCGCAGGTAATTGTGCGTGCCGTCCAGCGGGTCGATGACCCAGGTCATCGATCCCTTGCCAAGCGCACCGCTTTCTTCGGCGAGGATCGCGTGGTCGGGGTAGGCACGCCGCAGCTCCTTGATGATCTCCGCTTCGGCGAGCTTGTCGACTTCCGAAACGAAATCCAGATGCTGCTTTTCGACGACATGCAGGCCGTCAATGCGGTTCATGTAGCGCAGGATGATGTTGCCTGCAGCGCGCGCAGCACGCGCCGCGATCGTGACAGCGGGTCTGGACATGGCTTCGACTTGAAGAGAGCGGGTTTGCGGCTGGCGATTCTAGCAGAGGCGCCACCGCGCCGACGCCGCCGGGCCCGCATCCACTATCCTTGATGACCCGTTCCCAACTGTCCTTGCGCATGGCCACTGCTGAAGATCTTGTCGCCCAATTTCGCTTTGTGCTCGTGCGCACCTCGCACCCGGGCAATATCGGCAGCACCGCACGAGCCATTCGCACCATGGGCTTTACCCGGCTGGAACTGGTACAGCCGGCGCACTTTCCCGATCCGCAGGCGAACGCGTTGGCCGTGGGAGCGGACGCCGTCCTGACCGCGGCCGGGGTGCACGCCGACATGATTGCGGCACTGGCGGGAAGCAGCCTGGCACTGGGCCTTTCGGCGCGTCGCCGCGGGGTGAATTTGCCCGAGTGGTCGCCGCGTGAGGCTGCGCAGCACGTGCTGGCGGCTGCAGCGCGTGGTGAGCAGGTGGCGCTGGTGTTCGGCAACGAGCGTACCGGTCTGGACAATGAAGAGCTTGCGCATTGTCACGGCATGGTGCGCATTCCCAGCGTGGATGATTTCAGCTCGCTCAATCTGGCACAGGCCGTGCAGGTGATGGCCTATGAATTGCGTGTTGCCATGCTGGCCGATGCGCCCGCGCCACTGCCGGCCATCCGCAGGGAACCGCCGGCGGATGCGGTGGAAATGGAACGGTTTTTCGTGCACCTGGCGCAAACGCTCGAAGACATCGACTTTCACAAGGGCCGCACCGCGACCACCATATTGTTGCGTCTGCACAAATTATTTCAGCGTGCGCAGATGGACGAGCGTGAGCTGCGCATCATGCACGGCATTCTCGCTGATGCACAGCGCATGGCGCAGTTGGCGGGTGTCGCTGCGGCGCGCACTGCTGCGGAGTGACCGTCGGTCATCGACCCACCGTCGGGCCGGGACAAGGCGGGTTTTGCCGGGGTGGACGCAAGTGTGAAGTTTTCGGTGAGCGTCGACGAGGGTCGAATTTCCTGTTGGTGCGCTGGGCCGTATGAAGCCGACAATTTTCCGCGATGATCGGGTGAATCGGGAACCGTGTGCAGGCCGATGCAGAGCGCCGTACCCGCGCCGCGAGCACGTGGGGAAGGGCAGTTCGCAGACAACGCGGTTATTTGGGTTACCCTAGCGGCTGCAGTTCGTGGCGAGCGCAGCCGGGCAACGCCGGCAGATGCCAGAACAGGGGGAGTCACCAATGCGTTGTTTGCTCGGTATCGCATGGTTGCTGTGCGCCGCGGCGGGACCGGTGATGTCCGCCGGAGTGATCGTGCGGCTTGTTGACGGCAATGCTCAGGCGGTGAGTGACGCGGTGGTCATGTTGACTCCGGATTCCGCCGTCGCAGTGACCGCTACGCCGAAGCCGTCGGCTACCTACTTCATTGATCAGCGACACGAGACCTTCATTCCCTACGTGCAACTGCTGCGCCCTGGCGACAAAGTGGTGTTTCGCAACAGCGACAGTACCCGGCATCACGCGTATTCGTTTGCTCCGATCAAGACCTTCGAGCTGGTACTTCGCCCCGGCGAAAGTTCGCCCCCGATCAGCATGGACAAGACCGGCATCGTCGCAGTGGGCTGCAACATCCACGATCACATGATCACCTACCTGTTCGTATCGGCGGTGCCGGCAGTAGCGATGTCTGGTCAGGACGGCGTCGCCACGATTGAAAATGTTGAGCCTGGCAATTACACCGCACGTGTGTGGCATCCGCAGTTGCATCCCGGGCACCCTGAGCCAAGCCAGGCGCTGGTCATCGCCGATGATGCGCGCGACGTGCGGTTGAACTTCACGTTGTCACTGATACCCGATCCACACACCTCCATGGATCGCGGCCACCTGGAATACTGAGGCGACCATGCGATCGATGGGCTTCCGCCTTCGTCTTGCGCTGTTTTTCGTCGCAGCGATGGTCGGTGTGCAACTGGTCACGGCAAGTCTTGTCTACGAGGTGACCCGGCGCGCCCTGGTAAGCGAGGGCGAGCGCGAGTTGATCGTCAACTCGCGCGCTTTCACCGCGCAGATGGACGACATCTCCGCGCGCATCGCCGGCAGTGTCAATGTGCTCTCCCTCGATTATGCATTGCGCAAGGCAATAGCCGAACGTGATCACCGCACGGTGCTCTCGGTGCTGCGCAACCATGGGCGCAGGGTTGGTGCTTCGCGCATGTTGCTGGTCGACCCGGATGGCGCGGTCGAGGTGGATACCGGCGACGCGGGCCATATGTTGACGCAATTTCCGTTCCCGGACTTGATCAACAGCGCCTACGACCGGCGCACTGCGGCGGTTGTCGCGCTCGATGGCAAGGCTTCGTGGATGGTGGTGGTACCGATCTACGCACCGCAACCGGTGGGCCTGGTTGTAGTCAATGTGCCGCTTGACGACACGCTGTTGACACACATCCAGCAGCTCTCGGCGGTGCCGCGGAACATCGAATTGGCAGCCCAGCTCAGCCCGGGACACTGGTCGGTGCTGGCGCGCGGCGATCACGGCTCCGGACTGGTTGACAGTCTGACCTCTACCCAGGGTGAGTTGCCGAGCAAACCGCTGTTGACGCGTGTCGCTGGCAAGGAATATATCGTGCTCGCGCAACGCCTGCGTCAGCCCGAGCAGGGTACGCCGGTAGTGGCTGTGCTCGGTTATTCGCTGGACGAGGCCCTGCGCCCATTCCGCTCCGTGGCGATCGCGTGGGCGATGATGCTGGGTTTGGGTCTGGCCGCCGGACTGCTTGGCGCATGGTTGATCGCTCGCAGCGTTTCCCGTCCCATCGAGGCGCTGGCAGTTGCGGTGCGGCGGATCGAGGTCGGAGATTACCGCGTGCCGGCGAAGATGCACCGCGACGACGAAATCGGTGAGCTGGCCAGCGCATTTGGCACGATGACCGAGGCCGTACGCCAGCGTGAACTGCGTATCAGCCACCAGGCGATGCACGATGGCGTCACCGATCTCCCCAATCGGGTGGCGGCTGAGACCACGATCATGCAGGACCTGGCCAATGAGGTCGATGGCGCGCTGTTGATTGTCGGCCTGACTCGCCTGCCGGACATCATCAAGACGCTGGGGCACGCGCTGGGCGATCGTTTGATGGGAGATGCCAGTGCGCGCATTCAGCGGGTGGCGAATGGCGTTTATCTGGCCCGTATCAGCGATACCCAGTTCATGCTGTGGCTGCCGCAGACAGGGCGGGCAGCAGCCGTGGCCACTGCATTGCGCATACTCGAGGTGCTCAACGTCGCCTACCAGGAGAACGATTTCAGCATCGATCGCATGCCTTCGGTGGGCATCACGCTGGCACCAGCGGACGGCGAACGTGCAGACACGTTGCTGCGGCACGCCGAGGTAGCGCAGTTTGCCGCCAGTGGCTCAGCCAGTGCCTTGAGTTTTTACGATGCCGCTACCGATCCACACCGTCCGGAGCGCCTGTCGTTGATGGGCGACCTGCGCGAGGCGCTTGATCACGATGCATTGGTACTGCATTACCAGCCCAAGCTCGATCTTGTCCATAACCGGGTCGATGGCGCCGAAGCCCTGCTGCGCTGGAACCACCCTCGGCGGGGCTGGATGGTACCGGACAGTTTCATCAGCATGGCCGAGGAGACCGGCAACATCCAGCGAATCAGCCGCTGGGTCGTGGCCAGCGCGCTTGGGCAGGTGGGCCAATGGATTGAAGCGGGGCTGACGCTGCGCATTGCGGTCAACCTGTCCACGCGCGATCTGGAGGATGCCGATCTGCCGGCGCGGGTAGAGCGGTTGTTGGCGATCCACCGCGTGCCCGCCAGCAGTCTGACGGTCGAAGTCACCGAACGCGCCGTGCTTGGTGAACGGGACGCGGCCATCCGCGTGCTGCGGCGGCTGGCCGATCAGGGTATCGGCATCGCCATCGATGATTTCGGCGTGGGGCAGTCCACGTTTGCCTACTTGCGCCACTTTCCAGTCAGCGAACTGAAGATCGATCAAATGTTCGTGAAGCATCTCGCCAGTGACCAGAGCGACAAGGTGATCGTTCGTTCCCTGGTCAACCTGAGCCATCGCCTGGGTTACCGCGTCACGGCCGAGGGCGTGGAGGATCGCGGCGCACTGGACTACCTGGTCTCGGTCGGTTGTGACCACGCGCAGGGCTTTTTCATCTCCCACGCATTGCCGCCTGACGCATTTGCCGCGTTCGCGCGGAAGTCCGCCACGGACGCCGGCGACGACGCGCTAGGCTGACCGCCCGCCACCGCCAGATCGTGGGTGTATTGCGCAGCAGGCACAGCGCGCCCCGGGAGTGTCGAAGTGTGACGCGTGGTGCTCTTGGGGAACAACGACGAAAGCGCTGGCGCCGATTGGGCGCTGTCCGCCGCTCTGTCCAGGTGTGCATGAGGTGCCCCGTCGTGGTTTTTCTACCTGCACCACGCATGACAGCAACTGCTTTTGCTGGAGCCACACCCGTTCGGGGCGCCCTGGCTGTGTAAACCTAGCCGTCGTCGGCCGCCGCTCGCGGGGTGAACGTGACCAGCAACTTGTCGATGCGTGCGCCGTCCAGATCCACCACCTCGAAGCGATAATCGCCCCACTGGAAAACCTCGCCGGTCTGCGGGATGCGGCCGAGCGCAGACATCACCATGCCGGCGGCAGTGTGGAAATCGTGTTCTTCTTCCCCCGGCAGTTCCACGATTTGCAACAGCTCACGCAAATCGTCGGTGGACAGGCCGCCGTCGATCAGCCAACTGCCATCGTCACGCTGGACGATGGGTGAGCTGTCGTCGGCGCCCGCATGGCCGATCTGGGTGGCACCGACCACGGCGGCAAGCAAATCGTTGACTGTCACCAGACCCTCGATATCGCCGTATTCATCCACTACCAGAGCCAGCGGCGTTTCCGCGTCTCGGAATTCTTCCAGCAGGTCCAGCGCACGCGCGTTGGACGGGATGAACAGCGGCTTGCCCAGGTGATCGAACAGGTCCAGCTTGCCTTCAGTGAAGCCATACAGCAGGCGCTTTACCTCGACGACGCCGACGACGTCACTTTCGTCGCCGCGATACACCGGATAACGCGAGTACGGGGTATCGCGCAGCACCTGGAGATTTTCCGCACGTGGCGCGGCCACGTCGAGCCAGGCGATACGCATGCGCGGCGTCATCACGCTGTCGACTGTGCGATCGCCCAAGCGCAACACGCGGTTGACCATGTTGTGTTCGTCGGCATCAAGCACGCCTTGTTCGGCACTTTCCGCCACGAGCATGCGGATTTCCTCTTCCGTCACCATCCCGCGGCGTTGCGGGTTGTTGCGCAGCAAGCGCAGCAAGACGGTGCTGGAGGCGTTGAGCAGCCACACGAACGGCATGGTCAGACGTGACAGCAGCAGCATTGGCAGCGCGATGGACGCGGCAACTTTCTCGGGTGACGACAACGCCAGGCGTTTTGGTACCAACTCGCCAATGACGATCTGGATATAGGAGATGAGCACGAAACCTACCGCGATGCCGAAGACGCGCGCATAGGGTGCAAACCAAGCGACGTGCGTGCCGCCTACCAGCGCGGCAATGTGCCCGCCGAGCGCGTCCCCGGCAATTGCGCCGGTAATCAGCATCACCAGGGTGATGCCGACCTGCACGGTGGACAGGAAGTGTTCCGGCGCTTCGGCGTGGCGCAGCGCCAGCGCCGCACGGCGGCTGGTGCGTGCCATCTGTTTGAGGCGGCTCTTGCGTGAAGCGATCAGAGCCATTTCCGACAAGGCGAAGAAGCCGTTGCACAGCGCAAGAACGAAGACGAGCGCGAGTTGAGTCAGCATCGCGACAGGGTAGGGTGTGGGGGCATGGTTGAAGTGTAAGCGCAGCCGGGTCTGCAATTCACCTTTGGGCGCAAACTTGCGTCCATGGTGCGAAGCAGCACGCCACTCCTGTAATATATCCGGCACCCCCGACTCGGACCACCGATCCATGTTTTCTCTGCAGACAATGTTCGGCAAGGGTGACAAGTTTTACGGGCTGCTGGAGCAAAGCGCGGCGGCGGCTTGCGAAAGTGCAAATGCCTTGCTTGAGCTGCTGAACCACAACGGCGACGGTCCGTTGCTCGCATCGTTCACCGCCAGCCGCGTGCGCGAGAAGGGACTGGCGGCGCAGATCAGCGAAGAGTTGATGAACACGTTTGTCACTGCGCTCGATCGCGAGGACATCGAAGCGCTGAATTCGGCGCTGTACAAGATCCCCAAGACCATCGAGAAATTTGCCGAGCGCTACGAGATTGTCGCCACGCGCGTGGCCGGCGTGGACTTTGCGCAGCGGGCGCAGATCCTCAACCAGTCCACTGCGGTGGTGGCGCAGATGATCAGCCAGCTGCGCCGCAACTTGCAGATCGACCCGATGAAAAAACTGCAGGATCGCATGCAGGCGCTGGAGTCGGAAGGTGACCGCATGCTGGTGGAGGCCTATCGCAACATCTACATGGAAGGTGGCGATGTGATGCGCGCGATGCTGGCCAAGGATCTTTTCGAGCTGATTGAAAAGGCCATCGACAAGTGTCGTGACGTCGGCAACATTGTGTATTCGATCGTGTTGAAGAATTCCTGACCATGGCCATCTCTGCACGTGGCGCCCGCGCGTCGTCGTTGCTGTGGTGGTGCTGCCGCGCCGCGGGTGCTGCCGAGGGACGCGCATGAGCCTGAGCCTGGTTATCGCCGAGGTGGTGATTGCGCTCGTCTTTACCTACATCAACGGCTTTCATGACACGGCCAATTCCATCGCTACGGTGGTGGCGACCAAGGTGCTTTCGCCTGGTCAGGCGGTTCTGCTGGCGGCAGTGACCAACCTGTTCGGCGCATTGATCGGCACGGCCGTGGCCGCGACCATTGCGTCGGGCCTGCTCAACGCCGGTGTGGTGGACATGGGGCCGCAACTGATCATTTGCGCGTTGCTGGCGGCGATCATCTGGAACTTGATGACCTGGTGGCTCGGGCTGCCGTCGAGCTCCAGCCACGCGCTGGTTGGGTCCATGGTGGGTGCCGCGCTGGCCCTGTCCGGCAACCGCATGGGCTCGGTGATCTGGGCCGATGGCGGCTGGTTCACCGGCCTGGGCGTGATCCCCAAAGTGATCATGCCGATGATGTATTCGCCCATTGGTGGCTTCGTCCTCGGCTTTATCCTGATGGGGCTGCTGTATGCGGTGTTGGCGTGGTTTGCCGAGCGCCGCGGCTGGCTGCGTCGACTCGGCCGCACGCCGTTCGTCAACGGTTTCTTTGGCAAGGCGCAGATTGTGTCGGCAAGTGCGATGGGCATCGCGCACGGCATGAACGATGCGCAGAAAAGCATGGGCATCATCGCGCTGGCGCTTGCCGGCGGCACCGCCGCGCATGAGTTCGACCAACTGCCGCACTGGCTGCATTTCCTGCAGATCACCGAGGATGCCGGCGGCGCGTTCATCATCCCGGACTGGGTGAAAGTGGTAGCGGCGCTGACGATGGCCGCAGGTACGGCCGGTGGCGGCTGGCGCATCATCAAGACGCTTGGCCACAAGATGGTCAAATTGCATCCGATCAACGGTTTTGCCGCCGAGACTGGTTCAGCCATCGTCATTTTCGCGGCGTCGGCGTTTGGCATTCCGGTATCGACCACGCATATTGTGTCCACGTCGATCATGGGCGTAGGCGCGGCCAAGCGCTTCAGTGCAATTCGCTGGACCGTGGTCAAGCGCATGGTGTGGGCCTGGGTGCTGACCCTGCCGATAACGGCGGCGCTCGCCTACATCCTGGTGCTGGTGGCCGAGTGGTTCATCTAGCCGGGGTCAGGGCTTTGCGCGGCCGGCTTGCCACTGCGACCGACCTGCTGTCTTCGCCCGGCCTTGTGCTCGACCCCATCAGCAACGCCGTACAGGCATCCGGCGCAGTTACAGCGCGTCAGCGCTACTGGTGATGAGTTGCTCCAGTTGGTCGCCGAGCGAGCCCAGCTCCTGTACCAACCGATCCAGTTCCGCGTCATCCATCGACTCGTAGGGTCGGTTCTCACACAGGTGCAGATACGGCGCGCCATCCAGGTCTTCCACGGCAAGGAACCCGGTGCGCTGGTGCCAGTTGAAGCGCAGGCAGCGCGTGGCATCGACGTCAGCCAGCGGTCCAACCGGGGTGGAAACCCGCAGATAACGTCGTCCGGCTTCATCCTCCAGTTCGGCCAGATACATACCTTGCGCGCGCTGCTGGTGCAGGGGCAGATCAAAGCTGAGCAAGTACGGATCGTTGCGGTGCAGTGCGTGCTGGCTGCCTATGTGTGAGCGCACGGCTTCGAAATGTTGCATGGGGTAACTCCTGCAATGACACCCCACACTCTGCCACGTCTGCGCAGCGGCGTCGCGGTTCGCTAGCATGGGGCAGGCGCCGCGCAGGGCGCGCGGGGCCAGATCGCGGGAGAGGTTGCGCATGCAGGACAGCCATCAACGCATCTACGCTGCCATTGCGGCGATTCCGCGTGGACGCGTCGCCAGCTATGGGGCAATTGCGTTGCGTGCCGGGCTGCCGGGCCGCGCGCGACTGGTTGGCAGGCTGCTGGGAGAAACGCCGCCGGGGATGGACTTGCCCTGGCATCGGGTGCTGCGTGCCAGTGGACACATTGCGCTGACTTCGGGTAGCGCCGGCTTTCGCACGCAATGCCGGCTGCTGCGGGCGGAAGGCGTCGAGGTAAAAGACGGGCGTATCGCGTTGTGGCGCTTTGGTCTGGATGCGGATCTCGATCGTGCGTTATGGGGCCTGCCCGAGTCGTGATGGGTGTGGATTGGACGTGGTCGCACTGGCTCGGGGGCCAGCCCACGGAAGTCTTGGCAGTCTGCGTGCAGCTCACCCTGCACAAGCGTGTGCAGCGTGTGTGCGCCGATGCTGACGTGACCTCGCTGCGTGCGCTTGCTTGGTTTCCGCCGTGCCGCCCCCTAGCATTGCCCGGATGGATCAGACCGCTCTCGACGTGTTGCAACGGGTTTTTGGCTACCCCGGTTTTCGTGGGGAGCAGCAGGCGATCGTCGAGCAGGTAAGTGCCGGTGGTGATGCGCTGGTGCTGATGCCCACTGGGGGTGGCAAGTCGCTCTGCTACCAGATTCCTGCCCTGCTGCGCCATGGCACTGGGATCGTGGTGTCACCACTGATTGCGTTGATGCAGGACCAGGTCGAGGCGCTTTGCGCGGTCGGCGTGGCGGCGGCGTATCTCAACTCGAGTCTGGATGCGAACGCGCAGCGCGAGGTCGAGCAGCAGTTGCTGGCAGGTACGTTGAACCTGCTGTATGTCGCCCCCGAGCGGCTGTTGACCGGGCGCTTTCTCAGCTTGCTGGAGCGTACTGAAGTAGCGTTGTTTGCGATTGACGAAGCCCATTGCGTGTCGCAATGGGGCCACGATTTCCGTCCCGAGTACCGGGAATTGGCGGTCCTGCCGCAGCGCTTCCCGCAGGTGCCGCGTATTGCGCTTACCGCCACGGCGGATGCGCGCACGCGCGAGGAAATTGTCGAGCGCCTGTCGTTGCAGCAGGCGCGGCGTTTCGTGGCCAGTTTCGATCGACCGAACATCAGCTATCAGGTGGCGTTGCGCAGCAACGCCAAGCGCCAGCTCGGCGAATTCCTGGATGGACACCATGGTGAATCGGGCATCGTGTATTGCCTCAGCCGGCGCAAGGTCGACGACATCGCGGCGTGGCTCGCCGAGTCCGGCGTGGACGCATTGCCGTATCACGCCGGCCTGGACAGCGCGACGCGGTCAGCGAACCAGAAACGCTTTCTGCGCGAAGACGGCGTGGTGATGGTGGCCACGGTCGCGTTCGGCATGGGCATCGACAAGCCCGATGTGCGCTTTGTCGCACATCTGGATTTGCCGCGCAGCATGGAAGGCTATTATCAGGAAACGGGCCGCGCCGGGCGCGATGGCTTGCCGGCCGAAGCGTGGATGATCTACGGCTTGTCCGACGTGGTGACGATGAGCCAGATGATCGCCCAGGGCGAATCCGGCGACGAGCGCAAACGCGTAGAGCGACAAAAGCTGGAGTCACTGCTGGCGTATGCCGAGGCCACCGGTTGCCGGCGCCAGTTGTTGCTGGGGGCATTTGGCGAGATCTACCCCGGCCCCTGCGGGCATTGCGACAATTGCCTGAGACCTCCGAAAACCTGGGACGCCACCGTACATGCGCAAAAGGCGCTGTCGGCGGTGTATCGCAGCGGGCAGCGGTTTGGTTCCGGTCACGTGATCGACATTCTGCGCGGCGTGGCAAGCGAGCGCGTGCAAAGCCTGGGGCACGATCGCTTGAGCACATTTGGCGTCGGCGGGGACCTGGACGAGCGGCAGTGGCGTTCGGTGTTTCGCCAATTGCTGGCTGCGGGTTTGCTGGAGGCGGATGTCGAAGGCTACGGCACGCTGCGTTTGACCGCGGCCAGTCGTGCGGTACTTGCTGGTACGTTCAGCGTGCAGTTGCGTGAGGACGCGCGTCCACCGCGCGGCACCCGGCGCAAGCGCGACGAAAGAAAATCCGCCGTGGCCAGCAACCTCGGCATCGAGGCGTACGAGCAGTCCATGTGGGACGCCCTGCGTGCGCTGCGCACCCAATTGGCCAAGCAGCAAGGCGTGCCTCCCTATGTGGTATTTCACGATGCGACGTTGCTGGCGATGCTGCGTGCATTGCCGGCGAACGAGAATGAAATGGCCGGCATCAGTGGTGTCGGCGACACCAAGCTGAAACGCTACGGCCACGATTTTCTCGCAGTAATCAACGCGTCGGGAGAGGCGTGATTGGCGTACTGCCATTGAGTTTCGTTGGGGCGACTTCAGTGGCGTAGGTGCGTGTCCAAGAGTTAACGAGCGGCGCCTCGCGAGTATTCCGGTTAGGATTCCAGCAGAGCGGCAGCCGGTGGTCGCTTGGCCCACGATGTGCGGATCAAGCAGAACAATGCAGGCAACCACCTCTATCCACGCAGCGCTGCCAACAAGGATGTCGTGCATGGCACACGCGCGTTTGCAAGTTGATGACGATCAGCCAGGAATTGAGGGCAGTACGTTGCTGACAATCCTGCCAACGCACAGCGCGGACCAATTTTGATGGTGGCGTCTGAACCGGGAGTGGCAGCGAAAGCCACAGCGGCGGCGTTCACGCTGGAGCACGTCAGCAAGCGTTACGGGGCGGTACACGCGCTGGAAGATATCAGCCTGGCATTTGCCGCTGGCAGCACGACCGCATTGATTGGCAGCAGCGGTTCGGGCAAATCCACGGTGTTGCGATTGCTGCTCGGGCTCGAGTGGCCTGACCAAGGTTGCGTGCGCGCGGACGGCCAGAAGCTGGAGCGTCACGGATTGCTCGCGCTGCGTCGTCGGGTCGGGTACGTGATCCAGGATGGTGGCTTGTTTCCGCACCTCACGGTTCTCGGCAATCTGGGGTTGTTGCCGCGACACGTGGGCTGGAGCAAATCGAAAATCCGCGAGCGTGCGGATGCCTTGACCGCGCTCACGCATCTACCGCCGGCCGTGCTGGCGCGTTACCCGGCCGAGCTTTCCGGTGGCCAGCGCCAGCGCGTGGCGTTGATGCGCGGCTTGATGCTGGATCCGGATGCGTTGCTGCTGGATGAGCCGCTGGGTGCGCTGGACCCGATCGTGCGCCACGAGTTGCAAGATGAGCTCAAGAACATTTTCGCGCGTCTGGGCAAAACCGTGATTGTGGTGACGCATGATCTGGCCGAGGCAGCGTGGTTCGCTCCGCGGCTGGTGCTTTTGCGCGAGGGAACGGTAGTGCAGGACGGCAGTTTCGCGGCTCTGCGTGACTGTCCGGCATCGGCTTTCGTCACTGAGTTTATCCGGGCCCGGCGGCCATTGCCGGAGCCTGCGCCATGAGGTGGCTGGCCCTGCTGCTGCTGGCCATGGCCGCGCTGCCGCCAGTGGCGGCTGCCGAACCAGTGCGGATCGGCTCCAAGCAATTTACCGAGTCAGTGATTCTGGGCGAGGTGGCGCGCATCAGCGCCGATGAGGCTGGCATCGCCGCGGTGCACAAGCGCGAGCTGGGTGGCACCAGCATCTTGTGGGCCGC
>JBDSWR010000024.1:0-18045 GCA_039926605.1 Rhodanobacter sp. | reverse complement strand
TGCGCGGTCTGGCGACGCCATTACGACCGCCTGCACCTGCACACCGACCGCAGCCATTCTTCCCTGCCTGGCCTGCCCATGCCGCGCAGCTATCCACGCTATCCGGATCGCGACCAGGTTGTCGCCTATCTCGAAAGCTACGCCACGCACTTCGATCTGCATCCGCTCTTCGGCACCAAAGTCACCAGCGTGCACCCGGACGGTATGGATTGGCAGGTCGAAACCACTACGGGATCCCACCTCACGTCACTGGTAGTGATCGCCACCGGTTGGGCCGACTCGCCGTACACGCCGAGCTTCCCCGGCATGAGCGTCTATCAAGGGCAGCTACTGCACAGCGCTGTCTACCGCAACCCGGCGCCGTACGCTGGCAAGCGAGTGCTGGTGGTGGGTTTCGGCAATTCCGGAGGCGAGATTGCGCTGGATCTGGCTGAAACGAAAGTCGACGTGACGCTGGCGGTTCGCGGCCCAGTGAAGATACTGCCGCGCGACCTGTTTGGCTTGCCGCTGATTACCTGGGCCATCACGCAAAGCTGGCTGCCGCCACGCGTCGCGGATTTTCTCAATGCACCGCTTATCCGCCTGGCAGTCGGTTCCATGCGCGACACCGGTCTCATCGAGCTGCACAAGGGCCCGCGGCGCATGATTGCCGAAGACCACCGCATACCGCTGCTGGACATCGGCACACTGGCTCGGATTCGCGATGGCTCAATCAAGGTTCGCTGCGGCATCGACCATTTCAGCGCCGATGGCGTGGTGTTTGCCGACGGCGTCGCCGAGCCGTTCGATGCGGTCCTCTTCGCCACCGGTTTCCGCCCGGATTTGCGCCAACTGCTCCCCGACTTCCCTGCGTTATTCGACGCGCAGGGGCTGCCACGCGTCACCGGCAAACCCACCAGTCAACCGGGTATTTATTTTTGTGGACACATTGTGGTCCCCACTGGGCAACTTCGGGAAATCGGCATCGAGGCGCAACGCATCGCTCGTCAGGCTACCAAATCCATGACGGTCTGACGGCGAGATGAGTGCGAGCATCGCTGAGCAAGCGGACGCGGTCACGCCAGGGTTCGCCAGTCACTGCTGCCGTTGCCTCACACATCGTCACCGGCTCGCCCTGTAGAGATCGCGCGACGGCGCCGTGCCAGCGCCGCCGCCCAGTCGCAGCCGGTGAGACGCTGCCCGGCTGTACTGCGCAGACCCCGCGCCGAGACCCGCCATGAATGTTTTGCCCGACCGTTACCAAGCTGCCGATGCGGCCGTGTTGCGCGGCCCGAGTGACGGTCAGGCGCTGGCGGAGCGTCTGGCGCAACGGTATGCGGCACGCATCACCGGGGCGTTTGTCCTGCCCGCACACGCTGGATCGTTTGCGCCACTGCCGGACGATCTGCCACCCGCTCTGGCCACGGCGTTGCGCCGTCGCGGTATCACCCAGCTCTACAGCCATCAGGCACAAGCGTGGGCAGCGAGCCAGGCTCGCGAGCACGTCGCCATTGTTACGCCCACCGCCTCAGGCAAATCACTCTGCTACACGCTGCCGGTTCTGGCCGCCGCACTGGGGCAGAACGCCAAGGCGCTGTACCTGTTTCCCACCAAGGCGCTGGCGCAGGATCAAGTAGCGGAATTACTGGAGTTGAATCAGGCCGGCGACCTCGGCGTCAAGGCGTTCACGTTTGACGGGGACACTCCCGGCGACGCGCGTCAGGCGATTCGTCTGCATGGCGATGTGGTGGTCAGCAATCCCGACATGCTGCATCAGGCGATCCTGCCCCATCACACGAAGTGGGCACAGTTCTTCGAAAGTCTGCGCTATGTCGTGATCGATGAAGTGCATACCTATCGCGGCGTGTTCGGCTCGCACGTGGCCAATGTCATTCGGCGTTTGAAACGCGTATGCGCGTTCTACGGCGTCAGCCCGCAATTCATCCTGTGCTCGGCCACGATCGGCAACCCGCGCGAACACGCGCAGGCGCTGATCGAGGAACAAGTCACGTGCATCACCGAAAGCGGCGCCCCGACCGGCGAGAAACACGTATTGTTGTGGAACGCGCCAGTGGTCAACGTCGACCTGGGCTTGCGCGCGTCGGCGCGATCGCAGACCAACCGTATCGCGCGGCTGGCGATCAAGTCCGGCCTGAAGACGCTGGTGTTTGCGCAAAGCCGCACGCTGGTCGAGGTGCTGACGAAATACCTGAAGGATGTTTTTGACAACGATCCGCGCAAGCCAGTACGCATCCGCGCCTACCGTGGCGGCTATCTGCCAAGCGAACGCCGGGCCACGGAGCGGGAGATGCGCGCCGGCCACATCGACGGCATCGTCAGCACGTCGGCGCTGGAACTGGGCGTGGATATCGGCGCGCTGGATGTGGTCGTTCTCAATGGTTATCCCGGATCAGTCGCCGGCACCTGGCAGCGCTTTGGCCGCGCCGGTCGGCGTCAGCAGTCGTCGTTGGGCGTACTGGTTGCCAGCTCCGATCCACTGGATCAGTACCTCGTGCGCCATCCGGAGTTCTTTCGCGACGCGACGCCCGAACACGCCCGCATCGCTCCCGATCAAGCGCTGATCCTGCTTGACCACATTCGCTGCGCCGCGTTTGAGCTGCCGTTCACCGGCGCGGCAGGCTTCGGCCCGATCGACGCCACGCCGTGGCTGGAACTCCTCGCCGAAGAAGGCGTGCTGTACCGCGAAGGTGAGCGCTGGGAATGGGTGGCCGACAGTTATCCAGCCGGCGCCGTGTCGTTGCGCTCGGTCGCTGATGGCAACTTCGTGGTGGTCGATCGCACCAACGGCAAACAGAACATCATCGCCGAAGTGGACTACAGCGCTGCGGCGGTGACGCTATATGAAGGCGCGATCCACATGATCCAGGCGGTGCCCTACCAGGTGGAACGGCTGGACTGGGAGGGCCGCAAGGCCTACGTCACGCGCACGCACGTCGACTATTACACCGACGCCATCGACTACAGCAAACTTAAAGTGCTGGATTGCTTCGACACGGCGCCAGCCGGCTGTGGACAGGCCCAGCACGGCGAAGTGCACGTGGTGCGCCGCGTCGCCGGCTACAAGAAGATTCGTTACTACAGCCACGAGAACGTCGGCTACGGCCCGGTCAATCTGCCCGACCAGGAGCTGCATACCACGGCGGTGTGGTGGCAATTGCCGCAGTTTGTGCTGGATGCAGAGTTTGCCAATCGCCAGCACGCACTGGATGGTTTCCTTGGCGCGGCGTGTGCATTGCATCTGGTGGCTACCGTCGCCGTGATGGCCGAGCAGCGTGATCTGCAGAAATCCGTCGGCAGTGGCGATGGCGCGTGGTTTGTCAGTACCGATCATGCCGGTCGCGGCCAATTGCGTGGTACGGACGGCCAACCGACAACCTTGGCGCCGGATGCCCCGTTCACCCCGACGGTGTATTTGTACGACGCGTTTCCTGGTGGCGTGGGACTCAGCGCGCCCCTGTTCGCTCGCCGCGACGAATTGCTAGCGCACGCGCGCAGTCTGGTGGAAAGTTGCGACTGCCGCGGCGGGTGCCCGGCCTGCGTCGGGCCGATTCTCGCTGCTGACGAAGCGGCCGCGTGTAGTCCCAAAGCGCTCGCCGCCCGCGTTCTCACCCTGCTGGTCGAGCAATGAACCCACTCGTCAACAAACTCCGCGACCTGCGCCGCGAGGCCGGCATTCAGCGCTCTACGGCGCACGCTGCACCAGCACAAATGCCCGCTGACCTGCGCCGATTGCTGGAGCTGCGCGCAAGGAACAGCAATGCCCAGTTCACCCTGCCCTCGCGTGATCGTGCTGTACCTGGCGCGGAAATCTCGCCGGGCCTGCGTTATACCGAAGCGTGGCAGAACTGGCCACCACCGGCACATGGCATCGACACACGCTTCGCACGTGTGGATACGCCGGTGGCCTGCGCCCACCTGTTGCACTTTGACACCGAAACTACCGGGCTGGCCGGCGGCACCGGGACCCGCGCATTCATGATTGGCGCGGCTGACTGGGTCGGCGAGCGCTTCCGTATCCGCCAACTCACCATCACCACGATGGCCGCTGAAGCCGCCATGCTGCGCACATTTGCGAGCTGGATTGATGCGCACACGGTGCTCGTCAGTTACAACGGCAAATGCTATGACGCCCCGTTGCTGGCCACGCGCTACCGATTGGCAAGCCAGCCCAACCCGCTCGACGGCATGCAACATCTGGATCTGCTGCATCCAGTACGCCGGCACTGGAAGGGCGTGTGGGAAAACTGCCGCCTTGCCACTGCCGAGCGCCAACTGCTGGGCGTGGTGCGCGAAGACGACCTGCCCGGCGCAGAAGCACCTGCCGCCTGGCTGACCTATCTCCACGGCGGTTCGGCGGCCAACCTGCGTCGCGTCCTGCAACACAACGCCCAGGACCTGAGAAGCCTGGCCGGCGTGCTGGTGCACATGGCTGGCATGGAGGTTTACCCGAGCGATCGCGCTGCCGGTACATCCAGATTCCCCGCCAGGAGCAGGCGCTCGGCCATCAGGCTCCAACTTGGCTGATTGGCTTCACCCCCAGCGGTGGTTAGTATCAAGCGTCTTACTCCCCGCCGCAGGTAACCATCGTGAATCGATTGCTTCTTTCCGCATTGATCGCATCCGCATGCTCGGTAGCGTTTGCCGCCACGCCACCCACGTTCAGCCCGCAGCGCTTGTCCAGTGAGGTCAAGACCCTGTCTTCGGACGCATTTGAAGGTCGCGGACCCGATACTCCGGCCGAGGCGAAGACAATCGATTACGTCGTGGCGCAGTTCAAGGATGCCGGGATACAACCCGGTGGCGACCTCAAGGATGGAAATCGCGCGTGGACGCAAGCAGTACCGCTGTTGCGCAGTGAGATCGTTGGCACGCCAAAGCTGACGCTTACCACCGACGGCAAGGCGCAAACCCTGACCCAGGGCCAGGAGATCGCCATCCGTGCCCCGATGGACGGCTCCAAATCCGTCGACCTCAGCAACGTGCCACTCGTATTCGTCGGCTACGGCGTCACCGCGCCGGAACGCAAGTGGGACGATTACAAGGGCGTTGATCTGCACGGCAAGATTGCCGTGGTATTGATCAATGACCCCGATTTCGAGACCGGCAAGGGTGATTTCGGCGGCAAGGCCATGACCTATTACGGTCGCTGGACCTACAAGTATGAAGAAGCGGCGCGTCGTGGCGCCATCGGCGCGCTGGTAGTGCACGAAACAGCACCTGCGTCGTACGGCTGGGCGACGGTAAAGAACTCCAACACCAACACCATGTTCGACATCGTGCGCGACAAGCCGACTGAGGCGCATACACAACTCGAGGGCTGGATCCAGCGCGATCTCGCCGTATCCATGTTCAAGCGCGCCGGGGTCGACTTCGACCAACTGAAAAAGACAGCGCAGACGCGTGGATTCAAGCCGGTCACGCTCAAGGGCGAAACCCTGAGCGCCGACTTCAAGGTTGATTCCAGCGTCATCACTTCGCACAACATTGTCGGGCGCATTGAGGGCAGCAAGTACCCTGATCAGACTGTCATCTACAGCGCGCATTGGGACCATCTGGGCGTTGGCGCGCCAGACGCCAGCGGCGATCGCATTTACAACGGTGCCGTGGACAACGCGACCGGCACCGCCGCCCTTATCGAACTGGCACGCGCGTTTGCCAAGGCGCCGCAACCGGAACGCTCCATCGTGTTTCTCAACGTCACTGCTGAGGAAAAGGGTTTGCTCGGCTCCGAGTACTACGCCGCCAATCCGGTTTATCCGTTGGCCACGACTGTCGGCGTGTTGAACATGGATGCACTGGATCCGACCGGTCCGACCCACGATTTCACGATTTCCGGCAGCGCCAAACTGGATCTGCTGGATGACCTGATCGCAGCGGCCAAGCCGTTCCACATGACCTACACGCCAGACTCGAATCCGGCAGCGGGATACTTCTTCCGCTCCGACCACTTCTCGTTTGCCAAACGCGGCGTACCGGCCATCTCCTTCGGCTCGGGCGACGACAAGGTCGACGGCGGCATCAAGGCCGGCAAGGCCGAGGCCGCCGACTACACCGCCAAGCGCTATCACCAGCCGGGCGACGAGTGGCAGGCGAGCTGGTCGTTTACCGGCATGGCTCGCGACCTGCAACTGCTTTACACCGTTGGCAGCGACTTGGCCAACTCGCAATCATGGCCGAACTGGAGCACGGATTCTGAATTCCGGGCCGCCCGCGACGCCAGCGCCGCCGAACGCAAGTAGTCGACGTCGCGTCCGCGCCCGGCCCCTGATCTGCCCACCGCGCAGATCGGGGCCGGAGCGCTCCGTGGGCGCGAATGCTCTGGCGCCAACCAGCATCACGGCATTCGCGTTCCGGCGCAGCTCGTCGTCCTGCGCTGTGCACTGCACGAACGGCGTCGCTTAGGGTAACCACGCGTGCGCGGTGCCGCAGGGGCAGCCAGTGCGCTGGTAGTTCGGCGAAACTGGGCAAAGGCTGCCGCTTCCCCGCCTGGTGCACGGCCGAAGTGCACCATCGCGGAGCTGTCCGAGCGGACCGCGCCACCAATGTCTCCTCGACTCCAGACGCCGCTTGACCCCATCAGGCTGGTGTCGAAAGAGATCCGGTTCATGCAGGCCACGGCTGGCCCGCCTACGGCTCAGGTGCGGAAATACCCACGCCAGCACCTGGTTTGGCGACGCCGTATGCGCAGCGCAAAACTCGACGCGTTACGCAAAAGCAGGACAGCCGTTTTCCAACAAACTGTTTGCCCACGGAGAGTTCACCGTGCTGCAACCATCGTGTTTTGCCCTTTCGGGCATGGTTGCCGGAAGGGCCCCGCGAACCCGTGCCGCTAACCCGCCCTTGACTGACCCGGCCAAGTTTTTTTCCCCAGCACTCGTCGTGCCGCGTCCTCGGTCAGCGGCAAATGCAGCAGGTAACCCTGGAATCCGTCACAACCCAGAGAATTCAGCAAGTCGAGCTGGGCACGTGTCTCCACGCCCTCCGCCACCACCGTCAGACCCAGGTTGTGAGCCAGCGCGATGATGGTGCGGATGATCGGCGCCTCATCGCAACCAGTGGATGGCTTCAGCCCGATCTCGCAGACGAAGGACTGGTCGATCTTCAACCTGCTCACCGGCAGCTTGTGCAGGTAGCTGAGTGAGGAATAGCCCGTACCGAAATCGTCGATCGCCACGCCGACACCGATTTTGCGCAACTCGTCCAGGTGGATGGAAGCCTCGGCGGCATTCCGCAACAGCAAGCTCTCGGTGATCTCGAGTTCCAGCGCCGTTGGGTCGAGCTGCGTCTCCGTCAGCACCCTGCGCACCGTTTCCAGCAAGTCGCCGCGACGGAATTGCACGGCCGAAACGTTTACCGAGATGGTCAGCGACGTGTGCCCGGCGCGATGCCAAGCGGCCATGCAGCGGCAGGCTTCACGCATCACCCATTCGCCAATCGGAACGATCAGCCCGCTCTCCTCTGCCACCGGGATGAATTGCGTGGGCGGTATCATCCCGAGCGTCGGATGATCCCAGCGCAGCAGCGCCTCGAAACCTTTGACCTCCCCAAACTGATCGGTCTGCGGCTGATAGCGCAAGCTCAACTGCCCCAGTGCCATGGCGTGACGCAGTTGCCGTTCCATCTCGACCCGCTCGAGCACGTGTGTATTCATCTGCGGTGTGAACCACATGCAATTGTCGCGTCCGGCGTCCTTGGCGCGATACATCGCGGTATCGGCGCTGGCCATCAAGGTCTCGACATCGTCGCCGTCCTCGGGGAAAAGGCTTATGCCGATTGAAGTGCTGAGAAAGAATTCGTGCTCACCGACATGAAACGGCGAGCGCATGGCTTCCAGCAGCTTTCCGGCCACGCGCATCGCATCGTTCGGATCGTCCAGTTCCGGCACCACCACCATGAACTCGTCCCCGCCGAGCCGCGCCAGCGTATCGCTCCTGCGGATGCAGCTCTCAAGCCGGCGGGCAACGTCGCATAACAACACGTCGCCGTGCGAGTGTCCCAGCGTATCGTTGATCTGCTTGAAATGGTCCAGGTCCATGAACAGCACCGCCACCTGATGCTGCTTGCGCCTGGCCAGCGTCAATGCATGTCCCAGCCGGTCCTGCAGCAACAGCCGGTTCGGCAGCCCGGTCAACGCATCGTGCTGGCCCTGGTGGGCCAATCTGTCGGTCAAGCGACGATGCTCGATCGCCACCGCAGCGAGCCTGCTGGTGGCAACGATGAGTTCAAGATCGCCGTTGTCGGGGACGCGGGGTCGGTCATGGTAGACGGCAACCGCACCGAGCACACTCCCATCACTGGCGGGAATGGGCACCGACCAGCACGCCTGCAGATTGTGCTGCAGTGCCAGCGCCCGATAGTTCACCCATCGCGGATCGCTGGCAATGTCACTCACCAGCACCGATCGATTCAAGTAGCAGGCGCTGCCACAGCTGCCCGCCGCAGGTCCAATCGTCAACCCATCAAGCGTCCGGGAATAGTCGTCCGGCAAGCGCGGCGCGCTGCCCAGATGAAGCTGCCCCTGACGCAACAGCAGCACCGAGCAGCGGGAACCCGGTAACTGCGTTTCCAGCAGGCCGACGACATTATCCAGCACCTGCGCGAGCGGCTCATCGCGCGCTACCTGCTCCAGGATCAAGCGGCGCTCCCGCTCGACCGTCTCCTCCAATTTGCGCGCACTGATGTCGAGACACGCCCCTACCATGCCCGAGGCGCGACCATGTGTATCGACCCGCACTTCGATTTGGTTTTGCAGGGTACGTATCGCACCTGCGTCGTCAACAATCCGGGCTTCCAGCCGAAATGGCTGGCAGTCCTGCATGGCCTGAGCCAAACGGGCCTCGATCGTCGGCCGATCGACCGGATGCAAGCGGCCGAGAAAGTCCCTGACACTCGGTACAAAGCACAGTGGATCAAGTCCGAAGATCCGACACAATTCGTCCGACCAGGCAAGGCTGTGGGTATGCGCATCCCATTCCCAGCTACCCAGATGCGCCAGACGTTGCGCCACTTCCAGGCGCGCCTCGCTTTCGCGCAGGGCCATTTCAGCTTGTTTGCGCTCGATTACGGTGGCTACCTGTCCACAAACGAATTCGAGCAGCGACTTGTCCTTGTTGGTGTAACGGACACTGCCGTCGTAGCTCTGCACGACGAGGGCGCCAAGGGTGCCGGCCTTTGACTTGAGCGGTACGCCGAGCCAGTCCAGCGAGCCGGTGCCGACATAAAGACTATCTTCCAGCCTGCCATCGTTGATGCTGTCGGGCGTCAACAACAGCGCCTCCCCTCGCTCAATCACGCGGCCGGTGACAGTGTTGTCACTCATCTTGAGCACGTCGGGATTGCTGTCAAACTCGTCCTCGTAATAGGGGAAGCTCATCTCCTGACGCTTCTCGTCGTACAACGCGACGAAAAAATTTCGCGCTGGCAACAGACCACTGATGATGCGGTGGATGCGCGGAAACAATTCGTCCAGCGTTCCGGATGACTGGGCCGCTTCGGAAATTTCCCACAAGGCATGCTGGGTGTGCTCCTCGTCCTTGCGCTTCGAAATATCCCGAATGGTCGCGATGATCAGCTTCTGCTGGCCGTACATGACCGATGTGAGCAGTACCTCGGCAGGAAACTCGTCACCCGATGCAGTGCAATGCATCCACTCGAAACAATGGCTGCCCTCGCGCATAGCCAGTGCGATCAGCTCGTTTGCCTTCTCCAGCGAGGGCCTGGCATCGGGCTGATGCAGCGGCGAAAGTTGGGCCGGGTGCAGGTTGAGCATGGCCTGCTTGTCGGCACCGCAAAACATGGTCACGGCAGCCTGGTTGCAATTGACGATGCGGCCGTCGGCGCCGTCGAGGATCAGCAGCGCATCCGCGATCTGCTCGAACATCTGGCGAAAGCGCGCTTCACTGCTGCGCAGCGCAGATTCCACGGCCTTGATCGCGGTGATGTCGCGAAAGCTCCACACCCGCCCGGCCGAGACCGAATCAACGAGGTACGGCTGCGAATAGCGCTCGAACACGCGACCGTCCTTGAAGTCAAGGACGTCGCGGCTGAACTCGGTGGGACGCTCATACAGCGAGTCCACCAAGGCGATGAAGCCAGGCGGATCCACCAGCTGATCAAGCACCCAGGCGATCAATCGCGCATCGTCGCCGCTGGTCATCAACTCGTCGGGAAGGCGCCACAGTTGCTGGAACTTGCGATTCGTTCCAACGACGCCGCGCTGCGTGTTCACTACCAGGATGCCATCGGCGGTGGCATCGAGGGTGGCTTGCTGCAGTGCGAGCAGGTTCCGCAGATGCTGCTCGACCTGCACGGCCTGAGTCACCTCGCGGTAGTTGATGACCCAGCCAATGCGCTGACCGCCCAGCATCTGCGGCGCGGTGCGACGTTCCGCTATCCGGCCATCCTTGAAATGCAGCATCGTCAAACTGCTGGCATCCGCACACAGCGATTTGCGGGTGGCTTCCAGGAATTCCACCGGGTCGAGCATTTGCTCGGCGACATGTGCCTGCAGCGCAGCGTAGTCGGATTGCTCCAGCATCTCCGGACGGAGATTCCACAGTGCTCGGGCACGCCCGTTGCCATGAATCAGCCGGCCTTCGTTGGATACCACCACAATGCCATCGCCAGATGCTTCCAGCACCGCGTGCAGTTCCGAGCTGGACATCATGCGACGCTGGCGGGCCACCGCTGTGCGCAACGTGCCGGGCAAGCGCACCGGCAGGTCGACATCGCCAGTCAGGCACTCGGTGGCGCCCCGCTTGATCGCTTCGGCGGCGAGGGCCTGGGCGCCGCTCTCGGCCAGGATGACCAGCGCCAGCCGGGCATCGATGGCGCGGGCCACCTTGATGATCTCCAGCGTGCCGAACTCCGGCAACTGCCAGTCGCAGAGCACCACATCCCAGCGATCACGGGAGAGCAGCAGCTCGAACTCAGCCCGGTCGCTCGCCCAGCTCCACCGGAAGTCCCTGGGCAGGCCACCAAGGGCCCGCTTCGTGGAGCTTGCCGTTGCAGCGGAGCCGGCAATACACAGGATGCGCAACGGATTTTTCATCGAGATCCGGGCCTGACAGATATCGTTTTCGGCCCTTGTCGGGAAAAAATCATGATTGAATCCCACTCTTCACATAACACACGAAGCACCCGCACCTGTCCCCGCTACCAAACGGCGCGAGCGGGGTTGAGGACGCCTGCGGTCAATTCCTGACCTGTCCGGTCCACCTGAGCCGCGGGACGCCGTTGTTCGGGAGAGAATCCCCCACCCTGAGTCGATCCCAACCCTTCGCCGAACGACTACAGGAGTGGAAAGCACACATCATGCCACCTGAAACGTCAGAGAATCGCCGGTCGTCACCAAGCTGACCGAGACAGCAGCACTCGACCCAGCGCTGGCATCGCCGCATCGCGGGGCGCCGTTTCGGCACCCAGGGGTGTCGCCTGGACGACACCCTGGTGCGCCCGGCGCTGTACGATCGAGACGCGGCACGACACGCGGCAAGATGACAAGCGAGGCCTTCGCCCACGCCCGGACCGGCTGGCCCTGCTACCAACTGACACCGGGCGATCCAGCATCTGCCCAAGGCAGATAGGCCTGGGACAGTCGGGTCAGCCGCATACCCTGGTGACGCATGCGCGCGCCAACGCGCAAGTGTGGCACTGTGGCAATCGACACAAGCAGCTCAGGCGGCAACACTTCCAGGAGATCACGGTGACCTACAACACGGGAAGTTTTCGTGCGGCACGGGACCAGCTACTGCGCTGCAGTGGTGACTATGAAGCAGCGCTGCGAGACTTCCGCTGGCCAGATCTCGGCGACCAGTTCAATTGGGCGATCGACTGGTTCGACGCCATCGCTACCGGCAACGCCAAACCGGCGCTGATCATCCGCGAGGAAGATGGCACCGGTTCGACGACCACCTTCGACCAGATGCGCCGCGATTCGAACCGCCTCGCGCGCTGGCTGGCAGCGCGCGGCGTGCGCAAGGGCGATCCCGTGATCATCATGCTCAACAATCAGATTGAGCTGTGGCGCGCAATGCTGGCGGTGATGAAGCTGGGCGCGGTCATCATGCCGACCACAACGGGCGTGGGCCCGGCCGACTTGCGCGATCGCATCGATCGGGGCGGAGCGAAACACGTGATCTGCAATGCGGTCGATACCGACAAATTCGTCGACGTGCCCGGCAGCTACAGCAAAATTTCCGTGGGACCGGCATCCGGCTGGGTAGATCTGGCCGATGCCCGGGTCGAGGACGACACGCCGGTGCCCCACCCCGGCACCCGACCGGACGACCGGCTGATGTTGTACTTCACCTCCGGCACCACCAGTCTTCCCAAACTCGTGGAGCACTCCCAGGTCTCCTACCCGGTGGGTCACCTCACCACGATGTACTGGATCGGCATCTGCCCCGGCGACGTGCACCTCAATATTTCCTCGCCCGGCTGGGCCAAGCACGCGTGGTCGTGTTTCTTCGCGCCGTGGAATGGCGAAGCGGCGATCTTCATCTACAACTACACGCGCTTCGATGCAGCCGCGTTGATTGAGCAAATGCGGATCCACGGCGTCAACACGTTCTGCGCGCCGCCCACGGTGTACCGCATGCTGATCAATGCCGATATGGGCGCGCGGCCAAGTGGCCTGCGCGAAATGGTCGGCGCAGGCGAACCACTGAACCCGGAAGTCATTTCCCAGGTACAGCACAAGTGGGGCCTGACCATCCGCGACGGTTACGGGCAAACGGAAACCACCGCGATCATTGCCAACACCGTTGGCGCCCGCCTCAAGCCCGGCTCGATGGGTCGGCCGCTGCCGGGTCTGCCGGTAGTACTCGTGGATCCAATCACCGGCGAGCATCTGCATGGTGCGGGTGCGGAAGGCGAAATCTGTCTTGATCTCAATGGTCCGAATGGACGTCCACTACCGCTGATGGCCGGTTATCAGGGAAATTCTGAGCTGGCCACCGCCGCGATGGCGAACGGTGTCTATCACACCGCCGATGTGGGTTGCATGGACGCCGACGGCTACATCACCTACATCGGCCGCACCGACGACGTGTTCAAGTCATCCGATTACAAGATCAGCCCGTTCGAGCTGGAAAGCGTACTCATCGAACACCCCGCCGTGGCCGAAGCCGCCATCGTGCCGGTCCCCGACCCGGTCCGCCAGAACCTGCCCAAAGCCTACATCGCATTGGTCCCAGGCTACGCTCCCGACAGGCAAACCGCGTTCGAGATCCTGAAGTACGCCCGCGAACACCTTCCGCCCTATTTGCGCGTACGCCGGCTGGAATTCTACGAGTTGCCAAAGACGATTTCCGGCAAAATCCGCCGCGTCGACCTGCGCACGCGCGAACAGCAATTCGCTGACGCCAATCAAGGCGCGCCGCAGGAATGGCGTGACGATCAGTTTCCGGAGCTCAAGGCAGGCGATAATCCCGGCAATGCCAACAAGTGAGGTCCGCGCTGCAGTTCGCCAGCCTGGTGACAGGCTGTTGCCAAGGGGGTCGACGAGGCCTCGCAAACGACTGGGACGGGAGCACCCGCCGGGGGCAACCTGACTGATCGTTGCTTCTCGACCCGAAGCGGCCGGCCGGCTCGGGATTAATTACCTCGGGATTACTTACCTCCGTCCCCTACCTTGTCCCTTATCCCTGTTAACTTGTCATTCAAACCAGGAGAACGATATGCACCATGCAAAACGATTGATGCTGTTGCTCGCGATGGCGGCCCTGAGTCTGCCGCTTGCCGCCCTGGCCGATGGCGAGGCGACGTTCGCAATGGGACCGGATCAAGCCGAAACCATGACGCTGATCTGGAAGAATGCGAATACCTTGCGCATGCAGCCGCCTGGCAGCCCGGACTACCTCATCGTACGCGACGGCAAGGCCTATTCCGTGACCGATGTCGACGGTACCCCGCAAGTGATCGCCATGGCCGACATGATGAAAATGATGGGGGCGATGGCGGGCAACGCCGCTCAGCCGCAGTCGAAAACACCGTTCGGCAGCATCGCCTCGGTGAAAGCCACCGGCGCAACTGAAACCGTGGCCGGCATCGAAGGTCGCGTTCACCACATGACCTGGACCGATGCGGACGGCAGCAAGAAATCCGGCGACGCAGTGCTGACCGACAATCCCCTGGTGGTGGAGATGACTCGGGCTTATCTCGGCTCGATCACCGCGATATTCGGTTCTGATATCGGCCAAAGCTTCTGGGACGCCGTCCCTGGCAACGACCGCGGTCTGTTGCGGGTTAGCGACCAGTTCCAAGTCAAGTCTATCTCCGCGGCTACGTCGCCGGCGTCCACGTTTGAGCTGCCCGCCAAACCCGTCGACTTGCAACAGATAATGCGCGGCACGGACGGCCGTTGATTGCCGCCGCTCTGAATGAATCCAGCAGCTTCCACACCACTTCAAGCGGCGCTTTCACCTCGATGTCCTTGAGCGCACAGATGGCCAATGTTTTCGGGTCATGGCGCTCGCGCCAAGGCACATGATCAAGCGTGTTCTCCTGTTCGTTTGAACAGGTCCTGGAAGATCAGCGGCGCCCAGCTCTTGCCTTGCGCTTGAACCAGCTGGCCCCCCTCGGCGATCTTGCCCAGACTGATCGGGGCGAAGCCGAGTTGCTGAACCAGCGCAGCAACTGACTTCACCGCGCTTTCGTCATCGCCTGACAGGAAAATGACCCGACGGCTGCCGTTGATGGCGGGATCCAGTCCAAGCACCTGCGCCGGCAGGTGATTGAACGCCTTGACTAGATGTGCTCCGGGAAACGACTTCGCCACGATGGCAGAGGAAGGCAGGTTGTCGAGCTCGGACAGCGGCACGCCATAAGCATTCGTGACGTCGATGACGACCTTGCCTTGCCATGTCGAACGAGCCTTGGCGATGTGACGGTGCGACCAGAACGGGATTGCGAGAAGGATCACGTCGGCCTTGAGCGCATCTTGCAGCGTCAATGGTTCGACCTTGGCGCCAAGCTCCTTGACCATGGGTGCAAGGGACCCCGGGCCGCGGGTATTGGCGACGCCGACGGTGATGCCGCTGCGGGTGAATTGGCGAGCCAGGGCTGTACCGACGTTACCGGAACCGATGATGGAGTAAGTCATGTTGAATTCCTTCAATCAATAATGGAGTGAGCACGGAAATGAAAGTGACTCATGCAGTGAGGGCGGCGATGTCTTTCAGCGCGCCCGCGACGGCGGCTTCTTTGGCCTCAGGCCCGAACGCGATGCCTTCGGCGCGCACGACCTTCACGTCCGTCACACCCAGGAAAGCCAGCAAGCCGATCAGGTAGCTCTCCTGATGCTCAACCGCCGCACCGGGACTGCCCGCCGAATACACACCGCCTCGCGCCGACGCAATGAAGACCTTCTTGTTCTTCAGCAAACCCTCAGGCCTGGTCGCGGTGTAGTGGAACGTCTTGCCAGCGACGGCGATGCGATCGATCCACGCCTTGAGCGGAGTCGGAATGGAGAAGTTGTACATCGGCGCTCCGATGACAATGATGTCCGACGCGAAGAGCTCGTCCATGTAGGCATTGCCCTTGACCAGGTCGGCGTTGATGATGGCGTCCTCGCTGGCCGAGCCTTGGAAGGCCGCAATATGTGCGCCGGAGAGGTGCAAGGCCGGGTCGCTCGCCAGGTCGCGATAGACAATGCCGATACCCGGGTGCAGGACCTGTTGCCGTGCGACGAGTTCGGCGGAAAGCTGGCGGCTGACGGAAGCGGTGCCGAGAACGCTGGAGTCAAGATGAAGGATTTGCATGGCGAACCTCATGGGTAGTCAGAGAGGTGAGCCACCCAAGCGATCTGCGCATCCAAGGTGGCGGGAGCAAAGGATGGCCATCAACGAAGCTTCTGAGAAGACGGTATATTGAGATGCGAACGATCTGTTTTTGAGATGTAAGGAAGGATCAAATGCTTGACGGCGTCTCCCTCGACCAGCTCAGAACCTTCATCGCCGCGGTGGACGAGGGCAGCTTTTCGGCTGCGGCGCGGAAGCTCAACCGCGTTCAGTCCGCTGTGAGCGGCTGGGTCGCCGGGCTCGAGGCGCAAATCGGCGTCACCCTGTTTGATCGCACAGGACGATTCCCCAAGCTCACGCCTGAGGGCGTGCTGCTACTCGCGGATGCTCGTCATATTGTGGCGGGTGTGGACACGCTGAAGGCGCGCGCGAAGTTGATGGCGTCGGGCCTCGAGACTGAGCTAGCGGTGGTCGTTGATGTGTTTTTTCCGACAGCCATTGTTGCCTCGGCAGCGAAGGCGTTTGCGAGCCGGTTTCCATTGACGCCGCTGCGCCTCTTCGTTGAGGGCCTGGGAGCGGCCTACCAACCTGTGCTGGACGGCCGATGCAGCTTGGGCATTCTGGCGACGCTGCCGGTCGCATTCCCTTCATTGGTCAGCGAGCCACTGGGCGAAGTCCCGTTGATCGCCGTCGCTGCAGCAGGTCATCCGCTCGCGAGTTTTGGTCGCAGGATTCCAAAACGCGAGTTGCGAAAGCACGTGCAACTGGTGCTCACCGACAGATCTGACCTTATGGCCGGCAAGGATTACGGCGTCGTCTCGCCGTCGACCTGGCGGCTCGCGGATCTGTCCACCAAGCATGCGTTCCTGAAGGCCGGCGTGGGCTGGGGAGGCATGCCACGACACATGGTGGACAGCGACCTTGCTTCGGGCAAGCTGGTGCTTCTGGATGTCGACGATATGCCGCGTACAGGCTTCATGCTGATGATGTCTGCATATCACCAGTCCTCGAATCCGCCGGGACCCGCAGGCAGGTGGTTTGTTGACCACTTGAAGACATTGTGGGAACAAGCCAGTGTCGGCAAGGCGATCTAGACCAGTTTTACGCGCTCAGTCGCCAGCGAGTGTCTTCTGGCTGGTCGGCGACAATGGTTGGCGGCCATTGCACGACGATCATTGTGCCGCCAAAGGTGTCAGGGACAATTTCCGCGATTCTGAATCGGGTTTCGGTTCGACATCGATTGCACAAGTCTGCGCGCCCACGCCCGCCGCACCGGTTCCCGCAGTTTCAAGAATGGCCGTTCAACCGAATAATGCAGGGCAGCACCAACCGCGAGAATGATGCCGGCGTAGAGCAGCGCCGTCCAGATACCGTGCCCGTCAACGACCGCAGCGAAGCGCCCGTGAAGCTGTCCATAAACCATTTTGTGGCTGAGGTACAGGCTGTACGACGCCAGCGCCAACCACTCCACGCCGGGTAGCTGGAGCGTCGATAGCACGCCGCGCCCAGCGGCCGCGGCAGCCACCAGTGTACCCATGGCCAGCGCCAGTACCGGGTAGCCAAACACATTGGCGGCAAAGCCCATCCGACGACCATCAAAGCCGAACATGCACGCGGCCGTCAGCGTCACGCCAATCAGCGCCACGATGTTCGCGTGGCGCTCAATCCCTGCCCAGCTGCGCGTGCCGTAACTGCGCATGGCGGCCAGCGCGATGCCAGCCAATAAATCATCTAGACGTGCCCACGTGGGATCGTACAGATACCGCGCGTAGGGGATGCCGCTGTTCCCACCTGCCGCGGCCACGGGTGCCAGAAAGTGCCACCAAAGCCATGCTCTCAGGAGCATGCCTCCCAGCATCAGCACGCTGAATAGCGCAGCTATCCGCCAGCAGGTCGTTCGCCAGGCTATCGCGATGGCCAAAGCCGGAAACAGCAGATAAAACTGCTCTTCCACGCACAGCGACCATGCATGTGAGAACGCGGCACGAGAGGGATCGATCCATAAATTCATCGTGTAGGTGAGGAAACGCCATAACGGCATCATCTCGGTGGTTTCCCGCAGCGAGGGCCAGACGAAGTAGAGCGTCAGGATCGCAAAAAACGCTGGTAGCGTGCGGAAGCCGCGGCGCAGGTAGAAGTCGGTCAGACCGACGCGTTTGCCTGCGGCCAGCGGGATGAATACCTGCGATCCGATGAGAAAGCCGGACAGCGCGAAGAACAGATCCACACCCATCCAGCCACTCCAGCGCAACAGCCCGCCGCCTTGGTAGCCAGCCCAATAGCTATGGAAAACCATCACCCACAC
>JBDSWR010000023.1:0-48593 GCA_039926605.1 Rhodanobacter sp. | reverse complement strand
CAACGTGCCGGCGGCCAGTCCGGTCATCACTGCCCGCGCACCAAGCTGCGGACGATAGATCGCCGCCAGCAGTGCCGGCGTCAAGCCGGCCAACGCGGAAAAGGATATGGCACCAATATCGGCGAGCGCTTCATTGTGCGTCAGCACGCGGCTGTAGGCCCAGGCCAGCAGGATCACTACGAGAATCGCTACCCGCCGATGGTTCAACAGCTCACCGCGCAGGTCACCGTGTTCATCCCGCCCCCAGCCGGCGCGCACGCGCAACGGCGCAATGAAGTGGTTGACCACCATCAGGCTCAACGCCAGGGTGGCGATCACCACCATGCCTGTGGCAGCACTCAGGCCACCAAGAAACGCGACCAGCGCCAGCCCATGCTCGCCGCGCGCCAGCGGCAGCGCCAGCACATACATGTCCGAGGGAACTCCGCTCGGCCCAAGCAGTGCATCGCCCAGTCGGGCCAACGGCAATATCGGCAGCGAGATCAATAGCAGGTAGAGCGGAAAGAGCCAGCGCGCTGTACGCAAATGACCGTCATCACGACACTCCACAATGCCCGCATAAAACTGATGCGGCATGGTGAACATCGCCATGGCGCCGAGCAGAATCAGCGCCGGGAAACCACCACTGTCAGGCGGCGGCGGTATGTTGGCTGGCAGGTTGATCGCCAGGCCATCAGGCACGGCAGTAAACAACAAGCTGCCGAGCGCCAGCATTGCCGCAAGCTTGAACAGCGACTCAAACGCCATCGCCAGCACCAAGCCCCGATTGTGCGCCATCGTCGACGCCCGCCGCGTGCCGAACAGCATCGCGAACAACGCCATCAGCAGCGCAACATACAGCGCGCTGTCCTGCCACGGCGCCGACTCGGCCAACTGGCCGTGGCTGAGAATGCCGTAGCTCATCGCCACCGCTTTCAACTGCAGTGCGATATACGGCACGATGCCGATCACCACCACTGCCGTCACCAGCGCCGCCAGTCCCGAATGCCGACCCAGCCGCACCGCGATCAGGTCGGCGAGCGACCCGGCGTTGTATTCGCGCACCAGTTGCACCATCCGGCGCAGGAATTTCAGCGCAAACACATACATCAGGATCGCACCTACGAAAGTAGGCGGCAGCCACCAGCCGGAGCGGCTGGCCTGAGTCACCGTGCCGTAGAAGGTCCACGAGGTGCAGTGGATTGCCAGCGACAGCGCATACACGATCGCCCAGCGCTTCTCGAATATGTGCGGGCGCCGCTCGCCCAGCAACGCCACGCCGAACAGCAGGCCAAGCCAGCACAATGCCGCAATCGCAATGACGCTGGCGCTCAGCATGCCAGCGTCCGGTGGAATCCTGGATACAGTTGATTGCCACCGCTGACGAATGGTAGGCGGGACCTCAGTGGCGATGCCTCCGGCTCGATCTTCCACACCAGAACGAAGAGCTTTCGTCCTCCTGCGGAGGGCGAGTTACTTCTCTTTGCGTGGCCAAAGAGAAGGTAACCAAGAGAAAGGCCACCCCGCTTGGCGCTTGCCGCCCATCCATGGGCGGCAAGTCCGTGATGGCCAGGCGGGTTTTTCGACAGGACTCCTGTCCTGACGAAAAATGATCGGCATCCCTGCCAATCACCCTGCGGGCCTGACGTCTGTCCCTCACCGCCGCACAGGGGCCCCATACAGAGCAGCGCGCTCCTGCGCGCACTCTTCAGAAAAGCGGGCGCAACAGCCCAGTCAAGCGCAACTCGCCCAAGGCGTCCGAGTCCTCGCTCTTGCAGCCGCGCAGCAGTTGCGTACCGAGTGCGGGCCAGGATGGCCCGTTGCGCTACCCGGGGCCCCTGTGCGGCGGTGAGTCGGGGTCGACAGGCCGCGCAGCGGGAATCGACATGGATGTCGGTTCCTTTTCGCCCGGACAGGAGTCCGGTCGAAAAGCCCGATCGCGGCTCACGGACTTTCCGCCCATGGATGGGCGGAAAGCGCCAAGCGGGGTGTCGTTTTCTCTTGGTTACTTCTCTTTTGGACAAGCAAAAGAGAAGTAACTCGCCCTCCGCAGGAGGACGAAAGCTCTTTGCTCTGCACGAAACAAACGTCTCGCGCACTAGGTACGCTCCCATCGCAGCGCCAACGCAACCCGCGCGTAGCGCGATCAATGGCCGGCTGGCAAGCCCAAGGCGCGCACCGCATTCACCAGCCAGCGCAACTGCACGCCGTCGCGTGTGTCGTAGTCGGCTCCTGAATAACCCCACCAGTCCCAACATGCCTGCGGATTCAAAGGCGCGAAGCTTGCGCGCGTCTGAGGATATAGCACGGCCACGTCATAGGCATCGGCCCAGCGGTTGAAGCCGGCATCATTCACGAACGCCTTGCCGACAGCGTCGGCATCCTGCTTGCAGCCGTGGAACACCACGAGCAAGCCACAGCGCTTGCCGGCAACGCAATCCGGCGGCAGATAGACATAGCCGGTGCCGGCGAGGAAGGCATCGGTACCACTTGGCCGCAACGCATCCTGATCGAACGTTCGCAGCTCGCCGCGGGCATCGGCCGCTACCGTTTGCGTCGGTTTGCCGAACATCTGCGCAAATATCTCGCCTGCCGCGTCGAAACCGCAATGACCCAGGTACGGAGCCTGGGACGTACCGCAGTCGTCGCCATTGGCGGCTATAGGCAAATTGTGCGCGAAGGCGCGCTGGCTGTCTTCATGCACCTGCATGTCTTTCAGGCCCGGCACGCGATCGCGCAACTGATCGTAGAACTGCACATTCGCTTCTGCCACGGCAGGAGCCACGACGGCGTCAGCCGTTCCGTGCAGCAGGTAAACGCGGGCGTGAGCAAGATCCTGCAACGGGCCGATCTTGCCGCTGGACGCGCGATCGGTTGCACGCGCGACCAAAGCTGGAACGTCAGGCGCCGGCGCACCCTTCATGCACGTGCTCAAAGCCAGCGAAAGCTGGGCTTGGGCACAACCATACGGACCGCCCGCCACCAGGGCCGCGTTCGCAAACAGTTTCGGATAGGCCATCTGTGCCTGGCCGGCCATGTATGCACCGGACGAGAGGCCAGCCACCGCAGTGCGCGCCGGATCGAGGTTCAGGGTCGGCAGACTCGACCCGACATCCCTGGCACACGCGCTGCCACCACTAACCAACGCCAGCCACAGCAGGCGGTGCAACCATCGACAGGTCATCGGTCTGCTCCCCATGTCTCCAAGCTGCACAAGGGCCGGCGAACCGCCCAGACCCGACGGTCTGGGCGGATCACAGCGCATGTCAGAAATTGTAACGTGCACTGAAGTACCAGTTGCGCGGCGCTCCGTAGTAGGCGGTCTGGATATTGCCAACGCTGGAAAATTCCTGGCCATCGGTCTTGTAGACCTTGTCCCCAAGGTTGCGCACCCCGGCACGCAACTGCCAATGGCCGTTGACGGCGTCGAACACGCCGAACAGGCCGGACACGACGTACGCCTTCTGCATCAGACCATCACGATTGTCGACGCTGAGCCACGTGCTGCTGCGATACGAGGCGTCGGCGCCGAAGGTAAGCGCACTGCCGTCAGGCAAGCCGAACGTCTGCGCGAGCGCCACCCGCGCCGTGAACTTCGGCGAGAACGGTACGTGATCGTGCAGCTCCGCCAAGGCCGGATCAACCTGCGTGCGCGGATCGACAAACTTGTCGTAACGCGCGTCCATCCACGCCAGTTGCGTGGACAGCTTCGTGCCCTGACCCAGCAGTGCGGCACCCTCGAATTCCAGGCCGTCGATCGTCAGCTTCGCGGCGTTGAGGACAGGAAAGCTGAAATCAGGTGTGGCCGAGCCGGGATTCTGCACTTCTGAAACGCGGGCCTGGAAGTCCGTGTAGTTGGAATGGTAAGCCGCGAAATTGCCTTGCAGGCGGCTGTCCGCCGAGCGCATTTTCAGCCCCATTTCGTAGGTCCAGACATACTCGGGATCAAACGTCGGGTCGGCCGCCTCCACCGGACTGTTGGCCCGGCCGTTGAACCCGCCGGACTTGAACCCGCGGTTCGCCGACACATAGCCCATGACCTGCGGCGTGAACTGTTTCTCCAGGCTCAGCGATGGGGTGACTGCGCTCCAGGATTTTCTGGCGTCGGGGATCACCGCCTGCGGATCCTGGCTGAACGCCTGCAGCGGAGCGCCGAAGAATGCGCTGGTGGTGCGCCAGTAGTCCTTGGTTTCATGGGTGTAACGCACGCCAGCAGCAAGCGTCCAGCTTGGCACGAACTCCCAGTTGACGTGGGCAAAGCCGGCCCAACTCCTGTTTTCGAGCTTGTCGTCGATGGTCCGCAGGAAATCAATGGGCGTACCGATGAAGCGGATGAAATCGTCGGCGTAAGCCTCCTGGTGCGATGGCACCTTTTCATCCATGTAGTACAGGCCATACACGGCCTGCAGGTCGCTGCCGTTGTCATACTGCGCCTGCAATTCCTGACTGAACTGCTTCTGATGGAAGTCAACCAACACGTCGCCCAGCTGCAGCGTCGTGGCGTCGATATCGATATAGGAATTGCTGTCCAGCTTGCGGTACGCCGTAATGCTCCTGAGATCCCACTGGTTGGCAACGTGCCAATCCATATGCAGCGCCGTCCCCTTGCTGATCAATTTCTGACCTTTGCCGGGTCCGAACGAGGTCTGGCCATCAAAGTCGTACTTGCCAGCAGGAGGCGTGTACAACAACACCGGGCCCAGCACCAGATCGCTGGCAGACAGCGGTGCGGTGGCCTGACCCAGGGTCAGCGCCGTGTCCAGTTTGGTGTAGTCAGCGGCCAGCGTGGCACTGAACTCAGCGTTGGGTTGCCACTTCAACTTGCCGCGCACCGCCTTGGTGTTTTCGTTGTTGTATTTCGCTCGCGTGACCGGGTCGGTGACGTAGCCATCGGTGCGCGCATACACACCCGCGAGGTTGCCCGACACGGTCTGGCTGAGTGGCCCGGAAACATAGAAGCGGCCTTCGCGCCGGCCGTAGTCACCCAGGGTGCCCTCGACTGAGCCTTCCGGCGTGTTGCTGGGTTGCTTGGTGATGATCTTGATCGCGCCGCCAGTCGAGTTCTTGCCGTACAGCGTGCCCTGCGGACCACGGAGCACTTCGACCTGCTCGACGTCGAACAAGCTGAACAAGGCGCCCTGGATGCGCGAGTAGTAGACGTCATCGACGTACATACCCACGCCCGGATCGAACGTCTGCAACGCATCCGGCTGACCGATGCCACGAATGAACACGTTCACCGAGGACGACGAACCTCGACCCTGCACGATGTTCAGGCCAGGGACTGCACCTTGCAGGCCATCGATGTTGCTGGCCTGCAGATCCTTGAGATCCTCGCTGTTGAATGCGCTGACCGCCACGGGCACCTTCTCCAGCGACTCGCTACGCCGACGGGCGCTTACCGTCACTTCCTGCAACTCGGTCGCTTCGGCCTGTTTGGCAGCGGTCGGCTTGGTGGTGCCTGTGTCATTCGAAGCCTGTTGGGCGTGCAGCGGCACCGCACACCACAAACCCGCAGCCAGGCCGATCGCCAGAGACAGAGACGTAGGCTTCATGATTTCCCCTCGCAAGTGGAGCCCGCAGGGACGCTGCGGGCCGATTCAAGGCTCAGGTTAGGCGAGGCAAGCGCTTGGGACACTTGTACCTTCGTACAGTGCCGCCCTCGCCGGAAGGTCGCGATACTCGCCATCACGTCGTGTCTGGAAGCGTCGCTGCAGCGAACGCGGTGGGCTGATACGCAGCCGCGAGCGACGCATGGTTCAACCTCGTCGTCGGCGTTGCCAAGCAAACACGGGGAAGCGGCAAGCGCTCCTGCTGCGGGCGAATCGTTCCAAGAGGAGAGTCATTGATGGCATTGGTGATCGTGCTGGCTGCCTTGTGTTTTCTGATGCTGGCGGCGTACCGCGGCTACAGCGTGATCCTGTTTGCGCCGATCGCCGCGCTGGGCGCGGTATTGCTGGTCGAGCCCGCGCTGGTGGCGCCGATGTTCACCGGGTTGTTCATGGACAAGATGGTCGGCTTCCTGAAGCTGTATTTCCCGGTGTTCATGCTTGGGGCGGTGTTTGGCAAGCTGATCGAACTGTCCGGGTTTTCCAAGTCGATCGTGGCAGCAACCATTGGTGTGGTGGGACGCAGCCGGGCAATCCTGTCCATCGTGCTGGTGTGCGCGGTGTTGACGTATGGCGGCGTGTCGCTGTTCGTGGTGGTGTTCGCGGTATATCCGTTTGCCGCAGAGTTGTTTCGTGCCAGCGATATTCCGAAACGGCTGATCCCGGGCACCATTGCACTGGGTGCCTTCACCTTCACCATGGATTCGCTGCCGGGCACGCCGCAGATCCAGAACATCATCCCGACGGCATTCTTCGGCACGACGACTTGGGCCGCGCCCTGGTTGGGCACGATTGGCGGCGTGTTCATCCTGATCGTGGGACTGACCTATCTCAATTACCGCCGGCGTCATGCGGCTGCGGCGGGCGAAGGTTACGGCGATAGTCTGCTCAACGAGCCGGAACCGTTCGTGGCGAGCAAGTTACCGCATCCGTTGATCGCGCTGTTGCCGCTGGTCCTGGTCGGCGCATGCAACAAAGTGTTCACCGACTTGATCCCCCGCGTCTATGGCACGACGCAATCGTTCGTGCCCAGCGTGATGGGCAACGCCAAACCCATCGTGCAGGACGTTTCCAAACTGGCCGCGATCTGGGCGGTGGAAGGCGCACTGCTGGTCGGCATCCTGTGCGTACTGGTGTTCGCCTGGCGGGCCGTGACCAGGCACCTGGCAGCCGGTACGCAGGCGGCAGTGGGCGGTGCCCTGCTGGCCTCGATGAACACCGCGTCGGAGTATGGATTCGGCGCGGTGATCGCCGCCCTGCCCGGCTTCAAAGTGGTGGCCGACGCCCTGCACACCATTCCCAATCCGCTGGTCAACGAAGCGGTGACGGTCACCGCGCTGGCCGGCATCACCGGCTCGGCATCGGGCGGCATGAGCATAGCGCTGGGGGCGATGGCTGACACGTTCATCGCCAACGCACACGCGGCCGGGATCCCGATGGAAGTGCTGCACCGGGTCGCTGCAATGGCTTCCGGGGGCATGGATACGCTGCCGCACAACGGCGCGGTGATCACGCTGCTGGCGGTGACCGGCTTGACGCACCGGCAGTCCTACAAGGACATCTTCGCAATCACCGTGATCAAGACAGTGGCCGTCGTCGTGGTCATTGCCGCTTACTACGTGTTGGGCGTGGTGTGAACCGCAGAGTCTGAATCGACGATCGTTCCGTAATCATTCTATTGACGGTCGAGTGCGCCGCCGCTGACCGTCGCCAAACCGTGGCGCGCTGTTATTTAGCGCCGTGCGCGGAAAAACTCGCGCAGCAGCAGCGCAGATTCTTCTGCCAGCACGCCGCCCAATACCTCGACGCGATGGTTGTGCAGTTCGCTGATCAACGTATCGAATTTGCTGCCGGCAGCGCCGGTCTTGGGATCGGCGGCGGCGTACACCACGCGGGCAACGCGGGCGTGGATCAGGGCCATCGCACACATCACACACGGTTCCAGCGTGACGTACAGCGTCGCGCGCGGCAGGCGATGATTGGCCAGCGTGCTGCAAGCTGCACGCAGCGCCTGTATCTCGGCGTGGGCGGTGGGGTCGTGCAGCGTGATGTTGCGGTTCCAGCCTTCGCCAATCACGATGTCGTCGTGCACCAATACTGCGCCGACGGGTACTTCGTGTTCGGCATCACGGGCGTGCATTGCCAGCTCCAGCGCGCGCCGCATGTACGTTACGTCTGCGGCTGACGCGGGCAGTTGCCCGGTTGGCTCGGGATTACTCATGTGCCAGCAGTGGCCTTGCGATCAAAACAGGGATCGCGCGAGCGATCGCGCCGCATGTGCCGCGCCGAGAGCAGGCAGCCATCACTCCCACTCGATCGTCGCCGGTGGCTTGCCACTGATGTCATACACCACGCGGGACACTCCCCGCAGCTCGTTGATGATGCGCTCGGAAACCCGGCCGAGAAATTCATATGGCAAATGCGACCAGTGGGCGGTCATGAAGTCGACGGTTTCCACCGCACGCAGCGCAATCACCCACTCGTAGGCTCGCGCATCGCCGACCACGCCGACCGACTTCACGGGTAAAAACACCGCAAACGCCTGGCTGGTCTGGTCATACAGATCGGCCTTGCGCAGTTCATCGATGAAAATGGCATCGGCCTGCGCCAGCAGCTCGGCATACTCGCGTTTGACTTCGCCGAGAATGCGCACGCCCAGGCCCGGACCGGGGAACGGGTGGCGATAGACCATCGCGCGGGGCAGGCCCAGCTCGACGCCGATCCGGCGCACTTCGTCCTTGAACAACTCGCGCAACGGTTCGAGCAGCTGGAGATGCATGTGTGCGGGCAGGCCACCGACGTTGTGATGACTCTTGATGACGTGAGCCTTGCCTGTCGTGCTGCCGGCCGATTCAATGACGTCCGGATAGATCGTGCCTTGCGCAAGCCACTTCACGGCATGGCCACCCGCAACCGCCAGCTTTGCGGATTCCTCATCAAAAATCTGCACGAACAAACCGCCGATGATCTTGCGCTTGGCTTCCGGATCGGTCACTCCGGCGAGCGCAGCAAAGTAGCGGTCGGCGGCGTTGACGCGGATCACCTTGACGCCCATGCCCTGCTCGCTGGCGGCAGACGCCATCGTCGCCATCACCTGGTCCCCCTCGCCCCAGCGCAGCAATCCGGTGTCTACAAACACGCAGGTCAGACGCTCGCCAATGGCGCGATGCAGGAGCGCAGCCACGACCGATGAATCCACGCCACCAGACAAACCCAGTAGCACACGGTCGTCGCCAACCTGCGCGCGGACCCGGGCGATCTGGTCATCGATGATGTTGGCTGCGGTCCACAGCGTCCGGCAGCCGCATATATCGGCCACGAAACGCTTGAACAACGCAATGCCCTGTTTCGTGTGTGTCACCTCCGGATGGAACTGCACGCCATACCAATGCCTGGCCGCGTCCTCCATTGCCGCCACGGGGATACGCGCGGTGGTGCCGGTGACGACAAAGCCATCCGGCACCTTCGCGACGTGATCGCCGTGGCTCATCCACACGTCGAGTCGTCGCGCACCGGGCACATCAGTCAAACCGTCGAACAGTTCGCTGTCATCGGCAATATTGACCTGGGCGTGGCCGAACTCGCGCGCGCCCGACGCCTCGGTAGCACCGCCCAACTGCACGGCCATGGTCTGCATCCCGTAGCAAATACCCAGCACCGGCACACCAGCGTCGAAAACCGTCTGTGGCGCGGATGGCGCGTCGGCTGCCGTGGTCGATTCCGGGCCGCCGGACAGGATGATGCCCTTGGCATGAAACGCGGCGATGTCCGCCGGGTCGTGATCCCATGCCCAGACCTCACAGTACACACCAATTTCGCGAATGCGCCGAGCAATGAGCTGCGTGTACTGCGCGCCGAAATCGAGGATGAGAATCTTGTCGGAATGAATGCTGGTCATGGCGCTTCACGGCGAGGAACAGGGAACGGCAAGCGCAAGACGCGAGGATCCAGCTCGGGCACAGACGTCAGCATGACCCTGGCGCTGGCGCTGGCGCCACCCACTGGATGTTCTGCGTCCCCGGCTGCGTCCCGGCAATCACAACCTGAGCCGGTAATTCGGTGCTTCCTTGGTGATCTGCACGTCATGCGGATGCGCTTCAGTAACGCCGGCCGAAGTGACGCGCACAAACTGCGCCTTGGCCCGGACGTCCTCGACGGTGGCCGCGCCCAGGTACCCCATGGACGCCCGCAGCCCGCCGATCAATTGATGGATGATGTTGCGCAGCGGCCCACGATACGGCACACGACCTTCAATGCCTTCGGGGACCAGCTTGTCGGCCTCGATCTCGTCCTGGAAATAACGGTCCTTGGAACCGAGTTGCATGGCACCGATCGAACCCATGCCGCGATAGCTCTTGTACGAGCGCCCCTGGAACAGTTCGATCTCGCCCGGCGATTCCTCGGTGCCGGCGAACATGGAGCCCAGCATCACACAGGACGCGCCGGCAGCCAGCGCCTTGGCGATGTCGCCGGAATAACGGATTCCGCCGTCGGCGATCAGTGGAATTTCGTCCTTCAATGCCGTGGCCACCATGTCGATGGCGGTGATCTGCGGCACACCAACGCCAGCCACTACGCGCGTGGTGCATATCGATCCGGGGCCAACGCCGACCTTGACCGCATCCGCTCCGGCATCCAGCAGCGCACGCGCTGCTTCGCCAGTGACAATGTTGCCGGCAACCATCTGCACCTGCGGATAATGTTTCTTGACCCACGCCACCCGCTCAATCACGCCCTGCGAATGTCCGTGCGCCGTATCCACCACCAGCACATCGACACCGGCATCCACCAAGGCAGCAATGCGCTGCTCGGTGTCGCCACTGACTCCCACGGCCGCGCCCACCAGCAGCGTGTCGTGTTCGTCCTTGGCTGCGTGCGGGTTGTCGCGCGCCTTCTGGATGTCCTTGACGGTGATCAGCCCGCGCAACTGGAACGCGTCGTTGACCACCAGCACTTTCTCGATGCGAAACTTGTGCAGCAACTGCAGCACTTCGTCCTGATTGGCACCCTCGCGAACCGTGATCAACTTGTCCTTGCGCGTCATGATGTTGCGTACCGGATCATCGTGCTTGCGCTCGAAGCGCATGTCGCGGCTGGTGACAATTCCAACGAGCTGCTCGCCATCCACCACCGGCACACCGGAAATGTTGTGCGCATGCGTCAAGCGCAGCACTTCGCGAATGGAGGTGTCCGGGCTCACCGTGATCGGGCTGCGGATGACGCCCGCTTCAAACTTCTTCACCAGCCGCACTTCGGCGGATTGTTGCTCGACTGTCATGTTCTTGTGGATGATGCCGATGCCGCCGCTCTGCGCCATCGTGATGGCCAGACGCGCCTCGGTCACCGTGTCCATCGCCGCAGACACGATCGGGATACTCAGACGCAGCTTCCGCGTAAGTCGAGTAGAGGTGTCAACGTCGCGCGGCAGCACCAGCGAATGTGCCGGAACGAGGAACACATCGTCGTAGGTAAGAGCCTCGGCGAGGATGCGCATACAAAAAGTCCCGCAGCAAAGAGGGGATTATACGCGGCGCACCGCAACGCTCGCCAGATGGATGCGTGAACGCTGCCCAACCTCAGGCTTCTGGCGGCTGCACAGGGCTCGCCTGAGCAGCTTCCAGAGTGTTTTCCATCAACGTCGCCACGGTCATCGGGCCGACGCCACCAGGTACCGGCGTGATCCAGCTCGCGCGCTGCGCGGCCGCGGCAAATTCGACGTCGCCCACGAGATGGCCGTCCTGCAGACGATTGATGCCGATGTCGATCACCACCGCGCCTGGCTTGATCCAGTCTCCCTTGATCAGCCCGGGCTTGCCCACCGCTACAATCACGATGTCCCCCTGGCGCACAAAACCGGCGAGATCACGCGTGAAGCGATGACATGATGTCGTCGTGCATCCGGCAATCATCAGTTCCAGCACCAGCGGCCGGCCTACGTGATTGGACACGCCCACCACTACTGCATGCTGTCCACGCACCGGGCGATCGGTATGCGCGAGCAGCGTCATCACGCCCTTGGGTGTACATGGACGCAAGCCGAACCGGCGCAGCACGAGACGCCCCACATTGACCGCGTGAAATCCGTCCACATCCTTGCCCGGGTCGATACGATCGACCAACGCATCTTCGTCAATATGTGGCGGCAGCGGCGATTGCACCAGAATCCCATGCACGGCTGGATCGGCATTGAGTTGATCAATCAACGCAAACAGGGCGGTCTGGGTGACAGTCGTTGGCAAGTCGTGGTCAAACGAACAAAAGCCGACTTGCTGACACGCCTTGCGCTTGTTGCGCACATAGACCGAAGACGCCGCATCATTACCCACCAGCACCACCGCCAGCCCGGGCGCGGCCAAGCCAAGCGCGGTGCGGGCAACAACGCCAACGCGAACCCGATCCAGCAATTCCTGCGCAATGCGCTTGCCATCGAGAATGCGTGCGCTCATGTTGATACCCGTCCGTAAAGTCCTGCATTATCCGGGCTGGGCCAGACGCGCACAAACCACAGGTGGACATGCTCGGCAACGAACCCCTGCCCAATACGCTCGAACTGACCGATGGCAACATGTCGCTGCGCCCGTGGCGCGATGCCGACATCCCCGGGCTGGCGGCAGCCGTGCGCGAATCCGTTGCCAGCGTTGGACGCTGGCTGCCCTGGTGTCGCGCAGACTACACCGCTCAGGATGCCACTGCGTGGGTCGCGCATTGCCAGGCCGGTTGGCGCTCCGGCGCACATTTTGCGTTCGCCCTGGTGGCGGCGCACTCCGGTGAAATCCTGGGTGGCGCAGGGCTCAGCCAACGCAACCGGAGCCAGCGCAGCGCCAATCTGGGCTACTGGGTACGCCAGTCGCGTCAGCGGCACGGCGTGGGCAGCACCGCCGCGCGACGGGTCGCTCGTTTCGGTTTCGAGCAGCTCGGGCTGATCCGGATCGAGGTTGTCGTGCTGCCCGACAACGCGGCAAGCCGCGCTACTGCCGAACGTATCGGTGCCAACCTCGAGGTGATTGCGCGGCACCGATTGTGGACAGGCGGGCACGCGCGAGACGCCGCCGTGTACAGTTTGCTCCCACCCGACCTCGACTGACCCACCGCTTGCGTCCGTGCGCTCAGCGCGTGCGCTTGATCAGCTCACTGACCCGGCGCCGCGCCTTCTGCTCCTGCTCCTTGGTCAACACCTTCTTGCGCCCGGCGTACGGGTTCTCGCCTTCACGAAAAGCGATGCGCACGGGGGTGCCTTCGAGCCGATAGCGTTTGCGGAAGAAGTTTTCCAGATAGCGCTGATAGGCTTGGGCAATGTGTTTGGTGCGCGTGCCGTGAATGACGATGGTCGGCGGGTTCGTCCCGCCGGGATGGGCAAAGCGCAAACGCGGCGCGTGTCCTTGCACCAGCGGCGGTTGATACGCCTCGTATGCCTGCTCCAGTGTCTTGGTCAGATCCGAGCTGACCAGCACGCGCGTCGCCGAGCTGTGCGCGCGCACCACCGCGCGCATCAACTCACGCAGGCCCGACCCGTGCAGCGCCGAAATGTGCACCTGCTTGGCCCACGGCACAAACTCGAGGCGTCGATCCAGCGCACGCAAGCACTCGTCGCGCTGATATTTGTCCAGGCCGTCCCACTTGTTGACCGCGATCACCAGCGCGCGACCTTCGTCCAGCGCGTAGCCAATGAGCGTCAGATCCTGATCGGCGAGATTCTCTCGCGCGTCGATCATCAGCACCACCACCTGCGCCGCAGCAACGGATTGCAAGGTTTTGATGACGCTGAATTTCTCTACTGCTTCCTCCACCCGTGCCTTGCGCCGGATGCCTGCGGTATCGATCAGCGTGTAGCGTTTGCCGTCGCGCTCCAATGCGACACGAATCGGATCACGCGTGGTGCCAGCCACATCGGACACGATCAGCCGATCCTCGCCCAGCAACCGATTGATCAAGGTGGATTTGCCCGCGTTCGGCCGCCCGACAATTGCCACGCGAATCGTGCCGTCTTCAACGTCCGCGTCCGCCGTGGTGCCTTCGTCTGCGGGCAACAGTGGCAACAACATCGCCAGCAAATCGTCCGTGCCACGACTGTGTGAAGCGGCCAGCGGCACCATGGCACGGACACCGAACGCGGAAAACTCGTTCAGGACTGCGTCCTCATCCAGTCCGTCGGTCTTGTTGATGGCGACCACAATAGGTTTGCCGCTGCGCCGCAACTCGCGCAGGATCACGTAATCCTGCGGGAGCAGCCCTTCGCGTGCGTCGACCACAAACACCAGCACGTGCGCTTCCTCGATCGCTACGCGCACCTGGATGGCGGTCATCTCGTCCATCGACTCGGACACACCGGACAGCCCCCCGGTATCGACCACCAGCAAGGGCCGTTCAGCACTACGGCACACCCCGTAGTGTCGGTCGCGCGTCACGCCAGGCATGTCTGCAACCAAGGCATCACGCGTGCGCGTAAGCACATTGAA
Source organism: Rhodanobacter sp. (assembly GCA_039926605.1). Classification (GTDB taxonomy): domain Bacteria; phylum Pseudomonadota; class Gammaproteobacteria; order Xanthomonadales; family Rhodanobacteraceae; genus Rhodanobacter. The sequence continues at coordinate 34,549 of JBDSWR010000023.1, read as the reverse complement.
CAGAGTCGACTTGCCGACATTCGGACGGCCAACCAGGGCGACGACAGGCAGCATGTTCAGTACCCTCGTGAAAAACGCCGGAGGCGCACGCCGGAATGTCCAGGGACCGCGCTCGCGGTGGCCGTTGGAGTGTATGGCAACTGCCGTCGGCGCAGCGTGCCGCGGTGCCGACGTGTTCTGCCGAACGACCCGAACATCACGCCCCGGCAACAACACGCCCCATGCAGTTCGAGTGTGCCGTTCATGCTCGGGCGATATGCCGCCAGTGTGGCCGGCCATGCAGGCGTTTGCGCAGCAACAACCCATGCAGGCAAATGCTGCGGGCTGGATCCACCGCGCACGACGACCAGGACGAGATTACTGCGCCGTCAGCCGATAGGCGCCAATGCGACCGCGCACATCTTCAACGTACACCACATTGTCAACGACCAGCGGCTGTGCCCGAATGGCGTGCTTGGACAGGCGCTCGCGTGCCGCCAACGCGCCATCGCCAACCTGCAGCCAGTGCACATAACCTTCCACGTCGCCCACCACCACGTAATTGCCCTGCACCGCGGGGCCGGTCAACCACCGATACTTCAGCGCGTCGTTCTTCCACATATCCGCGCCACCGCTCTTGTCGAAGGCCCACACCTGCGATTCGTCATTGACGGCGAAGATCGCCTGCTGATTCGCAGCCAGCCCGTTGAAACTGGATAACGGATGCGCCCACAGTGGCCGCCCACTGGGACCGTCCACTGCCACGAGATTGCCATGATAGGCCGCGGTGTAAAGCGTGCTGCCTTCGAGCAACACGGAACCATCGGCGTCATTCAGGCGATCAATCTCGGTGCGGCCTTCACCGCTGGCGAGGTTCTGCTCCCACAATCTAGCGCCGGTGTCCTCGCGCAGTGCCACGAGCTTGCCGTCATCGGTGCCCATGAACACCACGCCATTGGCCACCAGCAGTGAACCGTTGCCACGCAGACTGAGCAGCGGCACATTACCCTGATCGTAAACCCAGCGCCGCTCACCACTGGCAGCATCAAGGCCGTAGACTCGCCCATCCTGCGTGCGCACGACAACCAGATCACCCGAGATGACTGGAGACGCCAGCACCGCAGCGCTCAACTGTGCATTCCAGCGCGGATCGCCATTTTTCGCATTCGCTGCGTAGACGTGACCTTCCAGGGTTCCGACCACCAGCAAGTCACCGAGCACCGCAGGACCACCGGCGTACGCCGCATCCGCGCGCTTCTTGTCTCCCCAGCCAAACCAGCCATGGGTGCGCGAGCTTTTCGACCAGAGCTCCTTGCCGCTGGCCGCGTCCAATGCCGCAATCTTCCCATCCGCGCTGGCGGCGTACAGAACCCCGTCCACCACACTCGGCCGCAGGCGAACACCGGTGACGCCCGCGCCATCACCTACGGTCGCGCGCCACAAGCGTGTGACCTGTACCGTCGTCGGAAGGTTTTTAACCAGTGGTGTCGGCGGCTGCACGTTCTCCTTCTTGAAGGAATGGCAGGCCGCAAGCGTGAGCCCGAACAGAGCGACCAGCGTGGTCAACGTCGCGCGTTTCATCATTCCTGCTTTCATGCACCCTGCTTCCCGGCCACGGCCAAATCATCAAGTTTCATTTGCAACACGCCGCGCTGGGGAGCTTCCTTGCTCAATGCTGCCATCGCCGATTCGTAGGCCTTGCGCGCATCATCCCGGCGCCCAAGCTTGACCAGCACATCGCCACGGAGTTCCTGTGCCAAGCCCGAAAAGCTTGTGGCCGGAACAAGATCCAGGGTAGCCAACGCCGCAGCGTTCTGGCCGCGCGCAAGCTGCAACCGCGCAACGCGCAACTGGATCAGCGGCTTAAGTGCTGTGTGACCCACATGGGCTGCGGCCCAGTCCAGCGACACTGCCGCCTTGTCCAATTCGCCAGCATGGACCTGTTGCCGGGCGCGATCGTTGGCAGCAAATACCGCAAACGGTGATTTGCTGTAGTCCTTCATCAATTTATCGGTGAGCCGGGTCGCGACCTCTGTCTGCTTCGACGCCTGCGCAACTTGCATTTCCGAATAAAGCTGAGCGGCTGCGGCCTCCGTGCGCGCCTGATGCGCGCGCCACTGCTGCCAGCCAAAAATACCCACCAGACCAATGATGATTCCCACGACGATGGACAGCCCGTTCTCGCGCAACCATTTGATGACGCGTTCGTTCTGTTCGTAGTCGTCGTATGCTTCAAATTCCATGCCGTCACCTTTCGTGAGGACCAGTCCGCCGGCGTGCGCAGTCGCGCGCGCAGCGGCAGGGAGGATAAAACCGTCCACGCCCTCCCGTTACCGAAAAGGCAGTGCGCAAGCATAACCGAAACCGGGTGGCCGGTATGTTGATCAGAAGGGTCAGAGGCTGGCCGCTTTGGCCTGGCCGTCTTCGATCAGCACCTGAAGTCGTGCGACGTTGGAATGCTGGAAGTCGCCCAACGAGACCGCCTTCCCGTCAATGCTCAGCTGCGCACCACTGGCATTGCCAATGCGCACGTCCAGCGGCTGGTCGCTGCGGTAGGTCCTGCTGCTCCCGGCGGGCAACAAGCCGTACTCCATGCGTGAACCGTCCTTGCCGATCACCTCAACCCAACTGGCGGCGTTGAGACTCAAACTCATGCTGTGCGCCCCTGCGCCGGCGACATCCGGTGTTGCCGGCACGACCGGCGGATTGACTTGGGTGTCGTCAAGGTTGGGAAATGGAGCCATCGATGCCATCAGCGACTGTTGCGGCAGCGCTACCGACACGTCGCGCGGCGCATGCAAAAATGTTGGCACAACAGCAGCACTGCTGGCGGACGCGGGTGGTGCATCCTGTTGTGCAACGGGAGTGGCATCCAGCGGTGCCATGCGGCTGAGGTCCCGATCCAGGGACCCGCGCATGCCCAACCAGACCATGGGAACCACAAAGACCGCAGTCAGGACCACATAGGTGGCCGCCGTGGTGTACCGATCAAGCAGGAAACGTGACCGGGAAATACCGCCGGTGGCAACGAGTGGCGCTTCAACTTGCCGAATACGGTCCAGTTCACCTTGGACCTCGGCTGCATCGACTCCAAGATATCGTGCATACGAGTTGATATAGCCTGCAAGGTAGACTTTCGAATCCGTACCGTTATATGTGTCAGCCTCGAGTTGGCGCAACACGCGCAGGGGCAAGCGCAACGCACGTGAAACCGTATCCAGGTCCTCGCCACGTGCTTCACGTGCCGTACGCAGACGATCGCCGAAACTACTTGCGGAGCTTTGGGCCGAACGTAAACTGACAACTGCAGCGTCAGGCGCAAGCAAAGCGCCTGCTGCGCTATTTTCGTCGGCGCTGGAGTCTACGGACGTCGCGTCCGAATCATTCAAATGGGGCTGTACGTGAGTCATGGGCTGGTGGTGGTTTCGATGGCATGCGCTTGTTCCGAATCCGGGAACTGGGCGTGCAGTCGCTTGGCGTAAGTCGACGCACCGTCCTGGTTGCCGAGTCGGGATTCAATATCGTGGCCGAGTTTGAGCGCTCCGGCGTTCAGCGGGCCGAGTGCTTCGAGACGCTGCAGAAAGGCCCTGGCCCCAAATGCATTGTTGCTCAAATACAGCGAGTTGGCGAGTTGGAACAACGCCTCGGCGTTGCGCGGATTGCGCGCCAGCGCACTACGGAAGTCTGCTTGCGCCGCCGTCGCATCGTTGGCTTTGAGATAGCAAACTCCTGCGTTCGTCAGAGCCACGTCCGGGGTTTTGTAAAACGGGTCAGCAACGGCCTTCTGGAAGTAACCTGCGGCCTCGGCATACTTGCCGGTGCCACACAGAAACTGACCAAGATTGTTGTTCGGCGCGCCCTTGGCGGGCTCCAACGCCACCGCTTTGCGGTAATGCAGCTCGGCATCGGCCAAATGATTGATGCGCTCGTACAATACCGCAACCACCGTATGCGCCGGCGCGTAATTGGGGTCGAATTTAAGCGCCAGATTCAGCTTTTCCAGTGCCGTCTGCAGATCTCCATTGGCCATGTAACGCTGACCCAGTTCGGTATGAATCCGCGCTGCATCCTCTGCCTTCGTAGCCTTGCTGGTTTGTGGCAGATTCTTGCTCAACGAACCTGGCGTGTCGCTATGGGTCGTCACGCAACCAGCGAGAAACAGGCCCAACGCCGCGACCAAAACCGGATTAAACCGCATGGGCTGCTCCTCGCGCCTGCTGCTTGCGCAAATCCGCACTGCGTCGGGTGCGATCCGTCACGTGTCCGGCGAGCTGGCCACAGGCTGCGTCAATGTCATCGCCACGCGTTCGCCGCAACATGGTAAGCACACCGGCGTTGAGCAATTGCGTCTGGAAGTCGCGAATCATATCCGGGTCGGAACGCTTGAACTGCGTACCGGGAAAGGGGTTGAAAGGGATGAGGTTGACCTTGCACGTGGGAAACGCGCGCATCAACTTGATCAATTCGCGCGCGTTGACCGCCTGGTCGTTGATTCCCTTCATCAGCGTGTACTCGAACGTGACGGATGTGCGTGGCTTGCGTGCAATCCAGCGCTGGCACGCCGCGAGCAACTCGGCCAGCGGATAACGCTTGTTGATCGGCATCAGCTCGGTACGCAATGTGTCGTTCGCCGCGTGCAATGACACAGCGAGCGAGACGTCGATTTGCGCCGACAGCTTGTCAATCAGCGGCACCATGCCAGCCGTGGACAACGTCACGCGCTTTGCTGCCAGGCCAAATCCGAGGTCGTCGCGCATCAGACGCATGGCGATCAGCACGCTGTCGAAATTGGCCAGCGGCTCCCCCATCCCCATCATCACCACGTTGGTGAGTCGCCGACTTTGTCCGGTTGCCTCGCCAAGGTACTTGGCGGCTACCCAGACCTGACCGATGATTTCCGCCGGAGACAGGTTCCGGTTGAAGCCCTGCGCCCCGGTGGAGCAGAAGCTGCAGTTCAATGCACAGCCGATCTGCGAAGAGACACACAGCGTACCGCGGGTCGGCTCGGGAATATAAACGGTCTCGATCGCGTTGCCGCTGTCCATGCCAAGCAGCCACTTGCGCGTACCGTCGGTGGCGACTTTGTCCAGCAAGGTCTTCGGCACACCGATGCAACAGACTTCGTCGAGCTTCGCGCGCAACGCCTTGCCGACGTCGGTCATGTTGTCGAAGTTGTCTTCCAGGCCGTGATAGATCCACTTCATCACCTGTTCGGCACGATACGGCTTCTCGCCGATCTGCGTGAAGAAATCACGCAAACCCTGGCGATCCAGATCGAGCAGGTTGACCTTCGCGGTGGACGCGTCGGCCGGAGTGGCAGCTACTTGATTCATGGAATCCTTGAACTATGCCTCACGGGTGAGCGTCGTTGATCCCCGGGTCCACCAACAAACGCCGAACTTACCTTGCAAGAACATCCGTGGCGGCAAAGAAGTACGCAATCTCGGTTTTCGCGCTGTCGATTGCATCGGAGCCGTGTACTGCGTTGGCGTCGATCGAGTCGGCGAAATCAGCGCGAATCGTTCCTGGTGCCGCTTCCTTCGGGTTCGTTGCACCCATCAGTTCACGGTGCCTGAGCACGCCGTTTTCACCTTCCAGCACCTGGATCATCACCGGGCCCGAAATCATGAACTCAACCAGATGCTTGAAGAATGGACGCTCGCGATGCTCGGCATAGAAGCCCTCGGCTTCCTGCCGCGACAACTGCCTCATGCGCGCAGCGATGACTTTCAACCCGGCCTTTTCGAAACGTGCGTAAATGTCACCGATGACGTTCTTCGCCACGGCGTCGGGCTTGATGATGGACAGAGTGCGCTCCAGCGCCATACAAAGGTTGCTCCGGAAAAAGCGGAAAGAAGGAAAAGTTGGCTTCGCGTCACGAGCAAAAAAAGCAAAACCCGACCTGAATTGCGGGGTTGCACGATACACGAGTTTCCGATTCTAACTCATTCAGTGACCCCTTGTAGCGTGCCGATGCGCGCTCGTGGTGTGCGCCCGTCCACAATTTGACGCTGACAGAACCCCTCGCGTATGCTCAAACGATCGTTTGAATGGCGATCGCCAAGGGAGCGCGCATGAAAGACTCCGTCTCCACCAAGGACCGCATCCTCGGCGCGGCTGAAGTACTGTTCGCGCAGCGCGGCTTTGACGGAGCCTCACTGCGGCAACTCACGGCGGCCGCGGGTGTAAATCTGGCAGCGGTCAACTACCACTTCGGCTCGAAGGAAAAATTGGTAGAACAGGTATTCCGACGCCGTCTGGACGCTCTGAATACCCGACGCATGGACGCCTTGGGGCAGATCGAGGGCCGTGCGGACACCACGATTGAAGACGTGCTGGCCGCTTACATCCGCCCGGCACTGGAACTTTCCCACGACGATAGCGGTGCCCTGTTTATGCGCGTGCTGGCTCGCGCATTCGCCGAGCACGATGACCGCCTGCGCCAATTCCTGTCAGAGAACTACGGTCACGTCATGCGCCAGTTCACCGCTGAATTTGCGCGTTTGCTGCCGCAACTGGCCAAACGCGAACTTTACTGGCGCATCGATCTGGTGACCGGCGCGCTGACCCACGCCATGTCCGGCTTCGGCATGATCCAGCGTCCCAAGGACGTCAGCGAGCGTGCACATCGCGAGCAGACCGCGCAACACCTCATTCGTTTCGCCGTCGCCGGACTCACTCACGTGTGAGCCGGGCGACCTCACCAGCGTTTTCATTGTCAGTTCGCATTATTGGAGAAGGCCCATGACTGCCGCACCGTTATCCCCATCAGCGCTACACATCCGCAAGGCCGCCGTATTGGGCGCTGGCGTCATGGGCGCACAGATTGCCGCCCACCTCACCAATGCCGGCGTTGAAACGGTGTTGTTTGACCTGCCGGCAAAGGAAGGCCCCAAGAGCGGCATCGCCTTGAAAGCCATCGCCAATCTGAAGAAGCTGTCGCCAGCACCGCTGGCCGAGCCTGGTCTGGCCAGCGCCATCATTCCGGCCAACTACGACGACGATCTGGAACATCTGCAGAACGTCGACCTGGTCATCGAGGCGATTGCCGAGCGCATGGATTGGAAACTTGACCTGTACAAGAAGATTGCCCCGCATCTGTCGAAGACCGCGATCATCGCTTCGAATACCTCCGGCCTGTCGATCAACGGCCTGGCCGCGGCGTTGCCGGAGGACATGCGGCATCGCTTCAGCGGCGTGCATTTCTTCAATCCGCCGCGCTACATGCATCTGGTCGAGGTGATCCCGACCAAGCTCACCGACAAGAGCGTGATCGAGGGCCTGGAAGCGTTCCTCACCACCAGCGTGGGCAAAGGCGTGGTGATCGCCAAGGACACGCCGAACTTCATCGGCAACCGCATCGGCGTGTTCTCGATGCTGGCCACGATGTATCACACCGATCAGTTCAAGCTCGGCTTCGATACGGTGGACGCGCTGACCGGTCCGGCCGTCGGTCGGCCCAAGAGTGCAACCTATCGCACTGCCGACGTGGTGGGTCTGGACACCATGGCGCACGTCATCAAGACCATGGCCGACACCCTGCCCGACGATCCCTGGCACGCGTACTTCAAGTCGCCGGCGTGGCTGTCGGCGCTGATCGAAAAGAAGGCGCTGGGGCAGAAAACCGGCGCCGGTTTCTACCGCAAGGTCGGCAAGGATATCGTCGTACTGGACGTGGAGAAGCAGGACTACCGCCCGTCCGTGCAGAAACCATCTGACGAGGTAGCCGCGATCCTGGCGATCAAGAATCCCAGCGAAAAATTTGCGAAGTTGCGCGCCTCCAGCGATCCGCAGGCACAGTTCCTGTGGGCGACGTTCCGCGATTTGTTCCATTACACCGCCTATCATCTCGACGACATTGCCGATACCGCGCGCGATGTCGATCTCGCCATCCGCTGGGGTTACGGTTGGAAACTTGGTCCGTTTGAAACCTGGCAGGCCGCCGGCTGGCAGCAGGTTGCCGGCTGGATCAACGAAGACATCGCTGCGGGCAAGGCCATGAGCAAGGCGCCACTCCCGGCCTGGGTCACCGACGGGCGCACCGGTGTGCATAACCAGGACGGTTCGTATTCGGCCAGCGCAAACGCCGACAAGCCGCGCTCGCGCCACCCGGTATACGCACGCCAGTTGTTCCCCGATCCGATCCTTGGTGAAAAGTTCGACCAGGGCGTCACAGTTTGGGAAAACGACGGCGTGCGGCTGTGGACGCTGGGCGATGACAATATCGGCATCCTCTCGTTCAAGACCAAGATGCACACGGTCAACGACTTCGTCCTGGACGGCGTCCAGGAAGCCATCAGGATTGCCGAACAGAAACTCAAGGCGGTGGTGCTGTGGCAAACCTCCGAGCCGTTCTCGGCAGGAGCTGATTTGAAGGGTGCGCTGGGTCTGCTGCAAGCCGGTGAATTCGACAAATTCGAACAGATGGTGGCGAACTTCCAGCGCACCAGCATGGCCATCAAGTACTCGCTGGTGCCGGTGGTGTCGGCCGTGCGCGGCCTGGCACTGGGCGGCGGCTGCGAATTCCAGATGCACTCGGCGCGTACGGTCGCGGCGCTGGAAAGCTATATCGGCCTGGTCGAAGCTGGGGTCGGCTTGCTGCCTGCGGGCGGCGGCCTGCACGAACTGGCAATCCGCGCCGCCCACGCCAATGCCGAGGATCCTTTCGCTGCGTTGAAGAAAGTGTTTGAGACGGTGGCGATGGCCAAGGTTTCCGCCAGCGCACTCGACGCCAAGCGGCTTGGCCTGCTGCGCGACAGTGATGTCGTGGTGTTCAACGCGTACGAGCTGCTTTACGTTGCCAAACAGGTAGCCAACGGCATGGCCGAAACCGGCTACCGCCCGCCGCTGCCGGCGCGCGCCATCCCTGTCGCGGGCGACGTCGGCACGGCGACGTTCAAGGCGTCGCTGGTCAACATGCAGGCCGGCTACTTCATCTCCGATCACGACATGGAAGTTGCCACGTGCATTGCCGACACCCTGTGCGGCGGCGCGATCGAGCGCGGCTCGCTGGTCGACGAGGAGTGGTTGCTGGCGCTGGAACGCAAGCATTTCGTGGAGCTGGCGAAAACCGAAAAGACGCAGGCGCGCATCGCCCACACCATGACTACAGGCAAACCCCTGCGCAACTGACACGCGACGCTGAAGCGGCCATTTCCGGCAAACCGGGAATGGGGATGAAAACAACAACGCGTCGCCGCACCCTGCGCGACGCAACGGAGCAAGTCTCATGAGCAAACAAGTGCAAGACGCCTACATTGTCGCCACCACCCGCACGCCGGTAGGCAAGGCGCCACGCGGCGTATTCCGCAACACTCGGCCGGACGACATGCTTGCCCACGTCATCCGCACGGTGATAGCCCAAGCGCCGGGTATCGACCCCAAACGCATTGCCGATGTGATCATCGGTTGCGCCATGCCTGAGGCCGAGCAAGGCATGAACGTGGCCCGTATCGGCCTGTTGCTGGCTGGCCTGCCGGACAGCGTGCCCGGCGTCACCGTCAATCGCTTTTGTTCATCGGGACTGCAGGCCGCAGCAATGGCGGCCGATCGCATTCGTCTGGGTGAAGCCGATCTGGTGATTGCCGGCGGTACCGAAAGCATGAGCATGGTGCCGATGATGGGGCACAAGGTCGCCATGAACCCGGCGATCTTCAACAACGAGAACATCGGGATCGCCTACGGCATGGGCATCACCGCGGAAAACGTCGCCAAGCGCTGGAAAGTCAGTCGCGAGCAGCAAGACGCATTCGCCGTCGAAAGTCATCGTCGAGCACTCGCCGCGCAGGCAGCCGGCGAGTTCAAGGCGGAGATCACGCCGTTCCAGCTTGACGATCACTATCCCGATCTGGCCAGCGGTGCGATCAAGACCGACAGCCGGCTGATTGAAAACGACGAGGGTCCGCGTCCAGGCACCACGCTCGAAGTGCTCGCCAGATTGCGTACCGTGTTTCGCAATGGCCAATTCGGTGGCAGCGTTACCGCCGGCAACTCCTCGCAAATGTCTGACGGCGCAGGCGCGTTGATCATGGCCAGCGAACAGGCCATCAAGGACTACAACCTCACCCCGCTCGCGCGCTTCGTCGGCTTCTCCGTCGCCGGCGTCCCGCCCGAAGTGATGGGCATCGGTCCGCGTGAGGCAATCCCCAAGGCGCTCAAGCAAACCGGCATCGCGCAAGACCAGCTCGACTGGATCGAGCTGAACGAGGCATTCGCCGCCCAGGCGCTGGCGGTCATTGGCGACCTGCATCTCGACCCGGCGAAGGTCAACCCGCATGGCGGCGCCATCGCCCTGGGGCACCCGCTCGGTGCCACCGGTGCGGTACGTATCGCAACCATGGTGCACGGCATGCACGCGCGCAAACAAAAGTACGGCATGGTCACAATGTGCATCGGCACCGGCATGGGCGCGGCGGGGATTTTCGAGATGGTGTGATTTTTCGGCTCGGTATTTCGCAACCGCCTGCAACACTGGATGGTGGCGGATGCTGGTTGCCCGGAATCCGGAGACAACAAGGCGTCGCAGCAATGCGACGCCTTTTTTGCGTCGCGGTCTATCGACGCGCAGTCGTCGATCAGGTCAAGCCGTCACTGCAGCGGCTCAGCGAGCGGCTGGGAGGCAACTGTGCTGGCGTGTGGAGCATCGGCGGACAGCAGCGTGTAGCAGGCGGCACCGACGTCAACGTCAGCACCGGGAAGGCCAGAAACAGGTGCAACACATGCGCGGGGAACTGCTGCAACGCTGGCAACTCAGCCGGCAACGCCCGAGCCGGGTCCCGCCCGCGCACCATCAGTCCCCGTCAGGCTCTGGAGAGCAACCGGCCACCCATCACTGCATTTACGGCTACCACCACGGCTACCGCCAGGAGGTGGGTCAACAGGTCGGTCGCGGCTGAATTGGCCGCGTGACCGATTTCCAGCAAAGCCGCCGATGCCGCAGCGCTGGCCAGTCCCACCAGCACCGCCGTCAACACCGGCCGCAACGGACAGGCGCGGCGCAACAGCCCGATCAACAGCGCTGAAAGCGGGATCGACAAACCCATGATGAAGAGCAGACAATCAGCCGACTGCTGCAAACCTAGAGTTTGCGGGTCCGACGCGAACCACACGCGCAGGCACCCAAGTCCACTTGCCCCCAACCACACCAAAGCAGGGGGCAACGGCAGCCAGGCCCAGGCCACGCGCCGGCCCGGCACCGCAAGTGCCAATGCGGCCCATGCCGCACAGATGGCTGTCATCACCGCCGCCAGACCCGCCCACTCCAGATCCGGCGCTGCGACCCAACGCTGCAGCATCCCGCCCGTGCCGTAGTAGGCCAACAGGCCCAGCGCGATGGCGACCACCGCCAGCAGCCAACCCACCGTGCGCCGCCACGGCGGTGCCAGCCTGCGCACCGGGCGCAGCGTGCCGCCGAGACGGTCGATCAGCGCGGTATACGCAAGAGGCTCGGGCACGCTCTCGTTGGACATGATCTCAAGACTCTCCAGGGAAGTGCTTGCGCAAGGCTTTCAGCCCGCGATGCAGGTTGACCTTCAGCGCGCCAGTGCCGCGTCCGGTCAAGGCCGCGGCATCGTGCAACGAGCGCTCGCGCAGACCGAGTTGCTCCACCGCTTCACGCTGGCCAGGCGGGAGTCGGGCTACTGCTGCGTACAGGCGTCGCGCGCTTTGCTCGCGTTCGGTCGCAGTACTGGTGTCATCACCGGTCGGGTAACGCTTCAGCGCAAACTCGTCGTGCAACTCACGCCGATCACGCCGCCCGCCACTACGCAATGCGTCAATCGCACGACGACTCGCAATCGCGTTGAGCCAGACGTCATACGAGCGCGCCGGATCAAACGTATGGCGCACTCGATGCACGGTGATCAGCGTTTCCTGCACCACATCATCCAGTTGATCTTGCACCACGCCCTGCCGCCGCGCCGCCGCACGAATCAACGCGATTGAACTTGCCAGCAGCTTTTCGTACGCGTGCCGATCACCGGCCTGGGCCGCAGCCATCCATTGCGCCCGGCGCCGTGCAGGCGACTCCACGGCATCGTCGGGCTCTGCAGACACGATATTCAGATGATTCACCCAGTCAGGCGGTACGACATCAAACGCCATCGTGTCGGCAGCGGTCAAGGCGCGCGACATCACCACTCCACGTGAACGGATATCCAGGCTATTCGCTGCATCTGTCGCGGGAGTTACCTCGTATCTTGCATCACGGGCGTAACCAGCATCGAACAACTGGCGAATAACCCTCAACCCTCACGGAATTCCGCAGCATGTTTGTCTTGATCCTCGCCTACTTTGGCGGCGTGCTCACCATCCTCAGTCCGTGCATTCTGCCGGTGCTGCCGTTTGTGTTCGCGCGTGCTGACCGTCCATTCAAGCGCAATGGCTTGCCAATGTTGCTGGGCATGGCGGTCACCTTTGCGTTGGTGGCTACCCTTGCTGCGGTGGGTGGTGGCTGGGCGATCCATGCCAATCAGTACGGCCGCGCCGTGGCGTTGGCGGTGCTGGCGTTGCTGGGACTCACTCTGCTCTCGACCCGTCTCGCCACCTGGATCAGCCGCCCGTTTGTCGCCTTGGGCAATCGGCTGTCGCAGCACTCGACCGGCGAAGCTGATTCCATCTGCGGCGCTGCCGGGCTCGGCATCGCCACCGGCTTGCTCTGGGCACCTTGCGCTGGACCGATTCTCGGCCTGCTGCTGACGGCGGCGGCACTGAATGGTGCCAGCGTCCAGACCACGCTGCTACTGCTGACCTACGCGGCTGGCGCGGCGACCTCGCTTGGCGTGGCACTGTTGCTCGGGGGCAAGCTCTTCGGCTGGATGAAACGTTCGCTCGGTATCGGTGAGTGGGTGCGCCGCGCGCTCGGCGTGCTGGTGTTGGCCGGCGTGGCGGCCATCGCGCTGGGGCTGGATACCGGCGTGCTGACGCGCGTGTCGCTGGCTGCGACCGGTGGCATCGAGCAACGTCTGATCCATGCGGTGCGCCCCGCGCAAGCCGCTGCTCCGGCCCCCAAGGCCGGTGAGCCGTTGCCGGTGCAGGGCGACATGCCGTCGCTGGCCGGTGCCACGAAATGGTTCAACAGCCCGCCGCTGACCACCGAATCGCTACGTGGCAAAGTGGTGTTGGTCGACTTCTGGACGTACTCGTGCATCAACTGCCTGCGCGCCCTGCCCTACGTGCGGGGCTGGGCGGACAAGTACAAGGATCACGGGCTGGTGGTGATCGGTGTGCACGCACCGGAGTTTGCCTTCGAAAAGGACCCCGCCAACGTCGCCCGCGCGATCAAGGATTTGGGCGTGGATTACCCGGTTGCGATGGACAACGATTACGCGATCTGGCGCGGCTTCGACAACCAGTATTGGCCCGCCCACTACTTCATCGATGCCGAAGGCCGCATTCGCCACCACCACTTCGGCGAAGGCGCGTACAAGGAAAGCGAAGACGTGATTCGCCAGTTGCTGACCGCAGCCGGCCAGAAAAACCTGCCCACCGGCTACGTGCGCGGGATGCGTCGCGGTGTCGAAGCGGCGGCATCGAACGATGCAACCGTTTCCCCGGAAACGTACGTGGGCTATGCCCGCGCCGAGAACTTTGCCAGCGGTCGCGTCGCCCATGACGAGCCGTGGGACTATCACGCGCCGCGCATACTCGGGACCAACCAGTGGGCGCTCGCCGGGCGCTGGATCGTGCACGATGAAAACGCGCAACTGGACCGGGTCGGCGGCCGCATCACGTACCGCTTCCGCGGCCGTGACCTGCATCTGGTGCTTGGCCCCGGCAGCGCTGGCAAGCCGATCCGCTTTCGCGTCACGCTTGATGGCAAACCACCGGGTGTCGACCACGGGACGGACACCGACGCCGAGGGCAATGGCACGATCACCGAGCAACGGCTGTACCAGCTCGTACGCCAGGCCAGCGGCAGCGGCGAGCGTCTGTTTGAAATCGAGTTTCTCGATCCAGGCGTGCAAGCGTACGCATTCACTTTTGGTTGATCTGTTGTCACCGGACAACGCACCACACGGAGGTTTGCCATGTCACGTATCGACGAAACACTCAGCGCAGATCGGCGGCGCTTCCTGCGCGCCCTGGTTGCCGGTGGGGCACTCGTGGCGGGTGGCGGCGGCGTGCTTGCGCCACGTTTGTTCGCTGCGGACAACACGCCAACGGATATGCCGGGCAACGTTTTGCTGGAGATTTTCGGTGACGATGGGCGCGACCTCGGTGCCCGGCAAGCTGCCAAACTGGTTCTCAGTGACAAGCAGTGGCGCGAACGACTGCCTGCCGATGCGTATCACCAGATGCGCCACGCCGGCACCGAGCGCGCGTTCAGTGGTAGATACTGGAACTTTTACGCTCCGGGAATCTTCCGCTGCGCCGCGTGCGCCAACGCGCTGTATGACGCCGGTACCAAGTTTCACTCCGGTACGGGCTGGCCGAGTTTCTATCAACCCATCGCCAGTACCAACGTCGTTGCAAGTGTCGACCCCAGGTTCGGAATGCAGCGCACGGCTATCTCCTGTGCCGGATGCACCAGTCATCTCGGTCACGTCTTCAACGACGGACCACGCCCCACGGGATTGCGCTACTGCATGAATTCACCCGCGCTGCGCTTCGTGGCGCGCACTCTGAGTTGACGGCGCCTTGCCACGCTGGCGCTCGTGACTCAATTGTCGCCGCTCACCCCATGCCATGACGCGGGGGCGTATCACCAGAATCATTTCGAGATACATCCGAATGCGCCCTGCACCGTCTACAACGACGCACCGAAGGTCGCGCACGTCAGGCAACTGTTTCCAAACCTGTACCGGCTGCCTCAACAGGTTGTGGATGCGATTGTACTGAACCAGTGCATGGACCAGCGTTCGCGTCGCGCCGCCCAAAACGTCAACTTCGGTCTGCTCGGGCAACGGTCGAACGCCACAGCATGACCGCGCTCAGCAGCAATACCGTGGAGGCCACGAACAGCGCATATGCAAGCCCGTGACGGCTGCCGGCAACGACACTCACCACCAGTGGACCCAGGAGCTGTCCCAGCGCAAACGCCGCAGTCAGTGCGGCGATGAATGTAGTCGCATTGACGCTGGCTACCCGACGTGCCTCACGCAGTCCAGCCATGGTGACCACCATGAACGTGCCGCCGACCATCAGCGCCGCGAGCAAAATCGCCGGCAACCCGGGCCACAGCACCGGCAACGCCACGCCTACCGCCATCAACGCATGGGCTGCCGCCCACAATCGGCGATCATTCCACGCCCCCAGCCAGCGTGCTGCGGCATAGGTCGACAGCGCTGCCGCTGCGCCAAATACCGGCCACGCCCATCCGAACAGCGCCGGATCGGCAATGAAGCGTCTTGCCAACGCCGGCAGGAATGTCGCCGGAATGATGTAGCCGAAGCCGAACGCGCCATAGCACAGGGCCAGAAGCAGCTTGTCGGCTGTCCAGGCCACTCGACTATCCGTCGCCGCTGCCACAGCCCTGGCGGCGGCGAGCGGCGGGTCAGCACGAAACGAGGACCACAACGCCGCCAGCAACACCAGCGACACCCCGCCGAACACTTGCCACGCATGTGCCGAATCGACCTCCATACGCATCATCACCATACACAGCAGACCGGCGCCGGCAATGCCCACGCCGACACCCGCAAATACAACGCCGCCCAGCATGGCTCGGCGCAACGCCAGCAGTCGCTCCAGCGACCATGCCGACACGTGCACCAACACCCACGCGCTGGCAACACCCGCGAGCAGGCGCAGCACCAGCCAGCCAACAAAATTCGTGTCAATGCCCATGCCCAACGTGACCAGCGCAATCAGCAGCAGCCCGCCACGTATTGCCCAGACCGGTGACAGCCATGCCGCGCCCAGCGCTCCGATCAGATAGCCCAGATAATTCGCTGCAGCCAGCCAGCCTGCCGCGCGCAGCGACAACCCCACATCGACTTGCATCATCGGCAGAATCGGCGTGAACGCGAATCGACCAACGCCCATCGCTACAGCCAGCGCCAGCAGTCCGGCAGCGGCCACACGTCGCGCGCGCCACACTGTATTCATGCCATCCACGCGACCGTGTGTCATCTGATGCATCGTTGCAGAATAACTTCGCCAGCGTTCCCTAGCGATTGACGAACGGCTCGATGGCAGCCGCGTCCACCGACGTCGTGTGCTGCACGCCGTCGGGCAAACCGATCAACCCGCCGGATGCGAATGCTTCAGCTCCTGCAATCGCGCCAGCACGACCTGGGCCGCATCCTGCTCGGCAGCGCGGCGACTACTGGCACTTGCCTGCACGCTGAACGTCAACGGTTCGGTGATGCTGCAGGTGATATCAAAGGTCTTGGCGTGGTCGTCACCGTGGCTCGCGGTCAGTTCGTACTGCGGCAATGGCCAGCCGTCCGCCTGCAGCCATTCCTGCAACCGGGTTTTTGCATCCTTGGACGAACGCCTCAGCTCGGCGATGCGCGCGTCAAACCAGCCATGGACGGTTTCTCGACAGGCTTCAAAGCCACCGTCCAGATACACCGCGGCGATCAACGCCTCCACCGCGTCAGCCAGGATGGAGTCGCGTCGAAAACCGCCGCTCTTCAGCTCACCAGGCCCCAATTGCAACGAATCGCCGAGTTCCAGCTCCCGCGCGAGCACAGCCAGCGCCACACCGCTGACCAGTTGCGCACGCAGCCGTGACAGCTCACCTTCGCTGGCTTGCGGATGCGCGACGAAAAGCATCTCGCCGACAATCGCCCCGAGTAGCGCATCGCCGAGGAACTCTAGTCGCTCGTTGTTCGGGCGGCCAACGCTGCGATGCGTAAGCGCCAATGCTGCCAGCGCCGGATCACGAAAGCGGTAATTCAACTCCAAAGTGCTACTGCCTATTGCTCGACATTGCCCTGCAGCGGAACACCCTTCTCGAAGTGCAGCAGAAAATCGATGTTGTACATGAACGGGACTTTCTTGTCGTACGCAACGTGCAACGTGCTGGTCCCGCCCGCATCCCGCACCAGAGTGATGTCGGTCGGTTTGATTGTGGCGTCATCCACGTACTGGAAATTCATCTTGAACATCAGGTCGCGGCGTATCTCGTTCAGCGTCTTGCCAGTGGTCCCCTCGGTTGCAATCTGGTTCACGCTCTTGGCCACACCCATGTACTCCGAATACGCGGGCACGAGCTTCATCGCCATGTAGCCAAAAAACCCCACGACTGCCACGACAATGAGAAAGCCGATCAACGTGATACCTGTCTGCCTGGATTTCATAGTCCCCTCGCTATGCCGCAGCATGCGGCGTCCCCGTGTTGGATGAAGCAACTAGCAGCTCCGCGAACCACCCGCGTGTTACAGGGGATTCTCGCACTGTTTGCCTCCGCGGCACACGCCGCGGCGTGACGCGCATCAATGAATGACCGTACCAATGCGCGAAAAATCCACTCCGCCAGTGTGCAGCCCCTTCCAGCTCATCCAGATCAGGAATGCCTTGCCGGCCAAGTCCCGCTCCGGCATGCAGCCCCACCAACGGCTATCCAGACTGTCATTGCGGTTGTCGCCCATCACCAGATAGCAACCAGTCGGCACGATGGATGGCACCAGCGCGTTCGGAATCGCCTTGGGTATGTTGTACGCAGGCATGCGTGCGATGGCATGCTCGACGGTGCCCAGATGCTCGGTCCACACCGTGGCGCCCATCTCCAGCATGGTCTGTTCCACCGCGCGCTCGGGATTGCCCACGTAGGGACCAACCTCGCTGGCGTTGACGCGTACGCCGTTGATCACCAAGTCCGCGCCATGCACCTCAATACTGTCACCGGGCAAGCCCACCACGCGCTTGATCCAGTTCTGCTGCGGGACCGCTGCATGCGGGTCATTGCAGGTCAGGTCCCCGCTACGCACAACGTGATCGCCCACCTGGCACAGATAGCCGGGAAACCGGAACACCACGACGTCGCCACGTTTGGGTTCACCCATATCGACAAATTTGTTGTTGAACGCGGGCACTCGCAGCCCGTACGCAAACTTGTTGACCAGGATGAAATCTCCCACGTCCAGCGTCGGCATCATCGATCCCGAAGGAATGCGAAACGGTTCGGCTACAAACGAGCGCAGCAGCAGTACCACCAGCACCACCGGGAACAGCGAGCGTGCCCAGTCCACGGCTATCGGGTCGCGATACTCATTACCAGCCGCGTCCATCCGGGCTTTGCGACGTTTGTACAGCAGGAGGCGGTCGAGTCCCCACACCACGCCAAAGAGCACGGTCAGGGCCAGCAAAATCGCCGAGAAATCAAATTCCATGTGTTGCTCCCGTGGTGCCCAAGGCAATCGGCCGAAAGAGGGAAGGCTGCTCACCGCCCGAGCATGCACCGCACTGCCCGTCGCCGCTTACTATTGCCATCTGTTATTTGTCCACTTTCAGAACGGCCATGAAGGCTTCCTGCGGAATCTCCACGCGGCCCACCTGCTTCATCCGCTTCTTGCCTTCTTTCTGCTTTTCCAGCAACTTTTTCTTGCGACTGACGTCGCCGCCATAGCATTTGGCCAGCACATTCTTGCGCAATGCCTTCACTGTAGCGCGCGCGATGATCTGGGCTCCGACTGCCGCTTGTATGGCCACGTCAAACTGCTGGCGCGGAATCAGATCCTTCATCCGCTCCACCAAGTCGCGACCGCGCCGCTCGGCGTAACTGCGATGCATGATCAGGCTCAGGGCGTCCACGCGTTCGCCGTTGATCAACACGTCGGTGCGCACAAACGGACCGACCTCGAAGCGATCGAAGTGGTAGTCCATTGACGCGTAGCCGCGCGAAACCGACTTGAGCCGATCGAAGAAATCCATCACCACTTCAGCCAGTGGCATTTCATAGCTGATCTGCACCTGGGTGGCCAAGTACTGGATGGAACGCTGCACGCCGCGTTTTTCCTCGCACAAGGTAATCACGTTGCCGATGTAATCCGGTGGCGTCAGGATGTTGGCGATGATGATCGGCTCACGGATCTCCTGAATCTGCTGCACCGGCGGGAGCTTGGCGGGATTGTCCAGCATCAGGATCGAGCCGTCGGTCCTCAGCAATTCGTAGACCACGGTCGGCGCCGTGCTGATCAGGTTCAGATTGTATTCGCGCTCCAGGCGTTCCTGCACAATTTCCATGTGCAGCATGCCGAGGAAGCCACAGCGGAAACCGAAGCCCATGGCCTCGGACGATTCCGGTTCGAAAAACATCGCCGCATCATTCAGGCGCAGCTTGTCCAACGCCTCGCGCAACGCCGGGTAGTCCTCGGAGGCCACCGGAAACAGGCCGGCGAACACGCGTGGTTGTACTTTCTGGAAGCCGGGCAACGGTTTGTCTGCCGGCTTTCCAGCCTGAGTCAGGGTGTCGCCCACGGGCGCGCCGTGCACGTCCTTGATCGCTGCATTGATCCAACCCACTTCGCCTGGACCGAGGTGATCGAGCTTCTTGCGCCGAGGTGTGAACACGCCGACCTCGGCCACTTCATGCGTGCGCCCGGTAGACATCACCAGCAACTTGTCACCGGGACGGATTTCGCCCTGCATGATGCGCACCAGCGACACCACGCCAAGATAATTGTCGAACCATGAGTCAATGATCAGCGCCTGCAGACGATCGGTGTCACGGGGCTTCGGCGGGGGGATGCGCGCGATGATCGCCTCCAGCACCTCGACCACGTTCAATCCGGTCTTGGCGCTGATGGCAATCGCGTCGGTGGCGTCAATCCCGATCACGGCTTCGATCTCGCGCTTGACCTTTTCCACGTCAGCATTCGGCAGGTCGATCTTGTTCAGCACCGGCACCACTTCCAGCCCCTGCTCCACCGCTGTGTAGCAGTTGGCCACCGACTGCGCTTCCACGCCTTGGGCGGCATCCACCACCAGCAGCGCGCCTTCGCAGGCCGCCAGCGAGCGGCTGACCTCATAGGAAAAGTCGACGTGTCCAGGCGTGTCGATGAAATTGAGCTGGTAGGTCTTGCCATCACGCGCGGTGTACGGCAGCGATACGGATTGCGCCTTGATGGTAATGCCACGCTCGCGCTCGATCGGATTGTTGTCCAGCACCTGCGCTCCCATCTCGCGCGAGCTCAACCCGCCACAGATCTGGATGATGCGATCGGCCAGGGTGGATTTGCCGTGATCGATATGGGCAATGATCGAGAAGTTGCGAATCAATTCCATGGAACGCGAGCGGCCTGTGTACGAGGTGACCGCCAGCACCCACGTGGCGGGTTCGCATCGCCGCCAAGGCGACACGAACCCGGCATTATCGCATGGAACCCCGATGCCTTACCCGCTACGAGCAATCGCGGCGAGCCTGTGGTGATGGCCACCATTCACCACTCGCGGCACTGCTATTTGGCCGCTGGGACGGTCAGCCCGACAAACCGGCTTTGGTCACCGCGGCGAACCAACAGCAGAACCGTACTGCCAGCTTTCACGTCCTTGGTGGCAGCTTGAAATTCCGCAATGTTCGCGATCCGTTGCTGATTGACCATCAGGATCACATCACCTGCCTGCAAATCCGCCTCACCGGCGACGGGGCCAGTCACGGCATTGATCACCACGCCCTGACCGGCGGGCAACCCGAGTTGCTTGCGCGTATCGGCGTCCACCGCCTCCACGCTCAATCCGAGCGCCGCCGCGCCGCTCATACCCGTCGTGGCCGATGCCCCGAGGTTGCTCACACCACTGCGGTCGCGCGGCGCCTCACCCACCGTGACTTGCACCGTCATGGGCTTGCCGTTGCGCAAGAGTTTCACAGGCACCGTACTGCCAGGTTTGCTCATGCCCACCATCGGCGGCAGGTCAGCGGACTGATTCACATCGCGGCCATCGTACTGAAGGATGATATCGCCAGCGCGCAGGCCCGCTTTCGCTGCACCGCTGCCCGGGGTGATGTCTACCACCGCTGCCCCGACGCCACTTTCCAGTTTGAACGCCTTGGCAATGTCGTCGGTCACAGCCTGTACGGTCACCCCCAGCATGCCGCGCGACACATAACCCTTGGTCTTGAGTTGCTGTACCGCATTCATTGCCACATCAATCGGGATCGCGAACGACACACCTGCATAGTCACCGGTGTTGGAAAGTATCTGCGAATTGATCCCGACAACCTGCCCTTGCATGTTGAACAGCGGACCGCCTGAATTACCACGGTTGATCGGCACATCGGTCTGGATGAACGAGGTGTAGGCTTGATCCCGCGCACCCAGACTGCGCCCGACGGCGCTGACAATGCCTTGGGTCACGGTGTAGTCAAAACCGAATGGCGAGCCGATCGCCAGTACCCACTGGCCGGGCTTCAGAGTGCGCGAGTCACCAATGCTCAGTGTCGGCAACGCAGCGGCGGCCTCCAGCTTGAGCAACGCGATGTCATAGGTGGGATCGGTACCAACCACCTTTGCAGTCAAGGTTCGCCGATCCTGCAGCCTCACGGTGACCTTGTCCGCGCCAGCCACCACGTGATTGTTGGTCAACACATAGCCATCGCTGGAAATAATGAAACCCGAGCCAAGCGAGGTGTGCTTCTGTTCCTCTGGTGATGGCATCGACGGTATGCCGAAGAAACGTCGCATGATGTCGTCTTGCGAGTTGCCCGGCATGCCCTGCCGCGGATCGGACTGCTGACCCGAACGGGATTGCGCGGGCGGCGTCGTGCCGTCATAGCGTGCCTCCACATGCACCACAGCGGGAGCATTCTTTTGCACGATGCCGGTGAAGTCCGGCAAGCTCGCCATGCTCGGGGCCGTTTGCGCGTGCACGCCGAACGTGGCGACAGACCCAAGCAGGGCAACGCACGCCAAACGATGCAGAATGAACTGGTTCATGAATTCTCCTTCGATAGCCGTCAAGTCATGGATGCATTCTTGATCCCGCGCCGGGCGCAGCGAATCAGGTTTGTGCGGCAACACGAACGGATCCCGCGCAGCTCCGAAGAGCAAACCGGGCAGCGCTGATCCGGCAGGTGCCGCCAAATCTGCACTGGACTCGCGTGCAACCCCTGCGTCGCCGGGAAGACGTGCGGCGCCGACAGACTATT
Source organism: Rhodanobacter sp. (assembly GCA_039926605.1). GTDB lineage: Bacteria > Pseudomonadota > Gammaproteobacteria > Xanthomonadales > Rhodanobacteraceae > Rhodanobacter. Next base: position 12,537 of record JBDSWR010000023.1, on the reverse strand, counting down.
GGGCAACCGCTGCAGCACGACGCGATATGCCGTTGGCAGATGACGCCTGCGCCGGATCGAGCAGCAACAGATAACTGCCATCGTGATTGTCCAGGGCACGGTAGCGGTAGAGGGGGGTATAAGTCGCAGACCGCGACGATTGCAACGCGGGGCTGGCGGCAAACGGCGAACCCACGGTGGCAGAGGCCTGCTGACTCAGCGCACCCGCAGCACTGCCGCTCAACCACGGTGGCACTGAAGATGGGGTGGCACCCACAGTCGACGAGCTGGCACTGGCCAGCGTACTGACGTTTGCCGCCGTATCCTCGGCGGCAACCATATGTTCGGCGCCGCTTTGCGGTTGCCCCAGCATCAGCGTTGCTGCCGCGACACTGGCGGCAATCGCGCCGCCCGCGGACCAGCGTAGCCAGCGGCGATGGCCGCCGGTGGCCGTGATCGGCAACGCTTCACGCCCAATTGCCGCGCTGGTACGCGCCGCAAAATCAGTGCTTGCCAGAGCCGGGAGCCGACCGCGCAGGCCGTCTCGCACCAGATGGTAACGCGACCATGCTTGCTGGAGTTCCGTTTCATGCTCGAGTCGCCGCAGCAGAAAGCGCAATTCATGCGGCGACAGCTCACCGTCAATCCCGGCTGAAAGTGCCTCCACCGATTCTCTATTCATATGCGTCTGGCTCATGCATGATCCTCACGGTCCGACAATAGTGGCCGCAGCTTTTCATCAATTGCCTCACGTGCCCGAAAAATACGTGAGCGTACTGTACCGATCGGGCAGTCCATCGCATGTGCGATCTCATCGTAACTAAGCCCGTCCACCTCGCGCAGGGTAATCGCCGTGCGCAATTCCTCGGGCAAGGCTTGGACAGTGGAAAACACGGATTGTTCAATTTCCTGGCGCATCATCTCGTGCTCAGGCGTTGCGTTGTCCTGCATGCGCTCGGCGCTGGCGGTAAACGCGACGTCGTCAACTTCCACGTCATCCGATGGCGGTCTGCGGCTCATTGCCACCAGATGGTTCTTGGCGGTATTCACTGCAATCTTGTAGAGCCACGTATAAAATGCACTGTCGCCACGGAATGCGTCAATGGCACGCCACGCACGGATGAAAGACTCCTGGGCAATATCCTCGCACTCGGCGTGACTCCTGACATAGCGTGAAACCAGCCCAATCACGCGATGCTGATACTTGCGCACCAGCAGGTCGAACGCCGACTTGTCACCACGTTGCACGCGCTCGACCAACGCGCGATCAACCTCGTTTTCGCCCATGCGGGCTGTATCCATCGTCAAAGCCGTTATCCACTGCGAAACTTGAAAGGGCCCGGGGCGCTGCGCTCGGACTGCAGCCACCGGTTGAAGTTCAGGCTAGCGCCACCTGCCTGCACAGGCGCTAACGCACACGGCACCAAACACGCGCAGCGGATTACCACCATGGGGTTGCCGCGCACTGGTTCAAGCCATCTGCGCAACACGCATTTCAAGCAGCCGCTCGCGTTCTGCCAGCAGCGTGCCAAAGCTGATTGGCTGCAACGGACGCGCAAACAGGTAGCCCTGCAATTCGTCACAATGCTCGGCGCGCAGGAATTGCAGGTGCTGTTCGGTCTCCACGCCCTCGGCAACCACTGCACGATTCAGACGATGCGCCATCTCGATCGTGGCACGCACGATGGCCTCGTCATCCGGGTCAACGCCGATATTGCGTACAAAGCTCTGGTCCACCTTGATGCGATCGGCGGGTAGCCGTCGCAGATAATCCAGTGAAGCGGCTCCGGTGCCAAAATCGTCGATGGCCAGGCGGCATCCCAGCTTGTGCAGGGCATGCAGGTTTTCAATCAAATTGGGCGCCGTCTTGATGCTGATGCTCTCGGTAATCTCCAACTCCAGCATGGTGGGGTCGAGCCCGGTGTCGCGCAGCGCATTGGTGACCGTGGTGAGCAATGTCGGCTCCATCAACTGCACCGCAGACAGATTCACCCCCAGGCGCAGACCCAGCCGATAACGGTCTTCCCATTCCTTTGCCTGCCGGCACGCAGTGCGCAGCACCCATTCCCCAATGGAGACGATCAGGCCGGTTTCCTCGGCCAGCGGAATGAACGCGGTCGGGCTGACCAGCCCCAGTTCCGGGTGCTCCCAGCGCACCAGCGCCTCCATGCCGACGATGTCTTCACTGTCGGTGTTGACCTGGGGTTGGTACACGACACGCAACTCGCCATTGCTCTCGGCGTGCCGCAAGCGCGAACGCAGTGCCATGCCGTGTTCGCGCGCATATTCCGGGCTGACCTCATACACATGGAAATTGTTGCGGCCCAGGTGTTTTGCCACATACATCGCCTCGTCCGCGTGCTTGATCAACGCCTGGACATCGCTTGCGTCATCCGGGAAAAAACTGACGCCGATGGATGCGGTGAGTTGCAGTTCGGTACCATCCTCAAGGTACAGCGACGGAGCCATGGATTGCACGATCTTCTCCGCCACCCGCGACACATCATCGTTCTTGATGATATGGCGTAACACCACAGTGAACTCGTCTCCCGCATAGCGGGCGACTGTATCGGACGCACGGATGCTGGCACCCAGACGCCGCGCAACCAACCGCAATACTTCGTCGCCAGCGGCATGGCCATATGTGTCGTTGACCGCCTTGAAATGGTCCAGATCGACGAACAACACAGCAAAGCACTCGCCGTTGCGCAGCGCTTCCCGCAAAATCGTGGCGAGTCTGTCGTTGAACAGCAGCCGGTTGGGCAACCTGGTCAACGTATCCACAAGCCCTTCGGCACGACCCTGCTCACGCGTTCGGTGCAACTCGATCCCCTGCGCAAAACGGGCAGCAGCGCAGCGCAGCACTGGCTCCACAGTGGCCATGTCGCGGATATCGCGGCGGCGCCCGGCGAGCAGCGCGCCAATGACGGCTTTTCGCTCATCGAGGAGCGGCAAACCCACAAACGCGCGCAACGCCAGTTGCTTCAGCAGGGGATCGGCGGGTGCAAGAGATTGCGCACCGGACGGATACAGCATTGCCTTTCCGCTCAACACCATCTGTACTGATGTTTGCAACGGCAGTCGTGTCCACTCCAACTCCCGACCAGTCCAGTGCTGCAGCAGTTGCACAGGAAGGTCGGTGGCGCTGTCGTGCGCGGACCAGAGGGCCAGATAGTCCAGTTTCAATCCATCAACCAGAATGCGGGCCACGGCATCTTGTGCGTCCAGGTCCGTGCCGGGCGCAAACAGCCGGGAGGCCAGGGACAACGCGACAGAGGCGCTGATCTCGGCGCAGGCCTCGCGGATAGTGACCATCAGTGCCGGTCGCCCAAGGGATAGCACTCGCTGCACATGGGCAGTTTCGCCGTGCATCCCCAGCAGGGAACCGGGTGGACACGGGTAGCAGCTCCCATCCGCCGCAGTGAACGCTGCTTGGGCGATATCCGCGTCAAACGGCAGCACGGTCGCCAGAGGTACGCCAAGCAAATGTACCTTGTGCAGGCGGCAACGCTCGTCGAGTGCCGGACTCACCTCATACACGCAACGCGACTGCGCATCGATAAGCAGCCATTCGGCTTTCCCGTCATCAACTCGCTGACGGTGATCGACGGCCGCCGAATCTTTCACATCCGCTCCGGCCGCTGGCAACGCGCCAGCCTGTGCGCACCGACACTGCTGCCAGCGCGGTATCAATTCGGTAGTGATCTGACTGGCGTGCAACCACGCCACCACACCTTCCGGGAGATGCTCCGGCGACACCGGAAAATCGTCTGCCAGCACCGCAATCAGCGGAGCCGCTGCCGCGCACGGCAACTGTCGTAGCTGCGCGCAACTCCCGAGCGCGTGCAGCTCGCTGCCGGCAAGCACCACGACTATCAAATCCAACCCGATCTGGCGCCGCAACAACGTTCTCGCGTGCCCGGCATCGCGCGCACTGTGAATCTGCAAGCACCCCGCCCGATCCAGCACGTCGAAAAGCCGGCGACGCAATTCGCGTTGCTCGGCGACGACCAGAACGCTGTTGGCCACAAGCATCTCAGCCCTCAACCAGCCAGCGGCCATCGCGCATGCGCAGATGCCGCGGGCTGGAGCTCTCTTGGTGCAGGTGGACGGCCAGAGCGCCAAGCTCTTCAACCAATGCCACCGGCGGGCTGACCAGGACGACGCGGCGCAGATGTTCCGTGGATTCACGCGCCAGTTGGCGCAGCAATGCCGCGTCCGCGGCGCTCAGCGGAAGCTCCAGCCCGACCAGGAAATACACGCCAAAGTGCAGACTTTGCCGTACGTGGCGCAACGCGCTGCCAATCCGCTGGCAGTCCGGAAAGCGCGCATGCACATCGCGCAGACTGCTCAGACCGGACATCGGCTCCCACAAATAGACCGCCTGGCCAGTGCGCCGGGCAAGCGCACGAAACTGCCCGATCGTCGCTCTGGGGTCCTCGCTGTCGAGCACTACCAGACCGCTGGACGCCCCCAGAATGCGCGCAAACACGTCGTTCCCAGCTTGCGTTGCCCCCAATGACGTCACGGAACTCATCGACCGCGGTTTCCTGTGTTGCCTGCACTCGAACGAAATGTTTCGACCTAGTCAAGGCCCTGCTATCTGGCGTTGAACGGCGACCCATACGGTCCGCCAACTGCATCAAGCTGAACGGTACCCCAATTTACAACCGAATTGCGGCATTTCAGTGTGGCAACACGGTTTTGCACCAGCAGCACAATACCGCCGAGTAGCACTGATGCGCTGGCGCGGCGGCCAGTTGGACACAGCGTCTCGCAATCGTGGCACGGGAACAGTATGGTTCAGGCTCTGCCCGCTATCCACACAAGCCATGTTTGAAGGACTGCGTTTCAACCACTGGAAAACCAGTATCAGTGACGACGCCATCGTGACGTTGACACTGGACCGGGCCAACAGCGCCGTCAATGCCATCTCCAGCGCCGTGCTGGACGAGTTGGCACAACTGGTTGAGCGCCTGGCCATTGACAGCCCCGCCGGAGTGATCATCCACTCGGCGAAGGCCAGTGGGTTCGCGGTAGGCGCGGACATCAAGGAATTCGTGACCTATGCGCAAGAAGGATCCGTGCTGGAAAATATCGAGCGCGGACAGCGTGTCTTTACGTCACTGTCCCGCTTGCGTTGCCCTACCGTGGCCGCGATCCACGGCGCGTGCATGGGTGGTGGTACCGAGCTGGCCCTGGCGTGTGATCAACGCATTGCCGCGGATGACGGCTCGACGCGCATTGCCCTGCCTGAAGTCATGCTGGGCATCCATCCTGGATGGGGCGGCACGGCACGATTGCCGTATTTGATCGGTGCGACCGACGCGTTGGCGTTGATGCTCAACGGCAACTCGCTGTCCCCTCGACGGGCGTTGGCGTTGGGGCTGGTTGACCGGCTGGCGCGCCCGGAAGAGTTGCTGGCGGAAGCGCGACAGTTGTTGCGCCACCCACATGCCAGAGCGCTCACACTGCGCGGCAAGGTGTGGCTGGGCAACACGTGGATCGCGCGGCAGATTCTGGCGCCAGTCGTGCGCAAGCGCACTGCCGCCAAAGTGCGCAAGGAACACTACCCTGCGCCATTCGCCCTCATCGACGTGTGGCAGAGCGGCGGTGGCGACGTGCAGCGTCGGCTGCGATTGGAGGCGCGTTCAGTTGCGCGGCTGGCGCAAACAGCCACCGCCCAGAACTTGATCCGGATCTTCTTCCTGCGGGAGCGCCTGAAAAACCAGGGCACCGACGTCGACGCCCGGATCAAGCGCGTGCATGTAGTTGGCGCAGGCGTCATGGGCGGCGACATTGCCGCATGGTGCGCACTGCGGGGATTTGATGTCACCCTGAGTGATCGCGGCATGCAATATATCCAACCGGCACTGGATCGCGCGCGACAACTGTACGAGAAAAAACTGAAGGCAACCGACAAGGTGGAGGCGGCGATCCACCGTTTGCGCGCCGATCCCGAGGGCACCGGCATCAACGACGCCGACCTTGCACTGGAGGCGATTTACGAGGACGGCAGCGCCAAGCGCGAGCTGTATGCGCGGCTGGAACCGCAACTGCGCGCGAACGATATCCTTGCCAGCAACACCTCCAGCATTCCGCTGGACGAGTTGCGCGCCGGCCTGTCTCGCCCACAGAATTTCCTCGGGCTGCATTTCTTCAACCCGGTGGCACAAATGCCGCTGGTGGAAGTCGTGCGTCACGACCAACTGGATCATGCAGTCGAAAAGCGCGCCCTGGCGCTATGCAAGGCGTTGGGCAAACTACCGGTCGCTGTCAAGGGCACGCCCGGCTTCCTGGTCAACCGCATTCTGATGCCGTACTTGCTTGAAGCCATGCGCTTGTTCGCAGAGGGCGTCCCCGGCCCGGTGCTGGATCGGGAGGCCAAACAGTTTGGCATGCCCATGGGGCCGATCGAATTGGCGGACACGGTCGGCCTCGACGTGTGTGCGTCGGTTGGGCGTGAGCTGGCGCCATTCCTCGGGCTGGAGCTGCCGGCCGGGCTGGATGCGAAACTCGAAACCGGCAAGCGTGGCAAGAAAGACGGCCAGGGCCTGTATATGTGGAACGACGGCAAGCCACAAAAACCGGACGTGGACAAAGGCTACGTGCCACCGCCGGATCTGCAGGCACGCATGATTCTGCCGATGATCAACGAAGCGGTGGCGTGTCTGGCCGATGGTGTGGTTGATGACGCCGACCTGCTCGATGCAGGCGTCATTTTCGGCACGGGTTTCGCGCCGTTCCGCGGCGGACCGATCACCTACGTGCGCAACGAGGGGGCCGCCAAGGTGAAGCAACAACTGGAGCAGTTGGCCCAAGTCCACGGGGAGCGATTCACTCCGAAGAGCGGCTGGGAGCATCCGGCGCTGAGACCAGACTACGTTCCACAGGAGCCCCCAGCGGCCCGGTAGCGCACGTCACCACATCAAATCATCTGGAACGCCGTCGTCGCTCGCAGCCGCGGCTCCAGGCTCGACCAGCAATGCCACGTGGTGGGGATCAATCGCCGCCACCTGTGCAGCCACATCGCGCGTCACCAGCAAGTAGCGCCCACCCTGTTGCACCACGCCAAGCTGGCCGGCATTGAGCGCAAGCCATTGTTCCGCGTTGACATACACCCGCCGGATCTTGCCGGCATATTCAAAATTGCGCGCTTGATCCGCGTCGGCCTTGTTCAAGGCATTGCCGAGCAGCAGTTGCGCGATTTTCAACTTGCGCTCACGACGCATCCGCGCCTGCTCGGCAGTTTCGCGTTCCAACTGCTTGCGTTGGCGTGCCTCGGTCTGCGCACGCAGCGCATACGCCTTGGCCAGATCCATCTCACCAGTTGCACGCGAGGAGCGCGGCACGCGTTGCGACTTGCGCGTGCCCGCTTTGCGCTCAGCGGTGATTACCGTCGACGCGGCAGGCCGCGGTTCGCGATGAACAGATTGGACGATGCCGCTTTTCAGCAGCTGATCACGCAATGAATCAACCATGCGGGGTCCCCGTCGGTGAAAATCATGAATCAATAATGGGGCGGCGGCGGCTCGTCATGCGGATCATCCGCCTGATCCAGCCGCAACGATGCCAGTTCCCGGCGTAAATCGCGCACCGTGCGTTCCAGTGCGGCCATGCGCACCGACTGGGCTGCATCCGCATCTCCCAGAGCCCGTACCGTGTGATCGACGAACGTAAGCTTGATTTCCAGCTCGGTCATGCGTTCCTCGATGATCCCGCTCATGCGTGACCTCGCACACTGCGGCCGCGGCCGATGCCGTAGTACGCAAGGCCCGCTTGCTCTACGGTCGCCGGCGCATACAGATTGCGTCCGTCAAACACGGCCGGCTCCTTCAGTTGGTCGCGTATACGGCTGAAATCCGGACTGCGAAAGGTTTTCCACTCGGTGACCACGGCCAGGACATCCGCTCCATCCAGCGCATCGTCGGCCTCCGCACACAACACCAGATCCGCGCGTTCACCGTAGATGCGACGAGCCTCGTCCATGGCTTGCGGATCAAACGCGCGCACGTGCGCCCCCGCCTGCCACAGGGACTCCATCAGGTGGCGACTGGGTGCCTCACGCATGTCGTCGGTGTTTGGTTTGAACGACAGGCCCCAGACCGCCACTGTGCGGCCACGCACTTCTCCGTTGAAGTGCCGCATGATCAATTCGAACAGCTTGTTTTTCTGTCGAGCATTGACCGCCTCGACCGCGCCAAGCAAGTCTGCCGCGTAGCCGTGGGTGCGGGCGGTGTGTTCCAGAGCCTTCACATCCTTGGGGAAGCAGGAACCACCGTAACCGGCACCGGGATAGATGAAGTGATAGCCAATGCGTGGATCGGCACCGATACCCTGGCGCACGAGTTCGACGTCGGCACCGATATGTTCGGCAATATTCGCGATTTCATTCATGAAACTGATCTTGGTCGCGAGCATCGCGTTCGCAGCGTACTTGGTCAGTTCGGCCGAGCGCTCATCCATCACCACCATCCGTTCGTGATTGCGATTGAATGGCGCGTAGAGTCGACGCAATACGGCAACCGCCCGCTCACTTGACGCCCCCACGATGATGCGCTCCGGGCGCAGGCAGTCCTCTACCGCAGCGCCCTCCTTCAAAAATTCCGGGTTGGATACCACGTCGAACACCACCGTCGCCCCGCGTGCGTGCAGCCCCGCAGCGATGGTTGTGCGCACCGCGTCGGCAGTGCCAACCGGTACAGTCGATTTGTTGACGATGACCGCCGTGTGTTCCAGATGCCGCCCGATGGTTTCGGCCACCGCTACCACGTACCTCAGATCGGCACTGCCGTCCTCATCCGGCGGGGTGCCTACCGCAATGAAAATGATCTCGCCATGCGCCACGGCGGTGCCTGGATCCGTTGAAAACTCGAGCCGCCCGGCAGCATGATTACGCTGGACAATCGCTTCAAGACCGGGCTCGTATATCGGCATTTCGCCCCGCTCCAGGCGAGCGACCTTGTCTGCATCAACATCAACGCACAGTACGTGATTACCCATTTCGGCGAGACACGCGCCAGTTACCAGGCCCACGTAGCCCACACCAAAAATGCCTACCTTCATCATCGCGGAAAACAATCCTCTGGATATGCGCTCATTGTAGCGGCGCCATCGAACGAAGCCGCCTGTGCCACGCCGTCAGGAGTCCTCGTTCGACACACCTGACCAATGTGCCGGATTCTCATTCGCGGCCTGGGTTGCAACAACGCGAAAAGGGCGCGATTGGCATCGCGCCCTTTTCGTCTTTTCACATGACAACTCAACCGGTTTACTTGCCAGCAGGGGCTGCGGCACCAGCCGGCGTCGGACCAGTCTTGACCAGCGTGATGTCAAAGATCAACGTCTCATTCGGCTCCATCGGCGGCTGCGGCTCAGCGCCATAGGCCAGCGCTGAAGGAATGAACAGCTTGTAGTGCCCCCCAACCTGCATGAGCTGCAGACCCTCGCGGAAACCGGGGATGACATTCGCCACGGGAATGGACGCCGGGCCGGGCGGATTGTGCTTGGAGGAGGCGTCGAAGACCTGACCATCAATGAACGTACCGGTGTAGTTGATCTGGACCGTATCGGTCGGACCCGGACGCGCACCCGTGCCTGCAGTGATGACCTGATACTGCAAACCGGAAGCTGTGGTCTTTACGCCCGGCGCGGTCTTGTTCTTTGCCAGGAACGCGTCGCCCTCAGCCTTGTTCTTTGCGGCGATCTTGGCCTGCTCGGCCTTGTACTTCGCCTGCAACTTGGTCATGAACGGCTCCATGACCTTTTTTGCTTCCTCGTCGGTCATCGTCGGCTTCTGCCCGGTCAAGGCTGCTTTGACCGCATTGGCGACGACAGTGGCGTCCAGCTCCTCGCGCATGATGGGCTGAATCTGGGATGCCATCTGATAGCCGACAACGTAGCTGACCTTCGCTTTGTCAATGGTGCCGGTTGCACCGGTAGCGGCGGTCTGGGCGCAGACGCCTGCCGTCATGCCCAACGCCATGGCCATGGCAGCCGCCGTCAACGTGGGGCGTAGAAAATGCTTCATTCGAAACTTCCTCATAGGTGGATAGATCGGTATGGCAGCCAGGCCCTTGCGGGTCAAGGCTCGTATTGTGATGTGACGGTGACGACTTGGCAACGATCCTGAACTGCGACCGCGAGTGGTCGCAAAGGTTCAAGGTGCCTGCTGCGGCACACTAGTCGGATCCATCATGTGGGGGATCTGCATGCTCCAGCGTCTCCTTCAGCGCAGCCTGCAAGCGCGCGTGCACATGCACGAGGCTGCGCCACAAGACGATCGCCAGGGCAATCCCAACCAGCAGCAGCGACAGCACCACCCCGCGCTGGGGGAGAATCGTTGCTCCGAGCGCCCCCACCAGCATCGCCAACCCGAGCAATGCGCCAAGCGGAATGACGCGTGCCAGAATTTGCCGTATCGCATGCGTATAGGCGCCGGCAAAGCGCTCGCGAATACCCAGCTCGGCCAGCAGCATGCCCAACGCCTCGGACTTGCGATACACCGCGATCAGCATGGGCAGCGACAGGAACAACGCGCCGGCCCAGATCAACGTGTGGCGCCAGTCCCGATTGATGCCAAGTTTGGAAAACCAGCTCCAGCCATGCTGATTGAAGTACGCGCCAAGCATGAACAGCGTGATGACCAACAGCACATTGATCGCGATATGCCAGAACAAACGTCGGAAGATCGCGGCAATTGCCGCATTCTCGTTGACGGGTTTGAGGTTTTCCAGCCAGCCGGCATAGCTCACGGCAAGCAGGCGGACCGAGCGCGGCGTACAGCGCCGCAAGCCGCTCGTCAAATTGTCAGACGAGCGCACCAGATACGGCGACGTAGCCATGCAAACGACCGATACGGCGACCGCGATCGGATAGACAAAATCACTGATCACGCCCAGCGACAAACCGAGCGCTGCTATCACGAAGGAAAATTCGCCGATCTGCGCCATCCCCAGCCCGGAGTGCAATGCCGTGCGCGGATCATGACCGACGACAAATATGCCAAGACTGCAAATAGCGGTCTTGCCGACGATCACCACCAGCGCAATCACCATCGCCGGTACCGCATAGTCGAGCAGCAACTGCGGATCAATCTGCAAACCGATGGCGACGAAAAACAACGCTGCAAACATGTCACGCAGCGGCTCGACCAGGCGTAGCACGCGGCTGACGCAGTTCGCTTCGGCAACCACCGCCCCTGCGAGGAACGCTCCCAGCGCCACGCTGAAACCCATCCACGCCGCCAGCAGGCTCGCGCCGAAACAAATGCCGAGCACGGTGATCAACAGCGTCTCATCGCGCCCGAAGCCCGCCACGTAGTCCACCAGACGCGGCAGCAGCAGCAGGCCGAGAACCATGCCGACAACCACGAACAAACCCAGGTGACCAATCAGTGACAGCGCCGCATCAGCTTGCACAGTTCCGCTGATCGACACGGCGGTCAACAAGGTGAGCATGATGATCGCCAGCATGTCCTCAGCCACCAGCAGGCCGACGACCAACTGCGCAAACGGCTGGTGCTGCTGGTGACGCTCGGCGAGCATGCGCGTGGCCACCATGGTGGATGACAACGAGATGATCGCGCCAATGAAGAGCGCGTCCATGCCATTCCATCCAAACATGCGGCCGATGCTCATTCCCAGCCAGAGCATCGTGGCCACTTCCACCACTGCCACACCGAGCATGCCCGCGCCGACCTGACGCAACTTGCGCACGCTGAATTCCAACCCGAGCGTGTACATCAGCAACACCACACCAAGGTTGGAAATGTCTTCAATCGTGCGCGGATCGGCAACCAGCATGCCCGGGGTATGCGGCCCGATCAGCATGCCGGCCAGGATGTAGCCGAGCAGCACTGGTTGGCGCAAGCGCTGAAACACGATCGTGGTGGCGCCCGCAACCAGCATCACCATCGCGAGGTCGCGGATGAAGCCGATTTCGTTCATACCGCTCCGTAGTCAGCCACAAGGATCGTTGCGTGCAGCTTAAACGATGGCTCTCAACGCGCAACCGGATGGCTTGTCCACCAGCATATTGAACGCAGCCCCGGGCGCGATGCCACGGCGCAACGGTGCCCGCGCTGGGCAGAATAGTCAGAAAAGGCTTGACGGACAGGCGGCCGCACACCTATTCTTCCGGGCTTCCAGCGGCGGGGCCATAGCTCAGCTGGGAGAGCGCCTGCATGGCATGCAGGAGGTCGGCGGTTCGAGCCCGCCTGGCTCCATCCCCTCGATTTACAGGGGTGATGCAAACAACCAAAGTTCGACGCACGAACGCCTCGCTGATTTCAGGTGAGAGCACGCTGGCCCATGCCAGTGTGCGTGTATGTTACTTGAGTGGTTCAGGCTGGTATTTATGCGCGGATCTCCTCTGACCGAGAGGCGGACGGGTTGGCCGTGGCGCGTCAGTTGGAGGACTGCGAGGCGAGGGCTGCCCAGAGTGGTTGGCGGGTCGCGGGCCGGTATGTCGACTCGGATGTGAGCGCCTATTCGGGGAGGCTGCGGCCCGAGTACCGGCGTCTGATCGCGGATATCGGGGCCGGTCTGATCAATGGTG
>JBDSWR010000022.1:0-26174 GCA_039926605.1 Rhodanobacter sp. | reverse complement strand
GGCCGCGGCATGGCTGTGCGGTGTGTCGACCAGGCGCAAGCCGCTGATATCCAGCCGGGCCTGTTTGGCCGCTGCGTGAATTTTTGCGCTGGGGCCGACCAGGATCGGAATGATCAGACCGGCCACGGCGGCCTCGAGGGCGGCACCGAGCGAGACGTCGTCACACGGGTGCACTACGGCCGTAGGGATCGCCGCGCCAGGTTTCGCCCGTGCCATCAAGGCATGGAAACGGTCGTGGTTGCCCAAGCGTACCTCGGGCAGTTCGATCCGGGGGCGGTGGATTTTTTCCAGCGGGGCTTTCACCTCGGCCGTGCCCAGGATCACGTCATCGCCGTGCTGGTTGCGGCCGCGGCAATCGAAAATGATGCGTTGCCGGTCCGCAATTTTCTCCCGGGCCGTCACCGTGATGGTGACGGTATCGCCCAGCCCGACCGGGGCGTGGAAATGGAGATCCTGCGACAGATAGATCGTGCCCGGTCCGGGTAGCTGGGTACCCAGCACGGTGGATATCAGCGCGCCGCCCCACATGCCGTGTGCCACCACCCGATGGAACATGTCGGTGCTGGCGAAGGCGGGGTCCATATGCGCCGGATTGACGTCGCCGGACATCGCTGCGAACAGGTCGATGTCGCGTTCGCTGAGCGTGCGCACCAGGCTGGCTTGATCACCGACCTCGATTTCGTCGAAGGTGCGGTTCTCGATGAAGCTGGAGGGGTCGGCAGAAAGTGCTTTCATGTCGCTCGCTTGTTGAATGCTTGAGGACGCAATTGTCAGGTGTGACACACAACGCGGGGCGACTGTCGGTGTTCCTTTTGATCGCGCGCCCACGTGACTTTGCCAAGTTCGACCCCGGTTAAAAACCGAATGTGTCGACCCATCCAAAGCTTCTCAGGCCGGCTTGCCCAACGCAATCGTCACCAGTACCGACGCGTCCTCGATGCCCTTGAGAGCATGCGGAACTTCTCCCGCAAGATAGACCAGTTCGCCGGCTCGAAGTATTTGCGTTCGCTCATGCGAGGTGAATTCAATGACGCCTTCGAGACACTGCACGGTGATCCCCTCGCGCACCTTGTGCTCGGCGAACTCATTGCCTTTGAGCAGGACATAGCGAAAAACCTGGATGTGCGAATTCTTGACCAGGGTAATCGGGATTTCCTGCTTCAGCTTCTCGCCAAGCGGTCGAACGTCAATAATTTCGCCGGACGCGGCGTGATGAAGTGCCATGGAATTTCTCGATTGAAATAGTGGGGTCTCGGACCGCGCCAGCATCGAGTGGCGAGGCGGCGTTTTGCTCATCGCTCAAGTTGCGGCAGTTTCGCGGCAACGCCATTCCATTGGTCGGCATCTGCGGGCGCCGGAATCTTCGCGTCGATCACCGGCCACGTTGGCGCCAGCTCCGCATTGATCTGCACAAAGTGCTCCAGTCCGGCAGGGATATCGTCTTCGAGGAAGATGGCGTCGGCCGGACACTCGGGTACGCACAAGGTGCAGTCAATGCACTCCTTCGGGTCGATCGCGAGGAAGTTGGCACCTTCGTGAAAGCAATCGACCGGACACACCACGACGCAGTCGGTGTATTTGCACTTGATGCAATTGTCGGTGACGACGTGAGTCATGGTTTCTGGGTACTCGTGCGCACGGAAACAAGAATCAGCGTGCTGGATGTGCACTTGTATCCAGCGCGCTGGCAATCAGATGCGGCCAGCGGATGACGTCCGAGGGAAGCTCGGTGTGAGGCATGTGCGAGTGGTTTCGTGCCGCCGGTGTGCTGCATGCGGAATTGGGTCTGAATCGCATGTTGGTGCGTCTTGCGGGTGCCGTTCTTCCCGCTCCACGCCGCGATCGCTGACCACCTGTCCTGGATATTCTGCGTACAAATGAACAGCCCGGCGCGCGCGTCCGTCACTCTGCGCTTGTGAATCCTGTCCGTCGGCGTGCCCATCAGCGTTGGTGCCTCGAATACTTGCCGATGCCAGGTGATGTCGTCGTGTTTACCGGCAATAGCGCAGCTATGAGCGAGTCGGGCCCTTCATGTCGCTGTGTGCGCGCAACTGCGCGTCCACGATCCTGACCCCTGCGCCACCAGACAGAGCAAGCTTTCGACTTGCACGGCGGCCATGGTCGTCGGCCAGCGCAGCGGCACGTGGCCTCTCAGTGCGACACGAGTGCGCACACATCACCGTACAGCAGCAGGTTGCGGGTGACTCCACCCAACGCCCATTCGCGGAAGCGACTGTGCCCGTAGGCGCCGGCAACGATCAGATCGATGCCTTCCGTCCCCGCAACCGCTTCGAGCTGGAGCGCGTTGCGTCCTTGCTCGGGCACTGTCCTGCCCTCGGCTGGCACCTGGTGACGCTTGAGCCAACGCACAACATCAGCGACGCCTTTTTCGGCCTGCTGGATATCCTTCTTGCGAGCGACCTGGATCACGAGCACCCGGTCGGCGGTCTGCAGCCAGGGCAAGGCGTCGGACACCGCGCGCCGCGCTTCACGCGTGTCGTTCCAGCCGACGAGGACGCTGCGTGCCTTCAGCTCGACCGTAGCTGGTGGAATGATCAACACGGGCCGTCCCGACTGCATCACGAGGTCGCCTATATTCAGATATGGCGTCCCTCGCGTCAGCGATCCGCGGTAGTTGGCAGAAGCAATCACCAGATCTGCGCTGCGCGTCTCGCGGATCACGGGCGCGTCGACCGGCCCCGGATGCAGGATGGAACGCCATTCGATCTGGCGTCCCGGGTGCTTGAGGATGGCCAGCGCAGCCTGCTTGGCGGCTTCCATGGTCTCAATCAGCTCTCCGTGGCCGACGTCGACCACGCCGCCCGGAATCCCCCCGACGTCGTAGTCGACTCCAACGAGCCGGCTGGCCGAAACGCCAAGCACGCTCGCATCGAAGCGCTCGGCCAGGGTCGCGGTGATCTGCAGCAGGCGAGTGTTGTCGGCAGACGGGTCCAGGTAAACCATCAGCGTCGAATACATGAGGGCTCCTTGGCCTTGTGTGGACGGACGGGTTCGCTGTTCGGGCGAGGACATGTCGGTGTGGAGCCGGACTCTACTCTCGAAGGTGTGTCGTCCAGGCGAACCGCAAGCTGATCGGGATCAATTCATTCTGGCAAAAATGCGCCGCATCGCTGAGTCGAACGTCGAACCTTCAACGCAATTTCCAAGCAAGCCGGCGTCCGGCCCGGCGCTCACTCAGTGAGCGAGAAACAGCGGCAAGTTTGCGTGCCCGAGCATCCAGCGCGTGGCACCGCCCATCGCCAGCTCACTGATTCGCGATCGACCCCATGCACCCATGACCAGCAGGTCGGCGCCAAACGCCTTCGTAGCCGCCAGCAGCGCGGGGCCCTCGTCGTGCTCAACCGGAAACGGATGCCATTTGGCCTCGATGCCATGTCGTTGGAACCATGCACGCAACGGCAGCGGTGGTGGGCTGATGCCTGGCAGACCGCTGCGCTCGCCATCAAGCACGTGCACAGCGGATGCCTGTGTCAACAGCGGCAGCGCCGCCTTCACGGCTTGCGCGGCTTCACTGGATCCGTTCCATGCAACGACGATGCGGTCCGCGTGCAAGCCATCACGCCAGGTATCGGGTACGAGCAGCATGGGCGCGGCGCCGGCAAACAGTACGCGCGTGACGTCGTCGAAGCCGATGGGTGCGTCGGGATCACTGACCCGCAGTTCACTGATCATGAAGTCGGCCAGTCTGGAACGCTTCGCCAGTACCGGTGTGGAAATGCCGCGTATCACCTCCCAATCGCCGCCGATACCCGCGTTTTCACACATGCTCAGCCACCAGTCCCGGCGCTTCAGCGCATCCTGTTCCTCGGCGGCCAGCAAACTGATGGCGTCAGGAATGACCATGAGCGAAGGGTGGACCGCAACCAACTGAAGTCCGGTCACAAACGCCTGCTGGCGCTTGGCAAGGGCCAACGCGTCGACTGGCCATGACGGGTTGGCTGTGGTTTGGCCGACGTTGACGATGATGTCCAGCATGATGCCCCCGGGTTGGCCGTGATGGCCGTGCCGTGCGTGGGGAATGCTGTTGCAGATGTGCTCGCGCGGTATTGACCATGGTCAAACCGGGTAACAAAAGAAAAAAGCCGGAGTAACCCAGCCATGGTGACCGTGGCCATCGGCGAGCGGTGTTACTTGACCTGATGGCTTCACCCAGATGGCTGCGACACAGTCGACTTCCTTTGCGCCACGAGACTCAAAAGGTGCTGGCAACTTGTGATCTGCCGGTATCTGTGGGTCGCTGGAGCCGCAAATGCAATGACCCAACGCGTGCTTGTCAGGGTACCCACGACGCTAGCTGCGAACATTGGTCACGCGGCGCGACAGATATCTCCCGCCGTTGTCCGGGCGGCTCAGATGTCGATCTCGTTACCACACAGGTCATCGAGGACATCGCGGCGCAGGATGCGTACGGACTTGCGATTCACCGCGAGCACGCCATCGGACTCCAACTTGGTAAACAGCCGGCTGACAGTTTCGAGCGCCAGGCCAAGGTAGTTGGCAATGTCGCTGCGTGACATCGACAAGGTCAAGTCCAGAGGGTCCCGCGACAAACGCGCATAACGACCGGCCAGACTGCGGATGAAGACCACCAACCGTCGCTGCGCCTGCTGCTTGCCCATCATCACCATGTGGCGTTGCTCATTGACCAACGCGCCGCTGATTACGCGGATCATCTGATGGTGCAACGCGGGCACGCTCGCGCTGACCTCCTGCAATTTGGTATAGCGCAATTCGCACACGCTGGAGCGTTCAAGCGCTTCCGCACTGCACGGATGGTGCTCGTTGATCAGGCCGCCTATGCCCATGATGTCGCCGGGCAGGTGGAAGCCAAGAATCTGCAAGTCGCCTTCGGACCCTTCCACAAAGGTTTTCAACGAACCGGCACGCACGACGTAAAGGGCCGCGAACGAATCCCCTTGGTGAAACAAAATGCTTCCCCGATCGAGCGGTACGCGCTCGCGGACGGTGGTGTTGAGCGTCTGAAAGTCCGCGATGCTGAGTCCCGCTGGCAGCTCGAAGTCGGCTATGGCGCTATAGCCACAGTTGCGCCTGAGTTCGTCCAGTTCGACATCTGTCTCAATGGCATTCAACACGCTGGCCGACTCGCAATGGCAGTTCGGAATTTATGCAGGCATGCCAGGCAAGGCCGCACCGCGCCACCCGCCGGAGCGATGGCATGGCGCAAACGTACTTGCCAATGGGTATCGATATGAGCTCCGGATCGGTCGCGAACCATGTCTGGTGCTCCCTGCGCAGACAGCAAGAGCTTCCCGTCGACGGCCCGCAGTTCGAGTGAACGGGATCGTTCGTCATCCATGATCTTGGTCATTTTTCCACCAGTGCACGTGTCCGAGCTTACGCGCCCTGGTGGACGACGGATGGTAAACCCCGCTTGCCGCGCGACCGAACCGCTCGGGGAACGCAGCCACATTCCCACGGAGGGGAACGGAGCTGGTAACACCGATCTGATCGCTGGCGCCATGGAGCTTGAAAGCACGCCTCAACCGGGTGGTAAGAGCGTGTTGCTTACCTTGATCGCGGCGCTGTGTCTGGTGAGTGACGATGGCGTGCATTGACGGGCCCGCAAGATAAACAGTTCGTGCGCCTGTGGCATCGCACCACAGACCCATGCGTCCGCAAATTGATGCACGTCAAAAGGTCATGTGCCATCAGGGCAGAGACTCCATGCCATTCGAAGCACTGCGCAACAGGCCCATTTACTCATGGACACAACGCTGATTTGCACCGATGCCGTCATTGTCGGAGCCGGTCCCGTGGGGTTGTTCCAGGTATTCGAGCTGGGACTGCTCGGGCTGAGCGCGCACGTGATCGACTCGATGCCGCAGATCGGCGGTCAGTGCATCGAGCTGTATCCGGACAAGCCGATCTATGACATTCCGGCGGTGCCGGTGTGTACGGGACGGGAGCTGATCGAGCGCCTGCAAGTGCAGATCCGGCCGTTCGCACCGCAGTTCCATCTGGACGAGACAGTTTCGTCGGTGCGACGCATGGACACTGGCCGCTTCGAAGTTGTGACGAGTGCCGGAACGCGCTTCGACACGCGCGTGGTGATCGTCGCCGGCGGCCTGGGTGCGTTCTCGCCGCGCGAGCTCGAGGTGCCCGAGGCTGCGGCCCTGGTGGGCAAGTCGCTCCACTACAAGGTTGGCGATCCCGCACTCTTCGACGGCAAGGACATCGTCATCGCCGGCGGTGGTGATGCCGCGCTGGATTGGAGCATGGCGCTGGTAGACCGTGCACGCAGCATCGTGCTGGTGCACCGATCCTCCAAGTTCCGCGCGGCACCGGCTCACGTCAAGCGCATGCAGGAACTGTGCGATGAGGCGCGCATGCAGTTTCTTGAAGGTGACATCGTGGGGCTGGAAGCGCCACAGGGCGAGCTCACGTCAGTGCGTGTCCGGGTGCGCAGCGGCGTCGTGCAGCGCATCGAGACGGAGCAGTTGCTGGTCTTGTGGGGGTTGCACCCCGCGCTCGGGCCGATCGCCGAGTGGGGTCTGACGCTGGAACAGCATCAGTTGGCTGTCGACAACGCCACGTTCCAGACCTCGACGCCAGGCATTTTCGCGGTAGGTGACGTCAACAGCTATCCGGGCAAGAAGAAGCTGATCCTGTCGGGCTTTCATGAATCGGCACTGTGTGCGTTCGCGGTAGGCGAATATCTCAATCCGGGCAAGAAAGTCCCGTTGCAGTACACCACGACCAGCACGGCACTTCGGCGAAGACTCGGTGTCAGCGCGGACGGCGAGGGCGAGTCCGATCGCGTCGTCACGCCAGCGTCGCCGACTACGGACCACAAGTCGCCGGGCGTCGCCGCACCGCCGTATACACCTTCAAGAAAGTCCGCGCCTGAGCCATACCCAACGCCAAAAGCACTGGAGAGAGCATCGTGAAAGAGATGACTGACAGCATCAATGAGAGTCGCCGTACTCTCATCCGCAACGGCATCACCATCGCCGCGGTGGGTACCGTAGCGGCCACTGGCTTGCTGAAAACCACGCCGGCGCGGGCGCAAGCCGGCAAGGCGTCGCAGGCCGTG
Organism: Rhodanobacter sp.; assembly: GCA_039926605.1. Classification (GTDB taxonomy): domain Bacteria; phylum Pseudomonadota; class Gammaproteobacteria; order Xanthomonadales; family Rhodanobacteraceae; genus Rhodanobacter. The sequence goes on along the minus strand of JBDSWR010000022.1, from coordinate 19,099 downwards.
TCGATGTATCAGGCCACGCCGCATGGCAAGGACCAGTGCGACAACTGCATCCATTTCGTCCCGGGGAAAACGCCGACCGCCAAAGGCACGTGCAAGGTCGTCGAGGGAGATATCGCGCCGCAGGGTTGGTGCGTGATGTACGCGCGCAAGGCCTGAGGCAAAGCTGCAGCAGCCCCACCTGAAAGGCTTGTTCGGCTTGTTTTCAACCGCTGGAGGCTGACGTCATGAGTTTTCCGCAAGCACCGGAAGTTCCTCGCTCGCCCGGTCGGCGCAAGCTGCTCAAGGCTATGGCGGGCGCGGCAGCGGCTGCAGGCATCGTTGCCGGATCAGGCTGGTTCGTGCTTCGGCGCGAACGCAATCTATTCGAAGTGCGTCGCGAACAGACGCTGATGCAAACCTCGGTAGCGATCACCTGCCTGGCCGACGATGTCGACAAGGCAGGTGCCGCCATCGATTCCGCATTTCGGCGCATGGCCGGCGCGGTTGCCGCGCTCACCCGGTTCGATCCGGCCAGCCCGGTGGCACGCCTGAACCGGGATGGCCATCTGGAAAGTCTGCCGTCGGAGCTGCGGGAGGTCTTGCAGCGCTCGTTGGCAATCTCGGCGATAACCGACGGCGATTTCGATATCAGCGTGTTGCCGGTGCTGCAGTATTTCGAGTCGATGCGCCAGCCCGCCGTACTCGCTACAAGTGATCGTACCCGGATCGGGGAACGCGATGCGCTGATCAATTACCAGCGCATCGCCCTGGATGTGCAGGGCGTGCGCTTCACCCAGTCAGGCATGGCGGTCACGCTGGACGGACTGGCCAAGGGTTACGTGATCGACCAGGGCATCGCCGCGCTGCGGGCTGCCGGTATTGAGCACGCGCTGGTGGATGCCGGCGGCGACGTACGCGCGATCTCCGGCGACGATTTCAAGCATCAGTGGCACGTCGGGATTGTCGACCCGGGCAACATCAACCAGATCGCGTCGGTCGTGACGTTGCGCAATGCCGCGCTCGGGACTTCGGGCAATTACCGGATCTTCTATTCGGTCGACAAGAAGCTGTTCCACGTGATCAATCCGCATACCGGTTATTCGCCGCTGAACTATTCCAGCGTCACCGTGATGGCTGAAACCTCGGTGGATGCCGATGCGATGAGCGTGGCTGCCGCCTCGATGCCGCTGCCACGCTTGCGGGAAGTCATGGCCGCGCAGAACGATCAGTGGCTGGTGTTTTCCAGGGACTGCCGCAATAGCTGGCGTTCGCGCGACCTGCCGCAAGTCTCCGGTCAGGCAGAGGTGGTCTGACATGCGCGCACTGACGTTCGAAAGCCCGCGTCGCGACCCCGCAACGCATCGACGGTCACGCCTCAGCCGCTGGCTCACGCTGGGCATGGCCTGCCTTGTGCTGTTCGTCTCGATGGATGCGCTCGCCGGCATCGATCAGAAGTATCCCGAGGTCAAGGCCTACTTTCCCACCGCAACGCAATTCGATGACATCAGCGGCAAGCCGCCGGCCGCCGCCGTCCACGCCGGTGACAAGGTGATTGGCTACGTGTTCGAGTCGGTGATGGTGGCACCGGTGCCAGCGTATTCCGGCAACCCGGTGAATATCCTGGTGAGCATCGATCAGACCGGCAAGATCCTCGGTACCCGGGTCCTGCATCAGGACGAACCGATTTTGCTGGTCGGGATACCGGTACAGAAGCTGTACGACTTTGTGGCCCGCTACGTCGGCCACAACGTCAAGGACAACATCGTCGTTGGTGGCAGCGACGCACCGGGATCGATCAAGATCGACGCCATCAGCAGCGCCACCGTAACGTCCATGGTGGTCAACGAGACGATCATGAACGCGGCGCTGGAAGTGGCCGTGTCGCGCAACCTGGTCAGCGGCCGCACGGCCACGGCAAGTGCGCCGGCGACGATCCGCACCGACTACTTCAAGAAGGCCGACTGGACGCAGCTGACCGGAAACGGCGCGTTTCGCCGTTTGAGCCTCACCCGCGGCAAGGTCGTCGATGCGTTCAAGGGTCAGCCCGAAAGTGGCTTGATGGAGGATCCGACGGCGCCGCTTGATGGCCACCAGAACGACAATTTCATCGATCTTTACTATGGCGATATCACCCCGCCGACAGTTGGCAGAAATCTTCTCGGGGAGTCCGGCTACGCCACGTTGAAGGAAGGGCTCAAGCCTGGTGACGAGGCGATCGCGGTGGTCGCCAATGGTCTGTACTCGTTCAAGGGCGTCGGCTATGTGCGCGGCGGGGTGTTTGATCGGCTGCATATCATGCAGGCGGGCAAGCTGTTCCTGTTCAAGGACAGCGATTTCGTCGTGCTGGACCAGCCGGAACTGACAGGGATGCCGTCGTTCAACGAAAAGGCCATCTTCATCCTGCGCCATGGCCAGGCCTTCAATCCGGGTGCCCCGTGGACCCTGCAATTGCTGGTTAACCGGCAGGTTGGACCGCTGCAAAGTGTCTACAGCACGTTCTCCGGCAGCTACCAGATACCGGCCGCATACGTCACGCAGCCCGTCACAAGTCCAATTCCCCAAGATGCGCCGTTGTGGGTGAAGGTCTGGTACGCCAAGCGCTTCCAGATCGCCGTGCTGGTGGCCGGGCTGTTCTTTCTGTCGATGATCCTGCTTTTCCAGGACTGGGTGGTCAAGCGTCCACTGCTGGTGCAGCGCGTACGCGTCGGCTTTCTGATCTACACCATCGTGTTCATTGGCTGGTACGGACTGGCCCAGCTCTCCGTGGTCAACATTCTGACCTTCGTCCATTCGGTGATGCATGGATTCCAATGGTCCACGTTCCTGATGGATCCGCTGGTCTTCATCCTGTGGACCTTTGTGGCCGTGTCTCTGCTGCTGGTCGGGCGAGGTGTCTACTGCGGCTGGTTGTGTCCGTTTGGCGCCATGCAGGTGCTGATCAACAAGGTGGCAGTGCGGTTCAAGGTGCCACAACTGGAACCGCCAGCGTATGTGCATGAGCGGTTGTGGGCGATCAAGTACCTCATCTTGCTGTTCCTGTTCGGGCTTTCGCTGCAGTCGGTGGGGGTGGCCGAGCGATTCTCGGAGGTGGAGCCGTTCAAGACGGCGGTCAACCTGCACTTCATGCGCTCCTGGGGCTTCGTGGCTTACGCGCTGATCTGGCTGGTCGGCTCCGTGTTCATCAACAAGGTCTTCTGCCGCTACGTCTGCCCGCTCGGTGCCGGCCTGGCGGTCTCGGGCCGCTGGCGGTTGTTCGAGTGGCTGCGTCGGCGCAAGGAGTGCGGGCATCCGTGCCAGGTTTGTGCGGTTGAGTGCGAGGTCAGGGCGATCAGTCCGCTCGGTCCGATCAACTACAACGAGTGTCACTACTGCCTGGATTGCCAGTTGACCTACAACAACGACCACAAGTGCCCGCCGCTGGTCGAGCGTCGCAAGAAGCGGGAGAAGCGCGAGGGCGCTGCACGTCCGTTTCCCACGCCCATCGTGCTGGTGACTACGCAAGACCCCGAGACGCCGGTAGCGACCCCCGGATAGACCCACGAACCGTTTGCAGTTCCATTCATTTGAAGGATCCACAGCCATGAGCAACAAGACCTACGACAAGAATCCGGAATTGGAATCTGGTCCGATCCGCGCACTGACGGAAGCAGAGATTGCCTCGTTGCCTGGTCGGCCGGGAAACGTGTCGCGACGCAACTTCATGCGAGTGGGTGCGATGGCGGGGCTGGCCGGAGCCGGTGGCGTGCTGCTGGCCGGATGCGGTCGTTCGGCGACGCCGGCGGCCGGAGGAGCGGCCGCGGCGGGCAGCGCACAACCCGTGGCCGCCGCGTCGGCAAGTGCGCCGAACGGGGCGGACGCACCCGGCAAGCTGGACGAATACTACGGCTTCTGGAGCGGTGGCCAGTCCGGCGAAATGCGTATTCTGGGCGTGCCGTCGATGCATGAGCTGATGCGCATACCGGTGTTCAATACCGACTTCGCCATCGGCTGGGGCATCACCAACGAGAGCAAGCGCGTGCTGGGTGAGAACTTCCCGCGCGGTGGCGACCTGCATCATCCGCACATGAGCCAGACCAAGGGACATTACGACGGACGCTACCTGTTCGTGAACGACAAGGCGGGTTGCCGTATCGCCCGCATCCGCTGCGATGTGATGCGCACCGACAAGATCATCAAAGTCCCCAATGTGCAGGACATCCACGGCCTGCGCGTGCAGCGTGAACCGCGCACCGGTTATGTGTTCGCCAACGCGGAATTCAGGGTGCCCAGTCCCAATGATGGCCGCGATCTGGATGATCCGAAGAAATACCAGACCATGTTCACGGCGGTCGACGGCGACACCATGGAGGTGGCGTGGCAGGTCGTCGTCGACGGCAACCTGGACAACACCGATTGCGACTACGAAGGCAAGTACGCGGCTTCAACCTGCTACAACAGCGAGGGCGCGGTGGACCTGGCCGGCATGATGCAGAGCGAGCGCGACTGGGCGGTCGTGTTCAACATCAAGCGCATCGAGGCGGCGGTCAAGGCGCACAAATTCACGACGATCGGCACGTCCAAGGTGCCGATCCTGGATGGACGCCACGGCTCGGAACTGACGATGTACATCCCCGTCCCGAAGAATCCGCACGGCCTCAATGCCAGCCCGGATGGCAAGTATTTCGCTGCCGCCGGCAAGTTGTCGCCGACCGTCACCTTGATGGCGTGGAGCAAGGTCGATGACTACTTCGACGGCAAGCTGAAAGATCCGCGCGGTGCCGTGGTGGCCGAGCCACAGCTGGGCCTGGGGCCGTTGCACACGGCTTACGACGGTCGTGGCAATGCCTACACAACGCTGTTCATCGACAGTCAGGTCGTGAAGTGGAACATCCAGGACGCGATCGACGCCTATGCGGGCAAGAAGGTCAACTACCTGCGCCAGAAGCTCGATGTCGCCTATCAGCCCGGCCACAACCACACTTCGCTGGGCGAAACGCGCGATGCCGATGGCAAATGGCTGGTGTCGTTGAACAAGTTCTCGAAGGATCGCTTCCTGGCGACCGGTCCGCTGCATCCGGACCTCGATCAGTTGATCGATATTTCCGGCGACAAGATGGTGGTCGTGGTCGATGCCCCGATGTACTCCGAACCACACGACGCGGTGATCATTCCGGCCAAGATGATGGCGGGAAAGATCAATCGGAAGTGGGATCGCAAGGACCCGTACTTCGCCGAAACAGTTGCCCAGGCCACCAAGCACGGCATCACTCTGGAGAGCGACAACAAGGTCGTCCGCGAGGGCAACAAGGTTTTTGTGTACATGACCAGCTCGGCGCCGATATATGGTCTGGACAGCTTCAAGGTGAAGAAGGGCGAGGAGGTGACCGTGGTCGTCACCAACATCGACAGCATCGAGGACCTGACCCACGGATTCTGTCTCTCCGACTATGACCTCAACATGGAGATCAGCCCGCAGGAGACCGCGTCCGCCACCTTCATCGCGGACAAGGCCGGCGTCTACTGGTACTACTGCACCTTCTTCTGCCACGCGCTGCATCTGGAAATGCGTGGCCGGATGTTGGTGGAGGCTTGATGAGTCGTGCGCCTTCCGCCAAGTCTCGGCTTCGGCAGAAGGCGCACTTTCCCCGGTTGACTCGAGGCGCGCCGTGAGCCGTCGGCGTAACTGGCTGTGCATGGTGATGCTGGCTGTCACGACCATCGTCATGACGCCGCCGGCGCATGCCGAAGACGACCTGCAACATGCCGTTGCCACCGCGGCCCCGGGTGCGGTGCTGAGCGTTCCCCCCGGGGTTCATCACGTGCATCTTGTGCTTGACCGGCCGGTGACGTTGATCGGGGAACCCGGCGCCATTCTCGATGGCGATGGCCAGGGCGACGTCGTGCGGGTCCGCGTCTCTGGCGTCACCGTGCGCAACCTGACCATGCGTAACTCCGGTCGTGATCTCACGGCCATGAATTCAGGGGTTTATGTCGAAAAAGGCGTGAATGGCGCGGTCATTGAAAACAACCGGATCCGGGACGTCCTGTTCGGCGTGTACCTGGATGGTCCGCAGCACGTGCAGGTCATCGACAACGTCATCACCGGTATCGCCGAACTGCGCGTACCCGATCGCGGCGACGGCATCCACTTGTGGAACGACGCGTGGTGTGTGATCAAGGGCAACGATGTGTCCGCCGTGCGCGATGGCATTTATGACTATGTGAGTCATGACGATCTGATCGCCGACAACCACATTCATGACGTCAGGTACGGCGTGCATCAGATGTATACCAAACGCGAGATCCTGCAGGGCAACATCAGCTCGAACAACGTTGCCGGCATGGCGTTGATGAGCTCCGAGCACATGCGCGTCGCGGACAATCATATTTTCAATAATTCCTCCTACGGCATTCTGTTCAACTACGTCACTTACAGCGACATCAGCGGTAACGATATCCACGACATCACCGGTGATCGTGGCGGCGGCGAACAGGCCGTCGATGGTGGCGAAGGCAAGGCGCTGTTCGTGTACAACTCCGAGTTCAACCAGATCCACGCCAACCTGCTGACTGACTCGACGATCGGCGTCCACATAACCGCCGGCTCGCAGGACAACCACGTCTACGGCAACGCGTTCGTGAATAATCGCACCCAGGTGAAGTACGTGCAGAACGTGGCCGACGAGTGGTCGCTCGATGGCAAGGGCAACTACTGGAGCAACTATCTGGGCTGGGACCTTGATGACGACGGTATCGGCGACGTGCCATTTCGGCCCAATGACGGCGTTGATGTACTGCTGTGGAAATATCCGAGTGCTCGGGTGCTGATGTCGAGCCCCTCGATCCTGCTGTTGCGCTACGTGCAGCGCGCGTTTCCGGTGTTCACGCCGCCCAACGTGCAGGACAGCCACCCGTTGATGAGCATCCCCGAAAAATTGCGAGCCAGAACCCATGACCCACGCCATTGACATGACCTCGCTCGGCAAGCGGTACAAGGGCGTCGCGGCCCTGGTCGGGGTGTCGGCGACGGTACCGATGGGCAAGGTGATTGGCCTGCTTGGTCACAACGGCGCCGGCAAGTCGACGCTGATCAAACTGATCCTGGGGCTGATCGAACCCAGCAGTGGCCGAATCGAGGTTCTGGGCCAATCCCCGTGGGGCAGACAGGCGGTGGCGCTGCGCCGTCGCGTCGGCTACCTGCCCGAGAGCGTCGCGTTCTACGGCAACCTGACCGGCGCCGAAGTCATCGTCTATCTGGCGAAACTGAAACGCGCACCCCGACAACAGGTGGGCGAGCTGCTGCAACGGGTAGGCCTCGACTCCGCCCGGGATCGTCGTGTTTCCACCTATTCCAAGGGTATGCGGCAACGTCTCGGACTCGCCCAAGCCTTGCTGGCGTCACCCGAGCTGGTGGTGCTGGACGAACCCACCGCCGGCCTTGATCCCCAGGCCACGCGGGAACTGTACGAAATCGTCGGCGAGTTGCGCAGCGAAGGGCACAGCGTGCTGGTGTCCTCGCACGTGCTGGCCGAGCTGGAGCCGCACATCGACAGTGCGCTTATCCTGCGTCAGGGCGAACTGCTCGCGGCAGGTAGCGTCAGCGAGCTGCGTCGGCAGTCGGGACTGCCCGGCCTGGTCGTGGTGCAGGTGAAGGACGCTGCAGATCCTGCCGCGTTTGCGCAGGAGCTGCACGGACTTGGCCTGGCGCACGCACTCAGGCACGACGGCCGGTTCGATATCCAGGTTGCCGAAGGCGGCAAGCTGGATCTGCTGCAACGGCTCGCCGCCAACCCCGCGATCGATGACATCGTGGTCGAGGAAGCCTCGCTGGCACGGCTGTACGACCATCTCGGCGCGGGCACGAAGCGGGAAGGGGAGCAGGCCGCATGAGCAGCATCGCGATCATCGCTGGTAAAGAGTTCCGCGACGACTTCCGCAATCGCTGGACGATTGCCGTGGCCATCCTGTTCGCCGTACTGGCGCTGGGCATTGCCTACTTTGGTGGCGCCGCCGCCGGCAAGGTCGGATTTACGTCGTTCGATGCGACGCTGGCCAGCCTGACCACGCTGGCTGCCTTCGTGGTCCCGCTGATCGGTTTGTTGATCGCCTACGACATGGTGGTGGGTGAACAGGACAACGGCACCCTGTTGCTGGTGCTCAGCTATCCGATCTCGAGAACCGAACTGGTCGCCGGCAAGTTCCTTGGCCATTGCGCCGCGCTGGCCACCGCGACCCTCGTGGGCTTTGGTGCGGCGGTGGTGATCATCCAGATCATGCAGCCCGAGGCTCGCAGCGCCGGGGCGTGGCTCAACATCGGGAATTTCGTCCTGAGTGCCTCGCTGCTTGGGGCCAGCTTTGTCGCGCTGGCCAGCGTGATCAGCGTGACCACCGGCGACAAGGCGCGCGCCGCGGGCCTGGCGCTTGTGACCTGGTTGGCCACGGTGATTATTTTCGATCTGGCCCTGCTGGCGATTCTGGTGCTCAGCGGCGGCAACGCGTGGGAGCAGTCGGTTTTTCCTCGCCTCCTCTACCTCAACCCGATCGACGTGTTCCGGCTGATCAACCTGACGATGCTGGGCTCCGGCAGCGGCAACGAGTTGTTCATGGGGATGACGGCGACTCATGTGTATCAGCTCTGGGTGCTTTACCTGGTCATGTTGCTCTGGGTGGTCGTGCCGTTTGCGCTGGCCCAGTTCCTGTTCCGTAGGAAAGAAGTATGAAAGTGCATACCTCGCGCCGGCTCGGCCATCAGACCACCGTTGGCTGCTTGCTGGCAGCGCTGCTCGTACTGTTGCTGACGGCGTGCGGCAGCAGCAAGCCACCGCCGGCACAGGCAGCGGTTGATATTCACAAGGGTGATGTCTGCGCAGTGTGCGGCATGGACGCCGATGCCGGGCCGGGCCCTCGCGCCGAGGCGTGGGTGCAGGGTTACAAGGGTCCGTTGAAATTCGGCTCGACGCGCGATTTCTTTGCATATGTTCTCGACCCGGAAAACACGGCAAGGTTGCAGCAACTGCTGGTGCAGGACAGCGCCCGGATCAATTGGGACCATCCCTCCAATGAGGCGCGGACGTTTGTCGACGCGCGTTCCGCCTGGTACGTGGCGTGGCAGCCGCTGAGTGGTTTGATGGGACCGACGTTTGCCTCATTTGCCGCACAAACGGACGCCCAGGCTTTCGTCCGGGTGAATGGTGGCGAAATCCTGAGCTTCTCCGAGGTGACCCCCGAGCTGACTTCGTTGCTTGACTATGGCTGTCCGGTCGAGGGTTCGCCGGCATCCACCATGAGCGAGAGCTGTATCAAGGCTCCGCATTCTGACGACGCAACGTCTACCCCGCGCGATGATCACCCTGATCTGCTGCGCAGAGCTGCGTCCGCTCCAGCAGAGCCCGCCTTCAGCGCCAGCGGAACTGGCGCAGTCCCGAAGGAGCGCATATCGGTGGAGCCGGCTGGCCGCTAGTCGCCACTTTGGGACGGTAGCGGACTCTGTCAAAGCAGCGGGATGGCTGCGTGGAGCGCCCGTTGCCGACCATCGCGGCAGTGGCGAGGCACGGACCGTGTTGGTCGCCCGTTCTGCGCCCAAGCCGTCCCAAAAGAACGGCGGCGCGTCGCACAAAGCAGACGCGCCTGCCGTTTCCGACCGACTTTCCGTCTCTCGTTTGTGCCTCAACGAGAGTGGCACGGGCCGGTCGTTTTACTTGACCTTCAGACCGGACGAATCCACCTGGGTGACACCCTTGATGCCCTGCGCTGCCGCAACGGCTTTCTTCACGGCAACATCGCTGTCCAGAACACCGGTGATCGTGACCACACCGTTCACCGTCTTGACCGAAAGATCGCTGCTTTCCACGCCGTCCGTGGTTGCGAGCTCAGCCTTCACTTTGGTGGTTATCCACGTGTCGGAACCGGGCTGATTTGAATCCATGGCGCCTGGATTTTCCGCGGATGTCTGGTCCGCAGCTCCTGCTTGCGAATCACTTGCATGATCGCTGTTCGAGCAAGCTGCGAGCCCCAGTGATGCGGCGAGGAGGAAAGTGGCGGTTACTGCAACATGTGATTTCATACGGATTCCCTTGTCGACGGTGAGTGAAACGGGTTCAGTGCTAATTCTTCAATTCATTCGTGCCAACGAATTGATTTGTTTTCTCGCCTCGTCCTTGGCGATGCCTCAGCGTTCCTGCAACTTGCCGGGCAGATTCTCGATGCTCCCGTCTGAGACGTGCCAGTGTTCGTCATCAACTGGCTCAAGCGGCTCTGGAACGTGCAGTTGAGTTTTTTCCATTGGCCGTTGATTGTGTCGTCGCTGATGGTCAGAGCTTCGGGTTATCGAGCTGGTGCGAACGACGGCCGGATTGCGCCAACGGCCAACCCAGCACAGGATGCACAGGCACTAGCTGTCGGTTACGGTAAATGGTCATATGTGATGTTGCCGTCTAGCTGCGCTCTCCCGCACACGGCGCTCGGTGCGGCCCGCCGACGCGCCACTGCCCTGAAAAGTCGAGCCGAAAACTCGAGCGTTGCCAGGCATACCTGAACCGGCCATACCGAAAGCAAACGGTGGCGAATCGCGTCCCAGGGCTGAGAGCCGTCGGCGCTTCCGGCGCGAGCGGCGGTAGTGATGTCTGCGTGAGTGCGCGAACGCGCCGTAACGCCTGCTCGAAACATGGACAGAAAGCAACCCGCAGGGTCATCGGCGGGCAGGATCCTCGCCCGCGTGCTTTGATTTGAACAGTGAACCGCGGGACAACGACTTGCGCAGAAACCGCAACGCTGATGAGAAATCACGACATCCAGACGCGAAGTAGCGCAGACCGTGACTACGGCCTCTGGCTATGAAGAAAGTACTTCGCAGCGGCGATCGCTGTATTGCTGAACTAGCGGAGATTGGAATGCAAAGTTATTTGTGGAACGACTCGTACTTTGATGGAGGCTGGTTTCTGTGGTTTGGCCTCATCGTCCTGCTTTTCTTCAGCATGGGTTACTGGCGCTATGCCTGTGCGGCTCAGAGAAGATACGGACTGTGCGTGCCGATACGGAAGGACGCGCGCAATCTTCCCGACGAACGATATGTTCGCCGGGATTCACTCGTACAGAATTTGCCCAGATGAAATCCGGCATGTCGACGACAGCATGACGCCGGGTTGATGGCATAACTCCATGGCTTCCACCAAGCCACTCATCCTGCTGATCCTCAACGGCGTCTCGTCGAGCATGTCCGTACTGCGCGACATAGCGCGGATCATTGCTGACCTGCGCGACACAACCTGGACGCCTCCGAAGCAGACGACGTCCACGCCGCAGAAGCGGTGGGGCTGTTCGTTCACCAGATCAGGAAATGGAACTGCGCCTTTGCAGCAGCATTGGGCCGGCTGGACACGCTGGTGGTTGTCGACGGCATCGGTGAAGGCACGCTCTTCGTCAAGCAAAGGACCTGCAATGGCCTCGGATTAACCCGTAGCGAGCTGACGCGCCTCAGCGCAACGCACTGCATGCACCATCAATTTCAACCAATGTCACGCACGCCAGGGCAAGCGTCATCCACACCAAACAAATCGTCATCACGAAGTCAGCAGTTCGCGCCCTCCATCTTCACCGCGGAAACCCCAACCCATGAACCCCAGGACGATCACCACGACGCCCACACTCACGCCGGAACTGCTGGAGCGGATGGACGCCTATTGGCGCGCCGTCAATTACGTGTCGGTCGGGCAGATCTATCTCTACGACAATCCATTGCTGCACGAACCGTTGACGCTGGCCCATGTGAAGCCACTGGTGGTCAGTCATTGGGGCACGACGCCGGGTCAGAATTTCATTTACGTGCATTTGAACCGGGTCATCAAGAAGTACGACCTGGACATGTTCTATGTGTCCGGCCCCGGTCACGGCGGTCCGGCGGTCGTGGGCAATGTCTATCTCGAAGGGACCTGGACCGACATCTATCCGGATGTCACACAGGACGAAGAAGGGCTGAAAAAGCTGTTCAAGCAATTCTCATTTCCCGGCGGCGTCTCCAGCCATGTGGCGCCGACCACACCCGGCTCGATTCACGAAGGTGGCGAACTGGGCTATTCGCTCAGTCACGCGTTCGGCGCTGTGTTCGACAATCCGGGCCTGATCGTGGCGTGCGTGGTCGGTGACGGCGAAGCGGAAACCGGGCCGTTGGCGACTGCATGGCAATCCAACAAGTTGCTCGACCCGATTACCGACGGCGCGGTGCTGCCGATCCTGCATCTGAATGGCTACAAGATCAGCAACCCGACGGTGCTCGCGCGCATCGAGCATGACGAGCTGGATCAGTTCTTTCGCGGCTGTGGGTGGACGCCGTATTTCGTGGAAGGCGACGACCCGGAGACCATGCACGAGTTGATGGCCAGCACCCTGGACCGCGCGATCGAGGATATCCGCGCGATGCAGACCCACGCCCGCGACGACAAGGACTCCGCGCGACCGCGCTGGCCAATGATCGTGCTGCGCTCGCCCAAGGGCTGGACCGGCCCGAAGGTGGTCGACGGCCTGCAAATCGAAGGTACGTTCCGATCACACCAGGTGCCGCTGCTGGTGAACGCGGCGCATCCAGATCATGTGGCGCTGCTGGAAAGCTGGATGAAGAGTTACCGGCCCGAGGAACTGTTCGACGAACACGGTCGGCTGCTCCCTGAACTGGCCGAACTGGCGCCCACCGGTGGTCGACGCATGGGCGCCAATGCGCACGCCAACGGCGGGTTGCTGTTGCGCGACCTGCGCATGCCGGACTTCTGCGAACACGCCGTGCAGGTGGTTTCGCCTGGCGCAGTGGATGCCCAGGACACGCAGGTACTGGGCAAGTTCCTGCGCGACGTGGTTCGGCTCAATCGGCATACGTTCCGTTTATTCGGGCCCGACGAGACCCTTTCCAACCTGCTCGGTGCGGTGTTCGAAGTCACCAATCGCCAGTGGGATGCGCCCAAACAGGTCAACGACGAATTCCTCGCGCCTACTGGGCGGGTAGTGGACTCCATGCTCAGTGAGCACCAGTGCGAAGGCTGGCTCGAGGGCTACCTGCTGACCGGACGCCACGGTCTGTTCAACAGCTACGAAGCGTTCATCCGCATCATCGATTCGATGTTCAGCCAGCACGCGAAATGGCTCAAGGTGACCAAGGAATTGCCGTGGCGCCGGCCGATCGCATCGTTGAATTACCTGCTTGCCTCACACGTCTGGCAGCAGGACCATAATGGCTTCACCCATCAGGACCCCGGCTTTCTCGATCACGTGATCAACAAGAAAGCCGACATCGTGCGGGCGTACCTGCCGCCGGACGCCAACTGCCTGCTGTCGGTGATGGATCACTGCCTGCGCAGCCGCAACTACGTGAACGTCGTGGTCGCCGGCAAGCATGCGTTACCGCAGTGGTTAACGATGGATGCGGCCGTCGTGCATTGCACCCAGGGCATCGGTATCTGGCAGTGGGCCAGTAACGATCAGGACAGCGAGCCGGATGTGGTCATGGCCTGCTGCGGCGACACGCCGACGCTGGAGGTACTGGCCGCGGTATCGATCCTGCGTGAGCATCTGCCCGATCTGAAGATCCGCGTGGTCAACGTGGTTGACCTGATGAAGCTCCAGTCCAGTTCCGAACATCCGCATGGCCTTAGCGATGCCGATTACGACTCGCTGTTCACCCGCGACAAACACATCATCTTTGCCTTCCACGGCTACCCGTGGCTGATCCACCGGCTCACTTATCGGCGCGCAAATCACGAGTTGCACGTGCGCGGCTACAAGGAGGAAGGCACCATCACCACCGCCTTTGACATGCGCGTGCAGAACGATCTGGACCGGTTCCATCTGGTGCAGGACGTGATCGATCGCGTGCCGGGCCTGGGTTCGAAAGGTGCCTATCTCAAGCAGCAGATGCGCGACAAGCTGATTGAGCACAAGCATTACATCGATGCGCACGGCGAGGACATGCCGGAGATTCGCAACTGGAAGTGGGGCGTGGCCAACTCGAACGGCACTTCCACGGAGTCGATGGATGCTGGGGCTCGAAGGAGCAGCAAATGAAATCTCATCGAACGACCGCACCGGCATCTGGCCACGCCAGCGGCGTGGATTCAACAGAACTGGTTCCCCTGGCTGAGTTGCAGCGATAGAAAGCAAAATCGGAGCACGACACATGCTTGAGCATCAACTGCTTTTGTCCGAAGGGATACTCATTCTCGAACCCGCTGCGCCGCTCCAGGTGGCTGACTTTGAGGAGCTGGTTCGCGAGATCGATCCATATATCGCAGAACATGGAAAGCTGTTGGGCTTGATGGTTCACGCCAAAGCATTTCCAGGCTGGGCGGATCCCCATGCGTTTCTCGCTCATATGCAATTCATCAAAAGCCACTACCGGAAGATTGTCCGACTGGCGATGGTCACCGACAACAAACTTCTGGAGGAACTGCCCAGAATCGCCGCCCATCTCGTGCATGTGCAGGTCAAACACTTTTCGGAATCCCGGTACGAGGATGCGCTGCGCTGGATCAAGGCAGGAACTCCGGTCAGTTCCTGATCCGAAATTAATGTGTGTCCGTTATCGGACAGGCAGGTAGTAAACCCTCGGGAAACAGGTGTCGGTGTGTTGCGGAAGAGGACATCCTCGGAGTGATGAAGTGGTGACAACTGCAGCAAAAGCACACGTCGGAGCAACGGTGAGAGCAGTCGCGCCGAGCGGCGGTCCCGTAGCCGGAGTCAGTTGGTTCGTCTATGTCGCCGTGGGAATTGCGGCGCTTGGCGGCCTTCTCTTCGGTTACGACACCGGCGTCATTTCCGGCGCGATCCTGTTTGTCCAGGGCGAGTTCGCGCTGTCACCAACGATGGAAGAGTTCGTTGTGAGCGCGGTCCTCGTCGGCGCTGTTCTTGGTGCCACCGCTGGAGGTGCTCTGACCGGCCGATTCGGGCGTCGATGGCTGATCATTCTCGCCGGCGTCGTCTTCACCTTGAGCGCGATCGGAACGGCATTCGCACCGACGGTTGGCTGGCTGATCTTCGCGCGGGTGGCGAGTGGTATCGGTATCGGCATTGCCTCGTTCATCTCGCCCATGTACATCGCCGAGATCGTGCCGGCGAAGGTCCGTGGCTCGCTGGTCGCGGTGAACATGCTGGCGATCACGACCGGCATCGTCGTCGCCTATCTGGTGGACTATGCGTTTTCGGCAAGCCACGGATGGCGCGCCATGTTCGGCCTCGCGGCTCTGCCCGCCGTCGGCCTGATGATCGGCATGTGGTGGCTGCCCGACAGCCCGCGCTGGCTGATCAGCAAGTCGCGGGTCGACGAAGCGCGAAAGGTCCTGAAGCGCGTGCGCACGACATCGGACGTGGACCGGGAGGTCAACGACATTCAGCACGGTATGGACGAGCAAGGTGGGGGCGGGCTGGCCGGACTGCTACAACCTTCCTTGCGGATGCCGATGATTGTCGGCCTCGGCCTGGCGACATTTCAACAGATCACCGGCATCAACACGGTCATCTACTATGCGCCGACCATCTTCAAGTTCGCCGGCATCAGCGCAGCCGGACCGGCCATCCTGGCCGGAGCAGGACTGACAGCAGTCATGTGGTTCTGCCACGTGATCGCCATCTTCCTGCTCGACCGGGTTGGCCGACGGCCTCTGTTGTTGACCGGCGTGGGTGGCCAGATCGTCGGTTTGGCCATTCTGGGCGCGGCCTTCGCATTTCCCCAGCTCGCGGGTTTCAAAAGCGACATCGCCATCGGCGGCCTGGTGATCTACGTGGCCTGCTTCGCGTTCGGGCTTGGCCCCATCTTCTGGCTCCTGATCTCCGAGATCTATCCCCTGAAGAACCGCGGCGTTGCGATGAGCACCGTCACCGTCACCAACTGGGCCATGAACCTGCTCGTTGCCGTGACCTTCCTGAGTCTGGTTTCACTGCTGGGGCATGCAGGAACGTTCTGGTTGTACGGGCTCGTGGCGGTCGGTGCCTGGGTCTTCTTCTATCGGTTTGTGCCGGAGACCAAGGGCAAGAGTCTGGAGCAGATCGAGGCGCATTGGCGCGCCCGAAAATCTCCGCGCCAACTGTGAAAGCGAGAGGCCGAGTCCATGAAACCTTTTCAATTTACGCGATTCCTGCGGGATGTAGCCGGTCGGGCTTGCCGTGGATCAGGCGCCTTATCCTTCGAACGACTTCGCACCCAGAAGCCTGCGACCCACACCATCCGAGGGTACCGGTCATGGCGTGGCGGAACCGCGTCTCAGCGGGAAGGTACAAGTCATCTTTCGCCACGTCAGCAGAGCCATGACATCTCCCATTACGGCAATTTCCACCTGCCGCTGACCAGCGCTCACTCGCTTGCAAGCAACGACCTGCCGCAGCGAATTTCGCATGCGCAGTCGCACCGATCCGGAGAGATCAGATGAAGCCTGATACCGATAAGCCCGAAGCGCCCGCGCCGAAGCCTGGAGCGAAGGTGGAATCGAGTCCGGAAGCGCAACCGAAATCCGAGCCAGGATCAAAACCGCAAGCGAAGTCGGAATCGAAGCCTGCTGTCGGCGACGATCTGCAAACGATGCCGCTTGCAGACCTGGAAAAGAAGCTCACCTCTTCGCCAGAGGGTCTCGCGCAGGCCGAGGCGACGAAGCGGCTGGCCAAGGATGGGCCCAACGAAATCGCGGAGAAGAAAACCAATGTCTTCCTGAAATTTCTCAGTTATTTCTGGGGTCCGATCCCGTGGATGATCGAGATCGCGGTGGTTCTGTCGGCCGTGGTCGGGCACTGGCCGGATTTCTTCATCATCCTGTTGTTGCTGGTCGCCAACGCAGTGGTGGGTTTCTGGGAAGAGCATTCGGCAGGCAACGCCGTTGCGGCCTTGAAGGCCAGCCTTGCGACCAAATGCCGGGTGAAACGCGATGGCAAGTGGGTCACGCCGCCATCGCGTGAGCTGGTGTCGGGCGATGTGATCCAGCTCCGGTTGGGCGATATTGTGCCGGCAGATGCACGCGTGCTTGATGGTGATCCAATGTCGGTCGACCAGTCGGCGCTCACCGGCGAATCGTTGCCGGCCACGCGCGATCCTGGCGATGCGGTGTTCTCCGGCTCGATCGTGCGCCGCGGTCAGAGCAGCGCTCTGGTCTATGCCACCGGCACGCACACTTACTTCGGCAAGACCGCCAAGCTGGTCGAGCAGGCGCGGACCGTCAGCCACTTTCAGAAAGCGGTGCTGAAGATCGGCAACTACCTGATTATCCTGGCCGTGGCGCTGGTGGCGGTGATCATCACGGTAGCGATTTTCCGCGGCGATGCGATCCTCACCACGCTGCAGTTCGCGCTGGTGCTGACCGTGGCAGCGATCCCGGTGGCGATGCCGACGGTCCTGTCGGTGACGATGGCGGTCGGCGCGCGCCTGCTCGCAAAGAAGAAGGCGATCGTCAGCCGGCTGGTGGCGATCGAGGAGCTGGCCGGTGTGGACGTGCTGTGTGCGGACAAGACCGGCACACTGACCCAGAACAAGCTGAGCCTGGGCGAGCCGTTCTGCGTGGCTGGCACTACCGCCGAACAGGTCATTCTGGATGGCGCGCTGGCCTCGCGTGCCGATAACGACGACGGCATTGATCTGGCGGTGCTTGGTGGTCTCAAGGACGACCAGGCGTTGCAGGGATATCAGGTCATCCATTTCACTCCGTTCGACCCGGTACACAAGCGTACCGAGGCCAGCGTCAAGGACAAGGATGGCAAGACATTCAAGGTGACCAAGGGTGCCCCGCAGGTGATTTTGGACCGGTCCGCAAATGCCGCCCAGGTCAAGGACGCGGTGGACAAGGCCGTCAATGATTTCGCCGCGCGCGGCTTCCGTGCGCTCGGCGTCGCGCGCGCGGACGCGGATGGCAAATGGCAGCTGGTCGGCGTGTTGTCTTTGTTCGATCCGCCGCGCGAGGATGCCAAGGTGACCGTGGGCACGGCACGCGCGATGGGCGTCAAGATCAAGATGGTCACCGGCGATGCCCTGGCGATTGCCAAAGAGACCGCCAAGAAGTTGGACATGGGCACGAACATCCTCGATGCCGGCAGCTTGGGTGATTCGAACAAGGAAGAGGACGCCACGGTAGCTGCGTCCATCGAGAACGCCGACGGCTTTGCCCAGGTGTTTCCAGAGCACAAGTTTCATATCGTCGACGTGCTGCAGAAGCATGGACACATCGTCGGCATGACCGGCGATGGCGTGAATGACGCGCCTGCGTTGAAGAAGGCCGACTGTGGTATCGCGGTATCCGGCGCCACCGACGCGGCGCGTGCGGCGGCATCGATCGTGCTGACGACGCCGGGGTTGTCGGTGATCATTGATGCGATCAAGGAAAGTCGCAAGATATTCCAGCGCATGAACAGCTATGCGATATACCGCATCGCCGAAACTTTGCGCGTGTTGCTGTTCATGACACTGGCGATCCTGGTGTTCAACTTCTATCCGGTCACCGCGGTGATGATCGTGATGCTGGCCTTGCTCAACGATGGCGCGATCTTGTCGATCGCCTACGACAACGTGCGTTACCGCAACCAGCCAGAAGCGTGGAACATGCGCACGGTGCTGAGCGTTTCCACGGTGCTGGGAGTGATCGGTGTGGTGTCCGCGTTTGGTTTGTTCTATCTCGGCGAGCGGGTGTTTCATATCGACCGAGCGCAGATCCAGACGATGATGTACCTGAAGCTGTCGGTGGCCGGCCATTTGACCATCTTCCTTACGCGAACGCGTGGCCCGTTCTGGTCGATCCGGCCGGCCCGAATACTGTGGATCGCCGTGCTGGGAACACAGATCGTGGCGACGCTGATCGCGGTATACGGGTTCCTGATGCCCTCGCTCGGCTGGGGTTGGGCAGGGTTCGTCTGGGGCTACGCGCTGATCTGGTTCCTGATCAATGACCGCGTGAAGCTGCTCGCTTACCGGGTTCTCGATCGGATCAAGGCCAAGCCTGAAGCGAAGCCCGACGCCAAGCCCGCGTTGAAAACCGGACCCGAACCGGAGGCGAGGGCCGAAGCTGCGCCCGAAGCGAAGCCCGAAGCGAAGCCCGAAGCGAAGCCCGAAGCGAAGCCCGAAGCGAAGCCCGAAGCGAAGCCCGAAGCGAAGCCCGAAGCGAAGCCCGAAGCGAAGCCCGAAGCGAAGCCC